>DATAZR010000092.1:0-4809 GCA_036271955.1 Acidobacteriaceae bacterium
ACCGGCCCGCTCCACCACGCTTGCCTCATCGGTTCCCACAAATCCATCTTCGGTAGCCTCGGCAAAGGCCTGCTGCAGCAGCCCAAATCGAAACCCCTGCGGCGTCTGCGCCAGCACAACAAACTCTCGCGGAATCGTCGAAGTGATCAGCGCCCCATGCGCCGTCCGCTCCACCTGCTTCACCGTATCGATGGCAGGCAGCCCCACGATCGCCGCGCCATGCTCGATCACCGCATCGATGGTCCGCTCAATCGTCGCCGCATCGATCAGCGGCCGCACCGCATCGTGCACAAGCACAATGTCGTCATCTTCACAGTTCAATGCCGCCAGCGCATGAGCCACCGACTCCTGCCGGTTGTCTCCGCCCTCGACCACATGCACCCGTCCGGCAAAGCCGAACTCCTCGGCATGCTCGGCCACCTGTGCCTCGACGCGCTCCATCTCATTGCGCCGTACCGCCACATAGATCGCCGTCACCCTCGGAGCCGCCGCAAACGCGCGCAGCGAGTGAATGAGGATCGGCAACCCGTTCAGTTCCAGAAATTGCTTTGGCTGAGACGCGGCCATCCGCGTGCCCACACCAGCCGCTGGGAGTATCGCAAAAACCTGCATAACCAATGGAGTATACATCGCTGAATCCCACAGCCTTCCCGCGTTCAGTCCTTTCTGCGAAGGTCCATGTCGTTGGGGCGTTACCATCATCGAGTGACTCCGGCTTCCACTGCAACGCTCCCGCTCGACACCTCCATGCTGAATCCCGGCCTGCGCCTCGCCGTAGGCCTGTCCGGCGGAGCCGACTCCGTCGCGTTGCTGCGTGTGCTCGCCGCACGCGCTTCAGAATTCGGCATCGTCCTCCACGCCGCCCATCTTCACCACGGCCTGCGCGGTGCTGAAGCTGATGCCGACCGCGAATTCGCCGCCAGCCTCGCTCAATCCCTCGGCATCCCCTTCCACACTCATCAAGTCGACACCGCCGCTGAATCCGCCAAAAACCAGCTCTCCGGCAAGTCTGCTGAGTCCATCGAAGAAGCCGCCCGCCGCCTCCGCTACGCCTGGTTTCGCGAGCTGATGACATCGGTCCCGCTCGACGCCGTAGCCACCGCCCACACCCTTGACGATCAGGCTGAAACCGTCCTCGGCAAATTCCTCCGCGGCGCCTGGACCGAAGGCCTCTCCGGCATCCATCCCGTCGTCAATTTCCCCGAAGGCCGCATCGTCCGCCCGCTGCTCCCGGCCACGCGAGCCCAGGTCGAGGCTTATCTCAACAATCTCGGCCAATCCTGGCGCGAAGACTCCTCCAACCGCGACCCCGCCTACACCCGCAACCGCCTCCGCCATCAGCTTTTGCCCGAGCTCGAGCAATGGAACCCCCGCATCCGCGAACATCTCGCCAACATGGCCGAGCTCGCCCGCGACGAAGAAACATACTGGGACACCGAAATCGCCCGCTTCGCTCCCCAGATTCTGCTCACCGGCCGCCCCGTCCGTGGCGGAGGCCGCGCCGGCTCCGCTGAAGCTGCTATCGCCATAGACATCGTCCGCCTCGCCGCATATCCGGCAGCACTGCAACGCCGCCTGCTCCGCCACGCCGCCGCCACGCTCGGTGTTTCCCTCAGCTTCGACGCCACGGAAAGCCTCTACAAGCTGGCAGCTCAAGGCCGCTCCGGCCAGCGCCTTGCCCTCCCTGGCCCGCTCACCGCCGAGCGCACCCCACGCGAACTCCGCCTCTCGCCCCAATCTTCTCCAGCATCGTCCTCCGAAAAATCTCCCGAAATCCCGCTTCCCATCCCCGGCGAAGCTTCCGCCTTCGGCTGGCGATTCTACGCCACCGCCGCCAACTCCCATTCCCCAGCCACCATCCGTAACTGGCGCGCCGGTGATCGCGTCACTCTGCGCTATTCCAGTGGTCCGCGCAAGGTCAAGGAAGTCTTGGAGCGCCTCAAAGTCTCAGGCGAGGCCCGGACAAGCTGGCCGGTAGTCGAGTGGCAGGGCCAAATCCTCTGGATGCAGGGCGCCGAACTCCAGCCCATTCCGGAAATCGCCATTTCCGCCGAAAGAAAATAGGCAAAGCGCAATCGATAGAGCAAATCCAACCTGCCGACCGTATTTGGCTGGCTCCTCTTCCCAATTTTTCAATCCGATCTACAACTTTTGCGCTTCGGCTTGAGTAGCTTCCCACCTCGTCCAAAATTCTGTCCGGTCGCAGAAAATGCCCGTCGAATCTATGTACCGCGCAATCACGGCTTCCCGCAGCGCGATCCCTCTAACTGTTCCCGTAGCGGACACCCCTCCCAGGATGCCCCGAACGGCTCGTTTGCACGCTGCCAGATTTGCCCGCATAGGAGTACAATCAATCGACTGGCCACTCTATGCCGGATGCGCTTTTGTCAGTGAACGGGCTTTCTGACCTTCCTGATTCTTTTAAGCGTAATGCGGCGTCTAATTGGCAAGGGCAGGCGCTGAGGAGCCCCCATTGCAATACCTCCTCCGCCTCCAAAAGGAGTCCTGGTGAACTCGACCGTTAAGACAATCATGTTCTGGGCTTTCATCGTCATCTGCCTTGTGCTGCTCTTCGGAGTCGTGCAGAAGAGCGCAGTGATGGGTAGCAAAGAACAGGAAATCCCCTTCTCATCCTTCCTCGAGAGGGTCCAGCAAGGGCAGATCAGCGACGTTTCCGTGCAGGGCATGGAAGTACATGGGCATCTGAAGGGCGATGGCAAGGAACAGACCGGGTTCCACACCGAAGTCCCCAGCAATTACCCCAATATGTATGACCAGCTCAACGCGGCCAAGGTTCAGGTCACCATCAAGGATAGCCAGGGCAGTCTTCTCTGGCCGATCCTGTTGCAAATCGGGCCCCTGGTATTGATCCTCGGAATCTGGTTCTTCATCATGCGCCAGATGCAGTCCGGCGGCAACAAAGCCATGTCCTTCGGCAAGAGCCGCGCCCGCCTGCTCTCCATGCAGCAGAAGAAAGTGACATTCAAGGATGTCGCCGGCGTCGATGAAGCCAAGGAAGAGCTCAAGGAGATCATCGAATATCTCCGCGAGCCCCAGCGCTTCCAGAAGCTCGGCGGTCGCATCCCCAAGGGTGTACTGCTCGTCGGACCTCCGGGAACCGGTAAAACCCTGCTCGCCCGTGCTGTCGCTGGCGAAGCCAATGTTCCGTTCTTCTCCATCTCTGGCTCGGACTTCGTCGAGATGTTCGTCGGCGTCGGTGCAAGCCGCGTTCGCGATCTCTTCGAACAGGGCAAGAAGAACGCTCCCTGCATCATCTTCATCGACGAAATCGACGCAGTCGGCCGCCATCGCGGCGCCGGCCTCGGCGGTGGACACGATGAGCGCGAGCAGACCCTGAATCAGCTCCTCGTTGAAATGGACGGCTTCGAGTCCAACGACGGTGTGATCCTGGTCGCCGCCACCAACCGTCCCGACGTTCTCGATCCTGCGCTGCTGCGTCCCGGCCGTTTCGACCGCCGCGTGGTTGTGGGTCTGCCTGATGTTCGCGGCCGCGAAGAAGTTCTGCGCGTCCACGTCAAGAAGGTTCCCGTCGCCGATGACGTCAACCTCAATGTGCTCGCTCGCGGAACACCCGGCTTCTCCGGCGCCGACCTGGCCAACATGGTCAATGAAGCAGCCCTGAATGCCGCTCGCGTCAACCGCAAGCAGGTCACCATGTACGATCTTGAGATCGCCAAAGACAAGGTCCTCATGGGCGCCGAGCGCAAGTCCATGTTGCTCACCGATGAAGACAAGAAGGTCACCGCCTATCATGAGGCCGGCCACGCTCTTGTCTCCGTCCTGCGCGACCATACCGACCCCATCCACAAGGTCACCATCATTCCTCGTGGCATGGCTCTCGGCGTCACCGTTTATCTCCCCGGCGACCGCCACAACTACACCCGTGAGTATCTCGAAACCCGCCTGGCCACAGCCTACGGCGGACGCGTTGCTGAGGAGATCTTCCTCAAGCAAATGTCCACCGGAGCCGGCAGCGATATCGAGCACGCCACCGACCTCGCCCGCCGCATGGTCTGCGAGTACGGCATGAGCCGCCTCGGTCCGCTCACCTTCGGCAAGAAGGAAGAGCAGATCTTCCTGGGCCGCGAAATCGCGCAACACCGCGACTTCTCCGAGGAAACGGCACGCCAGATCGACCAGGAAGTACGCCGCCTGATCGACGAGGCTTATCAGTCCGCTTACTCGCTGGTCGATACGCACCGCGACGCAATGCACCGTCTCGCAGCTGCATTGCTTGAGCGCGAAACCATCGACGCCGAAGAAGTTCGCCTGCTCATCGAAGGCAAGGAACTGCCCGAAATCCGCTCCTCCCTCGCATCGCCCAGCGATCAGGGTGGCGGTGGCGGAATCTCGCAGGTTCTCAAGCCCGAATCCGGCAGCCGCGGCAACGGCGGCTTCCCCGAAGGCTCACCCTCCCCGGCATAACGCCGAGCAGCAACGCAACTCAAAAAGGCCCTCCATATCGGAGGGCCTTTTGCTTCTTATACCAATCAGGAATGCTCGATCATCCCGAAATATTCATCGTGAAAAATGGTTTGGTTTGTCATCCTGAGCGCAGCGAAGGATCTGCTGTTGCCTTTGTCTTTTTTTCTTGTCTGTCATTCCCGCAAGGAATCTGCTTTTCAAAAGCAGGGTTTACTACCCCAAAGGGTGCCTGTAGAAGCTCAAGAGGTTGTTCCAGCCTCGGATCGGCTGATGGGCGGTTTGTAGTTGAGGCTACCATGGGGTCTTTGGTGGTTGTAGTAGTTCGTCCATGGCTGGAGATGCCGGTCTCTGTCCAGTGAGTCG
>DATAZR010000093.1:0-9288 GCA_036271955.1 Acidobacteriaceae bacterium
TGTGCTCAATGATGGGGCGGCGTTTTCGCTGTTTGCGGACTCGGCCTCGCCGGAGCATGTGCGCTGGGTGTTGATCGGATTTTCGACGCTTGCGGCGCTGGCGGTGCTGATTGCGCTGATCAAGATGGGCAGCCGATTCACGCTGGTAACGGTGGCGTTGGCGCTGGTGCTGGGCGGCGCGATCGGCAATGCTTACGACCGCATTCGATACGCTTCGGTGGTGGATTTTCTTGAGGTGCACATCGTGCATTACCACTGGCCGGACTTTAATGTGGCGGATTCTTCGATTGTGGTGGGGGCTTGTCTGCTGCTGCTGGATGCGTTGTGGCCCAGGAAAACTGTGCCCGAGGTGAGCGGCTTGGACGCCTAGTTCGTCTTGAGTACAGATTCATAGATCTCCGGCTCTAACTAACCGCGACTTTAGCTGACTCTGATCGGAGCAAGATTTGTATGCGCAAGTTTCTGCTGATGAGTGTTCTTTGTGGAGGCGTTCTTGGCTCGTTCACCCCGGCAACTGCGGTATGGGGGCAGACGGAGACACCTTCAACGGTGGCCTTGCCTCCGATTGTGCTCAATGGACTGAATGACTACAAGACCTCCGGCCCAGAAGAGGCGGTCAAGACGTGGTTCAAGGGCAGCAGCATGGATCTTGAAAACACAGGAGCATCGGCTGTTACCGAGTTAAAGCGGACTCAAGAGCAGCTCGGGGCATATCTGTCTTATGACGTGGTGACTATCCGTACAATATCTGCCAGGACTTTGGTTGTTTATATTGCTCTCAATTATGAAAAGGAGCCACGCTTTGCCAAGTTTGTGGCCTACCGCGGAGGGCATGGCTGGATTCTCATTGACTATCATCTGGGCGGCGATCTGAACTGGCTTGGCGCTGAGCTCAAGTGAGCAAAGCAGATTCGAACCGACATCTAAACCCAGTCTTGAGTTGGGTGGCCGGCAATTCTAGCGTTATTACTTACTGCTAAGGCACGCCAAGGCCATTTCTCAATTAAACCCGAGCCTGATTGCTCACCGGCCAGAATCGGGTTATTTCCGAGCAGTCGATAATACACTCCATACAGAGTCAAACACATACAAGTGGTTTGGATTGGCAAAGGACACCAGATGACTCCAGAACAAAACTGCACTGCCTGCGGCGGTCCAATTGACGCAAGATTTGCTCGCATACTGAAGGGCGTGTGTGGAAAATGCAAAATTAAACAGATTGAGGCTGACCCGCTCTTTCAGCTACTAAAGTCGCTCTCTGACCGTGTGCGTCAGTCTCCCATGGGCATCGCTACTTTGTCCGAATCAGAGAGGAACTATTATGTAGTGACCGTCTTCCTGAATCAAGTACTGAATGGAGGATTTCATCAATTCTTCTACAACGACTCCGGCTCACTCTGCAAAGCAGTAGAACAAGCCCTTGAAGCTCTCGGAGAAACTTCCATCCTGAATATTCTGCGCAAGGCCAGAGATACTGCTTTTCCAGGGACCCTCGTACTGCAGGACATTGAAGTCAGGCGGGATTCTCTTCCATTTGTCGAAGACGCCAATGACGCGCCCGAATCGGTGAAACTACTTCGCCAGCTTAACAGTGAGTTTTACAAATTCTCCGAAGACCTTTCGCTCCGACTACAAAGTTATGCGCGCAACAATGGCCTCATTACTGAGAATTTGTCTTGATCGTGAGCCGTGATGAAAGCCTTTTGATCCCAATTTGCTGATTGCGGGAGTATCGTCGGCAACTCAGGCTTTATTGCTTGCAAACCGCCCTGCGCCTAGATCGCTTTGAGATAGTGGACAAGACACGGATCCTTCGACTCCGGTGTGCTCTGCTCAGGATGACAGCTCTTTGGGGATGCAAGGAGGTTGATCGGGCTGCAGGGCTTGCTCCTGCTGGTTGGGCGTGGTAACTTCGGCTCAACCATGAAACTTCGCTGTCTCCTCCCCTCCCTTGTTTGTGGTCTTGTCTGCGCCACGCTCGTTTCCGCTCAAACTTCTACTCCGGAATCCAAAGCTACAGCGGCCATTCTGGCTGGCAAGCTGATCGATGTTCGCACTGGAAATGTGCGCAGCCATGCTTATGTTGTACTGGCCGGCGACCGGGTGCTGGCGATTGAGGACAATGCTCCGGCGGGTGTGCCGGTGACCGATCTTTCTGCCTATACGGTGCTGCCGGGGCTGATCGATGCGCATGGGCATATTCTTTCGAATCCTACGAGCCAGTCGTTTGCGGCGGGGCTGCGGACTTCGGCGCCACAAGCAACTTTATGGGGCGTTTACAACCTGCGGCTGTGGCTGGACCACGGGTTTACCGCGGTGCGGGATGCTTGTGAGGGGCCGTCGGATTATCCCCAGTTTGCGCTGCGGGAGTCGGTGAGCCGGGGGATCATTCAAGGGCCGAGGATTACGGCGGCGGGGAGCTGCATTTCGATCACCGGCGGACATGGTGATGGAGCGCCGTTTTCGCCGGACCTCAACCTGCCGATGCGCGCGAATATCGCCGATACGGTGGACGATGTGGCGCGGGTTGTACGGCGGGACATCAAATATGGCGCGGACTGGATCAAGCTGATGGCGACGGGCGGCGTGATGGACCCAATCTCCGATTTTCATGTGCAGGAGCTAAGCGAACCGCAGATGGCGATGGCCGTCGAGGTGGCTCACCGCGCGGGCAAGAAGGTGATGGCTCACGCCGAGGGTGCGGTGGGCATCAAGGCTGCGGTGCGGGCGGGGGTGGACTCGATCGAGCACGGGACGATGCTGGATGAGGAAGGCGCGAAGCTGATGGAGGAACATGGAACGTGGCTGGTGCCGACGCTCTACTGCTTCCAGCACGACATGGAGACGGGGCTGTCGAAGGGGCGCGATCCGGACAGCTTTGCCAAGGGCAAGGAGATTCTGGCGGCGCAGGGACCGGCGTTCAAGCTGGCGTTGAAGCATCACCTGAAGATCGCTTATGGCGTGGATGACGGCGATGTGGATGAGTCGGTTTCGCGGGAGTTTGGGGCGCTGGTGGAGGGCGGCATGACCACACTGGGTGCGCTGCAGGCGGCGACGATCAATGCGGCGACGATGCTGGGCAAGGAGAAGCAGTTCGGGTCGATCGAACCGGGGCACTACGCCGATATCATCGCGGTGACGGGCGATCCGCTGGCGGATATCAAGGTGATGTACCACGTGGACTTCGTAATGAAGGGCGGAGTGATCGTGAAGGACCCGGCCCATCCCGATCGCAACCCCGTGCCGCACGTACTTTGATTCGCGGATGGGAATTCGCGAATGGGAATGGCACCAAAGATGCATGCAGCAGGTTACCCAACGACCGCCGAAGCGTTCGTTTGTGGCATACAAATGCTTGCCGCCGTATGGTAAACGTTGATTTCACGGCCTTTTCTTTCGTGAGCACGGTGGTCGATGGCGGATTCGGACGGCGAAGTAACGCAGTTGCTGGCACGATGGCGGGAAGGCGATCCGGAGGTTCTGGAGGCTCTGATCCCGCTGGTGTACGCTCAGCTGCATCGCATTGCGCAGGGGTACATGCGCCGTGAGCGCGAGGACCACACCCTGCAGCCGACGGCTCTGGTGAACGAGGTCTACATGCGGCTGCTCAACCAGCGCAAGATTTCGTGGCATGACCGGGGGCATTTCTACACCTTTGCCGCGCGGATGATGCGGAACATTCTCAAGGACCATGCGCGGGCGCATCTGGCCGACCGGCGCGGTGGGCCGGGGGCAATCCGATTGCCGCTGTCAGATGAAGTGGCGTGGGTGGGGAGCTCATCGGCCGATATTCTCGATCTGAATCGGGCGCTGGACCGGTTGGAAGCGCTGGACCAACGCAAAGCGCACCTGGTCGAACTGCGCTTCTTTCTGGCGTTGACCATGGAGGAATCGGCCGAGGTGCTGTCGATTTCGCTGGCGACAGCGGAGCGGGATTTGAAGTTTTCGCGAAGCTGGCTCTTTCATGAATTGAAATCCGCTCCCCAATTGAAGGCCGCTCCACGGGGCGAAGCTGTGTGATTGGCCCCGACGCCAGCCTGGGTCCGGAATCCACGAGCGAACGCGGCTCCGTGGATGAGGCTGCCGAACCCGCGGGCGGCGATATTCCAACCGACGCTGGTCTTCGATGGAAATACACGGAAGAGCTGTTTTTTCGGGCGCTAGAGTGCCCTGCTGCAGAACGCCAACAAAAACTGATTGAGTGGTGCGGCGAAGATGTGGCGCTACGCGAGAGCGTGCTGGATCTGCTCACCGCGGACTGTTCTGTCGAGGAACTCATTTCGACTGCTGCCCCAAGCGAGCCGGGGGATTTTCTCGATCGAGAAAAAAACGGCGATTCGGAAGAGACAGACACGGACCGCTGGATTGGCCAGGTGCTTGGGGCTTTCCGAATCGAGAAGCTGTTGGGGCGCGGCGGCATGGGCGTGGTGTATCTTGCCGAGCGTATCTCCGGCGGGTTTTCGCAGAAGGCCGCAGTCAAGCTGGTGGGGCGGCATCTGCGATCCTCTCCCGCGGTTGCGCAATTCCTGGTAGAGCGACAGACGCTGGCGAAGCTGGAACATGTCAACATTGCGAGGCTGCTGGATGGCGGTGTCACTGGCAAGGGCTTTCCCTATGTGGTGATGGAATACGTTGAGGGACGGCGGCTCGATGAGGCATGCGACGACCCGGCGACGACCATCGACCAGATATTGCGATGGATGCTGCAGTTGTGCGATGCGGTAGGTTATGTGCATCGCAACCTGATTCTGCATCGCGACCTGAAGCCGGGCAATGTGATGGTGACAGGGGATGGTCAGGTCAAGCTGCTGGATTTTGGCACGCTTAAGCGCATCGGTCCGGAGAGCGCAGCGGACTCGGCCATGACCCAGGCAGGAATGCGGCCGGTGACGATTCGCTACGCGAGCCCCGAGCACATCGAGGGGATGCAGGTTTCGACTGCTACGGATGTGTATTCGCTGGGCATGATTCTCTATCGATTGATTGCCGGCCGCTTGCCTGAAGGATTGGACGACCTGCCGATCGGGGTGTATCTGGAGCGGCTACGCGAGGGGCGCTTCAAGCCGCCTTCTCAGCTGGCAGCGGAGAGCACGGCAGCCCGCACAATGGACCCGCAGGTAGCAAAGGATCTGGATGCGATTGTGAGCAGGGCAATTCGCTGCGAGGCGGACGCGAGATACCCCACGACCAATGCGCTGGCTGAGGACATCTGGAGCGTACTGCTGCATCGTCCGGTTTCTGCGCGGGATGGAAGCCTGCGCTATCGCGCCGCGAAATTTTACCGGCGCTATCGCTGGCCGATTCGCGCCGCGGCTGCAGCGGTGTTTGTGCTGACGGCGGGGCTTGGGGCGATGGCCTGGCAAGGGCACATTGCGCATCTGCAGGAACTGCGCGCGGAAAAGGGTGTCGAAGATGAGCGGCAGCTTGCACACATGCTGCTGTCAGGTTATTTCGAAACGCTGAATCTCATTCCCGGCTCGATCGATGCCCAGAGACGAGCGGTGGCTCAGGCGCTTGGCTATCTGGACCGGCTGGCGCAGATCGCTCCGGGATCGGACCTGGAGGTAGATACGATTCGCGGCTTCACCGATATGGGAGATTTGCTGGGCGATCCTTATACGCAGAATCTGGGCAATGTTCCGGAGGGCATCGCGACCCTGAACAAGGCAGTCGCGCTGGGCAACGCAAGGGTGAGCAAGCGGCCCGACGATCTTGAGACGATGCTGCTGCTGATCAAGGCAGACGAGGCGCTGGGCGGGACCTATCTTGGCAATGGAGACGCGGTCAACGCGGAGAAGATTCTCAAGCCGGCTGCGGATACGGCTGCTGCCATGGCCCGCCATCCGCATGCTACTCCGCAGATGCTGGAGCGCGTGGCAAGCACTGTCGATCTGCTCGGCGATGTCTATGATCCGGGCCGAGGTTTTGTCACAGCGGACTTGGACAAGGCGATCGAGTATTACAGCCTCTCTGCCCACTATGACGATCTGTGCAATGAGGCGAATCCTCAGCTTGGATTTTGCGGTACGGCAATTGTGGTGAGTGAATACAAGTTCGGATCACTGGTGGAAGATACCGACCCGGCGCAGGCGGCGAGCCACTACCGGCATGGATTGGATGTGGTGCGGCACTTTTCGCCAGAGTTGAGCAAATCTACCCGCTCGCATCGATTCCTGAACTATATGCTGGCTCGGCTCGGGTTGATGGAGATGCGCACCGGACCGATGACGGACGGAATTTTATTGGCGCATCAGGCCCAGGCGGGATTCCGAGAGCTGATCGCGAAGGCTGAACTGGACAATCGCGCACGCTTCGATCTGGTCGCGTTTGAGACAGACTTATCGACGGAATACGACCGCTACGGGAAAGAAAAAGAGGCGAAGGAAACCGCACAGGATGTTCTTGGCATTCTCGGTGTGCTGCTGCACCGTAGTCCGAACAATCTGCGCTGGAAGATGATCGACGCAGAGGACTGGATGACACTGGCGCGTGCGGAAAACAAGCTTGGCGAGAAGAGCGAAGCACAGGAAGCCGGCGAAAGGGGCATCGCCGAGGCAGTGCAGCTTGCGCAGAATAAGAACGCTTCACCGCAGGCGCTGCAGGTGGCGGCCGATGGCTTGATCGAGTTCCACTCCGCGAAGAAACCAGATGCTGCGCTTGCCCTCGGCTTTGCGCAGCGAGCCGCTGGAGCCTACGCGCGCCCTGCGCCTCCACTGCTATTGACGCTGGCCAAGGCGCAAGCGGTCGCGGGAGAGCGAGAGCAGGCAAGCCAGTCCGCCAAGGCTGTGCTAACCGGACTTGCCGGCCCGATCAAGAGCAAGATTGTTGCCGATGAAATCGCGGAAGCTCACCAGCTTGTGAAGCGGTAAGCGCGTGAACTGTTTAGGACTCTGCCGCTATGCCTCAATGCGCTTGCTTCGTCAAAGCATTCTGCTCCATCAACTGCCGGGAACTTCGGCGCAGACGAGCGGATTCCGAATTGCTCTTGCCATGAGCGCTGTCTCGATCGAGACGATCGAGCATGGCTGTTTCACTATCGAGATCTTGGGAAGCTTGACGGATCGCATCCGCGGTGAGCGGGGTGCGGCCGAGTTCGAGCCGCGCCAGCTTTTCATACTCGCGCGCCAGCTCGAGATCGAGTTGAGGATCGCGGCCGTCGTCGGCAGCAAGCTTGTCAATGGTCTGATGGGCGCTGAGCAGTAGAGCCGATTGCGCGGCCTCCGAGCCCTGCAGGCCGTGGACCGACTCATAGAGATCGCCGGCTAGCAGATCGGTGAGGCGGACCAGTTCATGCAGGCGGTTCTGCGCTGCAAGACGCTTGCGCGAGGCCTCCGTTGCCTGATGCACGACACCGGCGATGCTGAACAGCACCGCGAGAACGAAAACAAATCCAAGCGCGGCGGCAAGCTTGTTGCGAAGCACCCATTTGTAAAAGCGAGAGAGAAAACTCGATGGACGTGTCGCGATGGGATAGCCAAGAAGATAGCGATCGAATTCATCGCGCAGTTCCTGGGCGCTTTCAAATCTTTCAGCTGCATTGAGCTGCAAGGCCTTGTTAAGAATGGCCTCCAGATCCCCTTCGAGCGTTGTTAGCAGGGATGCCGGCGTCGCTTGGCGGGCTTCGGCGATACGCTGCTGTGATGCGGTGTCGAGCGCACGTAATCGTTTCACTACGGATGTGCGGAGACCGGCATTCGCAGCAGAGTTGAGAATACCTTCGTTAGGCGGCTCTGGTGGAATTCCAGCCAGTAAAGATTGCGCAATCAGGCCCAGTGAATAGATGTCACTTGCGATGGTGAGCCGCTCGCCACGACGCTGTTCCGGGCTGGCATAGAGCGCCGTATGATCGCCAGGACTCGATGACGGGCTCGATGACTGTGGCTCAAACGGCGACGCCCCAAACCCGGTGAGAAGTGTGGCTACTCCAAAATCCAGCAGCCTCGGTTTGTTCTCACTGGTGACAAGTATGTTCTCCGGCTTGAGATCGGCATGGACTACAAGATGACGGTGGGCGTGTTCGACTGCCTCGCAAATGTCGCGGAGGATAGCGATGCGGGCTCGCAAAGAAAGGCGCCCGCTGTCGCAATAGGCATCGACGGCAAGCCCCTCAACATAATCCATAACCATGTAACGCAGGCCCGATTCCGTTACTCCAATATCCAGCAGCCCGACAATGCCGGGGTGTTGCAGCGCCGCAAGCATCTGTCCCTCACGCTCCAGCTTTGCTGTTGCGTCGGCAGGAAAGAGGTGTGGATGCAGGATCTTAATAGCTACCTGCTGCGAGAACTGTTCGGTACGCTCGGCAAGATAAACTGCGCCCATGCCGCCCACGCCCAACACCCGTACGATACGAAACGGGCCGATGGTTTGCGGATTCTCAGAGTCGAACAGAGTTGGCGGCTGCATCCTTGTTGGACACTCACAGTTGAGACTACAAATATAGCGGGAAACGCCAGAGTACTGCGCTGATATTGTCACGACTACAGTACCGTGACTTACGTCGGATCGCATGCATCCGCCGATACTTCCGGCTCTTCGACATTGCAACTCCACCAAAGCGCCCTGGAGGAGATGCCGATGCAGTGACACAACTGACCAGCATAGCGTCCGATTTCAATCGTTTGAATCAAACATTCCATGCAATTGCAGAGAGATTCAGGTGCTGCAAATGATCTAGCTCTCCAACTTTTTTCGACCACTTCGTGCGGGCCTGGCCGTGGACATGCGAACAATGAGTTCCGGCGTCGCTCGATGCAATTCGGATGGTTTCTCCAGTCCCTTCTGGCTGGCATGGATCCGCCGCAAAACCCATTCTGCGGCGAGCAGTCCCATCTCCTGCAGCGGTTGACGAATCGTGGTCATGCCAGGAGTCGCGACAACCGCGGGCAGCACATCGTCAAAGCCGAGCACCGAGCAATTCTCCGGTACACGAACTCCGGCATCGGTGAGCCCACGCACAACGCCGAGAGCAGTCAGATCGTCGAATGCAAGGACCGCAGTGAAGGGACAGCCGGAAGATAGCATCTGCTTCGAAAACTGCAATCCACCCTCGAATCCGGAAATGGGATCACCGAGATTTGGGAGTTGAAAGACAAGGCGAGGATTGATCTGGATGCCTGCGTCTGCGGCGGCACGCTGGATGCCGGCCCAGCGCGGTTCACTGTCGAAGAGTTCCTGCGGGCCGCGGACCACTGCGATTCTGCGATGGCCCAGTTCGCTAAGGTGGCGCATCGCCAGAGCGCCTCCTGCTTCGTTATCCACCAGGATCGAACTTACTCTGCGGCCGGT
>DATAZR010000094.1:0-35504 GCA_036271955.1 Acidobacteriaceae bacterium
TGGCGAGGACGCGGGCTGCGGCGATGTCTTCGATGGGCGCGGGGGTGGGAGTGATGCCGTCGAAGTAGGGGGCTTTGCGGATGTAGGTGGAGTCGGGTTCCCAGCCGTAGGTGTCGCCGGAGGGAAAGCGCAGGCCCTGCCAGTTGGCGTCGCCGAGCGCGACGGTCGAGTATTCGCGGATGAAGCTTTCGCTACTCAGGCCCTTGGCGATGGAGTCGGAGACTTCAACTTGAGTGGGCCAGATGTCTTTTAGAAAGACTGGCTGATCGGCGGCATCGTAGCCGAGAGGCTGGCTGTCGAAGTCGTGATCGATGCGTCCGGCGATGGCGTAGGCGACCACGAGGGGCGGCGACATGAGGTAGTTGGCGCGGACATCGACGTTGACCCTGCCCTCGAAGTTGCGGTTGCCGCTGAGGACGGAGACGGCGACCAGGCCGTGTTCATTGATCGAATCGGAGACATCGGCGGGCAGCGGGCCGCTGTTGCCGATGCAGGTGGTGCAGCCGTAGCCGACTACGTTGAAGCGCAGCTTTTCGAGGTAGGGGAGCAGGCCGGATTTCTGGTAGTAATCCGTCACGACGCGGGAGCCGGGGGCGAGCGAGGTCTTGACCCACGGCGGAACGGTGAGACCCTTTTCGACAGCCTTTTTGGCGAGCAGGCCGGCTGCGATCATCACCGAGGGATTCGAGGTGTTGGTGCAGCTGGTGATGGCGGCGATGACGACTGAGCCGTGGTCGAGATAGGTGTCGGGATTGACGCCGAAACGGGCCTGAACCGTATTGCCTGGCGTATGGACGTCGGTAGTGCTGATGGCTTTTTCGAGTCCGCGGTCGAGGCCCTCATTCGCGCCTCGGGATTTGTCGGTTTCGAGTGCTGCGGCGGAGTTCGATTCGCCATTCAAAACGGTGTCGAGAACTGCCGTCGCGGTCGACCAGAGCGAGGCTTTACGTTCGCCGAGGGGCTTGGCGGAGGGGCCGAGCAGGGTGGGGAGCTGCTTGCGGAAGCTCGCGCCTGTTTCAGAGAGCAGAACGCGGTCTTGCGGGCGCTTGGGGCCGGCGACGCTGGGCTGGACAGTGCTGAGGTCGAGCGAGAGGGTCTGAGTATATTCGGCTTCGGGTGAGTCGGCGGTGTGGAATAGGCCTTGCGCCTTGTAATAAGCCTCGACGAGGGCGATCTGCTCTTCGCTGCGGCCGGTGAGGCGCAGGTAGCGGAGGGTCTCTTCGTCAACGGGAAAGATGCCGCAGGTGGCGCCGTATTCAGGAGCCATGTTGCTGATGGTGGCGCGGTCGGCGAGGGGCAGCTCGGCGATGCCGGGACCGTAGAACTCAACGAACTTGCCGACGACTCCGAGCTTACGCAGGGCTTCAGTGACGGTGAGAACGAGGTCGGTGGCGGTTGCGCCTTCCTTGAGCTTGCCGGTGAGTTTGTAGCCGACGACCTGCGGGATGAGCATGGAGACGGGCTGACCGAGCATGGCTGCTTCGGCTTCGATACCGCCGACACCCCAGCCGAGCACGCCGAGGCCGTTGATCATCGTCGTGTGGCTGTCGGTGCCGACCAACGTATCGGGATAGGCCACCTCTTCGCCATCTACTTGAGTCGTGAAAACAACTCGGGCCAAATATTCGAGGTTGACCTGATGGCAGATGCCCATGCCTGGCGGCACGGCGGAGAAGTTGCGGAAGGCAGTCTGGCCCCACTTGAGGAAGGCGTAGCGCTCGCGGTTGCGCTGGAACTCGAGCAGCGAGTTGGCATCATACGCAGAGGGCGATCCAAACTCGTCGACCTGGACGGAGTGGTCGATCACCAGCTCGGCGGGCTGGAGGGGGTTGATCTTTTCCGGGTCGCCGCCGAGGGTCTTCATGGCGTCGCGCATGGCTGCGAGATCGACGATGGCGGGCACGCCGGTGAAGTCCTGCATGAGGACGCGGGCGGGCATGTAGGCGATTTCGAGGCTGGGCTCGGCGTCAGCCTTCCATGCGGCGAGGTGGCGGATTTCGGCGGCAGTGACGTTGACGCCATCTTCGCGGCGGAGGAGATTTTCAAGCAGGATCTTGAGGCTGAAGGGCAGGCGGGCGAGATCGAAGCCCTGCGCAGCAAGAGCGGGCAGGCTGTAATAGGTGTATTCGCGGCTGCCGGATGCTAGTCCGAATGCGAGTTTGGCCCGGCTTTGGAAGGTGTTCATAACGGATGCCTTTCTGGCTATGGTGCGGATTCAATCTTGCGGTGTGCGGGCGGCTGTTTTCGCTGCCGGATTCCGGGGCTTTCACGGAGATGGGCAGGTTGCGCGGCACAGGATATTTCGTTGAAAAACGGTCAGGCTTGTTGGGACCGGCCGCGGTCAGCCCGCCCGTAGCGGAAGCGTTTAGGCCGGCGAACGCAGGATACGCTCGCGGATAGGAAATCAACAGACGGAGTGGAAGAGACCGGAGTCATAGGACGCAACAATTTTAAGACATGTGGGCGTGGAATGGCATTGACCGCGCTTCGTTATGAGTCGCATTCGAATCATTTCCGTCTAGCGAAGGTTGTACTGGAAGCGGAAACGCAGCTGCTAATACGGCCCGTGGAATTCGTGTGGAAGGGGCGGGTAGTCGGCGCCTTCGATGGCTCCCCAGGCAGCGCGGTCGAGCGCTACATCGCCGGAGCGGCCGCTGAGAATCATGGCGTGGGGCTGGAGGCGTCCGTTGGGTAGAATGGCGGAACAATGAAGTATTGGCCACACTTGAGGCTTCATTCCCTGCCTCGCTGTTCATTCCCGGCGTAGACCCCGAACTTACGCAACAGGATAAGTTCTCTCTTAGCGCTACCTCATATGCAGATTGTTTTAGTGAATGCGTGATGCATGAACAAAGTATTTAGTTCCAGAATCTGGCTTTTGCAGCGGGGTTCTCAACGTGGCTGCAAAATTTTGCCGTGATATACTCGCAACTAAGTATACTCGGATGCCTGATAGGTTATCCGGAGCCCGTCAAACCGCTACGACATGCGTTGCGCTAATAAAGAAACTCTGTTCCGGAGGTTGAGCTTGTCAGGCGCTACAGAGAGCCGCCCGCATACAGCGGATCCAATAAGTATAAAGCAGAAGAGAGTTATTGGCTTAGATAGCCTGCGATTTGTATGCGCAACAATCGTGGTGCTCGATCATCTGGTTTGGATCAGTTTTGGCGCAGGAAAATCGGCCACTGGCCTAGCTAAACTGTTAATAGGCATAAATAACTGCCTTTTCAACGGACCCGCTGCGGTGATTGTTTTTTTCATCATAAGTGGATTTTGTATCCATTTCCCCTATAAGGGAGGCCGCACACCTTTTCTGCCAGAGTATTTCAGCCGGCGGCTCCTCAGAATTGTCCCTCCCGCTCTCGTCTTTTTCCTGTATCTAAGATTTGTAATTAACGAACACGTTAATCCGCAGGATACAGTCTTATGGAGCGTGATTTGCGAAATCATCTATTACTTGCTCTATCCTTTATTGTTGACGATTCGCCGTTCCGCAGGCTGGGTGAAGATGATCGTTGTAACTTACTCTCTCGCTCTTGCATTAGCGGCGTATAACTTAAAAGCGCTGGCGATGGAGTCCAATGGTTATGCAGCGCTCGGGTTAACAGGCACCTGGATCCTCGGTCTGCCATGTTGGCTTATGGGGTGCTGGCTTGCAGAAAACTACGGCTCTTTTCCACTTTTAGATAAGCGGCAGATGTGGATGCTACGGAGCTTTGTATTCGCGATTTCCGTCGGCATACGTCTGGCAAAGTTTCATGTCAGTTCACCGCTGGCAAGCAATTGCTTCACCCTGAATCTATTTGCGCTATTAGCTTTGTTTTGGGTTGGGTCGGAAATCGTCTATCTTTCCCATCATTGTGCTCCCGGAATGCTAGAATCAGCCGGTCAGTGGAGTTATTCGATTTATCTGGCACATTCTCTCTTGCTGCCGACTCTCGCAATGGTTGGCCTCGGATGGCTGTCAGACTACAATAAGCTCACGCATCTCGGGGTTATTGTGCTCGTATTTCCTGTCTCCTACGCATTTTCGTTGGTAATTGAAAAGCCGTCGCACCGGCTTGCTGTAAAAGTAGGCAAGTTACTTAAAAAACGAGAGCATGCCACTGCTTAAAGTTAATTAAAGGGTGAATTTTTCGTTCATAGCGGAGCACGGACGAATGTAGTCTGGCCGATTGTAATGATGCGGCATCCTAACAATGACACTGGTAAGTTTGACAAATTGCTGGATGCGAAGCATGCCCGGTGATTCCTCTATAGGAGAGGAGTCTGTGCTATGGCGTTACGTCAAGGTCAGGGCGTTCCAATACAACCCGCGTCTACCGCAGGTTGTATTGGAAGCGGAAGCGCAGTTGCAGATACGGACCGTGGAATTCGTGCGGAAGCGGCGGGTAGTCTGCGCCTTCGATAGCTCCCCAGGCTGCGCGGTCGAGTGCTACATCGCCGGAGCGGCCGCTGAGAATCATCGCGTGGGGCTGCAGGCGTCCGTTGGGCAGAATGGTGAAGACGATCTCGCACTGGCCGCGCTTGAGGATGGGCGGATTCACTTCCTCGGGGATGAGCGGATACCAGGTGCGGTAGGTTTCGCGAATTACTTTTTGCAGGTAGGGACCGAAGTCGACGCCCTGCATGTCGGAGAGGACCTGGAGGTCACCGCCTGTGCCGCTATTCCGGCCAATCGCGGGGCCGCTCATGCCGCCGGTAGCCGGGCCGTGGGCAGAGTCGCGCATGGCCTGCTGAAGCTGGTCCGCGGGATTATGCGAGCCGGTACTGAAATCTGGCCGTGCGGGGAGCGGCGAAGGACGCGGCGTCTCCTGCGGAATTTGGAGCGTGGGCACAGGCGGCGCGGTGGATGGAGGTACTACAGGTTGCTGCTGCTGAGGTTGCGGCTGCTCGGCAGCGGGTGGAGGAGGAGGCGTGGATTTCGACTCCTCTGGTTGTGGGGCTGCCGGAGCCGGTTTGGGCTTGGCCTTCTCCAGAGCCTTGAGAGCGTCAAGGGTCTTCTTGTCGACCTGCTCTTCGCTGGATTTGAGCTTAGGCTTGGCCTTCTGGATCTGCTTCAGGGCATCGGGCAGCTCGTCCAGGTAGGTGAGATCCTTGCGGTTTTTGATTGCCTGAACGGGATCGATGAGTTGGGTGTCATGGAGGATGTAGCGCGGCAGCCAGGTGAGCGCGGCGAAAAAGAGGATGTGGGCAATGATGGAGATCCATATGCCCTCGCGAATGCGCTGCCAGCGGCGCTCGTCCTCGTACTGGGTGATCTTCTCCAGCAGCTCATGGGTCTCATAATCGACGTAACGCGAGGTCGAATAACCCCCGCCGAGCGGCGCGCGGCCACTTCCAGAGGAAGCCTCTCCCGAGGTATCCCGGTCGGCAGTCTCCGGATAGTCCTCAAGCGCGGTCACAGCCGTTTGCGGCTGTTCCGCCTCGGGCGTGGGGTGGGGCGGATTGGTGGGCGTATCGCTGGGTGACATCAGGTAATCGATCGGCGGCGGAATCGGGCGCGCCCGTATTCACTCTTCCGGGCTTGATTCTCGGGACTTGCTGCTCGGAACTCGATCTTCAGAATGCGACATGCAGAACTGGGATCGAAGTTCCTTTTATTCTCTCATTCTCCCGGAATCGCGACTAGCCCAGGACGAGTCATAGCCAATCCAGACCTGCGCGGCACCCCAGACCAGGATCTGGATCAAGACCGGACCAAAACTCGACAACGGTCACCGCGACCTGACGGCTAGAATAGAGTCTGCTGAATCAGACGTTTCACACTTCGAACCGGCCGCATTGAGCCACAATGAATTGGACGATTCCCGCCGGTCGAAGTTACCGGATGCTGGGTAGATTCCCAAATGTCCATCCACCAGATGGAACTGGCTTCATTTTTCCGCAGCACCACCTGAAAAGAAATCGAGACACGCCCGCTTGAAACAATTTTTCCTCAATCTGATGGCGAAGTGGAACCTTCTGGTGCTGCCGGCGCTGGCCAAGCTGGGATTCTGGGGTGTGGGACTGGTGGCTCTGATCGATTCGTCGTCGCTGCCGGTGCCAATGGACCTGATTCTGGCCGGCTATGTCTGGAAGGACAAGGGGCATTTTTGGATTTACTGCCTGATGGGTGCAGCGGGATCGGCAATTGGCGGCCTGGTGCCGTATTTTCTGGGACGAGCGGGCGGCGAGCTGTTTCTGCTGAAACGGGTGAATCGCGAGCGATTCGAACAGATGAGAAACCGCTTCGAAAAACAGGAGTTTATGGCGGTGCTGGTGCCCAGCATGCTGCCGCCTCCGACTCCGTGGAAGGCATTTGTCTTCGCTGCGGGCGTCTTTGAAATGAGGGTAATGCCGTTTATGCTGGCGGTCTTCGCTGGACGAATGGTGCGCTGGCTGGTGCTTTCGCTGCTGGTGCTCAAGCTGGGGCCGAGTGCGGTTTCGCTGACCAGCGATCTGATCAAGGGCCATCTCGCAGTCTTTCTTGGTGTGGTGGTACTGATCTTTTTAGCGATCGGCGTCTGGGTGGCGCTGAGAATGCGTAAGCGCGGCAAACAAACGGCTTGAGCCCAGCAATATTAGATGAGCAGAATCTGAACGATGCTCCCCGAGGCGATTTCCTGCGCTTCTGCCGGAACCACCAGAAAGCAGTTGGAGCGGGCAAAGGCGGCGATGTCGCCTGAGCCTTGCCAAGGGATAAGCCGGACTTCGGGCTCCAGGGCAAAATCGCACCACGCGGGCAAGAAGCGTGTGAGGCCGGGTTTGCCGCGCCATTCCGTTGTCAACTCGGCCAAAGCAAAGCACGGCGATGGGGTTGAATCCTCTGCCAGGGCTGCCAGCAGCGGTGCTGCGAAAAGATGGAAAGTGACAGCGCTGGAGATGGGGTTTCCCGGGAGCGCGAAAAACGGCAGAGGCGAACGGCCTTGCCGGGGAAGCTGGCCGAAGACGATTGGCTTGCCGGGTTGGATGGCTACGCCGCCGAAGAAAAAGCGGGCTCCTGCACGGGTAAGCGCGCCTTCGACCAAGTCGAAACGTCCTGCGGAGATGCCTCCGGAGACCAGCAGGAGATCGGCTGCGAGAGCCTGCTGAATCGCCGCGTCGAGCGGGCCGTCCTGATCAGGAACGGCGGGAAGAATCAGCGGTTCTCCGCCGGCGGCTGCAACCAGAGCGGCCAGCATGGGCGCGTTGGAATTGCGAATCTGGCTTGGTCTGGGAGTCTCTTCAACTGAAACCAGTTCGTCTCCTGTAGCGAGGATGGCGACACGTGGCCGCACAGCGACGCGGAGACTGGCATAGCCGCATTGGGCGGCGAGCGCGATCTGAGCGGGGCCGAGGCGAACGCCGAGCGGGATGAGCAGGTCTCCGGCGCGGGCTTCAGAGCCGCGCGGGACGATGTTTTCTCCTGGCTGTAAAGTACGCGGAGCAGCGAGGCGGACGAAATTCGAGGCGTGCTCGGAGTGCTCGACCATGAAGACGGCATCGGCTCCGTCAGGAACAGGCGCGCCGGTCATGATTTCCCAGACTTCGCCTGCGCCGAGTTTGCCTAGACCGATTGCGGCGGGATCATCGCCTGCGCCCAGGTGGCCGGCGAGAAAGAGCAGCTGATTGGTGCTGGCTTCGGCAGCGCGGCAGGCGAAACCATCTCGCGTTGCCCGGGGAAATGGCGGCTGATCGCGATCCGCGTGGAGAGGCTCAGCCAGCACCCGGCCCGAGGCTTCGGCTAAAGAGACCATTTTTGCGCGGGAAGCTACGCCTTCGAATGCAGCCTGAGTATCTGTTGCGCGTGGCCCGGTTTCGCCGGGAAGGACGCCGTCTGCCATGGCCTGAATGAAGCGATGAACCTGTTCAGCGGCCTCGGCATAAGTCAACAGCTGCATGGTTCCGATTGTAGCGGGCGGACTAAAGCAGAAAAATGCAAGCCTAACGAAGAACCGCCTCCCGAAAGACCCAGCCCTGGAGATGCGCTGGATTCAACCGAGAGGCGGCTCTGTTTGCGGCCGCGAAGATTACTTCTTAGCCTTGTACTTGGTTTCGATCTTGGTGTTGCTCTGCGCGAGGATTCCTTTGACATCGTTGGCGAACTGGCCGTCAGGCGCCAGGTCAAGATATTTCTCATAGGCCTCGGCACAGCCTGGAGGCAGCACAATCTGCTGGGTCTTGGCATCGACAGTCGCCTTGCCGATCAACGCCTGACCCTTCAAATAGTACGGAAGCGGATTTTTGGGATCGGCTGCGATTGCCTTATCGGCTGCGGCGCCCTGCGCATCGGCATTGCCGGTCTGGGAGAAGATCACGGCTGCGTTGGAGTAGTAGAAGCCCGTCTTGGCCGGATTTGCCTTGGCCGCCAGTTCATACTCGGCAGCAGCGTCGTCGGGCTTATTGTTGCGGGCGTCAGCTTCTGCGATTCCGGCATGCGCACCGCCGATCAGCTCGGGGCTGGGCTTTTTCGATGCCGTAGACAGATCGGAAGCCTTCTTGAAACTGTTGGTCGCGTCATCCCACTTTTTGAGGCCGAGCTGGGCATCGCCAAGCTCATACCAGAGCAGATCGCTGTCCGGCTTGAGCCCGGTATCCTTGAGCATCAAGGTTTCCGCATCCTGATATTTCTTGTCATGGGTATCGCTGCGCGCCTGATTCAGGTCTGCATTGAGGTTCTTGACGACCGCGTTGTTCTTCATGACTTCGGCGTTCTTCTTTTTGAACTCCTCCATCTCCTTTTTCTGGTCGGGGGTCAATTTATCGATGTAGGCCTGGCGGGACATGTCGTCATCTTGATGGAGGTCGTCGCCTGCCGCGATCTTTACTTCGTTGATTGCATCGGCGATCTTGCCTTCCGCCATATCAGGCGTGCGATAGACCAGCGTGTAGGTGCCGGGTGCAATGTTGTCGCCGGTGAAATCGCCGGACGCGGAGACCGGGAAGGAATATTTCAGTGTGTGGCCGCCATCGGTTGAGAGACCCGCCGTACCGCCTCCCTTGGGCATACCGGTAGGATCGATGATCCGGCCATGAATCTTGCCGGTGGGCGCCTGAGCCACGCTCGCGATCGAGGCGGACAGCAGAACCGTTGCGGCCAGTGGTAGAGCCATTGATAGATACGACCTGAGCTTCATACTCTTCTCCTTAAACTCGATGGACGGAAGCGGGATGGCTGAAAGACTCCGGAATTCCCTCGTCAGATCTCCGAAACCGGCGTGGTGGCGCGATATGCGATTGGGTCCCGTACTCCGGCGGCCGTAAAAGCCCGCAGGCGCAAAACGCAGCTTTCGCAGGCGCCGCAGGCTTCCTGCTCTTCCCTGTAGCAGGACCACGTTAAATCCAAAGGCGCATTGCATTCAAGGCCAAGTCGCACAATCTGGGCTTTGTTGAGAGCGATGAGCGGGGTGGCGATCTCAATGTTGCCATCGCGAGTGCCGGTTCGGATGAGTTGCTGAAAGGCTTCATAGTAGGCCGGCCGGCAGTCGGGATAGCCCGAACTGTCCTGTTCGACGGCTCCGACATACACGCGGGTTGCATCCAGTACCTCGGCCCAGCTCACCGCAGCCGAGAGAAAGTGTGCGTTGCGGAAGGGGACATAAGTGACAGGCACATGCTGCTCGATCAGGCCGTGATCACGGAATGCGGCGCTCGCATCGGGCACTGCGATGGCCGCGTCGGTAAGCGCCGAGCCGCCGATCTGGCGGAAGATGTCGATGCGCAGATGCAGAAAGTCGCGCAGGCCAAGGCTGCCGGCAATCGCAGAGGCCGCTGCCAGTTCCCGCGCCTCCGTCCGCTGGCCGTAGCTGAAATGCAGGGCGAAGGCTTCCGTGTCGCGGGCGGCGAGCGCCGCGGTCACGCAGCTATCCATGCCGCCGGAGAGGCAGACTACGGAGCGAGGACGGGATGTTTCAGGCAAACTCACGATGTTCTCAGATTCTACGGCAGCACACCGCATAAGCGGCGATAGGACCGGCTGCTGCAGGACAGGATGCGGCTGACACGGCGCGTTCTACGATCTGGCGGAGGAGTAGCCAAGGATGGAAGATTGTCTTTCATCAGGGACCGTCGTCGAAGCTGGATAAGATAGAGGGCGAAGCGAATACCATATTTCAGACATTGTCTTAAGTATTTGGATTAGACCCGGAGGTCTATGTGCCGCGCCCTAAATACAGGATTTTATTGCATCTTACTCTTCTGGTTATGGTCATACTTGCGGCAGATACTTCAAACGCACAGCAGCTTCCACGGCTGGTGGATGGTGCGCATATCCAGTTGAGCGGCAATCTGGTTGTGGAGCGAAGAGTCAACCGGCAATTCATCATGGTGAAGAAAAAGGAGTCTTATCTCGCCGTCTTTGATACAGATGAATCAAGAGAAGTGCGTGAGATCGGCATCGAGCTTGATGGCCGGCAATCTGAGCTCAGGACGCTGATTGGGAAGAAGGTAAGCGTCTCAGGAAAGTTGCAATTGGAACCCTCATCTCCCTATTACTTCAATGGTGTGTCGCCCGATGCGGATTCAGTCCGTCCAGAAGGCGGACCTGTCTTGCTGCCAAAGGCTGCAATGGCAAAGCCGCCAGTACCCAACGACGTGAAGAAGTACCAGGCAGAAGTAACATTCTCTGTAAAAAACGACGCCTTCGTTTTCAAAGCATCGAGCATCGATGGCAGCCCATTACCGTCAGGCCCAAAATACCTCTCCTGCGGCTTGAATGGGCCCGGCGATGTCATGAATTGTTATTGCGCCGACGGTTTCAAGCCCGTAGCCATGGGAAAGATGGCTGGAAAGACTTTCGTAAAGACAGAGCCCGTCGCCAGCGACTGGAGCTTTGCGCAATTTAGTTTGCCTGACCCCGCGAATGCACCTGTGACTCGCGCGGTGATGTGCGTCAGGAAATAGCCGCCTACAATAAAAGCAATGAGTACGACGATACGCAAAGCTGTTCCTGTGGATATACCGCTGATTCTGGAGTTCATTCGCGCGCTGGCAGTGTATGAGCGTGAGCCCGATGCGGTGACCGCGACTGAGGCCGATCTGCTGCGTGATGGCTTTGGGCCGGAGCCTTACTACCACTGCCTAATCGCAGAGCACGATGACGGAAGCGGGGTCAGGCCAGCCGGGTTTGCTTTTTACTTTTTCAACTACTCGACGTGGACGGGACGGCCGGGGCTGTATCTCGAAGATTTGTTTGTGAATCCCGAGTTTCGCGGCTTTGGCATCGGCAAGGCGCTGCTGGCGCGGGTGGCGGCGATTGCGGTTGAGAAGGGCTGTCCGCGGCTGCAGTGGGAAGTGCTCGACTGGAACACTCCTGCGGTCGATTTTTATGCAGCGCTGGGGGCAAACTTTCTGGATGAGTGGCGCAATGTGCGCATGACTGGCGAGGCGCTGGAGAAGCTGGCTGCGCGGGATTTGGTATCCGCCGAAGCTGAGCCTTGACGCGTGAGGCGCTACAGGCTACGATGCGGACATGATTCAGTCTTTCCGTCATGCCGGCCTGGAGAAATTTTTCCTGACCGGGAGCAAGGCGGGAATTCAGCCGGCACACGCCACCAGGCTTCGCAGACAACTCACGCTGCTGAACACAGCCAAGAGCGCACATCGCATGGATGTTCCAGGGTGGGAACTGCACCCCCTCAAGGGGCCGCTGGCAGATCATTGGTCCGTCAAAGTCAACGGGAATTGGCGAATGACCTTGGCGTTTGAGAATGAGAATGCAGTTCTGGTGGACTACCAGGATTATCACTGACGGGGGAGATCCAATATGGCGATGACAATGTACAACCCTGCCCATCCGGGCGAGATTCTCCGCGAATACCTCGGCTCCGTCCAAGTCGGCGAAGCGGCGCGGCGACTACGCGTCGCCCGATCCACGCTGTCGCGGCTGCTCAACGGGCGAGCGTCGTTTACGGCTCCGATGGCTTTGCGTTTGGCGGCCGCTTTCGGCACGGAACCGGGAATGTGGCTCGACCTGCAGCAGCAATACGACTTGTGGCATGCGTCGCGTCGCAAACAGCCAAGGGTGGAAAAATTCATTCGCGCGGCATGATGCTTTCAGTTCAAAGACCGTCCCCGAATTCAAGTTAGGAATCGACTATTTTGAGTAGCACATCCAAGAAGATCCGCGTGATTGGCGGCGGGCTGGCGGGGCCGGAAGCGGCGCTGACCGCCGCTTCGCTGGGCTGTGAAGTTGAGCTTTACGAGATGCGGCGAGACGACCCTGCCAATCCTGGCAAGCCGGTGCTGACGCCTGCGCATCAGACGACCGAGTTCGGAGAGTTGGTCTGCTCAAATTCGCTCAAGAGCGAGTCGCCCAACACTGCTCCGTGGCTGCTGAAGCAGGAGATGCGACGGGCGGGTTCGCGGCTGATTGCTCTGGCGGATGAAACAGCTGTGCCCGCGGGACATGCGTTGGCTGTCGATCGCGTTGAGTTTTCGCGGCGCATTGCCGAGGCGATTGCTGCTGAGCCGCGTATTCGCGTGATTCGCGAAGAGGTGAAGACACTGGACTTCGGTGACGATGGGCTGACCATTGTTGCTTCCGGGCCGCTGACTTCAGATGCGCTGAGCAAAGAGATTGCGCGGCTGACCGGCGCGGAGCACCTGGCTTTTTATGACTCCATCTCGCCGATTGTCGATGCGGAAACCATCGACATGGATCGCGTCTATTTTGCAGCGCGCTGGGACAAGGGCACGGCGGACTACATCAACTGCCCGATGACCCGCGAGGAGTATGAGACTTTTCTCAACGCGCTGACGACGGCGGAAGAAGCTGAAGCCAAAGAGTGGGAGCAGGCCGAGTATTTCGAGGGCTGCCTTCCCATCGAAATACTCGCGCGGCGCGGGCCGGATACGCTGCGCTTTGGACCGATGAAGCCGGTTGGGTTGCGCGATCCGCGGACGGGGAAGACTCCATGGGCGGTGGTGCAGCTACGCAAGGAGAATCTGCGCGCGGACAGCTACAACCTAGTTGGATTTCAGAATCACCTCAAGTACGGCGAGCAGGCGAAGGTTTTGCGGCTGATTCCGGGCCTCGAGAACGCAAAATTTCTGCGCTACGGGCAGATTCACCGCAACACGTACATCTGTTCGTCGCGCGTGCTGGACGACCGGCTGCGCATGAAAGAGCGGCCGTCGATCGTTTTTGCGGGACAGATCTCGGGCGTCGAAGGGTACACGGAGTCGATTGCATCTGGACTGCTGGCGGGTATGTATGCGGCGGCTGTGGCGCATGGCGAGGAGCCGGTTGCGGTTCCGAGGCAGACGGCCCTGGGCTCGCTGGTGAACTACATCACTCAGGCTGATCCGAAGCATTTTCAGCCCGCCAACATCACCTTCGATCTGCTGGTTCCTCTCGAAGAAGAGACGCGGCGCAAGGTGCGGGACAAGAAGGAACGGCATAGGATGGTCTGTGAGCGGGCGCTAGCGGCCTTTGACGATTGGTGGGCCGGTTCGGCGGCGTGGAGAAATTCTCCCGGCTGCGGTGTCTAAAGAGTCAGGGGGATAGCCCGGACATGGCGATGGCGGATTTCGGAGCGGTGCTATCCAACCCCATCGCGGCCTTCGTCCTCAGAGCAGCGCTCGGCGCCTACATTGTCTACATGGCGCGCGGTTTCTATGCCGATCCATTTGCGTACTTTCGCAAGTGGATGCCGCGCATGCATGAGGAGCCCGCCGTCAGAAAGCTCATCCGCGCCCTGGCCTGCTTTTGCGTCTGGGGTGGATGCTTCATCGTCGCCACAGCCGTAGCTACGCAGATCTTCGGTCTGCACGGACTTGCATTAGCCTATGCGTTGGTTACGCTTGCAGCTATCGCGACGTGGTTCTTGCTGCCGAAGCCCTCCTCGCCGCTTGCCGAGAACGGCCCTGGCAACGACAGACTTGGACGGATGGAGTAGCTGGCCGCCGGACATGATTGACGTGCCGGTTGGCGTCTCGAAAAATTCATGGCTGTGTTAGGCTTCCGCGATAAGCCATGATTACTCTTTCCGCAACTCAAGCGATCAGTCCGGCGATTGAACGGACAAAGTATTTCCTCTTCAAGCCATTCCTGCTGGGACGGTTTCTCAAGCTGACCCTGGTGGCGCTGCTCACCGAGGGAGGCATGGCCAGCTGCAATTTCAGCAAAATCATCCCTTCGGGAAATGGCGACGGATCTAGCCATCCAATTCCTCCCTTCCATATGCCGCATCTGCCACAGACGCATGAGGCATGGCTTCCGATTCTGATCGGAGCGGCGGCGGTTGTTGTGCTGATTGTGATTCCGGTCATGATTTTGATCAGCTATCTGCTGATCAGGCTGCGTTTCAGCTACTTCGAATGCGTACTGCGCATGCAGGACCGCATTGGTCCGGCGTGGGCGCGCTACCATCGCCAGGCGCTGCGTTACCTGGGTTTGAGCTGGTGCATCGGGCTGGCGGTCTGGGTTGTATTGGGTGTAGTGGGTTATAACCTTTATCAAAGATTCAAGCCGCTGTTTGACGCGATGGGCTCGGATCACAAGCCGACCTTTGCCGACTTCCTTCCGCTGATAGGAATCGTCTTGGTGTTGGTGATGGTGCTGGCCATCGTGGGCTCGCTGGTGAATACAGCGCTCAGTTATTTTGTGCTGCCGCACATGGCGCTGGAAGATGCTTCAATTATGGAAGCGCTCAGCGATGTGTGGAGCGATATCATCGCGGAGCCCTGGCAGTACATCTTCTTTATTCTGCTGCGGTTCCTCACAACCCTCGCCGCCAGCATCATCGGCATGATTGGCCTGATCATTCCGCTGCTCGTTGTGGTCGCAGTCGGAGCGGTGATCGTGATCCTGCTCAAGATGGCTTCGACCGGATTAGCAGTCATGCTTGGCGTGCCTGCCGGAATTCTCCTGTTGGGTATCTTCTTCCTTGCGGGTATCGGCGTCAGCGGCACCATCGGAACCTACCGCCGTAACTACGCGCTGCTCTTCTATGGCGGCCGCTATCCTCCACTGGGCAACATCCTGCAGCCTCCAATGCCTATGCCGCCCGCGCCGCCGTTGCCGCCAACACCGGCCTGGGAGCCAGGAAACGCTACCGGCATCATGCCTGGAGTGTGAGCTTGGCTTCTCTGCGGCGCAGTGTTGTGGTTTCGATCCTCTTCACGTTATTTGGCGGTCCGGGAATCATCCTTGGCTTCCTCCCTTGGGCGATTACCCGCTTTCGCGTACCGGCGGATGAACCGGTTTGGCAGAGAACTGTTGCTATAGCTCTCATCGTTGCCGGGCTGATTCCGCTGCTTGAATCTATCGTCAGGTTTGTGCTGGTGGGCCGAGGCACACTGATGCCCAATGTCCCTACGGAACGGCTGGTGGCGACTGGGCTTTATCGCTTGGTGCGCAATCCCATGTATGTGGGCGACCTGGTGGTGCTGGCGGGCGAGGCGCTGCTCTTTCGGAGCTATTGGTTGCTGCTCTATATCGCTGCGATCTGGCTGATGCTGGATCAGTTCATTCGCAGATACGAAGAGCCGACACTGCTTCGCCGCCATGGCGTGGAGTATGAGAACTATTGCGAGCAGGTGCGCCGCTGGCTGCCGCGCACGAGTCCGCTCGCATAGCTGACATTATTTCTTGTCCGCGTTCCTCGCCCGCACCTTGAACCAGATCGGCGTGCCTTCGAAGCCGAATGCTTCGCGAATCTGGTTCTCCAGAAATCGCTGGAAAGCGAAGTGCAGCTGGATGTTGCGATCGGTGAAGAGAATGAACGTCGGCGGCGCCACGGCTGCCTGCGTCATGTAGAAGATGCGGACGCGCTTAGCCATCGGAACGGGTGCTCGCTGAAAGTCGATCTTGTCCAGGAAGCGATTCATCTGGCCGGTGGTGACGCGCTTGCGGCGCTCCTTGGCGATGTGCTTGATCTCCTGCATCACTTTCTTGAGGTTGGTGCCGTCAGCTGCCGAGATAAAGAGAACGGGCGCGTAGCTGAGATACTTGAGCGCTCTGCGAACCTGCTCCTCATAGATCGAGCGGTCGGCGGGGGCTTTACCGTCGGTGCGAGCGGTGGTCAGCAGGTCCCATTTGTTGATCACGATGATGACTGAGCGGCCGCTCTCATGGGCATAGCCGCCGATATGCGCATCGTTGGCGGTGACACCTTCGGTGGCGTCAATCATGAGCAGCGCAACGTCGCAGGATTCGAGATGACGGCGCGCCATGACCACCGAGAGCTTCTCTGCCATCAGGTGGGTCTTGCCCTTGCGCCGAATGCCGGCGGTGTCGATGAGGCGCAGGCGCTGCCCCTCGTGCTCGATGACCTCGTCGACGGCGTCGCGCGTCGTTCCGGCGATGGGCGAGACGATGGCGCGTGAGGTTCCGGTTAGTGCGTTGAGCAGTGTGGATTTACCGACGTTAGGGCGGCCGATGATGGCTACGGAAGTCTCATGCTGCTCGAACTCGCCGTGGGTGCGATGCAACGGCTGGTCGTCTTTGCCGGGCGTGATCTCTGCCTCGGCATCGAGATCGTCCTCGGAGAGTACGTCTTCTGCAGGGCCAAACTCGCTCGGGTCGGCGACAAGATCGAGATCGTCATCGGAATCTTCTTCGCCGTCTTCCGGTCCCATGTCTTCTTCGATTTCGTCTTCCTGATCTTCATCGAAGATGGGTTCATCTTCAATATCCGGTTCATTCGGGTCGAGAGGTTCTGCATATGGTCCGGCATTCTTGTTCAAGATGCCCGAAGCTGCAGGCGCCGGGAGCTGCTCGAAGATGGCGTCGAGCAAATCACCGATGCCGAGCCCGTGCTCCGAGCTGACCATGAAGAGCTCCGGCAGACCAAGCTGCCGCAGGTTTTCTGCTGCTGCTGCGACGGAGGGATTTTCGACCTTGTTGGCTACAAGAAAGACCGGCTTGCCGCCGCGAATCAGCATCTTGGCTAACGTAAAGTCGGGCGAGGCAAGCTCGGTGCGGGCGTCGACAACCATCAGCAGCAGATCGGCTTCTTCCATGCCGACGCGTGCCTGGGCATAAATTTCGCTGGGAATGTATTCCTTGTCGTCGGTCACGATGCCGCCGGTGTCGACCAGGCGCACGATGCGGCCATCCCACTCGATGTCGCCGTAGATGCGGTCGCGGGTGATGCCGGGCTCGTCGCCGACGATGGAGCGGCGCGAGTGCGTCAGGCGATTGAACAAGGTGGATTTGCCCACGTTGGGGCGGCCCACGATGGCCACCAGCGGCAGATGAGAACTGGCCGCCGAGGATGGCACTACGGATTTGTGGTACTTGGACAAAACTAGACTCCGGGTACGATTCGAGCAAACGAACGGCGCTCCGCGTGAAACGGGGTGCTATCTCTATTCTGCACTGTTTGTGGAGTTTGGGCCGGAATGGCGCTTAAGGTGAACCATTGTTTGATCGATTAAGACTCGGGATTAGACTCAAGGTGAGTTGCTCCCTCACCGCTGTGGCTTTCATTTTTAACCGTGGAAGCACTAGTAGGAATGATTTTTACGATGGGTTTGGAGCCGCGCATCACAACTACTTCCTCACCAGCCTCTGCTTCCCGGATCAGACGCGACAGATGAGTTCTTGCGTAACGAGTGGTATAGCGCATGAGGGGGTTCCGCCAGTGAATAGAATGAAGAATCAACTTCAATCTGATTCTTCGGTCTGATCCGACTCAACTTTATGCTCTCAACTCCGAAATTCGCGAATCTTCCAGAAATATGAGGTCGCAAATCGCGAACACCGATTCGGCGAGGGGTGTTCCAATAACTGAAGCTCTGTCGAGTGCTTTGGAGACTAACGAATTCGAGGCTACCGGACGTTCCTTCGCGTCGATCACCCGAAACGCGGGGCCGGATTCCAGCTTTCGGAATTCGAGCGCAACAGCCTGCCGGTCAGAAGCTTCTGCCTCCTCACCCCACTTGCCAATGATTAAGTCGAAGTTCGCTTGATTACTCGCGTGCCCCGGTGTCCATTCAACGAAATACGCAGCTATACCCTCGTCCTGGCGATTGATATACCCCCAAACCCTCGAAGTCACGTTGCCGCAGCATTCGCATGGACCAAACGAAGCTTGGTTTTCGGGGTAAATCGTCAACGTCAGATCATTCGCTCCTGGCATATGATTAGCTTAACTTCAATCCAACGCGACATCCGAGCGAGATTCGCCCATTCTTCGCTACTATGGGAGTAGCCCCTTCGGGCAAGATCGAGGAATACGTCCGGTTGCCCGAAAACTCCGTTCAGAATCGACCTGAGACCAACGCCCTGCCGACCCTCCATGCCTTTTTTGCGCCGGGTGGGATTCTGGCGAATTCGCCTTTGCCCTATGAATATCGTCCAGGGCAGCTGGATATGGCGCGGGCAGTAGAGCGGGCGCTCGAAGAGCGGCGGCATCTGATCGTCGAGGCGGGAACGGGCACCGGCAAGACGCTGGCTTATCTTTTGCCCGCACTGCGCGCTGCGCTGGAGACGGGCAGGCGGGTGATTGTTTCGACCGGGACCAAAGCCCTGCAGGACCAGCTTTACTTTCGCGACATTCCTTTTCTGGAGTCGCTGCTGGGGCCGCTGCGGGTCTGCTATATGAAGGGCCGCGCGAACTACCTTTGCCGCCACAAGCTGGTCACACTGACCACGCATCCGGTGCTGTCGGGGCTGGAAGAGATCGACCAATATCACAAGATTTCCGAATGGGAGAAGATTACGGAGACTGGCGACCGCGCCGAGTTGGCCGGGCTGCCCGAGGCCAGCGCGCTGTGGTCGCGGCTGGATGCGCGCAGCGAGGCCTGCCTGGGGTCGACCTGTCCGGATTACCAGCGCTGTTTTGTGACTGAGATGCGGCGCAAGGCGCAGGAGTCGGACATCATCATCGTCAATCATCACCTTTTCTTTGCCGACCTGGCGGTGCGGCAGGAGGCCAGCGGCGCTCCCGATGCCGGAGTGCTGCCGGAGGCAGGTGCGGTGATCTTCGACGAGGCGCATGAGTTGGAAGAGGTGGCGAGCAGCTACTTTGGATTGTCGGTGAGCAATTTGCGCTTCGAAGATTTGGTGCGCGACAGCGAGGCAATGCTGAAGAAGGCCGACGGCTATGCCAGCCCTGCGAATACGGCAGTGCTGGTTTCAGGGCAGCAGCTGCGTGACCGGGCGCGAATGTTTTTTTCGCAGCTACCGATGTCGAGTGACGGGCTGAGGGGCGGCCGAGAGCCCTTCGACAATCGCGAGGAATTTCTGGAGACGCGCGGCGATCTGTATCTGAGCGTAAAGAACACGCTGATCCGGCTTGAGTCAGAGCTTGAGCAACTGTGCGGTGTCGATGAGGCTCCGGGACTGCGCAAGCGGGTGACGAACCTGCGCGTCGAGCTGGAATTTCTGCTGGAATCGACCTCGGGTAACATGGTGTATTGGCTGGAGCGGCGCGTCTCGGGTGGGTTGCACAAGCAGTCGCGGACTACGTTCTTGCAGGCCACGCCGATCGATGTTTCTGGCCTCTTGGACGAGCAGCTTTTTCAGCGCTATCCGACGGTTGTGCTGACCTCGGCGACCCTGACAGTGCAGGGTGGCTTCGAGCACATTCGCCATAGACTGGGCCTTGAAGACGCGAGGGAGCTGGTCGTGCCGTCGCACTTTCGCTATCAGGAACAGGCGCTGCTTTACCTGCCGCCGGAGATGCCCGATCCGAGAGCTGGAGATTTCCCCGAGGCGGCGGCGCGGTGCATCCGGCGCGTGTTGGAGATTACCAAGGGGCGAGCATTTTGCCTCTTTACCAGCTACAGCCAGATGCGCGATTTGTACGAGCGGCTGCTGCCGGTGCTGGAGTTTCCGATTCTGCTGCATGGGACAGCGCCGCGCAACGCGCTGCTCGAGCAGTTTCGCGAGACGCCGAACGCGGTGCTCTTTGGCACGGCCAGCTTCTGGCAGGGCGTGGACGTGCAGGGCGAGGCGTTGAGCTGCGTGATCATCGACCGGCTGCCGTTTGCCGTGCCCAATGACCCAGTGGTTGCGGCGCGCATGAAGTTTATCGAAGACGCGGGCGGCAAGCCCTTCTTCGACTACCAGGTGCCATCGGCGGTGATCGCGTTGAAGCAGGGTTTTGGACGGCTGATCCGCTCGCTGGAAGATCGCGGCGTGCTAGTGCTGCTCGATCCGCGGATACGGCAGAAGCGCTATGGACAGACGTTTTTGGAGAGCCTGCCGCCGTATCGGGTGACGGGGACAATCACTGATGTGCAGGCTTTTTTTGAGTGAACAATTCGTTGCGCAAAGGATGGTATTCGATGCGTGATTGCTCTGGACGATAGAATCAGAGTTGTCGTGGTTTAACCCCCTATGTCTCGCAACTTCTATGCACTTGCCGCTACTCTTGGACTGCTCGCGCTGGTTTCGTGCGGCATGACGTTTGTGCCTTCGAACTTCCAGCCCGGCTTGCCGGCGAATGCTTCGCTGTGGAAGACGCTCTCGACCTTTTTGCTGCTGCTTGGGCTGATTTCAACATTGATCGGGTCGATGTCGCACCTCTTTGAGCAGGTGGACCGGCGTACCGAAGAGCGGCGGCGAGCGGAGCGACAGCGGCCGAAGAAGAATCCTTAGCGCTTTCTCAGCCTCTAAAATGAATGTTGGGCATCTCCCCGCAGAAAGTTCTGAAACATATGTATGAAGTGACAGTGGAGGCTGGATTTTCCTCCGGGCATTACCTGCGCAACTATTTCGGCAAGTGCGAGAATCCGCATGGGCACAACTACAAGGTGCGCGTGACCCTCGCAGGCCGCGAATTGGATGAGACCGGCCTGCTGCTCGACTTCAAGCTGCTGAAGAATGTGCTGCGCCCGGTGATCGACCGCATAGATCACCAGATGCTCAACGATCTGGAACCCTTCATCGAGCTCAATCCTTCGGCGGAGAATATTGCACGCTATTTCTACGACCAGACCAACCGGCAACTGGCGGAGATGACCGGCGGACGTGTGCGCGTGAAGGACTGCACCATCTGGGAAACAGATACGACCACAGCTACCTACTACGAGTAGCTCTTTCTCCGTCTGGTTAGTCCTGTTTGGCTATGGCCAGCATCTTGCGCATGAAGTCGTCTTCAGGGAAGTTCTGGAGATACTTTTCCATTGCGGCTTCGGCTTCGGGATATTGTTTTGCATTGATGAGACGCAACACCAGCGTCTTCTGCATCGGCGCATTGAAGGGGTCAAGCATGACCGCTTTCTGCGCAAGGTAGACCGCTTGGGCGGCATTGCCTTTCTGGTCGGCGATGGATGAAAGATCGACATAGGCTGCCGGTTGTGCAGGATCGAGCTGCAGTGAATCCTGCAGGTGCTGCGCTGCTTCATCCAGCTGTCCGGCAGCGAGAGCCTGATGACCTAACGCTGCCTGAACAATCGCGTTGTCGGGCTCCGATGTTTCCAACTCGCGGAGTTTCTTCTGATACGAAGCTACGTATGCCGGTGATTGTTCTTTCAGCTGGTCGTAAGCCTGCAGCAGCGTCACAGCTGGAGGTGCTTGGTCAGGATGCTCGGCGTTGAGATAGATGAGGTTGGGCAACGCGGCAGTGGTCATGGTGAAGGCTGCGTCCGGGAATGGCTCGTCGGGGCGGGCGATGATGCGATGGTTGGTCAGGCTGGTGTGAGAGATGGCTCCGCCTGCGCGCTTGGGCATGTGGCAGCCGATGCAATTGTCGGCAGGCTCTGTCTTGGCACGCACCTGCACGGAAGCCTTGCAGCTCTGCGAGGTGTGGCAGCTCATGCACTTGCCATTAAAAAAGGCCGGGGCCGCTTCACTGGTTGGCTCAATATGCGGATCATGGCAGCTGATGCAGCGCAACTGCTTTTCAGCCGGGTTGTTGGCGCTACCGCGATAGCACTTGCTCAGAATCATGGAGTAGTAGTGCTGCACATGGTCTTCGCTGGGCGGTTTTTCGCGCGTCGGCGGGATCATGAGGATGGCCATGATGCGATCCAGCGGCTCACCCGGTCGAAAATCTTGATATGTCTTGCCCGGCTGGAAGACGCGTGTGTCGCCGGTCTGGTGGCACGACATGCAAATGTCGTTGGCCCTCGCCGCGGTGAGACTTTCCGGATTTACGATTGTTGGGTCTTTGCCTTTGGCGTAGCTGTCGCCCACGCCCATCGCGTGCACGTGCGCCGACCCAGGACCATGGCAGTTTTCGCAACCGATGGCCAATTGTGTAAACGCCGGATTGCCGTATTTGCCGTCGCTACCAGCAACCGGTTGCGGACGGCCGCTGTGACAGAAAATGCAGCCCGGTGCGATGACACGATGGAAGCCGTAATCGCCGTTCTGGTAGCCGGGCGAGAGCTCCCAATCGCCGGCGCGCTTGTAGTAGGAGAGCGGCGCTTCAAAGATGTAGTTGTCGTGGTGGACTAGCGCGCCAAGGCCGTTGGCATTGGCGCCGACGATCCACTCTATGGGTTGTGTGTTGCGAAAGACTTCGTGACCTGCGGCATCGAGCTGAAACTCGCTCTCATACAGCTTCTCGTCCTGGATATGAACTTCAAAATGGCGGCCTGATTTTTGATCGTAGATGGAAGCTGGAAGCGGAACGCTATGCAAAAACTCCGGTGTAACCGGTGTCGCTGAACGGCCCATGCTGGTGCGGAGGAAATGGTTGTAGATCTCGATGTGGCAGCGCGAACAAGCTTCTGAGCCGATGTATGCATTATGGACATTTGCGGCGGGACTTGCGCGCGCAGCAACACGCTCCGCCCGAGGAGCATGTTTTGCCTGGGCGGAAGCGTGGGCTGCATAGAACAGTCCTGGCATTGCTGCCAGGATGACTATGATGGCCCCAAGCCCACAGCGGGCTATAGGTTCACCGGGCGCGCGCCCGTGAAGCCATCGAATTGTCATGCCGAGTAGACGAGAGAAGACGCCAGTAAGTTGGCGGACTTGCGATGCAAAGTTGTAAAGATTTGTAACTTATTTGTCGCTGAAATATTTTGATAGAAATGTTTTCGTTGCGATGTTCAGCGGCTTATCAAGTAAGCCTTTTCATATGCAAGTTATCAAAATCACTGCTTTGCCATGGCCAGCATCTTACGCATGAAGTCATCCTCGGGGAAGTTTTCAAGATACTTCTCCATCGCCGCCTCGGCCTCTTCATAACGCTTGCCGTGGATGAGACGGAAGACCAAGGTCTTCTGCAGTGCTGCGACAAATGGATCGAGCTCGACTGCTTTTTTGGCGGAGGCAATGGCCTCTTCTACCTGTTCGCTTTGATCCTGTGCTTCGGAGAGGTCGACCCAAGCCGTGGTTTGCAGGGGATCTAGATGCTGGGCGTGCTGGAGATGCTCGATGGCCTGGGGGAGCTTGTGATCTTCGAGATCGCGATGGCCCAGTGCGGCCTGGACGATCGCGTTTTCGGGGTCGGAGGATTCGAGCTCGCTGAGCGTTTTGAGCCAGGAGGCAGCAAACTGTGGACGGCTGGTCTTTAGATCAGCGTAAGCCTGAAGGCGCACCAATGCCGGGGGCGCTGCTGCTCCCGCGCCGCGTTCGCCAGAGGGATTGAGGTGAATCAGGTCGGGCATGGCGGCTGTTGTTTGGGCAAAGGTCTCGTCAGGAAATGGCTCATCGGGACGGGCGACGATGCGGTGATTTGTGGCTGTCGTATGGGAGATGACGCGAATCTCGCGCTGGGGCATATGGCAGCCGATGCAGTTGTCCTGCGGAGTAGTCTGGTGGCGCGCCTCCTGCGGCCCTTTGCAACTGGCGGCCGTGTGACAGCTGAGGCATTTGGCGTTGAAGTAAGCTGGTGCTTCCGCGGCGGTTGGCTCGATGTGCGGATCATGGCAGCTGATGCAGCGCAGTTGCTTGTCGGCTGGCTGATTGCGAGTCGCGCGGAAGCACTTGCTCAGGCTCATCGAGTAGTAGTGCTCGACGTGGTCATCGTCGGGCGGGTGTTCACGAGTGGGCGGAATCTGGAAGATGGAGACGGTCTTGTCGAGGGGCTCGCCGGGTCGGAAATCCTGGTAGGTCTTGCCAGGCTGCAGCACGCGGGCGTCGCCGACCTGGTGACAGGACATGCAGATATCGTCGGCAAGCTGGCCGGTGAGCCGCGCGGGATTGACGATGGTGGGGTCAGCTCCTTTGGCGTATTCGTCACCGCGACCCATCGCTTCAACATGTGCCGAGCCGGGGCCGTGGCAGTTTTCGCAGCCGACTGAGGTTTGTGTGAAGGTCGTGCTCTGGTATTTGCCTGGGTATCCAGCGACTGGCTGCGGGCGGCCGCTGTGGCAGGCGATACATCCGGGGAGGATGATGCGGTTGAAACCGTAGTCGCCGTTCTGGTAGCCGGGTGAGAGGTTCCACTCAGAGGCGCGGGTGTAGTAGGAGAGCGGCGCCTGAAAGAGATAGTTGCCGCGCCGCAGCAGTGCTCCGAAGCCGTTTTCGCCTGTGCCGACGATCCAGCTCATTTCGTGCGTGCTACGGAAAACATCCTGGCCGTCTGGGCCGGTCTCGAATTCGCTCTGATAGAGCTTGCCGTTTTCGGCATGCACTTCGAAATGATGATTCGACTTGGCATCGTAGTAGCTGCCGGAAGCGGGCAGCGTCTTGAGGAACTCCGGCGTGATTGGAGTAAGGGAGTGGCCCATGCTCGCCTGCGCAAATGTCTTTGCGATTCCTGCATGGCAGCGCGAGCAGGCCGCGCTGCCGACGTATTCGCGAGCGGTGGTTGGAGTTGCCGAGGGCTTCGGTTTCTTCGATGCGGCGTAGGTTTTGAAGCTGCTGAAGGCAGCGGCTCCAGCCAGAATCGCCGCTATTAGAAGGGCGACAGAGCATACTCTCCTGGATTGAGCGCGACGAAGCATCGCTAGCAACCATCGCAGGTTCGCTGAAGCGCTGTCCAGACTGGTCCGGGACAACATTTGCCTGGACAACGCCGCAGCTCCGCACTTACTTCATCGCACGTGTTACTTCATCCCGTCGAGAATGGAGCCTACGATTCCGCCCATCACGCCTGCCTGGGTCGTTTCGCGGCCCGAGGAGGGCATGTATTGCTGCAGCTGATGCGCGAGGCGCGAGATAGGTAGGGTCTGCAGCCAGACGCGGCCGGGGCCGGTGAGCGCGGCGAGGAAAATGCCGTCGCCGCCAAAGATCATGTTCTTGAGGCCGCGCACCACGGTGATCTGGAAGCTGACCGAGCTCTGGAACGCTCCGACGTGGCCGGGATGGACGCGCAGAGTTTCGCCGGGAGCGAGATCCTTGGTTACGACTTCACCGGAAAGTTCTAGCCATGCGGTGCCGATGCCGCCCACCTTTTGCAGCAGGAAGCCGTCGCCTCCGAAGATGCCCGCTCCGAGCGACTGCTGAAAGCCGACGCTGAGCTGGATCTGCTCGGTGGCGCAGAGGAAGCCGTGACGATGAATCATGTACTCGTAGCCGGGCTGCACTTCGACCGGCAGAATATGGCCGGGAACTCGGGTTGCGAAGGCGACTTCACCCGGCGCACCCCAGGCGCGGTATTCGGTCATGAAGAGGCTGCCGCCGCCGGCTACCCGCTTGAGCGCGCCGAAAAATCCGCCGCCGCCCATCATTTGGGTATGAGTCGTCATGTTGATGGATTGGGACATCCACGACAACTCGCCGGCCTCGGAGATGATGGCGTCGTTGGGCTGCAACAGGAATTCGAGGACGGGCATGGTGGTGCCCACAATGCGGCTCTGCATGGTCATTCTCCCAGGCGAACAGGCGTGGAAAGCTATGCTTGCTTTCGAGGGGAAGTATACATGCAGGGCGGCGTTTTCTCTCCTGAAATGGGACCACTAAAGTGGCCGCCCGCCTATCGCCATGCACCAAGTATCAGCCCCATCAGGGTCAACGCGAGGGTGAGGTAGCCGCCGTTGATCAGGATGTAGCTGAAGGGACGCCGTTCGAAGAGAGAAACGATCCACAGGCCCATTGCGGCCCAGCCGAATCCAGCGAGAAAGCCTGCGGTCGCGCCCCAGGCAAGAGTGGTTTTCGGATCGTTGAGGAACATCGCCAGGTTGAAGGACATGACCAGGCCCAGCACGAAGCTGATGAGGAAGATTTTCGGCGTAGCTGGCGGCGGCTCGTTGGCGCCGAAGCCATTGGCGCGCTTCCACGCCCCGGCGAAGAGCATGGGCGAGTACCAAAGGCCTCCTAGAACGAAGGCCGAGAGCGCGGCGGCGAGGATCGCCCAGATATTGAGTGTGTGCAGGTTCATTGCTGTTCTCCTCTGCTTGCTGGGGGAATTTATTTGCTTGCGGGTTTGGGCGCTGCGTCGCCCCATTCCTTTTGCCAGTCGAGCGGCCCGTCGACGAAGCGGCGGTGCAACGTGGCCAGCAGTTGGGCGTTGCCGGCGGTCAGGTATTCATAGGCTTTCTCCCACTCGGGGCCGGTCTTCCAGCCAGTTTGTGTGAGGCGGACGATGGTCGCGTCTCCAGCAGATTCGAATTGAAAGCTGGCTCGGGTGCGCTCGGCGCGGACGGACGGGAATCGCTCCGGGGCCATCGCGGAAAGCACGATTTCCTGCTCGGGAACAAAGCTCAGAATCGTGCCGCCGCCGGTCTTGCCGCCAGGAAAGTGCGCTGTCCACTCACCGCCGGGGCGCAGATCGACAACAGCGCCGGGGGTGAGCCAGGTGCTGAGCCCTTCGCTGGTGGTAAATGCCTGCCAGACCGCGGCGCGCGGCGCAGGAATAGTGATCTGGATGACCAGCGATTTTTCCGGAGCGACGGAATTTTCGTGCCCGTTGGCCTGAGCGGTTGCCTGAGAAATGTGGGTTAGGCCTACTAGCGCAGTAGCGGCCAGGAAACCCAGATACAGGAACTTCATTTGTTTTCTCCTCATTTGCTGAGTCCCTTGTTTTCTTAGTTGATCGTTCAAGTAAACTCGCGATACGGTGAAATTGGCAAGATAATTTTTATGGAAAATGTTGTCGGCACCCGCGACCGTCTAATCAACTCCGCCCGCTACCTTTTCTGGGAGCGCGGGTTTGCAGGCACCAGCATGGCCGACCTCCTAGCTCATGCCCAGGTCAACTCGGGCAGCTTTTACCATTTCTTCGAAAGCAAGGAAGGGTTGCTGCGTGCGGTGCTGGAAGGGTATTTGTACGCGCTACGACCGATGGTCATCGATCCAGCGTTTGCCCAGACCGACGAGCCGGTGGAGCGCATCTTCGCCATTCTCGATGGCTATCGCGGCCGCATTCTGGGGACAGATTGCCAGTACGGCTGCCCGCTGGGGCGGCTGGCGCTGGAGATCGACCCGGAAAATCGCCCGGCGCACAAGCTGATTGCAGAAAATTTTCAAGGGTGGATCGACGCGGTGCGCGAATGCGTGGAAGAGATGAAAGACCGTCTGCCTGCAGGCACCGATCGGGACGCGCTTGCCACCTATGTTCTCGTCGTGATGGAGGGAGGCGTGATGCTCTCCCGTTCCTATGGCTCGGTCGACCCCTTTGATCGGGCGGTCCTGCAGCTGCGGCAGCATTTTCAACTTCTGTTGCAACCTCGACACGGTAAAAGAGCGTCTTGCAAGCGTTGAACTGCATCTGAATGCCTGTGCCCGGAGCCGGAAGTAACTGGATCGGCGCAGGAGGAAATGAGCCCATGGAACACGACGCGTCTTTGCGCAAACACCTGATCAGCCTGCTTACCGGCAGCGAAGCTCATGCTGGCTTCGAAAAGGCAATTGAAGATCTGCCCGCCGACCTGCGCGGCAAAACTCCCAAAGGCGCGGAGCACTCGCCGTGGCAATTGGTGGAGCACCTGCGCATTGCACAGTGGGACATTCTCGATTTCTCGCGCAATCCCGAGTACAAGGCCATGAAATGGCCGGATGAATACTGGCCTCAGTCGCCTATGCCGCCTGACGACAATGCGTGGGATAAGAGCGTGAAGGCCTTTCGCCACGATCTGAAGGCGTTCTGCGATTTGATCTCGGATAAGTCCACCGATCTTTACGCAAAGATTCCGCATGGAGACGGGCAGACGATCCTGCGCGAGGCGCTGCTTATCGCCGATCACAATGCTTATCACGTCGGCCAGATAGTTCTTGTGCGGCGCCTGCTGGGGGCATGGAAATAGGCTGTAAAACGGCATGATCCATGCGACCTAATAGCGCACGTCGCGATAGAAGATGCAGTGGGTTTCGAGATACCATGCAAGCAGGAAGATGGCCAGCATCACGCCGGTGGTCCAGAAGAAGACCAGCATGGGAAAGGTCTCGGCGATGCGCGGTTCGCGATTGCTATGCTTGGCGTCGTGAAGATTGCTGCCCTGCGCAAAAACCAATCCACTGATGAGTGAGAAACCGGCCGCCAACAGCAGCGTGCCAGCCGAGTCGTAAAGCCGCTGATGGAAGTCGGTCTCCGCGCCGAGAAATGCGGAGTGGAAAACGGCGAGCAGGGAGAGCATGCTGGCTAGCAGCGTCACCGGCCTGGCGAGCTCGATAAACATGTCGCGAAATCCTCGCGGCAATCATTCTAGTCCCGCGCGAACTGTATTTGCCAGTAGTGAACTACGACGGCATCGCTAGCTGCGAAGCGGCTGACCGGCTATCCAGAAAGGCTCTGCTGCGGCGACAAATTCGACTGGAACTTCGGTCACAAAGCCCTTGAGCCAATCGGCGCAGAGGATCATGCCGCCCTGCTCGGAGAGCACATGGCCGGCGACGATCAGCGCCTTCTTGTTGCCTGAAGCGATGGAGTCCTGGCAATACTCGACCAACTCCCATTCACGGGTTTCGCCACAAATAAACACATCCGTATTCGGATCGGAAAAGAGCTTGATGCCGCCCTCGCGGCTGGCGTAGCCCCAGCTGGTCTGGACACGCCGCACCGGCAACGCGGGGTCGCCCAGCACGCGAATCGTCTTCGCATTGAGCTTTACCGCCATATCAGCCGTGAACTTCGCCAGCGGCATGCCGTCGAAGACAAGCTTCTTCGGGTCAGAGGGGTCGACGACATTCTTCTGCCAGCCCAGCTGATTCACCATGCCTTGGGCGATGCCGTCCGGATGGTGTGCATGCCAATGGTCGTGGAAGTGGAAGATGGCGATGTTGTACTTCTTGCAGAAGTCGAGTTTGTAGTTGAGCGTGGCGTCGTCTTTGATGTCTTCGGTGTGGTCCTGATGCAGGTAAAAGGGCGTCTCGTGGCTGACGATCATGTTCAGCCTCTTCGCCGCGCATCGCTGCACGACGTCGAGGGTAGCCATCATGGTGGTGGCAATGCCGGTAACGGCAGTCTCAGGCGCTCCGGTCAGCAGATTGTCGACTGTTTGCGGAAACCAGGACACGCCAACGTTTTTCTTGATCCGCGCTATGACTTCACCCGCCGTCAGTCCGGTTGATTGTGGAGCGGTCGCCTGACCGAGAGCGATGCTTGAAACAAAAGCGCTGCATGCGGTGACGAAGGTGCGTCGAGTAACTGGGCTCATGATTCCATCCTGCACTGCTTTTTGTGCACATTCATTTTTACGATTTTTAGCGCTTGCGGGAAGGAGAATTTCGGGAATATATTAAGGCGAATAAAAAGCGAATATATCTGCGCTATCAGTGACGCGCCCCAAATCGACACTTACAGCGCATTGAACAGGAGACAGCCAATGCAAACAATCTCATCTGCAATTCAGCTCATCAATCTGAATCTCATCGATCGAATCAGCGATGATTTTTCGCGGTATTTCGACAACTGCGCCTATTTGCAGATTTATGGCATGAAGAAACATCATGCGAGTCGCCTACATTACGATCTGCGGCTCGGGTGGAATGGTGTCTTGTTGAGTTGGGCTATCCCTTTGGGACCGAACTACTGTCCGAAAATCAGCCGCGAAGCCATCGAAGTTCAGGATCATCGCCAAAAATACTTGAGATTCGAAGGCGTTTATGCCAAAGGAAAGCCCGGAGCGGGCGTAACCATGCTCTGGGATGAGGGACTTTGGGCTCCCCTGCCAGGTTATCTCGATGTGGACCGTGCGTTACACCATGGCGAGTTGCGATTTGTGCTGAAAGGCGGAAAATTGCTCGGCGCCTGGATACTGCGACGTACTGCTAGCAGGGACTTTTCCGGTAATCCGATCTGGATGCTCACGAAAGAGCGGGACAGTTATGCCCGATGTCCGGGAGATATAGAAATTGTGCAGGAGATGCCAAACAGCATTCTCGATGGACGCTCTCTCGAAGATATCCAGCGTGAATGGCATGAGCAACATCCAGCAAGGGTGCAACCGACTCTTTTTGAGATGTAAAAACTGCGCCTGCGCCTAGCCCGGCAAAGAAAATAAGAAATCCGTAGAATGGAAGAGCGATGAGTTTTACGGAACAATACGACGTGGCCGTGGTTGGCGCGGGGCATGCTGGCTGTGAGGCTGCCGTGGCTGCGGCACGCATGGGCCTGAAGACGGCCATCATCACCATGAATCTTGATCTGATCGCGCAGATGTCGTGCAATCCGGCGATTGGCGGTATTGCCAAGGGCCATCTGGTGCGCGAGGTGGATGCGCTGGGTGGGGTTATGGGCGAGGTGGCTGACGCGGTCGGCATCCAGTTTCGGCTGCTAAATACTTCGCGCGGGCCGGCAGTGTGGTCGCCGCGCGCACAATGCGACAAGCAGCTCTATCGCGTGAAAATGCGCGAAGTGCTGGAAAACCAGACCAATTTGCACATCAAGCAGGCGGAAGCGGTTGACCTCGTCCTCGACGAGGTCAAGGGAATTGGGAATAGGGAACAGGGAATAGATGGCAACGAACTGCCGCGGAGGCAGGTGCTAGGGTTGAAGCTGCGTGATGGGCGGCAATTACTGGCCGGCGCCACGATCATTACTACCGGCACGTTTCTCAATGGCCTCATCCATTGCGGCGAAGAGCGCTATCCCGCGGGACGCAGCGGCGAGCCAGCCTCTGTGTTGTTGGGCGAGGCTTTGCGCCGCCTGGGATTGCGTACCACGCGGCTCAAGACCGGCACGCCCCCGCGTCTGGATGGGCGAACAATTCGCTGGGAGGCATTTGAAGAGCAGCCGGGCGATGACGAGCCTACACCGTTCAGCTTTCGCACCAAGAAGATCGTGCAGCGGCAAATCAGCTGCCACATTGCCTACACCACGCCGGAGACGCTGCAGATCATCCGCGACAACGTCGGACGCTCGGCGATGTACTCGGGACAGATCGAGGGCATCGGGCCTCGCTACTGCCCGTCGATCGAAGACAAGATCGTCAAGTTTCCCGAAAAGACACAGCACCAGTTTTTCCTTGAGCCCGAGGGGCTAAACACGCACGAGGTCTATGTGAATGGCATGTCGACTTCGTTGCCGATGGAGGTGCAGTTCCAGATCGTGCGCTCCATCCCTGGTCTCGAAAACGCCGAGATGCTGCGCCCTGGCTACGCCATCGAGTACGACTCCGTCGACGCGACGGAGCTGGACCGTGCACTCAAGGTGAAGTCGATGGAGGGCCTGTATCTCGCCGGGCAGATCAACGGCACCAGCGGTTACGAAGAAGCCGCCTGCCAGGGCATCATGGCCGGGATCAATGCGGCGCTGAAACTCAAGGGCGAAGAGCCATTCACACTCGACCGCACCGAAGGCTACACCGGCATCCTGATCGACGATCTTATCTCCAAGGGAACGAATGAGCCGTATCGCATGTTCACATCACGCGCGGAGTTTCGCCTACATTTGCGCATCGACAATGCCGATCGACGCCTCACTCCCTATGGCCGCAGGCTGGGCCTGATCGGCGATGGGGCCTGGGCGGAGTACGAGCAGAAGCAGGCGCGGATGGCTGCGCTTGCGCAGCTGCTCTCGGCGAAGAAGGTGGATGCGGATGGACTGGCGGTTGCTGTGGATGGACTCGATTTTGCCTCCGTCACCGGCCAGACCTGGGCGCAGTTGCTCAAGCGGCCTGAGGTGACAATCGAGCATGTGCTCAAGGCGCTTACTCCGCAGCTCGAATGCGATCCACTGCTCTCGGATATGGTTTCACCCGCTCAGGGTCGGCTCGCTGCAATTCCACGCAATGAGGCTCGCGCCGTCGAGACGGAGATCAAGTTCGCCGGGTATCTGGAGCAGCAGAAAAAGGCGATTCAGAAGCTCAAGGAAGCCGAGGGTGTGCGCATTCCTGAGTGGCTCAACTACACGACGATCAGTGGCCTCTCCCGCGAGATGCAGGAGAAGCTTGGCCGCGTGCGTCCGCAGACCATCGGGCAAGCTAGCCGCATTCCCGGCGTGACGCCCGCAGCGCTTGGGCTGGTGCATGTCTCCATAAAGATTCAGGGTAAGATTCAAGGTCGCACTCAGGGCAGCGACCAAGGCAAGGAACCAGTTGAGGCCGGAGTAGCGTAAGGCCTACCCGCAACGAAATTTTCCCGTGCTACGCAAGTATCCGCGCTAGAGTCGGATATGCGCATCCGCCTCATTTTTCTTGTCGCACTCGTACTCACTATATCGGTCTTATCCGAGACCAGCACAGCTCAAAACCCTCCTGCGAAGGTCCGCGCACGGCAGCTCGGCGTGCCTTTCGATGGCCGGCCGGGGCCGCTGAACGCAATCACTGATGTACTTGGAGTCGAGGTCGGTTTCACCACACTCATCTCAGGCGATGGCTTGCTCAAAGTTGGCGAGGGACCGGTGCGCACGGGCGTCACTGAGATTCTGCCGCGCGGCAAACAGAGCCTTGACCCTGTCTACGCTGGATGGTTCAGTCTCAATGGCAATGGCGAGATGACTGGCACAACCTGGGTCGAAGAATCGGGCCTGCTTGCTGGGCCTGTGGCTATCACGAACACGCATTCTGTCGGCACGGTTCGTGATGCCATGATTGCCTGGGGGTTAAAGCATGGGGTTGCCGGCGATGCGTGGTCGCTGCCTGTAGTCGCTGAGACCTTCGACGGCTTTCTCAACGACATCAACGGATTTCATGTGAAGCCCGAGCATATCTTTTCCGCGCTCGATGGCGCTCATGGAGGCCCAATCAGCGAAGGGAACGTTGGCGGCGGCACGGGCATGGTCTGCTATGGATTCAAGGGCGGTACGGGGACATCGTCGCGCGTTCTCAGCAAAGAGATGGGCGGCTACACCGTCGGCGTGCTGGTGCAGTGCAATTGCGGACGGCGGCCTCAGCTGACGATCGCGGGCGTACCAGTAGGCAAAGAGATTCCAGATGGCGCGCCGTATGCGCAGCTTGCTCCCTTGCCGGGCAGCGAAGAGGCCGGTGACGTCGGCTCGATCATCATTGTCATCGCCACCGATGCTCCGCTTCTGCCGCACCAGCTCAAGCGGCTGGCGCGGCGCGCGACGCTGGGCTTAGCCCGCACCGGCTCGACCTCGGGCAATGGCTCGGGAGATATTTTTATTGCGTTCTCGACGGCCAATCCAGAGGCGGACAAGGCTCCCGGGCCTAACACGGTGCAGACCGTCTCAACCGAGCGCATCAGTCCTATCTTCAACGCCGTCGTCGAAGCGACCGAAGAAGCGATTGTCAACGCCATGGTTGGCGCGGAAACCATGTCCGGCCGTGACGGCCACACCGTCAACGCACTGCCACATGACCAGTTGCAGCAGGTATTGAAGAAATATAACCGGTAATGTTCTCCAGCGAATTCACAGCCCAGACACACCGACGAATGACGCCGCACCCGCAATTTACTGTATTTCCGGGCATCTCCTGCGCCACGGCGGTTAAAATCAACCTGTAGAAGCATCCGGAAATTCGTTTCGACAGGACCACATGACTACGTTGAAAACCGCTCTTACTGACTCCATCCAGATCGCCGCCAGCAAGGCTGGGCTCAAGCTTGTCTCCATCACCGAAGGCAAGGACTTCCACGGCGCGCCAACAGCCGTCTTCGAGCTGGCGTCCGCCGCCAACGATGTGAGCCGCACTCTCAAGCTGGAGCTCAGTGAGCACTTTGACTTCAATAAGCCCGAGCTGCTGCCGGCGATGACCCAGCATCTCGCTGAAGAAGCCAAGCGCCTGCGCAATCCGCGCCCCGATGCTTATGTCACGGTCGAAGGTCTGCCAGTTTCGCTGCGCAATTTCCGCTGGCCCTTTCATCGCTCGACCTCGGGCGCAGACACCTACATCGTCCACGGAGAGATCCACCTCGAGGACGGAACGAACTCACTGCTGCACGCAAAGATCTCTGCCTCGATGACCGTCACTTTTGCCGAGATCGTGCCAGCGCCGGAGCAGCCTTACGCCGAGAGCTTCCTCTACAACGCTGTGCGCAAGACGCTCGATCAAGGTCAGCTTGAGCTGGTGAAGAGCGGCAATCGCCAGCCGGTGCCAGTGACCACGCGCTACTATAGCCGCTGGCAGAAAAAGTTTGTCTTCACCGAGACCGATGACGCCGCGCGCCTTGAATACCTGCTGCTCAAGACCTACTGGCTCTCCGGCGTGCTGGGCGCCAACCAGCCGGTATGGATCGCCGATCCGCGCGATGCGCAGTATCTGAACACCACCGAAGCCGATCTGCTGCGCATGGCTGCCGATGAAGCCGGTCAAGGCCTGCTCACCCTCACTGGCGAGTACGCCGCGCCGACGCCGCTGCTGCTGGAGCGCGCCGACCACTTCCGCGAGTCGCTCGACAAGGCGCTGGCCATCACCAAGCCCACCTTCAACGAAGAGATGCGCGCCGGCCACGCGAATATGTAACCGCGGCAGGATTCACGAAAATAAAAGGGCCGTCTCCATCACGAGGCGGCCCTTTCTTTTTCCTACTTCGATCGCCAAAAAATTCAACTCAATCGCTCTCCGCATCGGGAACAGAAGCGTACGCCCGCTGGATTAGTCTGCTGGCAATTTCCGCAGGCTACCAGCGTGGTTTCCGTCATCCCCGTCGCTTCGGCAGGGGTTACATTCTGCACGGAGACATAGACGGGCTGCGGATAGCCCGGCGCGACCCAGCCGGGATGCCCCATGTAGCCGGGAATTGCAATACCCAGAGCCGCCGCAAGGCCTGCTGCCTGGATGGCGTTGTACATCCGCACCCGGCCGGGCATGAAAAAGCACTCGATGAACCCCAGGATCGCCGGAATGCCCGTCCAGAAAAAGCAGCAGTACAGGATGCCGAGGCCGACGCGACCCAGATAAAAGTGGTGAATGCCGAAGCAGCCCAGGAAAAGCGCCAGCAGGACGCCAACGATCTCGTCGCGGCGCACGGCCTCGTATTGCATCTGAAAAACCTGTTGCGGAGTGGGATAGGGCATCGTGCTCATCGCGGTCACCTCGAAAAAACCTACACTTCCTTATACGCTGCTACCCTACGCATAGTTCATTTGTGAGCGCTTTCGCTCTTCTTCGGACCAGCCATCCCCATGCCTCGCTCGCTATAATCCTGCCCATGAGCTTGACTCAGAACCCTAGTGCGGCCCTCACCGCAGACCCCGATCCGGCGGTGCGCATTGCCGCTTTGCGCGAACTGCTGCGCCATCACGAATACCTATACTACGTGCTCGACGCGCCCACTATCAGCGACGCCGAATACGACACGCTGATGAACGAGCTCAAGGCGCTTGAGGCTGAACATCCTGAACTGATCACCCCCGACTCACCCACGCAGCGTGTCGGCGGGCGGCCAGCTGAGGGATTTCAGAAGGTGG
>DATAZR010000095.1:0-56804 GCA_036271955.1 Acidobacteriaceae bacterium
CAAGGCCGACCGATAAATGGCAGCATCGACTCTCCTCTCGAACCCCAACCGGCACCGAGCTTGCACCAAGACAGCTCATCAAGAGTGCGAATAGAAACAAGGTGGAGAGCAACAAGCAATGAAATGGCAAAAGCAAAGACCCTGATAAGGAATGAATCTTGACACTAGTGACCTGCTCATAGAAAGTCGCCTTATCTCATCCACCACCATCGATCCAAATCTCATCGGGCGGAACAATCCAATCTAGATCTGACTTTCTAAATCCAAATTCAGGCCGAAATCGCAGTCCTCTAACTTTCTGTCAACCCCTCCACCGAAAAATATTTTCCATCTCCCTTCCAATCAATAACTTCCAGCCACCCCTGAATTGCATGGAATTATCTTCAGAAAGCGCAAAATAGGAATAAGCGGCAAACTCCCTGCAAAGGAACAAGCACCATATTAGAAAACTCACTTATAACCCCTGCAATCTCAGCCTTCGATCCAATGCAATTACCGCACCTAAACCCCGGCAAAATCGGCAATTACCGAACACGGAAACCATATCTATCCCATTGATAATCATGGAGATGCGAGAACATATAGGCACACCCCTCCCCCCACCCCCAGCTTCCTCTCCTTTTGTTCGCCTTCCAGGCACGCTCTCTCGCCGCCGCACAATCTTCCACATCGCCGTTTCTGCTAGCCTCAGCACATGGGCTTTCCCAGCACATTCGCTGACTTCCTCGGCAATCCGCACACCGTCGAGCGCCTGCGTGAGAGCGTCCTGCATCAGCGCATCCCGCAGGCCATCATCCTCGCCGGCCCTCGCGGAGCAGGCAAATACACCCTGGCCCTGATGTTCGCCCGCCTCGTCAACTGCCTCAATCCCATCGAGCCCAGCCCCGAAACCGACGGCCTTCCTGACTACTGCGGTGTCTGCCGCAACTGCGAACGCATCGCCCAGGCCGCCGACCTCGAATCCAAAATCGAAGAGGCGACCTCAGCCCGCGACGACCTCCGCGAAACCGACAAGCGCGAAACCCGCATCCTCATCCAGCCCCACCCCGACATCCTCATCATCCCGCCCGACCCGCCGCAAAATCTCGTCAAGATCGGCCAGGTCCGCCAGGTCATCCACAACGCCTACTACCGCCAGCCCGTCGAGGCCCGCCGCTCCATCTTCCTCTTCACCTCATCGGCCTTCATGAAAGAAGCAGCCAACAGCCTGCTCAAAGTCCTCGAAGAGCCGCCGCCCAACTGCACCCTCATTCTGCTCAGCGAAAACCCCGCCGAGATGCTGCCCACCATCCGCTCCCGCGCCATGCTCTTCCGCCTTAACGCCGTTCCCGTCGAAACACTCGAAGAGCTGCTCGCTACCCGCCGTCCCGAACTCAAAGGCTCGCGCCGCTCACTCGTCGCCCGCATGGCCCACGGAGCCGTCGGACGCGCTCTCGGCTTCGAGGTCGATGCCTATCTCGCCAGCCGCCAGGACGCGCTCATCGTCCTCCGCAACGCCCTCCGCGACCCAGACTTTTCCACCCTCTTCCGCACCACAGAAACCTATCGCGGCGGAGCCGACGGCCAGGAGAAGACCCTCAATCTTCTCCGCGCCATCAACACCCTCCTCGAAGACATGCTCATGCTCATCGCCGGAACGCCACAACTCATCCGCAACCAGGACATAGCCGCCGAGCTCACCCAACTCGCCTCTGGAACTACCCTCGACTGGGTCGACCACGCCGCTCGCTCCCTCGCTGATGTGGAAAAAGGCATGCGCCGCAACCTGCTGCGCTCCCTGTCGCTCGATTCCATGGCCCTCGCGCTCGAACGCGGTTAGGCTGAATCGACATCAAGCATTTGCGTAATTGTTTGGCAAATAAGTGATGTCATCCTGAGCGGAGCCTCTCGCAGTCTTATCGTGAGAGGCGCAGTCGAAGGTCCTTCGGTTTGCCCGCAATACCGACTAGTCCGATTTTGTTTTCCAAGGCTTTTGGGTCAGCCCGTGTCTAAAAAAATCCAACCCACATTAGAAAATTCAATCCCAACCAGTGAGTAGATGATCCATCGAACTCACCCTCATGCAACCACCCGCAAATCCCGCGCATCTTTTACAATCAAGTTATTCTGTTGCCGCAATTGAAAGACCGGACACTCCGTCCGACACGCAGGTACTGTTGCGCCTGCTTCCTCCGGGAATTGTGTGCAACGAAATCAGGCTCCATTGCGTTTTGCCTAATACACCTCGTACGCTGAATTTCTTTTTAACTTCTACATCACTGCGGGCTCCCATCGCTCGAGGAGAAGCGATAAAAATGAATAAACGAACCTCCCCCAACCTCCCTGCTGACCAGGCCGTCACTGGCGCGTCTGTGACCGCAGTATTAGATCCCCCATCGGAGACCTCTTCGCTCTCGTTGCCCGTTGTCAGCGACGGCAAAAAAGCTCCGTCCTCGAAAGCTTCGTCCTCGCCCCGCAAGCAGCGCTCTTCCATGCCCACATCCAGCAGCCGTCCTTTTGTCGCCTTGCCCGCCGAGGATCACGCATCCAACCATCAGGCCGAGCTCTTTTATCTTCAGAAACAGATTCAGCTTCAGACCCAGATGGTCTTCATCCTTGAGGACGGCGCGCGCATCCAGGGCGTTGTCGAGTGGTACGACCGCAACTCCATCAAGGTGCGCGGCAAGTCCCGCGTCCTGATTTATAAATCTGCCATTAAATATCTCTTCAAAGCCGGCGAAGTCGGCTCCGGCCCCGGCGAATAGCGCGTAGTGCCGGACTGGCACAACGATTCGCCGCTCAGGTGCGCCGCGCAGCCTTACGCAGCCGGTCCTGAATCGCAGTTCGGATTCCCGGCCCCGTCGGCAGTGGGCAAACGATCACCTCGCAGCCGGCTGCATCCAGCTCGCGCAACCCGGCAAAAAGCCACCGCGCCAGTTCTTCTGGGGCACTCCAGTGCCCCCAGTGAAAAACCGAAAAGCCGCGCCAATCCAGGCCGTTTTCAGCTTCGTCCATCTCAGCTGGCAGCATCACGCCAACCGGCTCTGCCGCATTTGCGGAGGCAACCTGCCAAAGCTCTCCAGCCAGCCCAGCATCTTCTGAAGCCTCTACCAGAATCAATCGCGCCCTCGGCGCATAATGCCGTAATCCAACGCCGGGCGACGGCAAACCCTCGCGCGGAGCCTCGTCCGAATACAGGGCCAACTCACCGCCATCCGCAAAGATCTCCGCCGCCCCCGCAACCTCGCGAATCTGTTCCACCGTAACCGCTCCCGGCCGGTACACAATCATCGGTGAAACACTCACATCCAACACCGTCGACTCCACCCCGAACGCCGTCGGCCCCGCATCCAGCACCGCATCGATGCGCCCATCCAGATCGTCCAGCACATGCTCCGCCGTCGTCGGGCTCGTATGTCCAAAACTATTCGCACTCGGCGCAGCCACCGGCACTCCCGCCCGCCGAATCACCTCCAGCGCCACCGGATGCCCCGGCATGCGCACACCCACCAGCGGCCGTCCCGCAGTCACCGCATCCGGAACCCGCGCCGACCTCGGCAGCAGCAACGTCAGCGGCCCCGGCCAGAACGCCGCCATCAGCTTCCGAGCCGCTTCCGGAATCTCGTCCACCAACCCCGCCAGCATCGCCTCATCCACCACATGCACAATCAACGGATCCCATCCCGGCCGCTCCTTCGCCGCAAAGATAGCCGCCACAGCCGCTGCATCCAGCGCATTCGCACCCAGCCCGTAGACCGTCTCGGTAGGCAGCGCCACCGTACCGCCCCGTCGCAGAATCGCCGCCGCCTCGTCCATCGCCCGCTGTGACACCGGCGTACTCAGATCATCGATATCGATTCGCAATCGCAGCGTGTGCATTCTTCAATTATCGCTGTAACACTCGCGTACACATACGCGCTAAATCGCATGGGCCAAATCCACGCGAATCGAAAAGCCGCCCGCAGTCGCCGCGCATTTTTGGTTGTCATCCTGAGCAAAGCGAAGGATCTGCTGTTGCCTTTGTTTTCGCTACAATGGCCGGGACACGCGAAACGGAAGGTAATGAACATCTATTCAAGAATCCTCCACTCACTCAAGCGAATGCCGCTGCTTGCACTTCTAACCCTGGCAGCCACGCAATCCCCGGCCCAGAACGCACGCTACATAGACCCCATGCTCGGCGTCGATGGCGGAGGCAACACCTTCGCCGGCGCAACCCTTCCCTTCGGCATGTTGAAAGCCGGTCCCGACACCGGCGACAACACCGCCAACTCCGGCTGGACCCCCGACGGCCTCATCAACGGCTTCAGCCAGACCCACGTCAGCGGAACCGGCGGCGGCGCCAAGTACGGTAACGTCCTCCTGCAACCGACCACCGGCGACATGACCTCGCCTTCCGATCACAGCTCCGCCCGCGCCAGCGAACGCGCCTCCACCGGCTACTACGGTGTTACCCTCACCCGCTACAACATCGGCGTTGAAATCGCCAGCGCCCGCCGCTCCGCCATCTATCGCTTCACTTATCCTGCCGCCGAAAAATCCAACCTGCTCATCGACGCCGGCCACTGCCTCACCGCCACTCCGAAATATCACGAGAATCAGACACTCGTAGCATCTTCCGCAAAGATCATTTCCCCTACTGAAATCTCCGGCTTCACCACCATCCTCGGCGGCTGGAACATCCAACCCGTCCCCTACACCGTCTACTTCTACGCCGTCACCGACACGCCTGCATCTAGCTTTGGAACTTGGAACAACGGCAAACTGTCACCCGGCTCCCACGGCGAAACCGAAAGCAAAGGCCGCGATGTCGGCGCATGGCTCACCTTCGCCAGCCGCGCCAATCAAGTCGTCCAGATGAAGATCGGCATCTCCTTCCTCAGCGAAGCCCAGGCCAAAGCCAACGCCACATCTGAAATCCCCAGCTTCGATTTCGAAGCCGTCCACACCCAAGCCCAGAAAACCTGGAACGAAGCTCTCGCTCCCATCTCCATCGAAGGCGCAGGCGAAGATGACCTCCGCCAGTTCTACACCGCGCTCTACCACACCATGCTCATGCCAGTAGACCGCACCGGCGAGAACCCGCTCTTCCATTCCGCCGAGCCTTACTACGACGACTTCTACGCCACCTGGGATACCTTCCGCAGCTCCAGCCCGCTGCTCACCCTCATAGCTGAGAAGCGCGAAAGCGACATCGTCCGCGCACTCGTCGATCTCTACCGTCACGAGGGCTGGCTTCCCGACGCCCGCAGCGGCAACTACAACGGCCGCGTGCAGGGAGGCAGCGATGCCGACATGACCATCGTCGACGGCTATCTCAAACACCTCCCCGGCATCGATTGGCAGACCGCCTACAAAGCCGTCGAACACGACGCCGAAGCAACCCCATCCGATCCCCGTAAAGAGGGCCGCGGCGATCTCGAAGACTGGCGCAAGCTCGGCTATCTCTCCATCGAGGGCTCCGACCGCCCCGCCTCCAAATCCATGGAGTACGCCGCCAACGACTACGCCGTAGCCCTTCTCGCCAAAGGTCTTGGAAACAATGAGGCTTACCGCAAATATTCAGCCCGCGCGTCGAACTGGAAAAATCTCTGGGACCCCAACGCCACCGACCACGGATTCACCGGCTTCATCTGGCCACGCCATCGCGACGGCAACTGGAAGCCCAACTTCGACCCGCTGCTCAGCGGCAGTTGGGGCAGCGACAGCTACTACGAAGGCAACTCCTGGACCTACTCCACCTTCGTTCCCCAGGATGTCGCAGGCCTCATCAAGGCCAGCGGCGGCAACGCCCGGTTCGTCGAGCGCATGGACGCCTTCTTCGACCTGCCCGACCGCTACGACGTAGGCAATGAGCCCGGCTTTCTCGCGCCGTACCTATACATCTGGGCCGGCCGCCCCGACGCCACACAGACCCACATCCGCGCCATCCTCGCCAAAAACTACCACAGCGGCCCCAACGGCCTTCCCGGCAACGACGACTCCGGAGCCATGTCCTCTTGGTATGCCTTTGGCAAACTCGGTTTCTATCCCAACGCCGCGCAGGACGTGTATCTCATCGGCAGCCCAGCCTTTCGCCACGTCGCCATCAAGCTGGCCAATGGCCGCAGCCTCATCCTCGAAACCGAAGGCGACGTCGCGGCGCAGCCTTACATCGCCCAGGCCACCTGGAACGGCCATCCCTTCGACCGCGCCTGGTTCACCCACGAAGAGCTCATGCAAGGCGGCACCCTCCACTTCACCATGTCCTCAACCCCAACCCACTGGGGCACTTCGAATCCTCCGCCCTCTCTCTCCGACACGCCGCAGCGCTAAACCGCGCGACCCACGAACGCTACAATCAAAACAGCCCATAGTTAGAGGACTCGCACCATGTCAGCCATAGAAACCGAGATTAAATTCCGCGTCGCCGACAGCACTGTACTCGAAGAAAAACTGTCATCCCTCGGCTTCCAGCTGATCACCCCGCGCAGCTTCGAGAGCAACATCCTCTACGACACGCCCGACCGCTCCCTGCGCGCCAAACACGAGTTGCTCCGCATCCGCCAGTACAACAACCGCTGGCTGCTCACCCATAAGCGCGTCCCCGACTCCGGCATTGGAGAAGACCGTCACAAGCATCGCGTCGAAACCGAAACCGAGCTCTCCGACGGCGCCGCCCTCGCCGATGTCTTCGCCTCCATCGGCTACGTCCGCGTCTTCCAATATGAAAAATGGCGCTCCGAATGGTCCGACCATCGCACTCCTGATGGCGGCCACTGCGTCGTCGACGAAACTCCAATCGGAATCTTCGCCGAGCTTGAAGGCCCGCCCGAATGGATCGACCGCATCGCCATTGAGCTCGACGTCGCTCCCGAAGACCGCATGACCCTCAGCTACGGCCGCCTCTTCGAACTCTGGAAAGAAAGCACCGGCAGCACCGAGAGCGACCTCACCTTCGCCGCCGTAGGCGCCGCGGTCAAGTAGCCCGCCAGAATCATTAGAAAAATCCAATCACAGAAGTGCTGACCCTCTAAAGAAAGTCTCATGGAATTTAACTAATCCTCCCCTGCCCTCCGCCGATACAACATTCAGGCGACGTTTCGCCGAGGATGATCCAGATGATTTCAATGAAACGGCATTCTTCTCTCTCTAAACTTCAGCGCATCGCGTCCGGACTGGCGTCGTTGGCGCTGTTCGCAACCGCAATGACCGTGGCCTTGCCGCTTCACGCCGCGGACAGCGACCGCGCCGTCAAGCAGCGCGTCGCGCCGGTCTACCCTGAGCTGGCCAAGCGCATGCACATCGCCGGCATGGTTCGCGTCGCTGCCACCGTTGCTCCCGACGGCTCGGTCTCGGCGACCAAAACCGTCAGCGGCAACCACATGCTCGCTGGCGCCGCCGAAGATGCAGTGCACAAATGGAAGTTCGTAAGCGCCCCGGAAGAGTCGACCGTCGAAGTCGACATTAACTTTGCTGCAGCCCAGTAAGGCTCAGTAATACCCGGTAAGACTGCGCTAAACCCGGCAAAGCAGCTCTTACCCGGCAGTCGAAAACTGCGCGCGACGCGGATGAAAGCGATCCTTCAAACGGAGAAACGGCCGTTCGATCGCATAATGCAGCAGCGTCGCGCCGGCAATCGCCAGCAATATCTGCAACGTCACACCCACCACTGGCGGAAGACTGTGCGCCTGGCCAAACAGCCACGGCCACAGCACATTCGACGTGTACTCGTGGCACAGATAAAGCGAGTACGAAATCAACCCCAGATACTGCGTGACTGGATTGTTCAAAAAACGCGGCGGCTTGCAGACGACATAGATCAGAGCAATCGCCAGCACAAAAATCACCAGCTCGGCCGACCTCCAGAAGACCGCACCAAGCGCCAGCGCCGCAATCACGCTTAGCGGATGCAGCATCCACTTCGGCGGCGCCCACCCGCGCTTGGCCGTCACAGCAATCAGGCATCCCAGCACAATCGGGTCGAGATTCGTCTCGAACGCAAAATGCGTGTAATACTCGTGCCCTGTCAGGGTCAGCAACCAGCGATAAGCCGGCTCAAGGATGAGGATCGCGACCAGTATCCACGTCATCGCCTTCAGACCTGCGCGCACGACCACCTGCGGCCAGATTAGATAAAATTTTTCCTCGACACCCAGCGACCACGCCGAAGTAAGAATGCTGTAATGCCCGGTAACAGCCGTGTAGTAATCGCCAAGATATAAGAGATAAGCCCAGCTGCCCGCAAACGGCCCCGCCAGCCGGCAGATTCCCCACACAACATAAAACACCGGAAACAGCCGCAGCGAGCGGCGAATATAAAACTGCTTCCGATCGACCTGGCCCGAAACATCGATCTCCCGCAGCATCAGCCAGGTAATCAGCAGCCCGCTGAGCTCGAAGAAGAGCGTGACCGAGTAGTAGCCGGGAAAGTCGCCGATCTTCCAATCGATGCAGTAGTGGTACAGCACCACCACAATCGCCGCCACTCCGCGCAGCCCGTAAAGACTGGGAATCTCCCGCTTCAACAGGCTCGCCAGCAGTGGATTGGATTCGGCAGGCGGCCCTGCCCCGTGCAATGCCCCAACGACTCGCTCCAGCCCGAGCTCGCGCCACCGAATGCCCAATCCGCCTCACCCAGTTATCTCAAATCAACCTCAGGCTTCCGCCCCATGGCACTTCTTATACTTCTTGCCCGACCCGCAAGGGCAGGGATCGTTGCGCCCCACCTTCGCGCCCGCATGGCGCTGCGAAGGCTCACTACTGTTGCCGCCGCCAGCCATCTTGGCCGCTACCAGCTCGCGCGATTTCTTGCGCTCGAACTCCTTCTCCAGCGCATCGATAGTCGTCGTCGGAACCCGCGCCGGAGCCCGAGTTGGCAGAGCAATCTCTCGCGGCTGACCTGCGGAATACCCGGGAGGCGGAAGCTGCGCCGCGCTCTCCACCGGCGGCGCTGCCGGAACCGTCCGCTCCAGCACCGGAGCCTCGGTAAACGGCTGTCCATCCGGCCCCACAATCTGCATCCGGAAGAGGAACCGCGACGTGTCTTCCTGGAAGCGGTTCATCATCGCCTCGAACATCTCGAAGGACTCTTTCTTGTACGCCACCAGCGGGTCCTGCTGCGCATAGCCGCGCATGCCGATGCCCTCCTTCAGGTGGTCCATCTCCAGCAGGTGATCCTTCCACAACCCATCGAGAACCGAGAGCATCACCATGCGCTCGTGATAGCGCATCGCCTCAGCGCCCAGTATCTTTTCCTTCGCCTCGTAATCCTCACGCAGCTTGTTGTACGCGGCCTCGCCCAGCTCATGCCGAGTAAGCTCCAGCGGATCGATCCCGTCCTTATCGAGATCCAGCCCGAACTGCCCAATCAGCCGTTCCTTCATGCCCTTCAAATTCCATTGCTCAGGATGCTGCTGCTCCGGGGCAAACTCATCCAGAATGTTGCTCAGAATATTCGAGAGATAATCCTCCAGGATCAGCTCCCGCTGCTCCTGCGCCATCAGCAGCGAACGCCGCAGACCATACACCGCCTCGCGCTGCTTGTTCATCACATCGTCGTACTCGAGCAGATGCTTGCGGCTCTCGAAGTTCTGCGACTCGACGGCCTTTTGCGCGCCCTCGATGCGCTTCGAGATCATCTTGCCTTCGATTGGCACACCCTCTTCCATGCCCAGCCTCTCCAGCAGCGTCGAAATCCACGCCTTGGCAAAGATGCGCATCAGGTCGTCTTCGAGCGAAAGATAAAACCGCGAAGCACCCGGATCGCCCTGCCGTCCCGCACGTCCGCGAAGCTGGTTGTCGATGCGCCGCGATTCATGCCGCTCCGTGCCCAGGATGAACAACCCGCCCGCGCCAATGACTGCCTCCTGGTCTTGCTTCACCGAAGCAGCGTACACATCATTCACTTCCTGCCACTGATGCTCCGGCGTCTCGAACTCCTGCCCCTGGTAGTAAAAGCGCAGATAGCCCGCCGGAGCCATCGGATTGATCGCTCCCTCGGCTCCGCTGATCGCCCGCGCCAACCCCTTCTTCACCAGCTCCTGCCGGGTCATGAACTCCTGATTGCCGCCCAGAATGATGTCCGTACCGCGCCCGGCCATGTTGGTCGAGATGGTCACCATTCCCAGCCTTCCCGCCTGTGCAACAATCTCCGCCTCACGCTCGTGGAACTTGGCATTCAGCACCACGTGCTTCACACCCTTGCGCTGCAACGTCTGCGACAGCAGTTCGCTCTTCTCAATCGAAGTCGTACCCACAAGAATCGGCTGCCCCGTCTCATGAATCTGCGCGATATCCTCAGCTACAGCCTTGTACTTTTCTTTAATGGTCCGGTAGATGATGTCCGAACCATCCGCCCTCAGCATCGGCTTGTTGGTCGGGATAACCGTGATCTCGAGCTTGTAAATCTTGTCGAACTCCGCCGCTTCCGTCTCCGCCGTACCCGTCATACCCGAAAGCTTTTTGTACAACCGGAAGTAATTCTGAAACGTGATCGTAGCCAGCGTCTGGTCTTCCTTGCGGATGCTCACACCTTCTTTCGCCTCGACAGACTGGTGCAGTCCATCCGACCAGCGCCGTCCCGGCATCAGGCGGCCTGTGAAGGTATCGACGATGATCACCTCGCCGTCCTTCACCACGTAGTCCACATCGCGCTTGTAGAGTGCATGCGCCTTGATCGCGACCTCGACGTAGTGCTTCAAATCCCAGTTCTCCGGGTCGGCAATGTTGTCGATGCCCAGCAGCTCTTCAATCCGATACCACCCATCGTCAGTAACGCCGATCGTGCGATGCTTTTCGTCCATCACGTAGTCGCCCAGCAGCAGCTTCTGCCCCTCGCCCAGGTTCAGGTCCAGCGCCTTCATCCGCGGATCGTTGCTCTTCTCAATCTCCGCAGCCAGCTTATTCAGCCGCTTCGTATCGCTGGCCTCGATCTCCTCGCCCAGCTCCAACTGAGGAATGATCTTCCGCACCCGCGCATACTTGTCCGTCGTCTGCTCCGTCGGACCGGAAATGATCAGCGGCGTCCTCGACTCGTCGATCAGGATCGAATCCACTTCGTCGACAATCGCATAGTAATGACCGCGTTGCACGCAATCCTTCAACTCAAACTTCATGTTGTCACGCAGATAGTCGAAGCCGAACTCGTTGTTCGTCCCATAGGTGATGTCCGCTGCATAGGCCTCGCGCCGCTGCTCATCGCTCAGGTCATGCACGATCACGCCAACCGTCATCCCCAGGAACTCGTAAATCTTGCCCATCCACTCCGCATCGCGCTTGGCCAGGTAGTCGTTCACCGTGACTACATGCACGCCGCGCCCTGCGAGGGCATTCAGGTAGCAGGAGAGCGTCGCCACCAGCGTCTTGCCTTCGCCGGTTCGCATCTCAGCAATCTTGCCCTGGTGCAGCACCATGCCGCCAATCATCTGCACATCGAAGTGGCGCATCTTCACCGCGCGCTTGCCCGCTTCGCGCACCACTGCAAAAGCCTCCGGCAGAATCTCATCCAGCGCCGCCCTCTCTGCCGCGTAGATTGCGTCTTCGTCCGTAATCCCTTCAATGCGCTTGGCAATCCGCTCGCGAAACTCAATCGTCTTGCCGCGCAGCTGCTCATCCGTCAGCGGCTTGATCTCCGATTCGAGCGAACTGATGCGCGCAACATTGGGCAGCAGTCGCTTGATCACGCGATCGTTGTTAGTACCAAAAATCTTCGTAAGTATCTGACCGAACACAGGCGAACTCTCCATCTTCCAATCTAAATGCCACGCATTTTCGCAGCATGAATGGGGGTCTTCAGCGTGTCGCAGAGATTGGCAGCCTCTAATCCTCAGTCAGCGCTCATAAGTTCTGAGTCTCAAACCCAAGGATGAAGCAGAAAATCGCAGCCACGCGCCAACAGCTAAGCCGAGGCTTGCCGCTTAGGGAGCAGGACTCCCCGTGTGCACGAAGACCGCCAAAGCCGGAGTGCCCGGCAGAAAGGAAAGATCGGCCAACAAGCCGCCATCGATCCCAGACCCGAGACTCCGCATAGCAGCCAAGGCCGCCTTGGAAGAAGGAGCAAGACGCGACTGACGGCTGGAACTCGACTGCCCGGCAAGGCTCTTCGACCATCCAGAGAACCGCAGGTTAGAGCAATTGAATTGCGCAACCTGTGCCGAAGCCCCATCCGTCCGCCGGAAGACCAGAATCGCGTCTCCCGACTCGCTGACCTGCAACTGGCTCGCAGCCCTGAGAATGGACCCGGCATCACCGCCCGCCGGAACCGAAGCATGCGCCCGCGCCACATCCGCCAGCAACACCAGCAGGAAGATAGCGTACACAGCCCGGTCCAATTTCCTCATACACTCATTATGAACCCGAATCGCTTCCCAAGTCTCGCGACTCTATCCTCGCCGCCGCAAACTTTCGCGCATAGCGATCTTAAATAGGCGCTCGATTCATCGAAGTAATGAATTGAATGCCAGGAACGGCCATCCGGCTTAGTCGTTCATCATTTGTAATGAAAAGGTCGCAACCAACACTGGCGGCTGAAGCGAGTTGAATCGCATCCTGGGGCTTCGTCTCTCGATCCGGACGTAGCCGAGCAAAAATTTCTGCCCCTTTCTCATCAAATGGAATCAACAGCATGCCCGGACTGCGCATCGCGCGCCGATAGCGATCCGCCAAATCCAGGTCACCTTTTCTCAACGGCTTGACCAGTATCTCGCCAAGCGTCAGCGTCGAAGTCGCCAGTGTATCGCCCCGGCTGATCAGGGCATGAATGATCTCAGTCGCCCTGATCCCGAATGGCCCCTGATCCTCGATCAAATAAATCCAAAGATTGGTATCAAGAAATATTCGACTCAATCCCAACCCTCACGCAACTGACGTACTTGTTCGTCAGGATCGGTTCCATCGGCCAAATGCAAGCCTGCAAGACGTAATTTGAGAATCTCACCCAACCAGTCTCCCGACGCCGAAGTTCTCCGCCCATCCAGTGGCACTCTCGGGATCGAATAGCCTTCTCCCTCTTCCGTCTGCGGGAAATGCGGGAAGGGTGCCATTTCACCTCCACGATCATCATTGGTCGGTGGCGGCGTAAGCTGTCCTCGATCAGGCACAGAACGCACCGGAGGCGGGCTCAAAGGCCTGCGCTCTGGCGGAACATATTCGGGCGGAGGAATCATTGACTTTAAGTCTTGTGAGCGATTTCCTGTCATTTCAAGTGCCTCCTGATAGCGATTCTTCGCCCAGCTCAACAACGCCAAATATCTTTCCGGTACCTCCTCAGGTTCCGGAAACATCTTGCCAGTCCGACTCGGATGCACTGCATCTCCCGGTAGCAACAGTCGTCTCGTACTTTTCCCAGTCGCGAACAGCATGCAATGTTTAGCGTCATTTGGAGCCTTATTTGCGACGCAATGCAGCGACGCATGGACGGCAACTCCCCGACGCAACCTGCCAGTTATGCACTCCGACCCAGCTCGACGGACAATTTCCTGGACCATGAATCCTGGACGACCTGGCTGTTCTTTGTGCAGCAGTGCAGTTGCAAGAAAAACCTCGACGGCGCATGAAACATCGACAGGTGCAACTACGGTCATCATCGGAAAGTCTCCATCGCTTCCTGATTATGCGATGCGAACGGAGTCAAGTCAATCCTTTTTTACATTTTCGACATAATTTTCCATTTATCCAAGGTGGGCTGGCTCCTCATCCCCTTCGCCGCAAAACCTCGCTGTAAACTTCAACGTACTCCCGCGCCGGATGCTCCCACGAGTAATCCTTCGCCATCCCGTTCAGCATCAGCTTCTGCCAGCCTTCCTTATCCAGAAAAGCCGTCAGCGCCCGGTCCACAGCCGCCAGCAGGTCCCGCGGGTTGTAGCCATAGAACTTGAAGCCCGTTCCAGTCCCAGCCTCGGCATTCCACTCCTCGACCGTATCCTGCAAGCCCCCCGTCGACCGCACCACCGGCACCGTTCCATACTTCAGCGAATACATCTGGTTCAGCCCGCTTGGCTCATAGCGAGAAGGCATCAGGAACATATCCGATCCTGCCTCCACCTTGTGCGCCACGGCGTCATCGTATTTCAGCTGCACAGCCACCTGATGCGGCCTGCGCTCCGCCCAGCTGCGGAAGAAACCCTCGTAATACGGTTCGCCGCTCCCCAGCACCGTCACCACAAGATTCCGGTCCGTCAGCTGATCCGCAATCTGTGCCACAAAATCGAATCCCTTCTGCGTCGCCAGCCGCGAAACAATTCCGATCACCGGCGTCTCATCCGGCACGTTCGCGAGGCCAAAGGCATGCAGCAGGTCGCGTCGGCACTCCACCTTCCCGCTCAGGTCCGCTGCCGAATAATGCGCCGCCAGCTTGGGATCGCGCGCCGGGTCCCACTGCCCATAGTCCACGCCATTCAGGATTCCGCGCAGATCCCAGTGCCGCTTGCTCAAAACCGTTTCCATCCCCGCTCCAAACTCCGGCGTCTGAATCTCCTGGGCGTAGGTCGGGCTCACCGTCGTAAGGTAGTCCGAATACACCAGCCCGCCCTTGAGGAAGTTGAACGTGTCGTTCTGCTCCACCTTCTCGTACGTAAACATGTCCCACGGCAGCAGCAGTTGCGGAATCGTATTCGGCGGAAACCACCCCTGGTACCCCGCATTGTGGATCGAGAGCACCACCGCTGCCGACCGCAGCGCCGGATCGAAGTAATACACCGACTTCAGCAAAATCGGTACCATCGCCGCCTGCCAGTCGTGCACATGGAAGATCTCCGGAATCCCCAGCTGCTTGGCCGCCTCTAGCACCGCACGGCAAAACAGCCCAAACCGTTCCGCGTTATCCCCGTAGTCGCCCGCGCCCGTCTTCGGCCCGTAAAATCCATCGCGGTCAAAGAGCTCCGGGCAATCCACAAAGTAGAACTGCACCCCATCCCGCACGCCGCCATCGACGATCCCCGCAAACCGGTTGTAATACGGGAATGGAATCGTAATCGACCGCACCGCAAAGGTCAGCTCTTCCGGCAAAAACGGCCGCACCGTCCTGTACAGCGGCAGGTAGACCGTAACCCGGTGCCCCAGCTTCACCAACTCCGGCGGCAGCGCACCCACCACATCCGCTAGGCCTCCGGTCTTGGCAAACGGCACGCACTCCGAAGCAGCAAATACAATATGCATCTGGAAACTCTCCTCCGCAGAACACACAGCGGCAAACCATCTCAACCGTGCAACAGTAAGAAAAGCTGATCCGGACGATACTTAGTATCCGTCAAGACGGCATTTAGTCCGGATCACGACGTTAGTAGTTAACCCGCCAAGTCTACTACGGCTCGCCGTAGCGCCTCATGCCGAGAAAAATCAAGAACCATCAAGGAAGACCACCATGCCACCTAAACCCAAACTGGGCCAGAATTTCCTCCGCGACCCTCGCGCCATCCAGCGCATCGCGTCCGCACTCGGCGAAATCGGCACCCGCACCGTAGCCGAGATCGGCCCCGGCAAAGGCGCAATTACCGAGCTCCTGGCTGCACAGGCCAAACACCTCATCGCCATCGAACTCGACCGCGAACTCGCCTGGACCCTCCAGGAACGTTTCTCCTCGGAACATGGCTTTCCCAATGTCACCGTCGTTCGTAAGGACGTCCTTGAGTTCGATTTCTCAGCTGCAGCAAAAGATGCAGGCCAGCCGCTGCTAATCGTCGGCAACCTGCCGTATTACATCACTTCGCCGATCCTGCTCCGCCTCGCCGCCAGCGCAGCCGCGCTCGACAAAGCCGTCGTGATGGTCCAGCGCGAAGTAGCCGACCGCGTCACCGCCAAACCCGGCTCCCGCGACTACGGCCTGCTCTCCGTAACCCTCCAGCTTTATGGCAGCACCGAATCCCTCTTCACCCTGCCACCCGAAGCCTTCAACCCGCCGCCCGAAGTCCACTCCACCGTTTTCCGCTGGACCTTCGCTCCCCGCTTCACCGAACTCGCCATCCCGGAAGCGCCCTTCATCGCCTTCCTGAAACAATCCTTCGCCCAGAAACGCAAGACGCTCTCCAACAACCTTCGCGCCGCCGGACGATCTTCGGCCAGCATCGCCGAAGCTCTGACCGCAGCCAAAATCCCACTCCAGGCCCGCGCCGAAACCCTTTCCATCGAAGAACTGGCCGCGCTCTGGCGAGCCCTGCCACCAGCCTGAACGGCCTCCCGCGAAATTCCCCTCAAAACCAGAACGCCGGTCCCCATCGGGAGACCGGCGCTCTGGAAAATCGGATGCAGCAGTACTGACTCAATCACGAGTCAGCGGGTTATTTGTGTGTCCCCCCGCCGCCGCCCGCGGAAACATGGCCTCCGCCGCCGCCACTTGCGCCACCGCCTGAGAACGAAGGATGCGATCCCCCACCGGAAGACGGTGAGAACGACGGACGGCTACCGCCTCCGAAGGACTGGCTGGGACGAGACCCGCCGAAGGACTGGCTCGGCCGCGATCCTCCCGCGCCCGAGGGAGAAGCCGGCCGCACAAAGGAGCCTCCATACGCACCGCCCTGCGAACCGGCATTCGATGGCCGGCTCGGGCTCGGAAAGTATCCGCCCGACTGCCGCCCGGCTTGCGCGTTTCCGGGTCTGTCATAAACCGGCCTGTCATACACGGGCCGCGGAGACACCGGCTGCAAGGGCTCCAGCCTGTGGCCGCCGATCGTCGCCGGCTGCGCAGGACGCACAAACGACTCGTAGTTATTGTTCTTTGCCTCAGCCGGCCGCCGGTCCACGGGAATAATATTCGTGGCCTGTAGCTCGCGCGAGCCAGTGCCGAGCGGATGCGGATGTCCCGGTCCGGGCGCAGGCCTTCGAGGGGGCCTGTAGCCAGTCGGACCCTTGCCGATATTGCCGTAACCGCCACCACCGGGGTAGTAACCCCCACCGTAGCCTCCATAACCATAACCGCCGTAGCCGTATCCCGGAAAGCAACCCCCGCCACCCGGAGCCCAGCCCCAGCCGAAGTTGTCATAGTAGTTCCACAGCCCGCATTGAAAAGGCGCATAGCCCCAGCCGTAGCCCGAGTTCCAGAGGTATCCCTGTCCTGGGTAGTTAACCCAGCGCCCATAGCCATAAGGATCGAAGGACGCGCCCTGCCCCTGCGCATCGTAAGGCGACCACACATAGCCCGTTCCCGGAACGTCATACCAGTTCCCATTGGCGTCCAGGTCGCTCATTCCCGGAGCATTGGAGTTGGGCCCGGTTGCAGCCGTCCGCTCTCCCGCCTGCGCGTTCAACAGCTGATCGCGATCCGCATTCCAGCTATCCCACGAGTCCGGCTGAATCGAATCCGCCAGATCGTACCGCGCCTGATCCGTCGAACTTAGGCTAAGGCTCTCCCCGCCGTGAATATCCAACTGCAGCGCATCGCCGCGGTCGAGATGCACGTTGCCCGAAAACACGGCTAGACTTCCGGGCTGTTTATCCATCTGGATACGCACCACGGAAAAGCCAGTCGCCGAAAACGAAGCCGGCCCATAGCTCACCCGCAGGCTGTGCTCGGCAATGCTCGGCTGCAGTTCAAAATAAGCAAGCCCGCTGTTTAAAACCACTTCCGTATGCGTGCTCGTGCCTTCCAGCTTCATCACTGGGAAGGTCACGGCAGAGTTGGGAGACAGGCGCACCAGGCTTCCGTCTTCCATTTGAATTTCGGCCCGGCCATCATCCCCGGTCGTTATCTGCGAGCCCTCGAAAATTGGCAGATTATTGTAGGCCGGGTCGGCAATCACCTGACCCTCCTGCACCAGACGCACCTGCCCCTCAACGCTGCTCAGCCGCACCGCCCGGGCATTGGCCGCGGGTTGCGCGTTGTTCGCCGTGTCGTCGTCGGTGGCCGCCTGTAGACCTATCGGGGAAAGAAAAAAGATCGCCGCAGCGATCGAGAACCCAACGCGAAGAGCAGGGAGTAACCGGCGCATCCGGCCCCATTCCTGCCCATAAAGAGAACCTGTGGCATGAGTCGTTGCAAATGTCGTCATGGAGACACACTCCCCAGTCCCTACCGCAGACTGTTCGTCAAGCCATCCCTGGTCTTGACTTCGATTTCCCGGACCTTTTCCGCCCCGGAGTTCCTGCCAAGCCAGCATGGCTAACCTAATAGAGACCCCAAACCCCGGTAAAAAGTCGCAAAAAGTCCGAAAAGATTACGCTGCTATCGTAATCCTTTTCAACGAGACTGCGTCAACAGAAGTCTTGCCTTTCTTCGGGCACGTTCCATCACCGCCTCATCCGAGGCAATCCGGTTCAATGTCTCGCGAATCACGCCAGCCTCCGCCGCGCCCCCGTCCTTGAGAGCGTCCGACAGAATATCCAGTTCCTTGTCCAGCCCCAGCCGGTCATGCTGCAGCAGTTTTTCCATCCGCGCGCCGCACATCAGCGTGAACTCGACACCCATCAGCGAGTTCCCCAGCGCCTGGATCTCCTTATCCTTGGAGTAGTTGTACTCGCACGCCCCGCTTCCCTCCGGGCCGGAGTAGCTTAGCCGCTTGATCCCCTGGAAAGCCACCTTCATCCTGCTCTCGCATGGGTAGTCGAACCACTTGCGCATCCGCGCCGTCGCAAACACACTCTCGGTGAAAGCCGGACTAAGCTGCACCGGCCGATGCACGTCGCCGGCCCAGATCAGGTTCGGATCGGTACTCGATGGCTTGCCGCCCTCGGCATCGAACTGCCCGCTTCCGTCGGGATTCAGCTTCAGCGTCCAGTGAGCAGGCGCCAGCTGCGCATTCTTGAACTCAATCTCAAACACCGCCCCTTGCGGCCCGTTCAACGCGAAACCCGATGCCGCCAAAGCAGAAGCAGCGAAAACCATCCATAGAATCCGAGTCCGCGCCATCCCCTGCAACTTCCCCCTCATCCCCTGGCCCCCGCATTCGTCCCCTGCATCGCCAGCGTCTGCGCCGTATGCAGATGGCAGATAGCGATTGCCAGAGCATCAGCCGCATCCGGTGGCTGGGGAGGTTCGGCGAGCCCAAGCAGCCGCGCCACCATAAACTGCACCTGCTCCTTGCCCGCCAGCCCATACCCCACGACCGAGGATTTGATCTTGAGCGGCGCATACTCCGCAAACGGCAGCCCGGCTGAGGCGATCGCCAGCAGCGCCACTCCGCGCACCTGCCCCAGTTTCAACGCTGACTTGGCATTCACCGAGTAAAAAACCTCTTCGACCGCTACTACATCGGGCCGCCATGCTTCGATCGCTCCATTCAGCTCATCGAATACCTGTTTCAGCCGCTCCGCCATGGTCTTCGATTTTGCCAGCCGGATCGCCCCGAACGCGCAGCAATTGAGGCGTGGATTGCGGCTTCCCTCATCCGACTCCACCACCCCATAGCCGGTAATTTCCGTCCCGCAATCGATCCCAAAGACCCGCATCACCCTGAGTGTAACCCACCTTCGTCAGCCCACGCAGGCTTCACCCTTTCAGGTTCATGCCGCCTCCGCATATACTCGAAGCGCGTTCGAACACCCAGTCCGGCAAGCCCCGAAAAATCGATTTACAGGAGCTACAGACCCATGAACCTCTCTCGCCGCGACTTCACCCGGCTCAGCGCTCTCGGCCTCGCCGCCCAGCTCGCACCCAAATTGCCTGCGCAATCATCCGGCCGCAAAATCGGCTACGCCATCATCGGTCTCGGCCGTATCGCCGACCACTTCATGCGCGGCATTCAGGAAACATCCAACTCCAAAGTCGTCGCCCTCGTCTCCGGACATCCCGACAAGGCCGCGAAGATCGCCGAGCAATACGGCGTCCCCAAATCCAGCATCTACAACTACCAAAACATGGACACCTTCCGCGACAACCACGCCATCGATGCGGTCTACGTCGCCCTGCCTAACTCCATGCACGCCGAGTACACCATCCGCTCCGCCAAGGCTGGCAAGCACGTCCTCTGCGAAAAGCCTATGGCCGTCAACCCCACCGAATGCGAAGCCATGATCAGCGCTTGCAAAGCCGCTAACGTCAAGCTCATGATCGCCTACCGCTGCCACTACGAGACGACCAACCTTGCCGCCGTCAAGCTCATCCGCGACGGCGCGCTCGGCCAGTTGCAGCAGATTCAAAGCGCCTTCGGATTCAACTGCGGCGCTGGCGAATGGCGTCTCGACAAAGCAATGGCCGGCGGCGGCCCGCTCATGGACGTCGGCATCTACTGCCTCAACGCCACCCGTTATCTCACCGGCGAAGAGCCATCCGGGTTCTCCGCCTACACCTCGACCGACACCAGCGATCCCCGCTTCAAAACCGTCGAAGAAAATCTGAGCTGGATAACTAAATTCCCGTCCGGAGTCGTCGCCAGCTGCAACACCACCTACGGCGCGCCGATGGATGGATACTTCCGCGTCTACGGCTCCAAAGGCTGGCTCGAAGTCAATCCCGCCTTCATTTACGACGGCCTGGTATTGAAAGCCGAGTACCGCGACGCCAACGGCAAGTTCGTAAAACTCGACCAGCCCAATCCGGAGAAAGATCCCATCCACTTCACCAAAGAGGCCATCCACTTCTCCGATTGCATTCTCAACAACCGCGAGCCCAAAACACCCGGCGAAGAAGGCCTACGCGACCTCAAATACATGCGCGAAATCTACCGCTCAGCCGGCCTCAAGATGAACGCATGATGTGAGCTTTCGTTTATCTAAGAGGTGTTGTCATCCTGAACGCAGCGAAGGATCTGCTTCTGCTTTTCTTGCCTGTCATTCCCGAAGGGAATCTGCTTCTAAATATTTGTGCCTGCGAAACACAAAAAGCCGAGCCGGAGGGGAATGATCCCGTCCGGCTCGGCCCATCTTCATGCCGCTAAATTCGCAGACTCAAAAACTCCACTTACGATGCGGATACCACGTCAACTGAAAAGTAGTATTCGTCACCGTCTGCTTATCCGTTAGATAGATCGGCGCAAGATACCCCTCATAAGTGAAGTTACCCTTGATCTCCAAATCCGATCCAATCCTCTTCACCACCTGCGCGTTGAAATCGTTGATCGTCGTCCCGCCAATAATGAAGTCCTTCGCCGCCTTCTGTCCGCGCCAGCTCACTTGAATCCACTCATTACCGCTCAGGTGGTAAGTCACCCAGGCCTGCCCGCCCTTGGCCTCGCGTCCCATCCAGTCGCCGATGATCTGTCCGGCATTCGTGTAGCCCTGCGGCTGTTCGCCCTCGTAGTAAGTAAACTGCCCATGCATACTGCGCGTCGTCGATTGATCGTCCATTGCCGCTTCCACGCGCAGATCGAGCTTCGGCACCCCCGGCACATGCGAGAGATACAGCCCTGTCCGAAACGCCGCGCGCCGCGGAGCCGAGATCGGGCTTACATCGTCATGAGAATCAGAGTCCACCAGGAACGTCAGCCAATGCCGCAGATAAGGCAGCCGGTAGCTCAGATCGAAAGCCCCAAACCTCGCCCCAGGATCATTGCGCGAAAACTTCTCCGCCGCCGTCACATTCTGGAAGCTGAAAAAGCTCTTCAGAAACGAGTGAATCGTAATCGGCACATGCCCCTTGCCGCCCCAAATCACCGAGCGCTGAAATCCAATCTCCAGATCAGGAGTTGGCTTGAAGCTAAGCTTCTCCACATGCAGCCAGGGATCGTTGTAGTCCGTATGCCCCTTCAGCGAGCCCACCATGAAGTCATAACGAAACGGCCCTGTGATTCGCGACAACCCCGGTATCCGCAGCGGCTCTACGCGATTGATCTGAAACGCATAGATGTTCTCAGCATTGTTGCTGTAAGCATAAGCGCCGCCCTGTCCCGGCCCCATCCACGAGTCGCTCTTGCCAAATGAAATCTCATGCCCCAGGACATGCGCCGAGACATACGCCTCCATCAACCGCCCGTTCGTCGCCGCCCCGATCGGTCCCAGCGGAATCGTAGCCTGCACCGGGTTGGTCGCTACTGGAATGGTGTCCTGCATCGACAGCAAATTGAACAGGTCCTGCGAATACCCCGTCGCAGAAGGCGCGTATTGAAATTCTCCCCGCGCATACAGCGTAAAGATCCCCGCCGTCGCATACCCGCTCAACCCCGAGTAGCTGTTGAACCCACCTTCATAAGGCCGCCCATAGTCGTTCGTGATCGTCTCGCCGATGTGCCAGCTGTCATGCAGCGAAGTGCCCGTGATCCCTCGCGCCACATCATACGCAGACTCAAACCGCAGCTGCCCGCGATGACGAAAGCACGGCCCCTCTGCATCCAGATTCAGCTCATGCCACAGCGCATCGTACAGCTCGCGCGCCTCATTCGTCGTCGCATCATCTGGAGCATCTTCCATCTGCGCATTGGTATCTTCGAGCATATGAATCACGCTCGACCGCGTCCAAGGCCGCAATCCCAGAAATGCCAGGTCGAGATAGCCCAGAGAATACAACCGCGTCAGCGAAGAATACATCCAGCTGTCGAGAGGAATATAAGGCGAGCCAAGCTCCGCAGTCTGGCAGGGCGCAGCCGGTCCGAACTGCGTCCTCGCGCCCATCGCCGCAATGGGCGCAGCTTCGCCAGGGATCTCTGATTTGGGCGGCTCTACTCTCGGTATCTCTGCTCCGGGTCTCTCAGCTCCCGGCGCCTCTGCCATCGCCGGCACAACACTCGTGACGGCTACCGTAGTCGCCAGAAAAACAATGCTTTGCAGTAGGAGAGCTTGCGACCGGCTGCGGAACATACTCATGCCCTAACTCTACTGAAGCGCCCCAAGCAGGGTCAACGAAACAGAAACGCCCTCACCTGAAGGCAAGAGCGTTTCATCACAAACCAGAGCAATATAGCTCAGTAATTCAGCAGCTTCTTAGCCGCATCCACAATCTTGTCCACCGAAGGCAAATAGAACTTCTCCAGCGGCGCAGAGAACGGAATCGCAGGCACATCCGGCGCCGTCAATCGCACAATCGGAGCATCGAGACAATCGAATGCCTGCTCCGCCGCAATCGCCGCTATCTCCGCGCCAATGCCCAGCGTGCGATGATCCTCATGCACAATCAGCATGCGTCCGGTCTTTGCCAGTGATTCAAGAAACGTGTCTTTATCGAGAGGATTCAGCACGCGCAAATCAACCACTTCAATCTCCGCGCCAGTCTCCGCATGAATCTTCTCCGCAGCCTGCAACGACAACTGCAGCGTCCATCCATACGTCACCAGCGTAAGATCGCTGCCCTCGCGCCGCACCGCAGCCTTGAAGAGATCCGTAACGAAATCATCCCCATCCGGCAAGTCTTCCTTGATCGAGCGATACAGCTTCTTGTGCTCGAAATAAATCACCGGATCGTCCTGCCGAATCGCCGCCTTCAACATGCCTTTGGCATCTGCAACCGTGCCCGGCGCAACCACCACCAGCCCCGGCTCATGCGCAAACCACGTCGTGTTGGTCTGCGAGTGATACAACCCGCCGCCCACGCCGCCACCATAGCAAACCCGCAGCGTCAGCGGACAAGTCTGCGTGCCGCCTGAGCGATATCGCAGCTTCGCCGCCTGCTGCGTCAAAGCATCCATCGCCGGCGTGATGAAGTCTGAAAACTGAATCTCCGGCACCGGCTTCAACCCAGCCAGAGCCGCGCCAATCGAAGCCGAAACGATCACGCCCTCAGCCAGCGGCGAATCGATCACCCGCTCCGCGCCAAACTCTTCATACAAGCCTTTGGTCGCCTTGAAAACACCGCCCTCGACGCCAACATCCTCGCCGATAATGAACACGCGCTCATCGCGCCGCATCTCTTCCTGCAGCGCCTCAGTAATCGCGCTGATATAAGTCACAAGTGCCATTTGAACTAACCTTTCAAACTCTTGTCATCCTGAGCGAACATCTTGTCATCCTGAACGCAGCGAAGGATTTGCTTTTCTTGCTGTCATTCCCGCAGGAAATCTGCTTTTCAACAATTTGGGTGCCCCATCCTTGACGCACATTTTGCGGCAAGGGTGGGAGACCGCATAGTTCGAGCGCCCATTCAATAACTCGGCTCGTAACTCTTAGGCTCCATCACCCGCTCCCGAATATCGAACGAGTACACATGATCCAGCGCCTCGATTCCCTCGGGCAGCGCACTCTTCTCAGCAATCTCAATCGCCGCGTCCAGCTCCTTGTTGAACCCGTCCACAATCTCCTGCTTCCAAGCCGCCGTAAACAGACCCTTGCCCGTCAGATACTTCTCCATCCCGGCAATTGGATCCTTCGCCTTCCATCGCTCCACTTCCTCAGGATCGCGATACTTCGCCGGATCGATCTCCGAGTGCCCATACCATCGATACGTCTTGCACTCGATCAACGTCGGACCCTGCCCGCGCCGCGCCCGCGCAATCGCCTCCTGCGCCACGCGATACACCGCCACCACATCGTTGCCGTCGACCGTAATCCCCGGGAACCCATACGCCTGCGCCTTCACGCTGATATCCGGCACCTTGGTCTGGAACTGCAGATTGACCGACTCAGCCCAGAGATTGTTCTGGCACACAAACACAATCGGCAGATCATGCACGCCCGCAAAGTTCAGCGCCTCATGCCAGAATCCCAGCGAAGTCGAACCATCGCCTGAATACGCCACAGCAATGTTGTCGTTCTTCTTCATCTTGTTGGCCAGCGCCACGCCCGTCGCAATATTCAACTGCGCCGCAATCGTCGACGCCGGAGTAATCACATTCAATGGCGCATAGCCAAAGTGCGCCGGCGAACTCCGCCCCTTGTCCGGCGAATTCTCCCGCGCAAACAGATGGCAGAACATCTTATCCAGCGGCGCGCCCTTGATAAATCCTGAAATAAAATCTCGATGCGAAGGCCCAATCGTATCCTCAACCCGCAAGTCGATCGCCGTACCCACTGAAGCCGCTTCCTGACCCACCGCAGCATAGTAGTTGCCGGTGAACTTGCTCTGCTTAAACAGCACCCGCGCCCGCTCTTCCAGCGTGCGGCACTTGAGCATCGTCGCATACAGCTGCCGCAGCTTCTCGTTGCTGATCAGCCCCGTGCTCTCGCTCGCCGCATCCGTCTCAACCGGCTCTTTCACCTTCGTCGCCATATCCCCAATACCCCTCGTGTCGAACCTATACCGCAGCCCTGATTGCATCTTTGATTGTAGTGCTGCCTGCCGTCATCCGCTGTGCCCTTCAAACCACCCAGCGCGCACTCTCAGCAGAATCCCGGCAAGCTTACGAATTCACCGTCGAGGCAGAAATCCGCAAGCCTTGCCACTCTCAGGTTGCATGAGAAGACCCGCTCCATGCAACTCACATTCCGGTACAGATTCCGCATTATGGGATGATGAAATCCTTCTCCTTGCCTTGCTCGCATGCGCAAATATCCCGTAACCTTCAGCCGTAAGCCGCCGTCTCAACTCCGGTAACGCGAGCGCACAAAATATCCAGCCAGGAGCCTCTCATGTCGCATCACTTCGACACCGTCCTCGCCAAAGAAGACCCCAGCCTCAACCTCTGCGACTTCTATCTCTTCAACGGCGCTCCCGGCACAACGGTCATGGCCATGACCGTGAACCCGGACCTCGGCCTGTCCGCCCCCGACACCCTGCACATCGAAGGGCTTTACGCCTTTCGATTCGACCTCGATGGCGATGCACGCGAAGAGGTAACCTTCAAGCTCCGCTTCAGCGAACCACACCACGCAGACCACGACGAGCATCGCCATATCCAACCCTTCCAGGTCTTCCGAGCCACCGGCACCGACGCCCTTCGCGGAGCCGCAGGCGAACTCCTCATCGAGGGTGAAACCGGCGCCGCCGTCAGCAATGCCAACGCACGCGCCTACGTCGGCATTGCCCCCGATCTCTTCGCCGGAGACGCCTTCGCGCTCCACACCTTTCTCGTCGCCTTCTACAAAGAAAGCCGCTTCGACGCCGCTTCCTTCCAGCATCGGCAAAACTTCTTCGCCCGCCGCAATCTGACCGCCATCGTCCTCGAGATCCCAAACCACCTCATTGGAGAAGGCCTGATTCATGCCTGGGCAACCATCTCCCTCTCCGGACACGCACCCGAAATACAGGTTTCGCGCTGGGGTCTGCCGCTCGTCACACATCTCTTTCTCAACGACCCCGCCGATCAGCAAGTCAAAGAACAGTTCAACACTTCCGTACCCTCCGAAGATGTTGCCCACTTCTCAAAATCAATCGCAGACTTCACCGAAAAGATGACCGCGTATGCAGGCTCCGCCGCAGACCCTTCCGCTTACGCTCATCAAGTTGCAGATAAGCTATGCCCCGACACCTTGCCCTACGAACCGGGAACCCCCGCGGCATTTAGGGTGGCCAGCTTCAACGGACGCGCTCTCATCGACGATGCCATGGACGTAATGCTGTCGATCGCATCCAACACCGCTCTCAGCGATGGAGTAGCGCCCAACACCGCCCGCATTCGCACCGAGTTCCCCTACTTCGGCGAACCCTACACAAAAGACGAACAGGCTGGAGTAACACCGGTCTCCCGCCCCGCTAAGAAATAGCGCTTGTATCGTACTTTGCGAATCAACGGTTGGATTTTCAGATCTATATTGAAAGAGCACCTCACGAGCGTGCGCGCTTCTTGCCCCTTTAACGGGTTTGCCAGTGGCGCGGGTCACGCTTGCCGTGGAAGCAGGCAATCACAACGATGCGGGCCTCTTCCACGAGATAAATAAGGCTGTATGGGAAGCGACGCACAAACGCTCTCCGCTTGCCTTTGTGAACCACCGGAAGCGGAGCGGATGTTGCGCGATGGTCTGTAAGCCGTTATCGACTGCCTGAACGAACCGCTCTGCAAGCTCAGTGCTAACATCTGCATACCATTGTTCGGCAGCATAGAACTCGGTTTTCGCAGCGGAAGACCATACAACAGGCAAGCTCACCGTTTTGGCAGCCCGGCTTTCACCTGCTCCCAGGGCGTTACATCGGAAGGGTTTTTTTCGTAGGCCGCAACGCGACGGTCGATTTCTTCGGCCTGCTCAGCGCTTAGGCCTGAGGCGTGGCTTTCGATGTCTTCCCAAAGTGCGTCCAAAAGGTCGTATTTCTCAGCCTCGGAAAGACTACTGATGCTGCCAGGAAGAGCCGCCATGTTTAGAGGGTAGGAACCTGGATGCAAGATGTCAAATGATTCCTCAATCCCGCGTGTGGTATGCCGGTTGATTTTTAAATAGCAGTAAAGCTGGCAGAGCTTTATCGACTTGCAAATGGAAGCCTTACGTTGTTGCCAAAATTAAGCCAATATCAATTATCAAAATCAAATCTCTGTAATCCCTAATTAATTCCGCTAAAGAATACTCTGCATAGACCGAAGAACTAACCATGAAGTTGGACGGGCCTCATACCTTAGTACCCTACCCGGCCAACCCAAGAGTAAGGAGAATCTAAACTATGGCCTCCGCTCTTTTCTTCCTATCCAATCCCTTACGGGGAGCTTCGCTGCGCAGGCCGAATTCTTTCCCAGCCTGGCTCCCCATCCTTCTCTTCATCGGAGTCATCGCTATCGAATCGACCCCAACATTTGGCTCCAATCACACCTCCGGGCCTCTCCACCGCCTTTTCAATCTCGTCCTCGGCACAGCCCTAGACAGCCACTGGCCCTTCATCCACCACATCCTGCGCAAGACCGGCCACTTCACCGGCTACGGCTTTTTATCCCTGCTCTGCTATCGCGGATTCAGCCTCACCCTGCGCAGCGTCACCCACCTGCACAGCCTCATTGCCAACCTCGCACCCACTCACGCCGTCCGACACGCCCTGGCCATCGCTGTAGTCTTCCTTGTCGCCGGCGCCGACGAGTTCCATCAGACCTTCCTGCCCAACCGCACCGGCTGCTTCTCCGACGTCCTTCTCGACACCGCCGGAGCCGCCGCAGCACAACTCACGCTCTATCTAATCCTGAACGCCGCAGACCATATCTCGACAACCCGCCTGTCGAAATCCGCACTCCGCGAAATCTCCATGTGGCAGCCGCACCAAATCAGCTACGCCGAGCTATCCGCCTAGGATGTATCGACATATAGCTCTTGTATAAGTGCTCAATAAAAATAAGATATGTCATCCTGAGCGGAGTCTCTCGCAGTGGTATCGCGAGAGGAGCAGTCGAAGGACCTGTGGTTTGCCCGCAACACCAACCCGTGTGCCCTGATACCAAAGCATTTTGGCCGGTGCATCCTTCCGTATATGTCGATACAGCCTTAGTCGAAAATCCGCCTAGGTCGAGTAATCCGCATTGATCCGCACATACTCCGCCGTAAGGTCCGTAGTCCAGAAGACACAGCTTCCGTCGCCCTGATGTAAGTCAATGGTGATATCGAACTCCGCCTGCTTCAGATACGCATGCGCCGCGGCCACATCCATCTCCGCCGCCCGCCCGCCATCCCGGCAAATCCGCTGCTCGCCAAACCAGATATCGATCCGCGCCGGATCGATCTGCGCGCCCGAATTCCCAATCGCCGCCATCAGCCGGCCCCAATTCGGATCGCTCCCCGCCCAAGCCGTCTTTACCAGCGGAGAGTGCGCAATCGCCTTCGCCGCCGTTAGAGCCTCAGCATCCGAAGCCGCACCTTTCACCCGCAGTTCAACCACATGCTGCACACCCTCGCCATCGGCCACAATCTGCCGCGCCAGCGAAGTAGCCACCTGAGTCAGCGCCGCCTCAAACTCGACATTCCCAGCCTCAACCTTTGCCCCGCTAACGCCTGAAGCCAGCAGCAGCACCGTGTCGTTCGTCGAAGTATCCCCATCCACCGAAATCCGGTTAAAGCTCACCTCGACCGCAGAATTCAACATCCCCTGCAACACGTCAGGCTCAATCTCCGCATCCGTCAGAATGTAGACCAGCATCGTCGCGTGAAGGGCCGTGCTTTGCCCGCTCGAACCGCGGCTGATCGGCTCCAATCTTGGATGGATCATCCCCGACCCCTTACCCACCGCCGTAATCCGAACTTCCTTATCGTGAATTGTCAATCGCGCAAACGCCGTCTTCTCCACCAGGTCCGTAGTCAAAATTGCCTGCGCCACCTGCTGAAAATGATCGGATTCCGCGCCCAACTCAGCCTTCACAATCGGCAGCGCCGTAATCAGCTTCTCCGCCGGCAGCGGAACCCCAATAATCCCCGTCGACGAAGGAAACACTTCCTCCGGCCGGCATCCAAACTCCGTCGCCGCAGCCGCGCAGGTCGCATACGCCGCATCCAGACCCGCCTGCCCCGCCGCGCAGTTGGCATTGCCCGCATTGATCGCCACCACCCGCACCCGTCCGCCGGTCGCCGCCAGATGCGCCTTATCTACCGTCAGCGGAGCAGCCGTAATCCGGTTCGCCGTAAACAGCGCAGCCGCGCTCGCCGCCTCATCCGCAACAATCAGCGCAAAATCCGGCCGCCCGCTCGCCTTCAATCCCGCCCGCACAGCCCCAAACCGAAACCCCGCAGGAATCAAAAATCCACTCACATCACTCATGTCTTGCATTCAACCTCAAAAATCCGGGTGCCCCATGTCTCGATTTTGAGACATGGGATTTGGCCCAGCCAACCCGTTTACTCTAACAAATGAGATGAGTACCGAACCCTCCCAGCATCCCTTTCTCCATATGCGCAACGTCCATGTCGCACTTGGTGACCGCATTGTCCTCCATGACATCAACCTCACCATCCACGCTGGCGAACACGTCGCCATCCTCGGCGCCAACGGTTGCGGTAAGTCCACGCTCATCCGCACCATGACCTGCGAGCTCTACCCCATCATCCCCGCTGCCGGAGACCATTCCCAACCCGGCCAGCCCCGCCCTGAAATCTCCATCTTTGGCCGCGCCCGCTGGGACCTCACCGAGCTCCGCAAGCATTTCGGAGTCGTCTCCGACAACCTCCCCGGCCTGCAGTCCTTCACCAGCCGCGTACCCGATTCTGCCGGCAGTAACACCGCCCGTACCACCGGGCTCAACGCCGTCCTCGCCGGCTTCTTCTCCGCTTCGACGCTCTGGCCCAACCTTGTCGTCACCGAAGAGATGCGCCACCGCGCTGCTGAAGCGCTGGAGCGCATCCACGCCTCGCACCTTGCCGAGCATCTTGTAGGCGAAATGTCAGCCGGAGAAAAGCGGCGCATCCTTATTGCGCGCGCTCTGGTCCACCGCCCGCGCCAGCTGCTGCTCGACGAGCCTTCCAACGCGCTCGACCTCGCCGCCCAGCGCGACCTCCGCGAAAGTCTCCGCAGCCTCATCGCTCAAGGCACAGGGCTCATCCTCGTCACCCACCACCTCGGCGACATTCCGCCGGAGATCGACCGCGTCATCCTCATGCAACAAGGACGCATCGCCGCCGACGGCCCCCGAGCCGACTTACTCACCGCTCCAGTCTTATCGAAGCTGTTAGGCACAGAAGTAAGAATCGGTCAGGAAGACGGCTGGCTGCATAGCTGGTAACTGCTCATTTCTGAGATTGCTCTACGGACTGCGCCACAAATTGTTCCACGTAGAACATTTTGTGGCGCAGTTTGTGGAAAACTTCTTGTCAGGAGGCACAGGGCGTAATCGATAGACACTGTTCATCATTCTTTTGCATTGAATTATGCCCATTTGTGCATGCGGACTTGGGCCGTGCGGAGCATATAGCTGTTGCGCTATGTTCCACGCATGACGCAATGCGAGCTGAGCATGACCGCCCTGCTCAGTAAGGCGCGACTGTTGTGCGTCTGCCTCTGTAGAGCGGTGATTGTTATCGAAACCCTAATCTGAAGGTCCAAATCTGGGCCACCCGCGAAAGGAAGCCAACTCACACAATTTACTCTTTTGATTCCCGCTGCTTTCCGCGGCGGATATTCATGCTGTATTTTTGAAAATCACGATGAAGACCACGGATATCACACATCTTGGAATGTTCCACAATAAACTGACAATGACAGAATCTGATCTCGTTAGATTTCTGGGGGAGCCAATTCCGAATGAAAAATCAATCGCGGTAACCCGGAAAAATATCCAAGACTTAAAATTTAAGATTAGCCTTTTCCCGTCAGATTGATTTATCCCAGGCCGGCATTTGGGCCGCTTCTATCTAGGCAACTCTATATCGAATAAATTTTTCTAACAGTCCAGTAGAAGTCTGGGAGTAAACCTACGAGGGTGATCCGTTGTCTCAGCCCCTATTCTGTTCAGGTTAGTTCGGATTATAAATAAAGGGCCCGATACAGAAGATCAAGAATTTCTCAGGAGAGACTTCCTCGATCATGAAGTTATCACAGCGAAATGTGCCCCCTAAAACAGAATCAAAGTTGATGCCGTAATTCAATTCTTGTTTTGCCTGCTCGGCGGACACTCTCGTTTCCCAGGGCATTGCTATATCAGCGCATTCACAGAGCAACACAAGAGGCGGCAATTGAGAGGAACTCGTGTCTTGTTTACCCTTAACGTATGCTCGTCGATTGAATGGATCAATTTCTGACACAGCTTACCTCCATTAACGAAGAATTAACTCATTGTACGGCGACTCCCAATAATGCTCGTATAAGCGCTAGCGATTCTCTCGTTCCCACCGCTCAATCGCGGCTTCCATCAGTGTGTTGAGTGGCGCGTTAGGGTTTCTTTCTCGTTCCAGCCCAATAAGCCTGTCGATCGTCTCCTCGTTATAACCGACCTTGAGCCTAAGATTCTGTCTGAGCTGAGCAATGACCGCCGGATCACTGACTTGCTTTTTTGGTTTATTCGCGTAGGGATTGATCGGCCCAGGCCCAGGCACTGGACGAAGCTTTGTCTTTATGAAGTAAAGTACTGCGACGACGAGTAGAACGATGAAACCGGCGAGATAATACACGACTCTCCCTGAGGCTTTGCGAGGATTCAGCTATTGTACGACTCCGTACCTTCCGTCAGCCCTCATCTTTGCATCGGAGTTAGCCAGGTTTCCACCCTTCGCGCCTTTGCGAAGGGTGGGCCTAAGCCGCAACTCCCATGCGCGCCCTAAGCCGCAAACGTCTTCCCGCCCGCAGTCTGATCCCCAGCCCAGCAGCAATTCGGCAATGGAGACATCCTCTTCAAGCGCCTCCCAATTCAGCCCGCATATCGCACTTATAAAGTCCGGTATATAAACTCATCCCATGCCCGAAGTCTTCCGGGAGCGCGGCTTCCGCTTCTTCTTTTACGCGAACGAAGGCGATCCACGAGAGCCGTTGCACATCCATGCCTTCAAAGCAGGCTCGGAAGCAAAGTTTTGGCTTCACCCACAAGTGCAAGTGGCCTACAATAGGGGCTACGACGCTAGGACACTGAATATGCTGATCCAGATCGTCGACGCAAACCAGAGCCTCATTGAGAGAGCATGGAATGAATTCTTCAGTTAGCCCAACCCGAGTCCGCTTCGACGAAGACAGTTTCTGGGTAGACCTCAGCGACGGTCGCGTCCTCGGAGTACCGCTGGCATGGTTCCCCCGCCTGCTCAACAGCACTCCCGAGCAGCGCGAGCAAGTCATCCTCAGCCCCTGCGGCCTTCACTGGGAAGCACTTGATGAAGACATATCCATTACCGGCCTCCTCGCCGGATTGGGCGATCAGACAACCCACCGCAAAACCTTCGCCGCTTAGACAGCCGTGCGCACGCCATGCCCAGTCTCACTCCCGGTTGAAGAGCATCCAATCCGGCCTTTCGCGGCCCGGCATGTGAATCGTCGCCTTGAGAGTTTTGCCATCGGGGGAGATTTCGATCTCCTGGCTGTTGAGTGTCTTTCCGTTGATCTTGTCCACACGGTCTACGGCATGGTCGCTGATGCGATGGCCGGAAGAGGTGTAACCCTGGGGCACGCCCGGGCCGGAGCCGGGGTAATCCTTGCCGTCAAAATGCAGGCTCTGGATGACCTGTCCGCCGCCGCTGACAAAGGAGAGGCCGTCCTCCTCGAAGGGCTTGACCTCGAGCTCCTGTGGAGAGTTGACATCCTCCTGCACGCTTTCCCATGTTCCTATAAATCCTGACACGACAAAACCTGACGTTTTGCCATCGGCCGCCATACCGTTCGAGTCAGGCCCAGCGATGCGCTGGTAGATGTAGTGCAGGTTTGAGGTTGTTCCGTTGTCGCGATAACCGGTGAAGTTATCGGTGAGTGTCTTGCCGTCCGCGGAAAGCTGCCAGAGGCCGATGATCGTAGTCTTGCCATCTTTCTTGCGGACGCACTTCCAGTTGTGCTCGTCCTGAACGGTGATGGCGAAGGTCGAGTCGAAGAGGCCGGGCTGATCCGTGCCGTCGGCGACGATGGTCTCGACATTGTCGCCGGAGAAGTTCAGCGTGTAAGTGTTGGGGGCGGACGCTACCACCTTCATCTGGTCGGTAAGGCGGCTGTGGGCGGGATCGAGCTTCCACTTGCCGACAAAAACGGAGTCGCCCGGCGCCGCATTGGCAGCGGCGCACAGCGCAACGAAGGTGAGCAGAAGAGTAAGGGCGAATCCGAGGCTGCGCCTGATCATGAAACTCCTCCAGAGATACTGCTGGAGTTGCATGATAATCACCGATATCACTGCTGCCTGCAGAAGTGTTGTGAAGCGGCTGAATTCAGTACCAGGGCGGTATTTTTCGCGGTGTTTCCATCTCGACTCTGCGATGTGGGTTCAGTTACCCCAGATCTGAAGATCCAGACCTGGGCCACCCGGTCGCCTGCAGGTGAAGGCAAAGTGAGAGACGACTACGCGGAGCAGATTTTCCCGAATTGAATAATCGGCGCAGAAATCATTAAGGCTTTCCAATTGACTACGCAGGGTTTAAAGACTAATTTGGGTAGAATTGTGACCATGAGCGAAGTGACCAAGCGGCGCATTTTTGTAGTCGATGACGAAGAGAGCATTGTCGACTCCCTTACAGGGATCTTCAACAGTTATGGATTCGATGCGATTCCATTTACCGATCCGCTTAAAGCATTCGAAGCAGCTCAAGTCCAGTGCCCCGACCTGCTTCTCGCCGATATAATCATGCCGCAATTGAATGGCGTCGATTTAGCAATGCAGTTTTCGGACCTCTATCCGCACTGCAAGATTCTGCTGCTCTCGGGAAATGCCAACAGCCAAGGTCTATTGGCGATAGCGAAAGCAGAGGGTCACAACTTCTACCTGGCCTCAAAACCTGCGCACCCGAGAGAACTGATAGAGACTATCGAGTCCATGATTAATTAGCGGAGATTCAGGCGGACTGCCGCTCTGTCTCAATCTCAAATAAGGACCCGTCAAGACTGCGCGCCCTTTTCATCATGGAGTGAACGGTCATTCGTGACGCGGATAGTGACTCATCCAGCGAATCCGCCAAATCCGCCGCAGCATCTGCTGCAGGCTGGCAGCAGCCCACCCGCTTCATGCAGCGTGCGCCGCAGTTCGGCGAGGTTCCCGTGATTCCAGATCTCTTTCAGGCTGGTATTGCGGATGTTGGCGATGGGAAACCGGAAACACCGTCCATGCGCCGGGATCGCTTCGCCGTCGGTGTCGATCATGAGGATGCGATGCGCGTCGTTGCAGCGCCGCCCGATGAAATGCTCCGGCTGGCGGTAATAGATTTCGAGGTCCTCTTCCGCCGTGAGAGACGGCTGAACAGAGACCGGAAACGGATAGTCGGTGGCCATAATCTCCGTCAACTCGACCGATAGGCGTTCGATATCGATCTTTGTCGGATCGACCAGGAACACATTCGAAGCGGTGGTGCGAAACAGCCCGTCGAAGATGAGGTTGTGATGTTCCGCCTGGGCGGCAGTGATGAAGTTGTTGTGTATGAAGCCGACCCGTTTGAGCCGCAGGCCGCGCAAGCCATCGAGAAACTCCCCGAGCGCGCCGATGTTCTTTTCGGTGATCGTGCAAAAGACCGAGACAGCGGGCGGATCGGCCATCGCCAGCACGGCTTTGATTCCTTCTATGGCGCTGGCATAGCTGCCGTTGTGCCTGCGAATCGCGTCATGAATGGGCCCTGGCCCGTCGAGTGAGACTGCCAGTTCCTTGATTCGGGCGTCCACCAGCTCTTTAGCCCGGCGCGGCAGCAGCAGGCCGTTGGTGGTGACCGAGGCGTAAATACCGCGCTCATGCGCATATGCCAATGCTTCACCAAGCGGTTTCCAAGCCAATGGCTCGGTAAAGGCAAAGGCTATGCGTGCATCCGGATAGGTATCTGCAATTTGGTCGGCGCAATGCTGAAACAGCTCCAGCGGCATGGATTTCGTTTTTGCGCCTACAAGATTTCCCCCGAAATTCGTTTCCCAATTGCCGGTGCCCACATCGCACATGATGCAATGTAGATTGCAGAAATTATTTACGCCAAAAACTATGACCGTCGGCCCGAACCTGAGGTTTTCGGGCATAAATGTTTCATTGAGACGCCGCAGGTAATTCAACATATCCCCCAAAATTCACGGGCTTTAACAGCGTCTATAGTACGCCGGGCGCCCCACATCTCGCTGCAGGGTTCCCCAACGGCAGGTCTTCGCAGATGGGGTGGCTGGATGTGGGCCAGATTCGTGCGTGGCATGAACCCGGAGAAAGCCGCAGCCTTCAGGCTACGGAATATCCGGAAACCGTTAAAAACTGCTCAGAACTTCCGCCGTAGAACGTACTACGCTTTTGAAACGGATTTGCTCCTGAAAAGGGAGAACAGTCCGCAGCGAAGGAGCATACGTCATGAGTGAACAGGACATCGCAGCCCTCGTACAAACACTGCTGTATTTCATGAAGGGCCAGGACTCTGTGCCTTCTCAGGAAGAAATCATCGCCGTCTATCAGCAGCTTCAGACTAAGCATCCGGGCTGGGAAGCTCCCCTGCCGCAAACCGTTTTGCCGTAGTCCTGAAAAATCCAACCGGCGGCGCACCCTATCTCGGTCCTATTAAAGGAGTGCTCCACTCTTCGCGGTTTGCGAAGAGTGTTGAATCTGGCCGCCCGGTTTGTACAGTTTGTGATATAAAAATCTGCAAAACACCACGCATTTGGGCAGGCCGGACTTCATGAACAATTCAATCGAGACTACAGATACGGGGATGGAACTTCGGGACCTGCTGCAGGACGAAGCCTTCGCTCAGCGGTCGAAGTCGAGCCGTTCTTTTCAGTCGGAGTTCGATGCTCTGAGACGCCTGACCCAGGTTTTCGCGGAAAGTCCGAGGATATTGCTGCAGGAGCTGGTCGATATTGCCGTAGAAAACTGCGGCGCCGACAGCGCGGGAATCAGCCTGGAAGAACAAGATGATGCCGGGAATATGCGATTCCGATGGGTAGCCGTTGCAGGCAGTTTTTCGCAATACCTGAACGGCACGACTCCAAGATTCTTCAGCCCATGCGGCACATGCCTCAGCAGCGGCCGTCCGCAGCTCTATACGGTGACCAAACCGTATTACGACTTTCTGGGAGTCGTTGCCGAGCCGATCGTCGACGGAATGCTCATTCCCTGGGAGACCGATGCCAGCGACTCCGGCGAGAGGATGCGCGGAACGATCTGGGCCGTCTCTCAAGCGTCCAGCGAAGCATTCGGCCCGGAAGATTACCGGCTGCTGCGGAGTCTCGCGGATTTTGTTGCTATCGCGATTCGCCACCAATTCCAGCAACAGGCCCTGAGGCAGCGCGAGAGAGAAGCTGCCGTTGCCGACAAGGCAAACCAGCTTGCTCATCAGATTAACAATCCCCTGCAGAGCCTCACCAATATGCTGTATATCGCCCGCGAGGGAAAAGAAAACTGGCAGTCCTATATTGAGGACGCGTGCCAGGAGCTGGAATCTCTTTCAAACCTGGTGAGGAAGCTGCTCAGCCTGAAAACCGAAGACTGTAGATAGGCTGAGCGAGTGGCCCACCCTGCCTGACTCATCGTGCAGCCAAGCGGCTTATTCCGCCGCAGGCACCTCGACTCCCTGCCGGCTGACCATCTTGCCCTTGCGCTCATCCTTCTGTTTCTGGACCATTGCCGCGACGTCGGCCAGCAGCTTCTTTGGCTCGTAGACGATGCCATCCTTGACCACATACTGGATGCCGCCGACGCGCTCTACCTTGCCGGTTTCGTCGTTGAGCTTCATCCAGCCGGTGCCGTAGAGCACCTTCAGGTTGGCCAGCGGATTCTGGTCCACCAGCACCAGGTCGGCGCGCATGCCTGGGCGGATGATGCCGAAGTCCGGCTTCACTCCCTTGGGCTTCATCAGCTCTTCCGCGCCATACATCGTCGCCGAGCGGATCACCTCGAGCGGCGTAAGTCCAGCCTCGCGCAGCAGTTCCAGCTCTTCGATGTAGGCAAAGCCATAGGTCTGGTAGATGAAGCCGGCATCGGTGCCGACGGTGACATGGCCGCCGATCTGGTTGTAGTCCTTGATCATCTCGCCCCACACGCGATAGAAGTTGCGGAACGCGACCTCATCCTCGGTGGTCCAGTAGTACCAATACGAGCCGTGGTTGGAGCGGTTGGGCTGGTAGTAATCCATCAGCGAAGGCAGCGTGTACTTGTTGTGCCACTCGGCCGTGTAAGCGCGCATCAGGTCGCGATTGGCGGAGTAGATGACCATCGTCGGATTCATCACCGCGTCGTGGGCCGTCAAGTCTTCGAGGAATGCATCCCACTGCTTGCTGCCCGGCGGATAGATCTTGTCCCAATTACGCGCCACCTGCGCAAAACGCCCCTGCTCGTCTCCGTTGTCCTGGTCCAGTGGATAGTCCTGCACCGTCGACTCTTTGAGGATCGACTCAAAGAGTCCGTAGTTATGAGTAATTGTGCCTAGGCCAAGATCGACGGCCTGCTGCGCATTCAATCGCGACTCATACATCTGCCCCAGATGGGCAACGGTACCCAGATGCTTCTTCTGCGCTTCATCGAAGAGTGCTGCGGCTATGTCGGGGTCTTCACCGAAGATCTTGACGCCATCGGCTCCCTTGTCCGCGAGATAGTCTACCCACTGCCGCGCCAGCTCCGGAGTCAGCACCGGCTGCGACTTCCATCCGTCGCCTGAAAATGCCGGCTGATAGACGAAGATGTGCGGCGCAACCGTTTCATCCTTGTTCGATCGCTCGCGTTCTTTCAGCGACCAGTCGAGCGGTCCAGCCGGCACACCGCGAACTGTGGTCACGCCATGCGCCAGCCACAGCTTGTTCACATACTCGGCTTCAGGAGCCTTCTTCGCATCGCCGTAGTGCACATGCGTATCGACAAAGCCGGGCATCAGATACATGCCCTTGCCATCGATCTCGTAGGCGCCTTTAGCCGGCCGCCGCTTCTCGTCGATAGCAACCCTGGCCGCGCCGACAATCTGCACATCCGCAATCCTGTCGCGTTCAATCACTATATCGACGGGTCCAAACGGCACGCCGCCGGTTCCGTCGATCACCGTTACGCCGCGAATGACCATCCGGTCATACGGCCCCATTCCCTCGCCCGATTTGCGCTCAGGCGCCGCCACAAGCTCGGGCTTGGATGCCCTCTGGGCGTTCAAAACAGGGCCGCCCACAATCGACAGGAGCCCACTCAAAATCACCACTGCGCGGTAAAAGCTGCTTTTCATTTTTCCACTCCTGTCTGGAACTGAAGGTTTGAGGCTAAGGGTCTGAGAGTAAGCACGGACACAGACTTGCACTGGCGCACCTGGGTTGCGTCTTGCGGTTGGCCTTGCTGAATTGCAATGAAGGAAGAAACTTCGTAACCAGCTTAACGTGACAAAGAGATAAATCGGATCAGATTTATTTTGGCACCGGCATTTGGAGCCGATCCATATTCTCTTGGCCTCGACTGTATTCGTCTTGAGTCTCGATGCACGCGCAGCATGAATTGCCCTATACGAATTCCTTATTCCGCAAACGCTATACTCACCGAGGCCAGTCCGCAAGCGGCCGCCTCTCCCATGGTGTTAAACCAAGATTGCCGCTCTGCCTTTCGAGTCCTCCTGCTCCTCGGCGCGTTGTTGTCTACCATCCCTGCACCAGCGCAGCAGACGGTGCCACCTGCGACAGTCCCTGACACACCGCAACCAACAACCTCGGCTGCGGGCAATGTGTTCACCCGTCTCGCCCGCTTCTACCATGACGACTGGTTCCCGGCTCCTGCGCTTGCCAACTCTCCGGCACCACCTGCACCGGCAACGGCAGCACCCGCGCGCAGGGGACTACCCAGCCCGCTCGATTCCCCGCCCTTTCCCAGCGCGGATTGGTCCTACGGCGGCTCTCCGGTCATCGGCGAGCCCGACACGGGCACCTACCCGCTGATGACGGCGATCAATCACGCTCGTTCGCGAACAAAAATCTACGGCTGGCTCGAGCCGACGTTGAACTTCAGCACCTCTTCGACTTCGAACGCTCCCGAAGCCAACGACTTCTACTCCAACCGCTTCGAGCTCGCTCAATCCGTGCTGTACATCGAGCGGCTGCCGGACAGCGTGCAGCGCGCCCATGCCGACTGGGGATTTCATCTGACAGCCCTCTACGGCACCGACTATCGCTACACCACCGGCAAAGGCTACTTCAGCCATCAGTGGCTCGACCTCCATCGCCAATACGGCTTCGATCCCTCGCTCGAATATCTCGACATCTATCTCCCGAAGATAGGCCAGGGCACTAATATTCGCATCGGCCGCTTCATCTCCATCCCCGGCGTTGAAGCTCAGCTCGCGCCTAACAACTATATCTTCAGCCACTCGCTGCTCTATTCCATCGATCCCTTCACCGACACAGGTATCCTCGCTACCACCAAGATCAATGACCAATGGCTTGTTCAGATCGGCCTTGCGGGCGGTCACGACGTTGCTCTCTGGACGCCAGACGCCAAGCCATCGCTCACGGCCTGCGTTGATTACACGAGCCCATCGGTAAACGATAACTTTTATCTCTGCGCCAACGGCGTCAACGACGCCAAGTACGCCTTCAACAATATTCAGCAGTACGATGCCACCTGGTATCACCGCTTCACCAAGACTTTCCACATGGCCAGCGAAGCCTGGTACATGTACGAGCGCGATGTGCCTGCCATTCACGGCCCCATCGCCGCGGAAACAGGCTCCAATCCGGCCTTCTGCCTGCCGGGCGAATCGCGCTGCACAGCCCCCGAATATGCCGAGGACACTTCGCTGCAAAAGGAACTTTCGCTACACGACTACGTCGCTGTTCGCGGCGACTTTCTCGATGACAAGAAAGGCCAGCGCACCGGCTACCCGACACGCTATTCGGAAGTAACTTTCTCCTGGAGCCACTGGATCGGCTCGACCATTCAGCTGCGGCCCGAGCTGCGCGTAGACCATGCGTGGGACGTTCGCGCCTATGACAATGGCCGCAGCCGCAATCAGTTCACCGCGGCCAGCGATCTGATCTATCACTTCTAGGCATTCCAATCTATCTCTTCTGAGCGGCTCACCTGTCCTGTTCTTAACGTTCTCTTGGATTCAGACCCCTTAGACTAGCTGTATGGCAACGACTCCTCCCCCAGCGCAATCGGGCCCGGTTGCATCTGCCGCAACTCCCCACACGATTCCGCATAAGGTTCGTTTCGGCAAGACTCGTCTCGTACTTCTGCTTGTCCTGGCTGCGATCTTCGCTGCCACTGTGATCTCCTGGTGGACGACACGCGATGCCGCGGTCCAACTGGCCTCGTTAAGGAAACAGGCAAGAGACGGCAGCGCTCCAGGCGGCCACAAGACCATCGTCGACGTCACTCCGTGGCAAACCGCTCAAACCCTCGCCACGATGGCCAAAAGCCTTGAAGAGGTTGGCTATGCACGCGAAGCTGAGCGGCTCGCCGATCATGAGGTGGATCAGGCATTCGCCTCGGCGCTGAGAGCACAAAGCGTCAAGAACAAGAATCTCACTGGCGACGCTCTTGCGCTCTCACAAAAGGTCACGCAGCTTGAAAGCATCGTCAAAGACGATAACGCGCGCGTCAAGGCGCTCACTGCGAATCCGTCGCCGGACACTGCCGACGATCTCGAAATACTCAAAGCCCAGCTTGGACTGGATAACGACATCCTCAACGATGCGCAGGATCAGCTGGCGCTGATGACCGGCGATAAACGGTCGCAGGTGCAGCAGGAGCTCTCGGCGCATGAGGCCACAGTCGCCAAGTACGACCAGCAGACGCAGCGCAGTTTGGAGTCGGCAAGCAACACCGTAAGACAGCACTCGACCCTTGCCAATCGCATCCAGGCATGGATGGCCCAGAACGACCGGTACAAGCTTATTCAGCAGGCCAAGCAGCTGGCCCAAACGGAATCCGCATCTCTAGCTGCTGAGTATGCCGCTCTTCAGCCCAACGCCCGCACCGATACTCAGAACACAAGCCAGAACGCACAACAACCTGCAGCAGACAGTGCCGATCACATCAGCAAAGTCGAGGCGCTGCATCGGAAGGCTCAACAGCTTCAGTTATTGAGCATTTACAACGACAGAATTCAGACCGATAAGCAGCTGGCCACGATCTATGAGCAGTGGTCGGCACAGGTGCAACTGCAGCATCGGCTTCTGCTCCATCTCATCCTGGAATCCTTCGCGCTGATCGCGCTGATTCTGCTCGGCGTTGTCTTCGGCAATCGCCTGGTGCGTCATCTGCTCGATCGCCCGTCGATGGATCCCCGGCGCATGCAGACGCTTCGCACCATTCTCGAGCTAAGCGTGCAGATTCTCGGCTTCATCGGCATTTTGCTGGTGGTCTTCGGCCCTCCGCGTCAGGTGACTACCGTCCTCGGCCTTGCTACGGCAGGATTGACGGTCGCGTTGCAGGACTTTATCCTCGCGTTTCTGGGCTGGTTTGTGCTCATGGGGCGCAACGGCATTCGGCTTGGCGACTCTGTCGAGATCAACGGCGTCGCTGGTGAAGTGGCCGATGTTGGCCTGTTCCGCACCACGATCATGGAGACCGGCAACTCGACGGATCAGGGCCATCTTACCGGCCGCAGTGTAACCTTCCTCAACAAGTACGCGATCAACGGGCAGTACTTCAACTTCTCCACCGAAGGCCAGTGGATGTGGGACGAAATCTCCGTCAACCTGCCTGAGTCCGAAGACTCCTACGCGATGATCCCGCAGATCCACAAGGCCGTTCTGCAAGAGACGGAAAAAGATGCGCAGCTTGCCGAAAGCGAGTGGAAGCGCGCCTCGAAGATGCGCGGCTTGAGCCACTTCGCCGCAGATGCGCAGATCAACCTGCGCCCCGCCGGCTCGGGCGTCGAGGTCCTCATCCGCTATGTGACGCGCGCCGGCAACCGATTCAATATGCGCAACCGGCTCTACAAGCGCACCATCGACCTGATGCGCAAGCCAGCAGAGAGTGCAGCGCCAGCAGCCGAATAACTCACTCACAAACAAACTTTTTCATTGCTTAGCGGGCGGCGAACGCCTACATTCCTTGGTATGATCCCGAGCAGCCGCCGCAACTTCCTCAAGCGCACCGCCGCCCTCGCCGGAGCTTTTTCCGCCAGCAGCCTCTTCCGGCAGGCCCACGCCGCCGACTTTGAAAGCGCCTCGCGCTCGGTCAGCCATCTCAACGCGCTGGAGGTCGCACAGAACGAGGACTTCTGGTTTACGATCCAGCGCGCCTACTCGGTCAATCCCGACATCATCAACCTCAACAATGGCGGAGTTTCGCCATCGCCCATCGTGGTGCAGCAGGCCGTGGAGCGCTTTAACCAGCTCGCCAACGAAGGCCCGTCGTACTACATGTGGCAGATCATGGACCAGGGCCGCGAGCCTCTGCGGCAGAAGCTCGCCAACCTCGCCGGCGCCAATCCCAACGAGATCGCCATCAACCGCAACTCCACCGAAGCGCTGAACACGGTCATCTTCGGGTTACCGCTCAAAGCCAGCGACGAAGTCATCGGCACCAAGCAGGATTATCCCAACATGATCCAGGCCTACCGTCAGCGCGTCGAGCGCGACGGCATTGTCTACAAGCAGATCAGCTTCGACTTCCCCATCGAAGACGATGCGGCCATCGTCAAGGCATACGAAGCGGCTATTACGCCGAAGACGCGCATCATCCACGTCACGCATATGGTCAACTGGGTTGGGCAGACGATGCCCGTCGCCAAAATTGCCGACATGGCTCACGCGCATAACATCGAGGTTGTCGCCGACGGCGCGCATTCCTTTGGCCTGCTCGATTTCAAAGTGCCTGACCTGCATTGCGACTACTTCGGCACCAGCCTGCACAAGTTCCTCTCCGCGCCTATCGGCACCGGCATGATGTACGTGAAGGCCGACAAGATCGAGAAGATCTGGCCGCTCACCTGCAACTCCAATCCGCACTCCACCGACATTCGCAAATTCGAAACCCTGGGCACGCGCAGCTTTCCCATCGAGCAAGGCATTGGAGAAGCCATCAACTTCCACGAAGGAATCGGCAGCAAGCGCAAGGAGCAGCGCATCGGCTATCTCAAGAATTACTGGGCTTCGCGTGCGGCACAGATTCCCAAAGTCAAGCTGCATACTTCGCTCGATCCCAATTACTCCTGCGCCATCTGCGGAGTCAGCATCGACGGAGTCACTCCAGCAGCGCTCTCTTCGGCCCTGTTCGACAAATACAAGATCCACACCGTGGGCATCGTCTGGGAAAACATCAGCTGCGTGCGTGTAACTCCGCACGTCTACACAACCATCCCCGATCTCGACAAGCTGGTGACCGCCATTGGAGACATCGCCTCGACCGCCAAAGCCTGAGCGAATCAGGAATTACCGCATCAAACTAATTTTGTATGCAGACAGAACGCGAGTTGCCGCGAATACTTTTCTCTGCATCGAAGCATATCGGAAGCGCTAATCCAATCCGATATTGCAGATCCCGATGCCAACCGAAGACCTCCTCTCAGACCCAGTCCAATCCGCCAAAGCCGCAGGCCTTCGCTACGTAACCGACGCCCGGCCCGGCCTCCAGCGCAGGCGCTCAGGCAAAGGCTTTCGCTACCTCGACGCGAGCGGCGCTCCGGTACGTGACAAAGAGATACTCGCCCGCATCAAGTCTCTCGTCATCCCGCCGGCATGGCAACGGGTCTGGATCTGCCCCAGCCCAAACGGCCACCTGCAAGCTACCGGTCGCGATGCCAAGGGGCGCAAGCAGAGCCGCTATCATCCGCGCTGGCGCGAGGTACGCGACGAAACCAAGTACGAGCGCATGATGCTCTTCGGCCGCGCTCTGCCTGCCATTCGCGAGCACGTCGACCGTGATCTTGCGCTCCCCGCGATGCCTCGCTCCAGGATTCTCGCCACCATCGTTCGCCTCATGGAGACCACCTTTATCCGCATCGGCAACGAGGAGTACGCGCGCGGCAACCAGTCCTACGGCCTCACCACCATGCGCAACAAACATGTGGCCGTGAGCGGCTCTACCGTTCACTTTGAATTCAATGGCAAAAGCGGTGTCCGCCACTCTATCGACCTCAATGACCGTCGCCTCGCGCGGATCGTCAAGCAATGCCGCGACCTGCCCGGATACGAGCTCTTTCAATACGTCGATGAAAACGGCGAGCGCCACTCGATCGATTCCGCCGACGTCAACGACTACCTGCGCGAGATAGCAGGCGAGCACTTCACCGCCAAGGATTTTCGCACCTGGGCGGGCACCGTTCTTGCTGCCGCCATGCTCCGCGAATTCGAGCCGTTCGACTCCGAGACCCAGGCCAAGAAGAACGTTGTCGAAGCTATCAAGGCCGTCGCCAAACGCCTCGGCAATACACCCTCCGTCTGCCGCAAATGCTACGTGCATCCTGCGGTCATTGACAGCTATCTCGGCGGCCGCATGATGCAGACGCTCGAAGGTGAGGTCCAGAAGAAAGTGGAAGACGATCCTCCGGGCCTGCGCGAAGAAGAATTGGCTCTGATGAGGCTGCTGCATCAAAAGCTTTCACGCAGCCGCAAAGAGGCTCAGGCCGGGACTTGACGCAGAGCACCCTTCGCCTTTACCTTCGAGCTACACGGGAAAGGAGGATGATCCAGCCTATGAATTCAGACAGTTGTTCGTACCACAGTACCGATCAACGTGAGGTGACTGAGGCCTAGGGCATCGCGCCCCAGCCCCCAGTAGAAGCCCCGGCAGCAATTCAACATCGCCGGGCCACTGGCAATCGCAGGAAGTGCGAGTGCCTTAGTCAAAACCGCCAATCCCAACAGTTCACCCTGCAACGGCCTGCGCATGCAAATGCTCAGGCCGTTGTTGCGTCTTCCCTAAAATCGAAAGAACATCTGCAGGTTTACCGTCCGGTCCGCAGACCCCGAACCAAAGATCGAAGTCAGCGCTGTCGATGTGCCAAACAGTGGCGAGCCCAATACTCCCACTGGCGGCGCCAGGTTACGGTGATTCAGAACATTGTTCGAAGACAGTCCGAGGCCCAGAGTATAGCGGCGCTCAATCTCCTTCTTCACCGGCTTGGCGGGAGCTTTCGCATCCGCAGCCTTAGCGTCTCCAGGCTTCGCATCGGCCTTGCCATCTTTTGCGTTCGCAGCAGGAGCAGGCGCCTCATCGGGAATCACCGGACCGAAGGAAAAAGATCGATTGATGTTTAGATTCGCAAGGAAGAGCCCAGGCCCTTTGCCGTAGTAGATGGGAATAATCTTCTGCCCCGCAATCGGCTGCGCATCAAAGGTTCCCCACTTCGTCTTGTACACGCTTGGCCGCGTCAAATCCGTTGCAAAGGCAGGCCGGTCGTTGAACTGCGTATCGCCGTTGAGATCCTGCCCAACAGTGATATTGAACGGTGAACTCGACTGATACAGGATGAAGGGATTTAATGAAAACTTCCACGGCAGCCGCGTAAAGCCGCCCAGGAACAGCCTGCGGCGCAGGTCGTACGAACCACGTCCATAGTCTGCATGAAGATCGTATCCATTGGAGGGGAAGGTTCCCGCGCCCGAAGTATTCGTCTCCACCTTGCTCAGCATGAAGTAGCTGAACAGCCCCACTTTCTTACCATGAAGATTGCCATTCACCACCAGCCGGTTGCGCCCCGAGGCGCCATCGGAGTCGTACTCATAGATATTTTCTTCCGTGCCCAGGGGCCGCGTACCGCTCGTGGGGTCGCTCGGGTCATAGGTACCCGGCAGCGGCGCATTGATGTTCCGCGTGAGGAAGAGATGCTCGCCGCGCGACCACATATAGTTGGCTGAGATCGACGCGATCTTGCCCAGCGGCTTATCCACGCCGATACCGCCAGTCATGATGTAAGGCGCACGCAGCGTGGGGCTGATCCGGTAGATCGTCGGCGTGTTGCCTGCAGTGGAAGACGCCGCGCAATCACTCGGATTTGTCGTGCATGTCTCCGGAAAGAAGTCCGGCGAGTTCACCACCACTTCGCTTTGCAATACGCCATTCTGCCGCTCGGCCTGCAGGATATTCGTCGATGGAAAGCGCTGATAGAACCACCCGAAGCCAGTACGGATCACGGCTCTGGGCGGCTTATTCTTACCTTCGCTGATCGCCCATGCCAGGCCTATACGCGGACCAAAATCAGCATGATCGTGAATCTTTGTCTGCGACTCGAAGCGCATCCCATAGCTCAGCGTCACATCCGGCTTGACCTTCCAGTTATCCTCCGCATACAGCCCCACATCGATCATCGAGACCGCAATGCCCGGTGCGCCAAAGGTCTGCGAATACTGGCTCGCGCCGCCGCCCGCTGCGCGAATCTCAGCAGGACTCAGTCCACTCTGAATTCCCTGCTCGGTGATCTGATAAGCATCGAGAGAGGCAAAGGTGAACTGCCCATTGAAGTTTGCCGTCGAGTAGTTCGAATCGCGCACGGCTCGCAGCCTTCCACCCATATTCAGATCGTGCTTGCCTTCTTCCATCTGCAAATAATTCTGCAGCTCATAGTGATCCTGGTTATCGCGAGCTATGCCGCCGCTGTTGCCTCCGTCGGTAAACGCGCCCTGCACCGCAATCGCCGGAGCATCCGACACCGGCGTCTGGTTGTTGCGATCGCGAATGTACTGAAAGCGAGTTTCATTGACCACCTTCGCTCCATACGCCTGCGTATCGCTGAACTGCAGTATCTGCTCTGTGTTCACGATGTTGAGCCCTTGCGAGGCCAGCGCGAACTGTCCCACACCACTGTTGGTCTGGGTCATCCGCTGTAGCTGGTAGCGCAGGCTCAATGTCTGCACCTTGCCCAGCTGCAGATCCAATCGCGGCGCCAGATTCAGATTGTTCGTCGGACTCGAGATCGATTGCGTAAAAGCCTGTTGCTGCAGTGAATCATCCAGCACCTCGGCATTCACAATCGCTTCGTTGACCGCGTTCTCCCCATAGAAGCCCATAAAGAACGAGGCCTTCTTGTTGATCGGCCCATTCACATCGCCTTGATAGAAGTAAGAGTGATATTGGGGCTTCTCGCTCACAAACGGATTTGCCGAGTTGAAAGCGGAATCGTTGCCCTGCATCCACACATCGCCATGCAGTTTGTCGGTGCCCGGCTTGGTAAAGATCTCGATGCGGCCATATCCCAGCGAATCATACTGCGCCGAATATGGATTCTGATTGATCCGTATCTCGCGTATTGACGACTTCGGTGGCAGTTTTCCGCCTGAAAATCCATCCACATAAAACTGCGTGCCAGACTCGGGATCGGAACCCGCAATCGCTTCCAACTGCATCTGCATCTCATCCTGATTGTCAGACAGTGCCTGCAGATCGGCTCCCTTGATCGTAATAGCGCTGCCATTCTTTTCCGGGCTCGCGTCCACATCCGCATCCGACACCGTGACCTGCTGTTGCTGCACCTCGATCTCCAGCGCCAGCGTCACGCGCAGCACTGCGCCAGCCGTCACGCTTACGTTGTCCTTGCGTGCGGTGCGAAAGCCCGTGGCAGATGCGCTGATCGAATAGGAGCCAATCGCCAGCCCCGCCGCGGAGAATCGCCCAAGATCATCCGCAGTTACCGTCACAGGCACAGCACCATCGCGCAGGAGCGTTACAGCGGCCTGCGGAATCAACGCGCCCTGCTGGTCGACCACGGTTCCATTTACTGTGCCGGTCTCGGCCGCGGCCGGCGCAGATCCAGAGTCGGTTCCACCCAACACGCCGGCCTTCACCGCTCCGGCACTCTGCGCATGAACGAGCCCGCCGCCCACCGCCGTCATTATGCCGCCTATTGCCACAAGTCTGAATCCAGCCAATACCAACGCAAACATTCTCATAGCAGAGCAATTCACTCCTAACCCGCTTCGAAAAGCAGGAAAATAAACATCACTCCATGGAAAAACTAGAAGGCTTCAGAACCAAGAAAAGACAGGATGAAGAATCATGGACCGCCCGCTGTCCACAACTCGCTTTCTATCAGACGAAATAAGAACGGAATCCGCTCAATCCATTCTTTGACTTATAACCTTCCACGGCTGCGCGCCGAACCGAGGCCGCGTCACTCACAACTCTTACCCTGCGTGAGCGGCCCATTGTCCGGTGCATATGCGGTTTCTGGCAACCAGGAAAAAATCATGCAAAAGTGCCAGCTCACACGTTTTACCTGTACACTTGCGCGGGTATGATGGGTATCGCAAAAAATGCTCGCTGAAAAACTTTTGGAAGGTCACAATGAATATCCGTTCGTCCTGGCGCAACAGTCTAGCTCCTGCAGCAGCCCTCACGTTTTTTGTGGCAAGTAGCCTTCTCCCTGCGCAAAACCCGCGTCGCGGGCGCCCCGAACCGCCTTGGGCTCATGCCGCATACATGAATAAAAGCCTGTCGGCAGACGAGCGCGCCGACCTCGTCCTGAAGGAGCTCACACTTGATGAGAAAATCGACCTCCTGCACGGCCAGGGCATGCCCGGTTGGGGACCGCCGAAGCCCAATGCCTACCTTGGCAATGGCGGCGCAGGCTTCGTCCTCGGCATCGATCGCCTCGGCATTCCCTTCATCCAGATGAGCGACGCAGCTTATGGCGTTCGCTCAAGCGCCATGAATGGCCGCTACTCCACGGCCCTTCCCTCCAACGTCGGCGCAGCAGCAAGCTGGGATACCGAAGCCGCCTGCGATTACGGCGCGCTCATCGGCCGCGAACTACGCGCCCAAGGCTACAACATGACTCTCGGCGGCGGCGTAAACCTTACGCGTGAACCGCGCAACGGACGCACATTCGAATACCAGGGCGAAGACCCGGTCCTCGCAGGTACGCTGGTCGGCAACCGCATCAAATGCGAACAGGCGCAGCATGTCATCGGCGACATCAAGCACTACGTGATGAATGACCAGGAAAGCGGTCGCAATGATGTCGACTCCATCATCGGCAAGCGCGCCATGCAGGAGAGCGATCTGCTTGCCTTCCATATCGGCATCAATATTGGCGACCCGCAGGCGGTGATGTGCAGCTACAACGCCATCAACGGCGACTACGCCTGCGAAAATAAGTACACGCTCACCGATGTGCTCAGGAAAGAATGGGGCTTCAAAGGCTTCGTAGTCTCCGACTGGGGTGGCACGCACTCAACGCTCAAAGCCTCCGCAGCCGGTCTCGATAACGAAGAGCCGGGCGAAAACTTCTACGGCGATGCGTATAAGAAGGCCGTGCAGGATGGCAAGATTTCGCAGGCCGAACTGGACGAGCATGTGCATCGCATCCTGCGCGCTGAGTTCTCTGCCGGCCTGGTCGACAATCCGATTCGTAAGAGCGTCGTAGATGTCGAGGGTGGCTTTGAAACCGCGCAGCGCATCGAGGAGCACAGCATCGTTCTGCTCAAGAACTCCAACAGCCTGCTGCCTCTCGACAAGAGCGCGCTGAAGACTATCGCCATCATCGGCGACCACGCCGATACCGGCATGATCTCCGGCGGCGGCAGCGCCCAGGTCGATCCTCCCAACGCTGGAAGCCCCGCCTGGCTCTCGCATGTGTGGTTTCCGACCTCTCCGCTCAAAACTGTGATCGCAAAGGCTCCAACTGCTAAAGTCGAGTTCGCCTCCAACAAGGATGTCGCTGCTGCTGCGGCGCTCGCCAAGAAGTCCGATGTAGCCATCGTCTACGTAGACCAGTGGACCAGCGAAGGCATGGACCTAAAGAACCTCTCTCTGCCCGATGATCAGGATGCCCTGATAGCCGCTGTAGCAGCCGCGAATCCCAAGACCATCGTTGTTCTCGAAACCGGCACCGCAGTTACCATGCCGTGGCTCGATCAGGTGGGCGCAGTAGCCGAGGCGTGGTACTCGGGCAGCAAAGGCGCGGAGGCCATAGCCAACGTGCTCTTCGGCGATGTGAATCCCAGCGCCAAGCTGCCCATGACTTTCCCCAGGAGCGAAGCGGATCTGCCGCATACTACGGTGATTCAGCCGCCGCCTCACTCGCAAGGAGCGTCACCTGTGATGCGCATGGAAGGCGCCAAGCCCAGCTTTGCAGTACATTACGACGAAGGCCTGAAAGTCGGCTACAAGTGGTATGACGCGGAGAAAAAGCCCGTGCTCTTTCCGTTCGGATTTGGGCTGTCTTACACGACTTACACGTACTCGGATCTGCAAGTGAATCCGGGATCGTCGACGACGGTGACTTTCAAAGTGACGAACAGCGGCAGCCGCGAAGGAACGGAGATTGCCGAGGTCTATGCGACGCTGCCGGCCAGTGCTGAGGAGCCTCCGAAGCGGCTGGTGGGGTGGAGCAGAGTGCATCTTGCGCCGGGTGAGAGCAAAACTGTTTCTGTCGCGGTCGATCCGATGTTCCTGTCAATTTTTGATGAGGGTGCGGATAAGTTCAAGCTGGTTCCGGGAAGTTACACGTTTATGGTTGGCGGATCGTCGCAGGATTTGCCGCTTACCAAAGCGGTTTCTTTGAACTAATAAGGCAATTATTCCACGTAGAACAATTTGGAGGCGCGGCCTAATTCAGGCTGCGCCTCCATTCTTTTGGGAGCTCTCGTGTATCTATGATTTAGATTTGTGCAGCATTTGGTGAGACTTGAGTAGCGTGCAAATCGGGCTGATCTGCCGACGCATGCAGGCATTGGCGTCTCGATCTTACAGCAGTGGAAGCCATGCGCCGACAGTACCATTGGCGCGGTAGGTTAGCGTTACCACTCCGTGGGCGAGTGTGGCCTGGATGTCGCTGCCGGCAATCGAAAGAACCCCATCGACGGAGGCGGGCGCAGGCACTAGGTTGGCGAGCAGGCTGGCATTCCAGCCGGGGCCAGCGACATAGACAGCGTGAGCTCCTGCTGAGATGGCCTGAACGCGCGTCCAGGCCTCGGTCACGCGGGCTGTGCTCTGATCGGCGATGGTGAAGTGGACGCCAATCAGGGTCGCTCCGGCGTGGGCAACGAAGGCCATGCAGGTGAGCACATTGGGGAAGATGAGCGGATTGCCCTGCGTGATGTTCTGGTAACCGCGCGTCAGTTCGTATACGTTGGGCATGGTTTACTCCTATGAGGTTGCTAAAACTTCGGAGTTCCGATCTGAAGTTGGGAGAGCGGAAGATACGTGACTATTCTTGAAAGCGGCTTGGCAGCGACTATATCAGAGGAGGGATGGCGATATGGATGCTGAGAACGCTGGGATTGGTGACAGCCCACCCCATTTCGGGGTTGGTTTGGAGTCAAACCGAAGATGAGCCACCCGCCCACCCGCGCCTAGCGTTGTAGAAAATTCAAAGCTAATTTCACACTCTCGGCTTCGAATGCAGGCCCAGTTGTTTTTCCTTGTGAAATCCGTGAAGAAAGTTCTCCCAATGCGGATGTGGCCCCTACTATTCTCCTGCTTTTGATCAGTACAAGTGCATCACAGCGCAGGCCGTATTCCTCTGACAGAACCCATTCAATCAGAACCTTGTCTGCCATCAATCGCTGGTCCTCGTAGAACTCGTCGTACCGATCGAGCAGCCACTGCCAGGCCAAATTGGACTGCTTCATCTCTATCGCTCGCTTATCGACAGCGTCGCGATATGTTCGAAATTCTATTCGGAACTCTTCAAATGTCATTTGAAACCTACTCTCTAATTGGCACCCGCAGATCGCCGCCGGTCATTTCTTTGGGTAGGTTGAGGTTCAGAAGATTGATGAGTGTGGGGCTGATGTCGCGGAGGCTGCCGTCGGGGCGCAGGGTATATTGGCTGGTGTCTTCGGCTACGTAGATCATGGGGACGGGGTTGGTCGTGTGGGCGGTATGCGGGCCGCCGGTTACTGGATCGACCATTTGTTCGGCGTTGCCGTGGTCGGCGGTGATGAGCCAGCTGCCGCCTTTTTCGCGCAGGGCTTTGTAGATGCGGGCTAACTGGGCGTCTACCGTCTCTACAGCCTTGATGGTGGGGAGTAACTGGCCGCTGTGGCCTACCATGTCGGCGTTGGCGAAGTTAGCGATGATGACATCGAATGCCGTGTCGTGGATGGCGCTGACGATGGTGTCGCCAATGCCTTCGGCGGACATCTCGGGCGCTAAGTCGTAAGTGGCGACTTTCTTTGACTGGATGAGCGTTCTATCTTCGCCGGGGAATGGCGTTTCGATGCCGCCGTTGAAGAAGTAAGTTACATGCGCGTACTTTTCCGTCTCGGCTACGCGCAGGTTGCGCAGCTGGGCGTTGCCGAGGACGTTGGCCAGCAGGTTATCCATGGACTCGGGAAGGATGACCAGGGGCAAGCTGAAGTTCTTGTCGTACTGGGTCATGCAGAGGTAGTAGAGCTTCTTTGGCAGTTCGCTTCGAGGTATGGTTTCGTCGAGCGGCTCCCATGCGTCGAGGTTGCGTCCGCCAGCCTGGTTGAGGCCGCTTTCGCGAGTGAGAGCGCGGGTGATCTGGCGGGCGCGGTCGGCGCGGTAGTTGAAGTTGATAACTACATCTTCATCGCGGATGACACCGTTGGGCTTGCCTGATGCGTCGGTCACGACGAATGGGATGGTGAACTCGTCAGTGATGCCGTTGTTGTAGGCATTCTGCAGGTGGGCGACGGGGTCGGCGGTGGCTCCGCCCTCGGCTTTGCCGATGACAATGGCGGCGAAGGCCTTCTGCTCGCGATCCCACTTCTTGTCGCGGTCCATGGCATAGTAGCGGCCGCTAACGCTGGCCAGCTTGCCGATACCGTATTCATTGAATTTTTGCTGGAGCTTGGCGAGATAGTGGACGCCGTTGGTGGGCAGGGTGTCGCGGCCATCCATGAAGGCATGGACGAAGACGCGCTCGAGGCCGTGGGCCTTGGCGGCACGCAGCAGGGCATAGAGATGCTCCTGGTGGGCGTGGACGCCGCCGTCGCTGAGCAAGCCTATCAAATGCAAAGCTCGGCCTGCTTCGCGGGCGTGGTGCATGGCTTTGGCGATGGCTGGGAAATTCGTAAACTCATCGGCTGCAATCATGGCGTCGATCCGGGTAATGTCCATCTGGACGACGCGGCCGGCGCCGATGTTGAGATGGCCGACTTCGCTGTTGCCCATCTGGCCGTCGGGGAGGCCGACAAAGTGTTCGGAGGCGCGGATGAGCGTGTTCGGATACTCGGCGAGCAGCTTGTCGTAGGTGGGCTTGCGGGCGAGCGCGATGGCGTTGTTGGCGACCTGCGGAGAGTAGCCCCATCCGTCGAGGATGGTCAGGACTAGTGGGTGGCGGGTGATGGACAAAAGTATGCTCCGATACGAAATAGGGCTTATCTCTTTAAGAATAAACTGCCGAATGGGATGAGGGGCGATGGCATCTCTTTATCGATCGCTCGATCAGCTTGCGGCGCGAATCTCTTCACGAACGATGCGGCGAAGAGTGTCTTCCAGCTTTGGAGCCTTTCCTTCGAGATACTGGCGAAGAGCGTTGTTGATCAGCGTTTGATAACCGATTGCACCGCCGGAGGCCTCGGCTTCTTTCAGGAAAGCATCCACGATATCTTCGTCCAGGCGAATGGTGATGCGGGTCTTGCCATGGGATTCCGGCTGGGGCGGCAAAATGGCTCCGCGTTTGCCTTTGCTGAAATCGTATTTAGACTTCATCTGTTCTCCTGGTACTGCTCGCGCTCGTGTGGGTCTGCCAGACGAGCGGAGATGATACGAATGGTATCTCCGCGATAGCAATAGACGGCGACGATAATACGGTTCTTTGCTCCAGCGCCGATGGAGATGAAACGCTGTTCTTCCCGATCAGACTCGTCATCCTCCATTGTGATGGCGAAATCATCTTGAAAAAGAGGAAGGGCCTCAGAGAAGCGGACGCCATGCTTTTTGGAAATTTGCTTCTGCTTTCGGGATGTCCCATTCAAAGGACACGCGATGCTCCTATTGTATGTACATTTTATGCATACAGCAATTAGAGATATATAAAAGGTTGAAAGATTTGGTAAACCCAGGTCTCAGAAGCGAGACCTGGGCCACCCGCTTGCTGAGATGCCTACTCGTTGTAGTTTAGGCTTTCGATGCCCAGGAAGTTTGCGCCTGCTCCAAGCTCTTCTTCGATGCGGAGGAGCTGGTTGTACTTGGCGATGCGGTCGGTGCGGCTGGCTGAGCCGGTCTTGATCTGCCCGGTGCCGGTGGCTACCGCGAGGTCGGCGATGTAGGTGTCTTCGGTCTCGCCGCTGCGGTGGGACATAACGCTGGTGTAGCCATAGCGGCGGGCGAGCTCGATGGCCTCGAAGGTCTCCGTCACAGTTCCAATTTGGTTGAGCTTGATCAGGATGGAGTTGCCGACGCCCTCTTCAATGCCGCGCTGCAGGCGGCTGGTGTTGGTGACGAAGAGATCGTCGCCGACGAGTTGGATCTTGCCGCCGAGCTTGTCGGTAAGGATCTTCCAGCCTTCCCAATCGTCTTCGGCGAGACCGTCTTCGAGGGAGACGATGGGGTACTGGCGAACCCAGTTATCGTAGAAGTGAACCATCTCTTCACTGGAGAGCTCGCGCTTGTCGCTCTTTTTGAAGATGTACTTGCCCTTCTCCTTGTCATAGAACTCGCTGCTTGCTGGGTCTAGCGCTATCGCAATTTGCTCGCCGGGCTTGTAGCCGGCGAGAGTGATCGCTTCGAGGATGACTTCTATGGCCTCGGCGTTGGAGGTGAGTGAGGGTGCGAAGCCGCCTTCGTCGCCGACGGCGGTGGAGTAGCCTTTCTTCTTGAGCACGCCTTTGAGGGTGTGGAAGACCTCGGTGCCCCAGCGTAGAGCGTCGGAGAAGCGCTCCGCGCCGACGGGCATGACCATGAACTCCTGGAAATCGACGCTGGAGTCGGCATGTGCGCCGCCGTTGATGACGTTCATCATGGGCGTGGGCAGGATGCAGGCGTTGGCGCCGCCGAGGTAGCGGTAGAGCGGAATCTCGAGGGTCTGCGCAACGGCGCGGCTGGCGGCCATGGAGACAGCGAGGATGGCGTTGGCGCCAAGCTTGGACTTATTCGCGGTGCCATCGATCTGGATCATGGTGTGATCGAGCAGGCGCTGGTTCATGGCGTCGAAGCCTTCGAGCTCGGGGGCGAGGATGGTCTCTACATTCTCGACCGCTTGCAATACGCCTTTGCCGAGGTAGTGGGATTTGTCGCCGTCGCGGAGCTCAACGGCTTCGTGCTCGCCGGTCGAGGCTCCCGAGGGAACCGCGGCGCGGCCGAGTGCGCCGGACTCAAGAATTACATCTGCTTCTACAGTAGGATTGCCACGCGAATCAAGAATTTCACGGGCGCGAATAGCAACAATTTCAGTCATATCAGTCCTCGCAATGCGGTGCTGCAGCCGGTCGTTTAATTTTGGTCGGCGGTCTACGGCAAGAGCCTTTCCGGCCAGGCTCTGAATACTTGTCAGAAGCTCTTGCATGTGGCGTAAACCCCTTTAGAAGATGCGTTCGAATACCTTGGGTAGGATAGCAAACCGATGCGGTGACAGGCTGCGGCGCGCAACGTGGATTGGTGCGAATTTGACGATCTGCCGACCATTCCGGGGCGGTGCAAGATTGGGCGCGAATGGCCTGCGAACGCATTGGACGGAGTGCCTAATCTGATTCTTGCTGGGGACGATACCCTGATACCGGAATGAATACTACTGGCGGCGCAGCGGACAACGGAAAGAGCTATCGTTAAATTTGGCCGGGATGCCGATGGTCTGCCGCAATTATTTTTGCGGGCTGCGAATGGGACGGAAACTTCAGCGTGGGTTGCGGGTCTAAGTTTTTAAGTCTTAGTATTTGTCGCCTCATGATGAAACGGGAACTGGTTGAATTTGACAGGGCGGAAGGAGAACTCTGCTATGCAATCTCGAAATCTTGCCATTTTGGTTGTTGCCGCTTCTGCGTTTGGAATCCATGCGTTTGGGCAGCAGGCCCAGCAACCGGCGCAGCCTGACCAATATGAGGGTGTGTCGCATCCCCCCGGCGATGCCATCGTCACCTCGCCCGATACACCTATGATTCAGGGCAAGCCGCCTGCGGGAGTCATCGCGGCGCCTGTGCCGGTTCAGCAACCGGCGGCAAGTTACGACTCGGCAGCCCCGGCCAGCTCCTACGCCCCCGCGCAACAGCAGGCACTCACCGCCCGACCTGAGATGTCCGATCCCGATGGAGATATTGTGCATCCGCTGCCTTCGCGGCCCGGCGAATTGATGGAAGGCATCACCATCCGGGTTCGGCTGACCGAGCGGCTCTCTTCGACGGAGAGCGAAAAAGGCGAGCCGTTCCATGGACAGGTCGCTTCCGATGTGCTGCAGAACGGGCGCGTGCTGATTCCCGCAGGCGCGGCCATCGAGGGCCGTGTGAGCGCGGTAAGCGCCGGCCACTTTGGCGGACATGGCAGTTTCCGGCTGCAGCCTGAGGCAGTGATCATGCCCGACGGCACACGCTACAAGCTGCATGCCGAAACAACCGGCACGCCGGGCTCCCGCACTAAGATTGGCTCGGAAGGCACCATCAACCCCGGATCGCGCGTCAGAAAAGATGGCATTGAATATGGCGCCGTGGTCGGCACCGGCGCAGTAGCCGGAGCGGTGATCGGCGGGCCGGTCGGCGCGCTGACTGGCAGCTTGGTTGGCGCAGGTATTGTGACCACGCACCTGATGGTCGATCATCCGCAGGCCACGCTGGAGCCGGGCTCGATCCTGCTCTTCACATTGACCGAACCGTTGAACCTGATGCCCGCTTCGAA
>DATAZR010000096.1:0-7746 GCA_036271955.1 Acidobacteriaceae bacterium
TCCGTGGCTCTATGAGGATGAGGCGAGCCAGCAGCATGCGATGGACGTGTGGAAGCGCATTGCCGCGCACTATCGCAATAACGTAACTGTGCTGGGCTACGACTTACTCAACGAGCCGATACCGCATTATCCAAAGCTGCAACGATATAACTCGAAGCTCGAGCCTGTTTACAAAAAGCTGGTTGCGGCGGTGCGGTCGGCCGATCCGAATCATGTGGTGATCTTTGGCGGCGCGCAGTGGGATACGAATTTCACTGTTTTTGGGCCGCCTTTCGATAAGAATGCGATGTACACCTTTCACAAGTACTGGATGCCTCCGGTTGAAGAGGCAGTGAAGCCGTTTGTCGAATTCCGGGACAAGTACAACGTACCGATCTGGATGGGCGAATCGGGCGAGAATACCGATGACTGGATCACCAAGTTTCGAACGCTGCTGGATCGGGATGAGATCAGCTGGACCTTCTGGCCTTACAAAAAGATGCAGGCCACTTCGTCTCCGGTGACCTTTGCGCAGCCGGAGCACTGGGATGAAATCATCGCCTTTGCGGCGAAGCGCTTCGGGATGGGCGATACAGAGAAGGCTGTTGCGGCGAGGCCATCGCTTGAGGATTCGCGGGAGGCTTTTCGCGATCTGCTGGTGAAGATTCGCTTCGAGAATGAAACGGTGAACGAAGGCTACATGAAGGCGCTGGGCGCGGCCGTAAAGTAGCATAGAAGCAGGACTATCGAGGACTCCATGCATGATCGTGAACCTGGCCGAACGGGCGCATAACCACAACTGGCGGCTGGACCCGATCACGCGCTCGCTGCTGGACACGGACTTTTACAAGCTGCTGATGCTGCAGTTTATCTGGAAGCATTTCCCATCGGTTGAGGTCACGTTCACACTGGTGAACCGGACTACATCGGTTTCGCTGGCGGAGCGAATCGGCGTGGAAGAGCTGCGCATGCAGCTGGACAATGTGCGCAGCCTCAGCTTTCACAAGTCGGAGCTGATCTGGCTTGCGGGCAACACGTTCTATGGCAAGCGCGGCATCTTCGAGCCGGAGTTTTTGGAGTGGCTGGAGCATGATTTTCATCTGCCCGACTATGAGTTGTCCATTGAGAACGGAGAGCTGAGCCTTACCTTTCACGGCCTGTGGACGCAGACCACGATGTGGGAGGTTTATGCGCTTTCGATCCTGAGCGAGATGAAGACGCGGGCGAGCCTGCGTGAAATGAGCGAGTTCTCACTCGACATTTTGTACGCGCGTGCCAAGGCTACGTTGTGGAGCAAGATCGAGAGGCTGCGTGGCGTTCCGGGACTGAAGCTTGCGGACTTTGGCACGCGGCGCAGGCATAGCTTTCTGTGGCAGGAGTATGTGGTCAAGGCGATGCGAGATACATTGGGCGCGAGCTTCGCGGGATCGTCTAATACCTATCTCGCTTACAAGCACGATCTCGAAGCGATTGGCACGAATGCGCATGAGTTGCCGATGGCACTGGCTGCTATGGCCGAGAGTGATGAAGAGCTGAAGACGGCACAATACCGCGTGCTGGACCTGTGGCAGAAGACGTATCAGGGTGAGCTGCTCATCATGCTTCCCGATACGTTTGGAACGACGCAGTTCCTTGCCGATGCACCCGAATGGACAGCGAATTGGACCGGCCAGCGTATGGATAGCAAGAGCCCTTATGTTGCGGGCGATGAATACATCGAGTGGCTGAAAGGGCGCGGGCGTGATCCGGCCAAGAAGCTTCTCATTGCGTCGGATGGGTTGGATGTGGACGACATTCTCGGGCTGCATGCGTACTTTTCTGGAGAAATGCTCAATGGAGCGTTGCCCGAGGAGTTTCATAGCGCGGCTGATTTTCTCGATGCTGAAAAGTGGAAGCCGCAAAGGCGCATTCGCTTCAGCGCGGGCTGGGGTACGCTGCTTACCAACGATTTTCGTAACTGCGACCCGGACGGCGGCAGAGGCTTCGATCCGATCAGCCTGGTCTGCAAACTCACCGATGCTAATGGTCGCAGAGCGGTAAAGCTCTCGGATAATTATTCGAAAGCGATGGGCGCACCGGAAGATGTAGAGCGCTATCGCAGGGTCTTCGGTACGGCGGGTTTGATCCATGTGCCTGCGATTGTTTGAGCGAATCTCAGAGCGTTTAGAAGAAGGTCTCGACGATGTCGATGACCTTGTATTGTGCATTTACCACGGGCAACGTGCGCCATTTGTCGAAGGTCAGGCATGGGTGCGAGATGTCGAAAGCGATCATGTCTCCGACACGCAGATCATCGTTTGCCGAGATTTGCAGGAAGGCGTGCTGGTCCATCATCTTTGTGATCTTCCAGTGTGAGGGCGATGATTTGGGTGCGGCCTCGCCGGATTCGTTGTCTCGGATCTCGTTTTTGGAGGGCCTGAAGTGCAGGGCTGGCGTGGGAAAGCCGGAGTCGAAGGAGGCATCGCGCTTGCCCATCGCGATGATAGCCTTCTCTGCTTCGGGAATCGACTGTACGTAGGCCCAGATTTGCAGGGCGGGCAGGAGTCCCTCGTGCATGCGTCTGGCGATGGGGTTATGTTCGAGGATCCTTTTCTGCGCTTCGCGATAGGCCCCGACATCGTGGGTGAGATAGCAGCCGGGGCGCAGGACGATTTCTGCGGGAGCACCGATATTAGCCGTGGAAAACACTTCAGCGACTACGTCGTACCATGCTGAGCCTGCACCCGAAAGAAGGATCGGCGAACGCTGAAAGCGGCCTGCTGCGGCGAGTTGTTGGGTGACTGTGACAGCCCGCTGCAGATAGGCGCGAATTGAGGCTTCGTCTTCGAGGACGCCTTCATAGATTTCGACACCACACAAAGCAATCGAGTCGGTCCAACGCGCAATTGCGGCCAGAACGGCTTCGAGCTGAGTGTTGTTGCGGATGCCGGTGCGGCCTCCGGCGACGCCTAGTTCGAGCAGCACATTGAGGTGTTCTCCTCGAGACGAAAAATATTCGCCTAACTGCTCTACGATTGCTGCGGAATCAACCAGGCAGTAAAACTCGAATGTGGGATCTGCGAGCAATCGAGAAACGATGGCCATGTTTTCTTTGCCAACCAGCTGATTGGCCATCAGAACGCGGCGTACTCCATGTGTGTAGGCGACTTGAGTTTGGTGCGCGGTGGCTAGTGTGATTCCCCATGCGCCAGACTGCAGTTGCCGCTGAAACAACTTCGGAGTCATGGTGGTCTTGCCGTGCGGCGCGAGCTTGACACCGTAGGCATCGATGAACTGCTGCATCCATGCGAGGTTGTGCTGCAGACGCTCTTCGTAGAGGACGGCAGTGGGCAGGCTGAGATCTTCGCGAAGCAGGTTCCAGTCAAGCTGAGGTATGTCTTGAGCTTCAACTCCTGCGCCGAAAAATCCTAGGCCCTTGTTCAGACCAGATACAGTTGGGGATTCGATGGTTGGCGAAGTTTGCTTATCGATTGGCACTCGGCTCTCCGGAGGTCTCTGCGCGGGAATACGCTGCTGCATGAAGGGACAGAGATAGTCTATATTCGGAATCAACCGACATGTTGAGCTGCGACACTCTTCTCCGCAAAGCGGGCATTCTCGATGGCAGCGGCGCGGCTGCGGAAGAGATGGATGTCGCGCTTCGTGATGGACGTATCTACGCGGTTGGATCATCGCTGGAATTGGATGCCGCAGATGTTATCGATGCGCAGGGACTGGCGCTGGCGCCGGGCTTTGTCGATGTTCACACGCATGATGACATCAGCGTGATTCGCAACCCGGCGATGCTGCCTAAGGTTTCGCAGGGAGTGACAACGGTGATTGTCGGCAACTGCGGCATCAGCGCTTCGCCTGTCACATTATGCTGTGAGCTGCCTGACCCGATGAATCTGTTGGGTGAGGCGAAGGATTTCAAGTATGCAACCTTTGCCGATTATGTAGCAGCTGTTGACTCGGCGCGGCCTGCGGTGAATGTGGCTGCGCTGATTGGACATACGGCTCTGCGCAATAACCATATGGACGAACTGAATCGCGCGGCGAATGTGCAGGAAATCGCCGCGATGCGCGGGCAGCTCAAAGATGCGCTCGCTGGCGGCGCATTGGGGTTGAGCACCGGGCTGGCTTATCTATCGGCCAATTCAGCTTCGACAGAAGAGGTGCTCGCTCTGGGGCAGTTGCTGACTTCAGCTCATGCGGTCTATACAACGCATATGCGGACTGAGGGCGAGGCGATTCTCGACGCCATGCATGAGGCGTTTGAGATTGGCGCGCAGAGCCATGTTCCGGTGATCGTTTCGCATTTGAAGTGCGCAGGTATTGCCAATTGGGGACGCAGCGGCGAGGTGCTACATGCGTTGGAATCTGCGCAAGCCTCACAAGAAATCGGCTGCGATTGCTATCCTTATGCGGCTGGATCGAGCACGCTCGATTTACGGCAGGTCGATGAGCGCGTGAAGATCACCATTACGTGGAGCACGCCACATCCGGAGGTTGGCGGACAATTGCTTGCGAGCATCGCGGAGCAATGGGGCGTATCGCAGCTCGATGCAGCGCGCAGGCTGCAACCCGCGGGAGCTATCTATCACAGTATTTCAGAAGATGACATGCGCCGCATCTTGGCGCATCCCGCGACGATGATTGGCTCCGATGGTTTGCCGAACGATCCGAGGCCGCATCCTCGCTTGTGGGGAACCTTTCCGCGTGTGCTTGGCCTCTACAGCCGCGATGAGAAGCTGTTTTCGCTGCCTCAGGCAATCCATAAAATGACGGGCATGCCCGCGCAGCGATTTGGCCTCGCGGAGCGCGGACTGATACGCGAAGGCTATTGGGCCGACCTTGTGCTCTTCGATGCGGATGCCATCAACGACACAGCGACATACAACGACCCGGTGAGTGCGGCGGTTGGCATCGAGGGTGTCTGGGTTAACGGCGTTCTATCGTATACGGTCAGAGGCGCGACGGAGCAACGAGCTGGACGGTTTATTCGACGCGGCAGGACGATGTGGATTCAATGATTGTGGATTCAATGATTCAAGTTTGATTTCGATCGACAAGATATGGAGGCGGCGTGAGCATCAAGCGATATGGAGTGGAAGGCGGTAAAGGGACTGGCGGCCAGCATCTGCCATTTGCACGAGCAGTGGAAGCGGATGGATGGCTGTATGTTTCAGGGCAGGTGCCGATGGTGAATGGCGAGCTGGTCACGGGCAACATTACGGTCCAATCGCAGCAGGCGATTCGCAATGTGCTGGCAATTCTTGCGGAAGCCGGTTATGGGCCTGAGCACGTCGTGCGCTGCGGCGTGTGGCTTGAAGATCCGCGCGATTTTTCTGCATTCAATACGGTGTTCAAAGAGCACTTTGGCGAGCATCCACCGGCGCGCGCGTGTGTTGTATCGAGTATGGTTGTCGATTGCAAAGTGGAGGTCGAGTGCGTGGCGTATAAGGCTCCGCAGGCATGATCGATTCGCACAGTGCGTTTCTGCTGATCTCGGCTCTGGGCGCGGTGATCGGCCTGATCCTGCTTATTGCAGTCGCGAAGCTCAACCCGTTTATCACGTTGCTGCTGGCTTCGCTGGCGCTGGCGATTGTGACGGGCATGACGCCGTCGACGATTGTTCACTCCTTTGAATTGGGCGTCGGCGCAACGCTGGGGCATATCGCTGTTGTCGTGGCCCTGGGCACGATGCTGGGAAAGATGATGGCCGAATCGGGCGGCGCGGATCAGATTGCGTACACGCTGATACGCGTCTTTGGCGAGAAGCGCCTGCCGTGGGCAATGGTGTTGATCGGCCTGGTGGTTGGCTTGCCGGCGTTCTTTGAAGTTGGCTTTGTGCTGCTGATTCCGATTGCCTATACCGTGGCGCGGCGCACCAAAACATCGCTGATTCTTGTCGGGCTTCCCATGGTCGCAGGGCTTTCAGTGGTGCATGGACTGGTGCCTCCGCATCCCGCGGCATTGTTGGCTGTGACGATCTTCAAGGCTGATGTCGGCAAGACTATTTTCTATGCGCTGCTTGTTGGTCTTCCAACGGCGATTGTTGCCGGGCCGCTCTATGCCAAACTCATTGCGCCGCATATTCAGCTGGCAACAGAAAACTCCATCTCGGCGCAATTTGTAGATCATGAAGGGGAGCGGAGCCTGCCGGGTTTTGGGCTGACGCTATTCTCGATTCTGCTGCCTGTGCTGCTGATGCTGATTGGCAGCTGGGCCGATGCTATCAGCGCACAAGGAAGCGGCTTGAATCAGGCGCTGCGCCTGATAGGCAACGACGATATGGCGCTGCTGATCGGCGTGCTATTGAGCTTCTTCACACTAGGTAAGCTGCGCGGATTTACGCGTGAGACGATCTTGCGATTCACGAATGAGTGCCTCGCGCCGACGGCGACGATCACGCTGCTGGTTGGCGCTGGAGGAGGCTTCGGGCGGATACTGCAGGACAGTGGAGTATCGCAGGCGATTATCGGCGTCGCTATGCAGAGCCACATTCCGCTGCTGCTGCTGGCATGGCTGCTAGCGGCGATGATGCGGCTGGCTACGGGGTCATCAACTGTGGCTATGACGACGGCCGCGGGTATCATCGCGCCGATTGCGCTGCATACTACCGGAGTACATCCGGAACTACTGGCGATCGCGACTGGCGCGGGTTCGCTGATCTTTTCGCACGTCAATGATGGGGGCTTCTGGCTGGTAAAGGAGTACTTCGGCATGAGCGTCGCGCAGACCATCAAGACGTGGTCGATCTGCGAGACGATTATCTCGGTCACAGCGCTGCTGCTCACGCTTGGGCTGGCAGCAGCACTGTGAGCCAGACTGCTTACTTCGCCGCAGTCTTGAGGACGAGGACGCTGGCGATAGGATCGGGAGCGCTGGCTGGAAGCGCAACATCGATGCCAGAACCACTTTTGGAAATCTTGAGTGGCGTCTTCGATTTATCTGAAAGCAGATAGGCCCCAGTGACCTGGCGTGGAAGTTTGTCGAGATGGAAGCTGCCGTTGGGCCATGCGAAGATCTCGATGTAGATCTTGTCGGCGGCGGTGGTCGAGCGCCATTTCCATGAGGGAATGAACTTGGGCTTGCCTTCTTTATCTTTCTCCGTAGTGCTGAAGCTGCCAGCTTCATCGCCAAAGAGAGTGGGCTTGGTGCCGTAGATAGCGGCGCCGTTGACGGCGATCCACTTGCCAACCTGGTGGAGACGCTCAATCTCAGGTGGAGGCACGTTGCCTTTGGAGTCTGGCCCGATGTTGAGCAGGTAGTTGCCACCCTTGCTGGCGATGTCGATGAGGTTGCGCACTAATGTCTCAGTCGACTTGAAGTTGGTGTCATAGGACTTGTATCCCCAGGTATCGTTCATGGTCATGCAGGCTTCCCAATCGCGGCCGGGATAGCCTTTCGCGGGGATGAACTGCTCTGGCGTTTCGGTATCGCCTTTGTAGCCGCCGCCGAGACGGTTGTTCCAGATGAGATTGGGGTGCTGGTTGAGCAGTGCGACGATTTCACCAGCGAGCGCGGGAGTCATGTCGTCAGTCGGCGTGTCGAACCAGATGACGACGGGGAAGTCGCCGTAGTTGGTGAGCAGCTCTTTCATTTGCGGGATCGCCTTGGTGTGCAGATAGGTGGCGAAGTTCCCGTCCTGCGCGGTATCCCAGTGGTGATTGGGGCGATCGTGATTACCGGTCTTGTAGGCGGCGCCGCCGGGGGCGGTCCAGTCCTGGTCCTGCGAGTAGTAGAAGCCGAGCTTCACACCCTGCTTGCGGCACTCTTCGGCGA
>DATAZR010000097.1:0-3454 GCA_036271955.1 Acidobacteriaceae bacterium
AAAAGGTACTGTGAACTTCGAAGGAACTTCCATCACGCTCGCAACATCCTAGAGTGAGAGTATGGAAGCGCGGCAATATTCATCGCCTGTTCAAGGCGCAGGGCATACAAAGAGAGATCGAGAGGACTTATCTTGATTCAAGACACGCTGCAGGCAACGCCCCTGGATTCCCTTTACCGTTGGCTCGATCAACATGGCGAGGCCTTCGGCGCCCCCGGCATGGAGCCGCGTTGGACCTCCAGCGTCAAAGACGCCGTCGGCACCGCCTACTCCGCCTCCAGCCGCATCTGGTTCACCGTCTCTCACGGCATCCTCAACGAGATCTACCACCCCACCATCGATCATCCTCAGACCCGCGACATGGAGCTGCTCGTCACCGACGGCTCCAGCTTCGTTCACGAGGAAAAACGCGACCTGGTCACAAGCTTCGAATACATCCATCCCGAGGCTCTCGGCGTTCGCTATACCAATGCCGACAAGGATGGCCGCTATCAACTAGTCAAGGAAATCATCTGCGACCCGCATCACAGCGTCGTTCTGATGCATGTCCGTCTGCAGGCCGGCCCCAACGGCACTGAGGATTTTCTCGATAGCCTCAAAATTTACGCTCTCATAGCGCCTCACATGGATGGAGGCGGCGCTGGCAACTCCGCCCGCGCCGTCGATGTCGCAGGGCAAAAAGTGCTGGTCGCATGGAAAAACCGCTGGACCCTGGCCATGGGCGCAGACTGCGGCCTCTCCCATGTCAGCTGCGGCTTCGTAGGAGCGAGCGATGGGTGGCGCGACCTCACCGACAATTTCAAAATGGACTGGGAGTTCGGCTCGGCCACCAACGGCAATCTCGCGCTCATGGGCCAGATCAACCTGCAGGGCAGCCGCGAATTCACGCTGGGCATCGGCATCGGCGACAGCCACCACTCCGCCCTCTCCAAGACCATGGGCGCTCTATCGCTGCCCTTTCCGCAAAATGCAACCCGCTTCCTCGAGCAGTGGCAGCGCGCCGCCAGCCCCTACCGACTGGCCACCAAGGCGGGCGACCAAGGCCTGCTCATGCAGACCAGCCACAACATCCTGCTGGCTCACGAAGACAAGACGTACTCCGGAGCCTTCGTCGCCTCCGCCTCCATTCCCTGGGGGCAGGCCAAGGGCGACGACGACCTCGGCGGCTACCACCTGGTCTGGACCCGCGACATGGTGCAGACCGCGACTGCCCTGCTCGCCTGTGGACGCGTCGACACCGCCCGCCGGGCTCTCGTCTACCTGGCCTGTACGCAGCGGCCCGATGGCAGCTTCGCGCAGAACTTCTGGATCGACGGCCGTCCCTACTGGACCGGCGTCCAGCTCGACGAAGTCGCCTTCCCGCTCATCCTCACCTGGCGCATCTGGAAGGCAGGAGGCCTGGGCAACTGGGACGTCTTCCCCTTCATCGAGCGCGCTGCCGGATTCCTCGTCAAGAACTCCCCCGTCACCCATCAGGAGCGTTGGGAAGAGAACTCCGGCTACTCGCCCTCGACCCTCGCTGCAGTCATCGGCGGCCTGATTTGCGCCGCCGAGATCGCCCGCGACCACCAGTCCCTCGAGTTCGCCGCGTTCCTTGAGGAGTACGCCGACTGGATTGAGATGCACCTCGAAGACTGGACTGTCACTAACGACGGCGTCCTGCTTCCCGAGGTCAAGCGGCACTACATGCGCATCCGTCCACCGGAGAGCGGCGACGCCGTCTGCCAGGAAGGCCCGGGCACTGAAAAAATCCACATCAACAACCGCCCTCCAGGCACACGCTACGACTTCGAAGCACGCGAAATCATCGATGCCGGCTTCCTGGAGCTCGTCCGATACGGCATCCGCCGCGCCGACGATCCGCTGATGGTCGATTCGCTCAAAGTCGTCGACGCCGTGCTCAAACGCGACCTGCCCCAGGGCCCCGGCTGGCTTCGCTATAACTGGGATGGCTATGGACAGGGCGCCCACGGCGAGCCCTTTCAAAGCTATGGCCAGGGCCGTGTCTGGCCGCTGCTCACCGGCGAGCGAGCCCACTACGAGCTTGCCGCAGGCAAAGATGTCAGCGACCTCATCAAGACCTACGAGGGCTTTGCGACCGCTGGAAACATGCTTCCCGAACAGGTCTGGGATACCGACGACCGCCCCGAAGATCACCTCACCATCGGTGGCCCAGCCGGCTCAGCCTGTCCGCTGGTCTGGGCTCATGCCGAATACCTCAAGCTGCTGCGCTCCGCTCTCGATAACAAGGTTTTCGACCGCATCGAGCCCGTCTACCGCCGCTATGGCCGTTTCCGTTCGGAACACAATCACGCCCGCTCCGCGCATCACGGCCGCGCTCATGAACCGGTCATTGAGATGTTCAGTCTGCGCCGCCCCATTCAAGCCGTCACTCCTCACGCCACAGTGCGCGTGCTGGCCGACAAGCGCTTCGTCCTTGTCTGGACCGACGATGCCTGGCAGACCACCAACTCCACCCAGAGCCGCAGCCTGGGCAGCGCCGGATTCTCCGCCGACATCCTGCCCGGACAGCGCGTAAACTCGACTGTTTTATCATTGACTTTCTTCTGGCCGGAGGAAAACCGCTGGCTGGGCCACAACTACGACATTCGCATCGAAGAGCCCAACCCGGCTGAGCCGGCTGCCACGGAACCGAATTAGTCCGAGCCGGATCGAACAGCGTAACAGGCGCGGACCGGGCAACTCCGCAAGCCTAAAATGGTTCCAGGCTGTGATTTTGAGATCTCGAACCGCCGCCGCACGAATAGGGGTGGCTCAAATGCGACGCCTTTACGTCGAAACGCATCCGACGAATGAAAGGATTATCCAAGCTTATGCCCGACATCGCGACTGATCCCCAAAAAACGAGTATCGATCAACTTTCCATCGACACCCTCCGCATCCTCTGTATCGATACCGTACAAAAGGCCAACAGCGGCCATCCCGGAGCCCCGCTCGCCTGCTCGCCCATCGCCTATCTCCTCTTCCACAAGATCATGAAGCACAGCCCGGCCAACTCCAAGTGGTCCAATCGCGACCGCTTCGTGCTCTCCAACGGCCACGCCTCGGCGCTCATCTACGGAACGCTCTTTCTCTCCGGCTACAAGCTCACCCTCGATGACCTGAAGGGCTTCCGCCAGTGGGGATCGAAGACCCCTGGCCACCCCGAGTATCACCACACCGACGGCGTCGAAGTCACCACCGGCCCGCTGGGACAAGGGTTCGCCATGTCGGTCGGCCTCGCCGCCGCGGAAAAGCACCTCGCCGCCGTCTACAACCGGCCCGGCTTTGAGATCGTCAACCACCACACCTACGGCATCATGGGTGATGGCGACATGATGGAAGGCGTCTCCCACGAGGCTGCCTCGCTCGCCGGAACCCTCGGCCTGGGCAAGCTGATCTTCTTCTACGACGACAATCTCATCTCCCTCGACGGCCCCACCGAGTGGAGCTT
>DATAZR010000098.1:0-7583 GCA_036271955.1 Acidobacteriaceae bacterium
CGTCGATGTAATCATCGGTTTCAATCCGGATTCCTTCGGCCACGCCGCCGGCTTGCCTACCCTGATGAAACAATCGGGCTACCAGTACTACGTCTTCATGCGGCCTCAGGACCAGGAGCAGGACCCCAGCAAGAAGTTGCCAGTGCTCTTCTGGTCGCAGGGGCCGGATGGCTCGCGGGTGCTGACGCTGCGGATCCTTGGTTCGTACGACAGCTCCGCTGCGCGCATCCCAACCATCGCGGCGGATAGTTTTGCGACGGGATTTTCTGATGGAGCCTTCTTTCTCGGCGTCGGGGATCACGGCGGCGCCGTGACCAAAGCGCAGATCCAACAGATTCTGCATATGCGCAACGACACCACCTTGCCGGAACTTCGGTGGAGCACGACCAGTTAGTTCTTCAAGGCGGTCGAGGCTTCCGCTGCTATGCGAACCTTGCCGATCATCACTGGAGATTTGCAACACCATTCCCGTGGTTGCTATTCGGCCTGCGGGGAGGAGAAATATCAGAACCGCCGGGCGGAGCGCACCATGGTGCAGGTCGAGAGCCTTTCATGGTTAACTTCAGCCACGCTGGGACGCAAGTATCCGCAAAGCGCGTTTGGCGACGCATGGTGGAATATTCTGTTCAACCAGTTTCACGACTTGCTTGCGGGCTCCGTTGGCAGCAATCGGAAATTGCCGTCGACGTCTCGACCTTTCCAGGTTCGGACATCGTCAAGCTGCACTTTGTTATCAACTGGCAGCAGCATGAACAGATTTTGAAACTCGAAATACGGCGATCGCTCTGCACACCACCCCCGGCGTTCCTCAGTATATGCACCCGGTGGTCGCCCTGGTGACTGCCGGCGTCGAGATGGACGTGCTCGGTCTCACCTATCCTCAATACTCCGACGAAACTCGAAACGCGGTGGTCGCGGAGTATCCGCGCACCCCCAACTTCAAAGAAGAGATTATCCAGGCGTTCTACGATGGCATCCACAAGAAGCCCGAGAGCACCTTTGGGAACGTCAAAGCCGATGTGCTTGCCGACAAGGATCCCAGGTTCGTTCGAGGCAACTTCTGCAGCGTCATCCGCAGCTCAGGCTGGATCGGCTGAGGACTTTGCTCTAATCTTGCTCTATGGCAGATCGGACACCATATCGGGCAATCACACGAGGAATCGCGGTAAGCGTTGAGGTTACCTACCTTGAGGCGAATTCCTCGCCTGGCAATTCGCAGTATTTCTGGGCCTATCGGGTGACCATCGAGAACCAGGGACGGGAAACGGTGCAACTGCGCAGCCGGCACTGGATGATCACCAATGCGCACGGCGAATTGACCGAGGTGAAGGGGCCGGGCGTTATTGGGAAGGAACCATTTCTCGAGCCGGGCGAGAGTTTCACCTACACGAGCGGTGCGCCACTCAACACGCCGTCGGGGATGATGGGCGGAAGCTACCTGATGGAGAGCGATACGGGCGAGCGGTTTGATATTGAGATTCCAACGTTCTCGCTGGATCGCCCGAACCAGAACGTATTGCTGAATTAGAGCCGTAGAGCGTCGGGCCACAGACCTTGGATGGGGGCTTCGCCCCGGCTTTATTGACCCACGTATCCCAGATTTCCGGTCAAGGCTGTTGGCGTTGAGCTACTTCATGCGGCTTTCTTTGAGAAAGCCGCATACGTGATCGTCGTTGGAGACTGCGCAGTCGGAAATCCGGGCAACGCTGGTACGAACATGGGGCACCCGTTGGGAGTTAGTGTGAGCGGAAGGGTAAGTTACTTAGGTATTTCCTTTCTTCCCCCCGCCGGTCCTGCATAGTTTGCAAAAAATATCATGAGACATCTGGCGATCCTCCGGAACGAATCAGTTCCATGTAATCTGTATTCGCCTTTTGGAACAGAAAGCGGGTGAAGACGTGGATCGTTTCATGTCACGGCGCTCTTTCATCGCCGCCGGAGGGGCCTGCGCTGGAGCGGCGTTGCTTCAGCATCGTGGCGGCGCTTCCCTGCTGTCCACCGGCGATCCGCCGTTGTCACAGGCTACCAGGCTGCGGGCAACGATGCGTACCCTTGAAGTAGACGGCAAAGCGGCATCCCTCATGGGGCTAGAGCAGACGGGCGGCAAACAGGGGATGAGCCTGGTGGTCAACCATCCTTTCGACGTCCTGCTCGAAAATAAGCTGCCTGTGCCGACTGCGATTCATTGGCACGGCTTGCATCCACCGAATAATCAGGATGGCGTACCGGGCTTGACGCAGCCGGCGATCGCACCCAAAGCGAGCTACCGGTATTACTTTCCCCTGAAGCCGGCCGGTACGCACTGGATGCACTCGCACCTGGGTCTTCAGGAAGCGTTCCTATTGTCCGCTCCGCTCATTGTGCATGACCCGTCTGACAAAGGGGTGGACGAGCAGGAGATCGTTCTCTTCCTGGGCGACTTCAGCTTTACTCCGCCTACGGAGATATTTGCCGAACTTCGCAAGCCCGCCGCCAAGCCGATGGCAATGGCAATGGGTAAACCCGACGTCAACGATGTAAATTACGATGCCTATCTTGCTAACGACCACACCCTGGCCGATCCAGAAGTGGTTCGAGTTGAGAAGCACGGGAAGATACGGCTGCGGATCATCAATGGAAGCTCGGGGACAAATTTTCACATCAGCCTGGGAGACTTGAAGGGCGAATTGATTGCCACCGATGGCATGGCTGTCCGACCGCTCAACGGCTCCCACTTTCCCCTGGCCATCGCACAGCGGATTGACGTGCGCGTGCAACTGCCGCAGGAGGGCGCGTTTCCCATCCTCGCATTGCGTGAGGCGGGCACGGCACAAACCGGGATCATTTTGGCTACGCCGGGCGCGCCGATCACGAAGCTGCCAGTCAAACGTCCTGCGCCGGCTGGATTGTTGTCGTTAGATGTGGAGAGCGAGCTGACCGCTTCAGCTCCACTGGCTGCGAAACCGATTGATCGAAGCTTTGATTTGCGGCTGCAGGGCAATATGGCGCGTTACGATTGGCCCATCAATGGCGTCATTTTTGATACAGAAAAGCCGCGGGGACAAGCAGCCCAAGTACGGGTGAAGAAGGGTCAGCGGGTGGCGCTGAAGTTTATCAACGAGACGATGATGTCTCACCCGATGCATTTGCACGGGCACTCTTTTCAAGTAACCGAGATCAACGGGAAGCCGCTGAACGGGGCTCTCCGCGACACCATTCTTGTGCCGCCAAAGATGAGCGTGACGGTGGCATTCGATGCCAACAACCCTGGTACCTGGTACTTGCACTGCCACATTCTTTGGCATCTGGCCGCCGGCATGGCGACACTCGTGCAGTACGAGGGGTAATGGCCTGCACTCCGAACATGCAGCGCATCGCAATCGTATGCATTGGCTTCTCGTTGCTGGCTGCGACGCATTGTGCAGACGCGCAGCAAACGAGCACGGCCAACCAGGCTTCGACACCTTAAATTAAGATGCCGGCATCCCGCAGATCCTCACAGACGGCAGTACAACTGCGACAGCGAGAATTTTGATTGGGATGAAACTTTGTTTTGGGGCGGAGGGATGAATTATGAGGGTCTCATCCCGAGGCGTAAGAACGACCTGGTTTCCGCAGGCCTGGTTCGGGCTGAAGCCAGCAAGCACGCGGTGACGACAGGTACAGAGGAACTACTGGAGTTGAACTATCAATGGACCCACTCCCGGTATTTGACGATCACTCCTCATGCCCAATATTTGTGGAAGGGACAGAGTCAAGAAAGTCGAAATGCAACGGTGCTGGGGATTCAGTTGTCGATCACGCTCTGACTCGGTTAAACGATCCCTCCATGCTCCCGCAGAAACGCAGAGGCCGGGCCCTGGTTTCCGGGAAATAGCAGCGCGTATCCGAGGGGCGTGCAGTCAACGATTTCGCCTGGCTTTTCATAGTGACCCGGGACTTTCGCCCGCACAGTAAGATCAGCACCCCGGTCAACCAGAACTCTCACGATCGGAAGACCAGAGTCACCCCCTTGCGTGGCCGCATGAAATATGGCTGTCTGCCCTCCGATTCCATCTTTATCGACGACCGCCTTCGCATTTACTTCGGCGCCTCGATCCAGCAATAGCCGGACAGCGTCCAGGTTTCCAAACTCCGCGGCCACGTGCAGGAGTGTCGCTCCACGCAATGTGAGCATGCGCGCCGCGGTCGTGCCGAAATCGAGCGTGGGAAAGTGGCGATGGAGCAAAGATTCATCTTCGTCCAATAGATTCGTGAGATCGTTCAACCGGTTACGAATCAGCGCCATCACTGCTGGAACCTGGTATTTTGATCTTCCTCCAGCGTTGAGAAGGATTTCGATGCCGGCGCTCAATACTTCGGGATTCCGGACGTAGGCGCCCAACAAATAATCCAGTGCGGTACCCGGATGCGGCACTCCTCTTATTTTCCAGATTTCTTCGCTCCCGCAATTGGGGTCAGCGCCATGATCCAGCAGCCACTGCAGCGAATCCGGATCAAGCGCCTCACAGGCGGCGAAGAGGATGGGATAACTTCCATGCCAGGCAGCGTTCACGTCGGCCCCGTGCGCGATTAGAAGTTCCATCATCGGAATACGCTCGCCGTCGAGCGCGGCGCGCATCAGCGGGGCGTCGCCGCCCCGGTGTACGTCCGATCCATTCTCGATCATCCACTTCGCCATATCTAACCGCGTTTGGTTCGGGGCGGTTCGCGGAACCCTGCACTCCGCGACCCAGGTGAGCGGTCCATCCCTCGCGTAGCCTAACGGCGCAACATGCAGAGATGGGTTTCTCAGCATCATCGTTTGGACCCGGACGAGGTTGTTTTGATCGATGGCTTCTTTGAGTTGCCCAGCCTCTTCGAGCAAATCGACATAAGCCTTGAGTTTGGGCCAACTGGCAAACCCATACTCGTGAGCGATCTGAAATTGAGCGGCGGCGACGGACCTGGAGCCGCCGGCATTGAGCAGGTCCCTGGCCTGGTCTTTCAGATGACGCAGATTAGGGCGATCGGGGAGGACGCGCACAGCGTCGGGTGGTTGGTTCGTCAAAGCGAACTCCTTTCATGCAAATGCCCGTTGTTCGCATTGCGGGCTGAAAGAAGTTTCGCGAAAGCTAAGGTGACTCAAGGTGGGCTTCTACCCTTTCCGCGAACCGGATGCGTCCTTCACGCTGTTCCAGCGTACTACACATTAGCGCCATGCGCCGACTACAAGGCCCATGATCGTGAGCGCCACGGTGAGATAGCCTCCGTTGATGAGCACATACGTCCAGGGCTTGCGCTCGAACAACGAGATGATACCGATGCCCATGAAGCACCATCCAAACCCGGCGAGAAAGCCGGCGGTTGCCCCCCAGGCTGCGGTCGTATTTGGGCTGTCGAGGAATTTTGCCAAGTTGAGCGACATCACCAGGCTCAACAAGAAGCTGATCCCGAGAATCTTAGCCGGGTTGCCCGTCGTTGGCTCCTCGCTAAAGGAGTTGGCCTTCTTCCAGGGGCCGGCGAAGACCTTGTACCAAAGACCGCCGACCACGAATGCCGATACGGCCGGCAACAGTACGGCCCAGTAGTTCAAGTGAGTGCTCATACGCTCTTCCCTTTCGAGTCAGTTCACGAATCCTCCGACTTGGTTGATCGTTCAAGTAAAGAGGCCCTATGCTGTATTTTGTTAAGACTCCACGCGGATTTTCGGAAAAAGGATTTATGGCCAAGATTGTTTCTGCTGCGAAAGCACCGAAGCCAATGCTGGTGCCGGGCAAGGGGCCGGCCACTCGTCAGCGATTGGTGGAGTCCGCGCGTTACCTGTTCTGGGAACGAGGGTTTGCGGGTACCTCCATGGCCGATCTGTTGTCTCATTGCGAAAGTAAATTCAGGCAGCTTCTATCATTTCTTCGACAGCAAGGAAGCGCTGCTGCGGGAAGTGCTGGAGGGGTACCTGGTGGCGCTTCGCCCGATGATCGTCGAGCCCGCGTACGCTTCGACTCCCAAGCCTATCGAACGCATTTTCGCCATTCTCGCCGGCTACCGCGAGCGCATCTTGATGACCAACTCGCAGTATGGCTGCCCGCTGAGGCGGCTGGCTCTGGAGATCGATCCTGAGAATCGTCCAGCACACAAGCTCATCGCGGAAAACTTCCATGGGTGGATTGGCGCTGTTCGCGAGTGTCTGGATGCGGCAACTCTGCCAAAGAATACTGATAAAGAAGCGCTGGCAACGTATGTGCTCGCCGTCATGGAAGGCGGCGTTATGCTTTCTCGCTCCTATGGATCGGTCGAGCCCTTCGATCGAACCGTGAAGACTTTGCGAGAGCGTTTTCGACTCCTGATGCGGCCGGGGCGCTCAAGATGATTGATTCCTCATTGGTTGTCTCCTCAGCGGGACGTTCAATTCCAGTTCGCTTGTAGAAATGTGCGAAGAAAGCGAACTAAGCGAACTAAGTCTGCTCCTGCAATGATTCTTCGTCGGCTGTTTCCTCAAGTGTCGACTCATCGTATGACTCTCCCTCGGCCCAGCAGTCTGATTCCGGTGTTGCCGACCAGCGAGTAGAGGGCCGCCCGCCGCTGGGCTGGGTGCTGCTTTGGTAGATTGCGCCCACCGATACAAGTTGTTCGAGTGCAGCTTCGATGCGGCTGCTGCTGAGATGGCCGTGGAAAAGGGCGCTCATTTGACTTCTGGACAAGAAGCCGCCGGGAGAGGCGTTGATGGCTTCGAGAATACGGTCGGCGGTGTGGTCGCCGGTGGATGTGCCGAAGAGGAGGGCGGCGCTTGCGGAGCAGTAGTCCCACACGGCGAGGGCAGCCTGGAGATGAGGCAGCCCGATGATGGGAGTGCAGTCGAGAACAGCGTAGATGGCACTGAGGCGCAGAACCTGGGCTTCGGCCCGACTGGTGGCGGCGCCATACAGGCCAGGATGGACCTGGCTCAAGACCGGGTAAACGTCGTGCCAAAGATCTCGCGCCTGGTCGTCGCGGACGAGGCGGAGGGTTTGCGCATCGCCTACCCAGTCGAGAGCGCGGCGGAGTTCAGCGGCGAGGGCGGATAGTTCATGAGCTTCCAGATTGCCTCCTTCGGGCAGGCACTGGCTGCGCTGCACTCCAGTCCAGAGACACCGATTGGCGAAGCCGTTGTGCGCTTCTGTGGGGTGGAGATTCTCTGCGAGTTCGCGCTGCGTGATGTGGGCGATCATGCTGATATGCGTGCCGGTTGCCTGGATGGGGTGGATGCCACCGAGCGAGCGCAGATCGCCACTATCCCAGGCGCTACGGAGCAGGGGCGAGAGATGGCCTTTGGTACGCCGCAGGGAATGGAGAACGGCGGCGAATTCTTCTGAGAGCGCGAGCAGGCGGCGGTCCGTGGCCGGCTGCTGATCGCGCAGAGAATAGATAAGCGCAGCGGGCGTCAAGCGAGCGGTGGTGACGCGCTCGGTGACCCAGGGGTGATCGACTTCATCGAAGAGGCGGCGGATCTGGTTCCAGCTTGTTCCCTTGCGGGCCTTGCTGGATTCCCCGACCAGGACCACGAAGAGATTGAGAGCATGGCGGGTGGCATCGACCATGCAGTGGGGTGCGGGACCAACGGCATTGCCGAACGCGGCCAGCAACTG
>DATAZR010000099.1:0-46135 GCA_036271955.1 Acidobacteriaceae bacterium
TCAACGATCTGATGCTCTCGCCCAAGTACACCACCTGCGGAGGCATGCCCGACGTAACCGCAGCCAATGCCGAGATGAACTGGCTCAAGCAGCAGCTCGCCGAGGCGAAGCAATCCGGACAAAAGGCCTGGGTCATGGCCCACATCCCTCCCGGCATCGACCCGTATTCCACAGCAGCCAAGATGAAGAACGTCTGCACTGGCGCTGCGCCAGTGGTGTTTCTATCCTCCGGCAAACTGGCCGACCTGATGATCGAATACGCCTCCACCATCCGCCTCGGCATCTTCGCCCACAGTCACATGGACGAGTTCCGCTTGCTGGAGCCTGACGCAGGCGATCCGTCGCCCTCCGCCGAGCACAGCGTAGCCGTCAAAGTGGTTCCATCCATCTCTCCCGTCGACGGCAACAACCCATCGTTCACCGTCGCACAGGTCGATCCATCGACCGCGGCCCTCACCGACTACGAAGTCATCGCAGGCTCCAACCAGACAGGCATCTCCACCACATGGTCCTCCGAATACGACTTCGCCAAGACCTACAATCAATCGCACTACTCCCCAGCCGCATTGAAAACCCTGATCGCCCAGTTTCACGCCGACCGCGAATCGAAGAAGGAGATGAGCATCTCCTACATCCGCAACTTCTTCGTCGGCGATCGCTCCACCGCACTCAAGCTCTTCTGGCCGCAATACACCTGCGCACTCGACAACGTCTCCACTAAGTCCTATGCCGCATGCATCTGTTCAGCAGCGAAATGATCGTTCTGACGATCTGAGCTTTCCGCTTCGGAGCATCACATACGCTTGTCAATTTTCCATGCGCCTTTCCGCGATTTCTTGACAGTCGCCGCGAGCGGGACTAGAAGGAATAGGCCATCGATTTCGGAATTCCATCCTGCCAAAATCCAATAGCAGCAATGGAGCTATCCGAACGGAAAGGAAACATGGACAAATCTCTTTTGTCGCGCCGAGGATTTCTGAAAACCACAGCCGGAGCCGCAGGAGCATCGCTGATACCAGGCTCTGTCTTTCTGAATGCAGAGCTGCTTCCCTCAGCCTCTCAATCCACATCGCCCAGCGACCGCATTCGCTTCGGAATCGTCGGCGTGGGCATGGAGGGCTCCAACCTGCTTGCCAACGCCATCCAGCTTCGCGGAGTCGAATGCATCGCCGCAGCCGATCTCTACGATGGCCGCCATGAGCTCTCTCGCGAGATCGTCGGCAAGCCCATTCGCACCACGCGCCGCTATCAGGAACTGCTCGACGCCAAAGACATCGACGCCATCATCGTCGCCGTCCCCGACCATTGGCATAAGCAGGTAGTCGTCGACGCTCTCGCAGCCGGTAAAGATGTGTATTGCGAAAAGCCCATGTCCCACAATCCAGCCGATGGACTTGCGATGGTCGCGGCCTCGCAAAAGTCTGGCCGCATAGTGCAGATCGGCGCGCAGCGCACCAGCTCCGTTCTATGCGCCAAGGCCAACGAGCTTTACAAACAAGGCGCCATTGGAGAGCTCAACCTCATCGAAGCCACTCTCGGCCGCAACGACCCAACCGGCGCATGGGAGTACCCGCCACCGCCCGATCTCTCGCCGCAAAACTTCGATTGGGACACATGGCAAGGCACCGTCCCGAAGAAGGCCTTCGATCCGAATACCTTTGCCCGCTGGCGCTGCTGGAAGGAGTACGGCACAGGCGTTGCCGGTGATCTCCTCGTTCACCTCATCAGCGGAATGCAGCGTGTGCTCGGCATCAACGAGATCCCCAAGCGCGTCTCCGCGATGGGCGGCATCTACCGCTGGAAAGATGGCCGCAACATGCCCGATGTGCATGCCGTCCTCTTCGAATACGGCAACATCCCCGTCTACATGCGCCTCTCCCTTGGCTGCGAATCCACCGAAGTCACGCGCTTCATGGGCTCCAAAGGCATGATCGAGCTGCGCGAATTCAGCGTCTCCCACACTCCGCAGCCCGGCGTTGATCTCTCGCCTAGCTACTACACCGGCTCTTACCCCGCTCGACTGCGAGACCCTTATGTCAAACAGTGGCATCAGGAGCACGACCCCGAGCCGGGCAAAGAACCTGCGCCTGAAACCATCACTTACAACGGCAACGACTACGACGATCTCAAACCCCATCTCTGGAAGTTTTTCGAAGCAGTGCGCTCGCGGCAGCCGCTTCTGCAGGATGCAGTCTTCGGCCACAATGCAGCCCTCGCCTGCCATCTCGCCAATGAATCCTACTTCCGCAAGAGCCCCGTTTATTGGGACGCATCGTCGCAATCGATCAAATCTCTCGCATAGATGAAATGCAGCAAACGCAAAGGAGTTTCTTTCTCGTGACGAAATCTAGACGCGCAAAAGCCATCGCAACTCCGGCAATCGCATTTGCAATCGCGCTCTCTCCTCTAGGCCCCTTTTCACAAACCTCATCGCCCGCAAATCATCCCGCGCAGGCGGCATCCACCGCGCCCTATCTCGGCCGCTGGGATCTGACATTGAAAGGTCCAGACCGCGACTATCCGTCGTGGATCGACATCCTCGATGAAAAGGGCCACCTGAGCGCGCGAATGGTCGGCCGCTGGGGTAGTGCACGTGCTCTCCCAAAAGTCGAAATCACGCAGGGTAAGCTTCTCTTCGTCTCGCCCAAGGACGAAGAAGGCAGCGACCACGATCTGGTCTTCCGCGGAACAGTCGCAGCAAACACTCTCTCCGGCACCACAACCGGCCCGGACGGAAAAGTCTGGCAATGGACTGGCGTTCACGCACCTCCGTTGACGCGAACATCTCAGCCGCGATGGGGCAGACCCGTAACCCTGTTCAACGGAAAAGACCTCTCCGGCTGGAAGATGGATCATCCCGGCCCACCTTCATGGACCGTTCAGAACGGCACTCTCGTAACCCCCGGCAACGGGCCCGAGCTCATCAGCGACTTCAAGGTTCAGGACTTCAAGCTGCACATCGAATTCAACTGCGGCAAAGACTCCAACAGCGGAATCTATCTGCGCGGCCGCTACGAAGTCCAGGTTGAAACCGAATCCCAGGCCGAACCGGCAAGCCATCACACCGGCGGAGTCTACGGCTTCCTCGCGCCCTCACCCGAGCTGCCGCGCACTCCAGACACATGGCAGGCCTTCGACATCACACTGATCGGCCGTCGAGTCACCATCGTGCAAAACGGCAAGACCGTCATCGACAACCAGGAGATTCCCGGCATCACAGGCGGCGCATTGAACAGCCACGAAGCCGAGCCTGCCCCGATCTATCTGCAAGGCTCCGAAAAAGGCCACGTAGCCTTTCGCAACATCCTGCTCACGCCCGCGCGTTAGATTCCCGAGCCCACTGAAACCGAAGGCTCGATCGCGGTCTTCTCAGCTTCCGAAGCACCCTCCCGACCGCCCGGTATCGCGGTCTCGGTCACCGGCAGGCTGAGCAGAAACTTCGCGCCTTTAGGCGAATTTGCCTCGGCCCGAATCGATCCATGATGCTCCTGCGCTATCTTCGCCGCAATCGATAAGCCAAGTCCGGTGCCTCGCTGCTTGGTCGAGTAGAAGGGCAAGAACAGCCGCTCGCGAATCTCATCCGTCAGCCCGTGGCCTGTGTCGCAAACCGCCACTTCCACAGACATCCCATCCTCGCTCAGCCCCGTCTCGACGGTCAGCACCCGCAGCAGGCTGGTCTGCATCGCCTCTGCCGCGTTGTCGATCAGGTTGGCCAGCGCGCGCTTTACTGCATCGGGATCGGCCATCACCAGCGGCAGCCCTGGCTCCAGCGTCTTGCGCATGGTGATCCCTTCGAGACGCCCTGAGAACAACAGCAATGCATCCTCGGCAATCTGGTTCATATCGCAGGGTCTTGGTTGCGGCGCGGGAAACTGCGCCAGCGCGGCAAACTGATCCACCAGCAATCGCAGCGTCCCCACGCATCCCAGAATCACCTCGCTGCACTTGCGAATCACGCTCGGCGAGTCCTCCGTCGCGCGATCCAGGTGCTTGCGAATCCGTTCCGCCGAAAGCGCAATCGGCGTCAGCGGATTCTTGATCTCATGCGCCACTCGCTGCGCCACTTCTTTCCACGCCAGCTGCCGCTGCGCGCGCAACAACTCCGTCGTGTCTTCGACCACCAGCACCGAACCCTGCTTGCCCGGACCAAGCTCCAGCCGCGCACCCGTCACAGCCAGATGCACCACGCGCCCCAGCGCATGTGTCTCAACTTCCGTCGAGGCCGCGCCCATGCGATGGCTGCGCCGAATCACACGCGCCAGATCGTCGCTGCAATCCGCTGGGAAAAGCGACTCGATCTGCCGTCCGCTCAGATCGCTCTCCTGCCGCTTTCCAATCAGCGCAGCAAAGGCGCGATTCGCCAGCAGCACCGCACCGGTTTTATCAAGAGTCACCACGCCGCTCGGAATCGTCTCCAGGATCGTCTCCAACTCGCGCCGCCGCTCCTCAAGAGCCTGGTTCGCCGCCGACAGTTGCTCTCGCGACGTTTCCGCCATGTGGCGGCTGGTCTCGAGATCCTGCGCCATATGGTTGAAGGCCTGGACCAGCTCCGCCATCTCCCCGCTCGACTCCACAGCCACACGCTGATCCAGCTTGCCGTCGGCAATCTCATCCATCGCATCGGCCAGCGCTTCTACCGGCCGCGTGATCTGCTTCGACAAAAACAAAGCCAGCCACATGCTGGAGAAGAAGACCAGCGTCGTAATCAGCAGCAGCATGAAAAAGTACGTTGTGCGAATACTGTTGCGTGACCGGAACAACGTCCAGTACTCCGATGCGCCCACGCGAATCTGGTTCGCTGTCTCACTCAATCCCTGCGGCATCGGCAGTCCCACCACCACCAGCCTGCCTGTGGGAGTTACTGCAAGCCCCGACGCGTACTCCTGCTTCTGCCGCCCGTTGTCCACAATCAGAATCGGCTCATCGTTTCGCTGCGCCACCGTCAGCAGATCGGCAAACACCGGCCCCTGCAGCGGAATCTCCTGCGACTTGCCATCATCCAGCCACGGCAGCAGACTGCGTTTGCTGCTGTCGGCAGGCAATTGATAGCCCAGCACTCCCTGCTTGTCAGGCCCATATACGGCTACGTACCCGCCTTCGAGCGTGATGCGCCGCGAGTGAATCTCTGCATTCGCAGCTTCTACATCGCGATCCAGGGCTCCCGAGGCAGCAATTGCCTCGGCCTCCAGCCGCGCATTCGAAGCGGCATAGTGTTCCAGCTCCAGCACCACGCGCGTCGAGTCCTCACGCAGCTCCGAAGTAGGCTGCGAAAACCATCGATCCACAGATCGGTTCAGCAACTGAAAGCTGAATAGAAACATGAACGCCGCCGGCGCCAGCGCGATCAATGCCGCGCCGATGACCAGGCGCGTGCGCAGCCGCGAGCCGAGCGCCCTGCTGCGCTGATCCACAAACAGCTTCAAGATGTTTCGGATCAGCAGCACGAGCAGCATCAACAGCAGCAGAAAGACGATCACCGACATGGCGGTGAAAACAAGAATGTCACCCGTGCTCCGCGGAGTCAGCAGCGGATACGGGTTCGTGTTGAAGGAATAAAGCGCCTGTAAAGCCGCATAGATCACAAACGCGCCGGCGCCCAGCCACGCAATCGTCCTACGCCGCGAGCTGCCAAAAAGAGACATGCCCGAATTATAGGCCCGGCGCGCTTTCTCACGTTGCAACGTTTGCCAGCCGACGCCGTCGGCCATCCGCGTTTCTGAATAATCTCCAACTTCCACGTCATGGCGGAGTTTTATACTTGCAGCATGCAAGTGAAAGCCTGTTTAACCCTGCTCGCTCTGACCGCTTCGACAATCCTGCAAGCCCAGAACACACAGCCTGCACCCGGCGCAGAACACCACCACCATCACGCCGAAGCCACCGAGAAGCTCGGCAGCGTCTCCTTCCCTACTTCCTGCTCAGCTAAATCCAAGGCTCCCATCGAACGCGGCATCGCGCTCCTGCATTCCTTCGGCTACACCGAAGCTCATATGCAGTTTGAAGCCATCGCCAAGTCCGATCCGCAATGCGCCATGGCCCACTGGGGCATCGCCATGACCGACTACCAGGAGCTTTGGGGCCAGCCCGACGCAGACTCCCTCAAGGCCGGTGCGGAAGAGATGGCTAAAGCCCAGGCGCTCGCCGCATCGTCCAACACCACGCCTCGCGAAAAGGCCTATATCACGGCTCTCAGCGCCTTCTTCGATCCCGCCACTCTCACCTTCCAACAGCGCGCCGACGCTTACGAAGCGAAGATGAATGAGCTGCACGCCAGCTTCCCAGAAGATGTTGAAGGCGCGGCCTTCGATGCGCTCGCCATCATTGCCTCCGTCTCTCCTGACGACACATCGCTCACCCACGAGCATCAGGCTCTCTCCATCCTCGTCCCACTCTTCACCGCACACCCCGATCATCCCGGCCTCGCCCACTACATCATCCACACCTGCGACACACCCGCTCTCGCTCCAGAAGGCCTCGAAGCCGCGCGCCATTACGCAGCTATAGCGCCATCCTCCGCGCATGCCCTTCACATGCCCGGCCACATCTTCGCCCGCCTCGGCCTCTGGCAGGAAGACATCGCTTCCAACATCGCCTCCGTCAAAGCCTCCGACGCCGCCGAAGCAGCCCATCAGCCCGGCGCCGCCCACACCATGCACGCTCAGGAATTCCTCGTTTACGCATACCTGCAAGTCGGCGAAGACGAAAAGGCGCGCGAGCTCAGCTATCGCATGCGCTCCATCAGCGAGCACATGCACGCCATGCCCGGCATGGACGATATGAAAGACGACGGCCCCTTCTTCGACAACGAGCTTCGTGCCGTGTATGCCCTCGAAATGCATGACTGGAAGACCGCCGCGGCCCTCACACCCGCTCCCGACACCAATCCGTATGAGGCCTTCGACACTTACTGGGGACAAGGCATAGCGGCCGGCCATCTGCACGACGCGGCTCTCGCCAAGTCCGCCCTTGCCGGACTCGATCGCGACATCGAAGTACTCAAGACTTCGCCTATGGCCAGCTATGCAGGCCATCTCGACGTCAAGCGCAACGAGCTTCTCGCCTGGCAGGCCTTCGCCGAAGACCACTCTGACGATGCCGTCGCCTTCCTACGCAAGGCCGCCGATCAGCAGGACAAGCTGGGCCAGATGGAGGTCGATATCCCGGCCCGCGAGATGCTTGGCGACCTGCTGCTCATGGAGCGCAAGCCTGCCGAGGCCCTCGCCGAGTACCGCATTGCCCTCAAGCTCAGCCCCAACCGCCTCAACGGCCTGCTAAGCGCAGGAAAAGCCGCCCAACAGGCAGGCCAGCCCGATCAGGCTCGGGCCTGGTTCAAAGCAGCCGCAGCCCAGACCGGCAACGCCGCCCACAGCCATCGCGCCGAACTACTGGAAGCCGTCAAAGCTTCCAGCGCGACACAGACCGCATCTGCTCATCAGCCTAAGTAAGCCTCAACAAGCCATCCTGAATCCGGAGCTCAGGCCTAACTTGATAACTATCAGGATTGCAACCTGCGGTTCGCATCTCTCCCATACAATGAACCCGAGAAGCCATCGAAGCTGTCTCATAAACGCGACACTGCCAGAAACTACGCGATCTGAAACCCGCAACCAAAGCGGGTTTCAGATCGCCAGACGAAGCAGTGAGAGCATATATGAGACAGCTTCCCGTAAGGACGATCCATCATGAACGAGTTAGCCAGAGCACTCATCAGCAGCAGCGCCTTCGCGCCCGCCAAAAACATCCTACAGGCCATTCCGGACTCGGCCGCGCACCTGAAGCCCTCGGCCATCGCAGCCGCGCCTCGCTCCATCTATGAAGAGGTTTGGCATATGGCCTTCTGGCAGGATCTCAGCCTCGACTGGGTTCAGGGCAAACCCACGCCCCATCCCGAGCACGCCGAAGCAGGATTTCCAACCGACAGGAGCGAGCCCTGGACCGAGGTTTGCAATCGCTTCCTTGCCGGAGCCCAGAACGCCGCCGCCATCGCCAACGACACCGACGAGCTCGAGACCATCGTCCACTGCCCGACCAATCCCGAGCGCCGCCCGCCCGACATGACCATCCGCGAACAGCTCGAAAGCCTCGCCGCCCACAACGCCTATCACCTTGGCCGCATCGTGCTGCTGCGCCAGTTGCTCGGCATTTGGCCCCCACCCGACGGCGGCGACAGTTGGTAAGTCATCTGGCGTCGCCGGCCAATCCTCGAATGGTCCTGATCTCTGACCCCTGATCTCTGTTCTCTAAATCTGCGAAGACCCCAGCGGATTCAAAACCAGATTCGTGATGTTGCTCACGGTAGATTCAAAGCTGTATTTCGGATCGGACGAGAGCTTCTTCCATCCTGGATTGCTTGAGAACGCAGCCCACTTCGTATCCAGCTGATCCAGGCTGTCCATGCTCAGCATGTAGGTCAGGCAGGGCATGCGCGGCCCGATCAGCATGTCGCCGTAAAATACCGAGTGGAACCCCGACTCTTTGAAGTACTCGAACTCGCCCTTGTGGAACATCTCCACCTTGTTCACATGGTCGCGATAACTCGGGCTCTCATACGTGCGCATCTGAAAAATGCGCTTGCCCTTGGTCGCCGCAGCCTCCGGCGGAGTCACCTTCGGCCATCCCTCAAACGCAGCGTACAGCGCGCTCTCCACACGCAGAAACGCATTCGCAGTAGCAGGAGCGCTCCACCACGGCTCTGCTGCTTTTAGAAAGTCCGCATCCTCAGCCAGATGCAGATCCGCCGTCACCAGCTTCTCGACGGAAGTGCTCGGGATCAACAGGTAATACGCCGGAGTCTCCGGCCCAAGGTTCACCGAGAACGCCCCAATCGGCCCAAATCCCATCTTCGTCAGCGCAGGGATAAGAGCATCCGCAAAGTAGCTTGAAGTCAATTTAGGCTGTGAACCGTTTTCCAGCTTGTATTGCCGAAGCTGATAAAACTCGCGCCCAGTCGCGCTCTGCGCCCGAGCATCGCGCGCCAAAGCCATAGCCGAAGTAGCAAGTGAAGCCGCAAGAAACTGACGACGCTGCATAAACCTCCTCCAATACAAAGTGAATAATAAATAGCCCAGCCTGGCTATAGTAGCTCAGCGCAGTTCAAAGTGATTCCGCGCAACATCGTGAGATGCCGTGCACTCCACTACTCCGTGCGCAATGCCTCCATCGGCTCGACCCCCGAGGCTCGCAGAGCCGGCATCCACACCGCAAGCAGCGCCACTGCGGAAAGGATCAGCGGCGCGGAGACAAACGCTGCCGGGTCCCACGGCAGTACGCCAAACAAAAGGCTTGCAATCGCCCGTGTCAGCCCCAGCGCCGCTCCCAGTCCTAGCAACACTCCAATCGAAGCCAACCGCATGCCCTGCCAGATCACCAGTCTGCGAATCCGCGTCCGATCCGCGCCCAGCGCCATGCGAATGCCCATCTCCTGCGTGCGTTGCGCCACCGAGTAGGCCATCACACCATAGATACCGATCGCAGCCAGCACCAGCGCCACGAAACCGAAGATGCTCAGCAGCAGCATATTGAAGCTCTCATGCGGCGTCGACCGGCCCATGATCTCGTCCATGGTGCGAAGATGCGCTACCGGAAACCCATGACTGGCGATTCGCAACTGCTCGGTCACAGCCGGGATAAGTGCACGGGGATCGGCGTGCGTGCGAACCACCCAAAGCAGCGGCTGCACGTCGGAGTACGAGATCGTATATGCATCCGTCACCTGAGCGATGGGCATCATGACCATGGGACCGGCAGGGCGGTCGAGCCCCGCGTTGTGGCTGTCGGCAACGATCCCTACGACTGTGGGCCGTGACTCATTCAGCTGCGGCCCCAGCCCCTTGCTGATGACGATTTGCCGTCCGATGGGGTCTTCACCCGGCCAGTACTTCTCAGCCAGCGCCTGGTTAATCATCACCACGGTCGCCGAAGCAGCCGTGTCGCTTTCGTTGAAGTCGCGCCCCCGCAGCACAGGAATTTTGAAGACGCTCAGATACCCGGGTGAAACGCTCATCCAACGGCTGCCATACTGATGCTCTTTATCCGAAGGCCGCCCGATGATCTGGAACGGCAGTCCGTCGCCGACTTCATTGGGCAGCCAATACGCGGCGGCTGCGGTCTCAACTCCGGGAATCGTGTTCAGCCTGTCGCGGCCTTCGCGCAAAAGCTGCGCCACGCCCGCTGTCGTTCGAAAGCGCTCGCCGTTCAACGACATCTCCATGGTCAGAACATTGCTCGCATTGAAGCCAGGATCGACGCCCCGCAATGCGATCAGCGTCCGAATGAGCAGCGCCGAGCCCACCAGTAGAACCAGCGCCAGCGCAACCTCGGTGATGATGAGCAGCGAACGAACCTTGCCCTGCCGGAACCCAGTGCCCGAGCGGCTCCCGCTCTCTTTCAGCGTGCTGTTCAGATCGGCGCGAGAAGCAGACCACGCTGGCATAAGCCCAAACAGAATACCGGTCCCCATGGACAGCAGCAGCGTAAAGCCCAGCACCCGCCAATCCAGCCCCAGCGCCGAGCCATCCTCGCCGATACGCGGCAATCCCGCAGGGCTCAGCGCCAGCAGTGCGCGCACGCCAGCAAAACCAAGCGCCAGTCCAAGCAAGCCGCCCGCTGCTGAAAGCACAATACTCTCGCTCAGCAGCTGCCGCACGATGCGCGTCCGGCTCGCCCCCAGCGCCGCGCGGATAGCCAGCTCACGCTTGCGCCCAGTCGCCCGCACCAGCAGCAGATTGGCCACATTGGCGCACGCAATCAGCAGCACCAGGCTCACCGCACCCAGCATGATCAACAGAGACTTGCGCACGTCGCCCACAATGCTGTCGCGCAGCGGCTCCACGCGAAATTCCTGCAAGGAGCTCGTCTTGGGATAGTCGCGATGAAACTGCGCAGCCGTCAGCTGCAGTTGCGCATTGGCCTGCTCCAGCGTAACCCCTGGCCTGAGCAGTCCGGCTATATGGAAATAATTGTTCATGTCATTGCTGACCGGCTCGAACTGGTACGGCAGCCAGAGGTCAGCCTGCGGATCGGAGCGAAACCCGCTGCCCAGCACTCCGATAATCGTGTACCCTTCGTTGCCCAGCGAAATCGACTTGCCCACAATCGTCGCATCGCCGCCAAACCTGCGCTGCCACAAACCGTAGCTCAGGATCGCAACCTTCCCGCCATGAGGCAGGTCTTCCTGCGCGGTAAAGGTGCGCCCCAGCACTACCGGCGCGCCAAAAAGCCGGAAGTAGCCCTCCGTCACATGGATGCCGTGAACCTGCTCTGGCCGGTCGCCCGTCAGGTTAAAGCCAGGGCCGGTAAAGTCGTACGCGGCAACCTCTTGAAAGACACTCGTCTGTCTCTGGTAGGCATGAAACTCGGGAACGTTGGAAAGAAAATTGACGAGTATCGACGAAGGAAACCCAAACTCGACCATGCGATCGGCATTCGGATAACCCAGCGGCTTCAGCAGCACCGCATTCACCACGGTAAAGATAGCCGTGTTCGCGCCAATGCCCAACGCCAGCGTCAAAATCGCCGCCAGCGCGAAGCCGGGAGATTTCAAAAGCGCACGGACCGCCAGTCGAAGATCCTGCAGCAGCGATTCAAGGAACACTTGTCTCCCCCGGTTTTCATCTCATCTGCAACCACAGGTCTCGGGTGCCCCATCCTTCGCGCATTTTGCGAAGGGTGGGATACCGCGATCTACCCCAGCACTTCAGCCGGCGCAGTCCACGGCCTATCCTGCGATTCCGCCACACCCTTATGCGTCAGTGTTCCCTTGAATACATTCAACCCCTCAGCCAGCCCCACATCGGCCTTCAGCGCCGCCTCAGCACCCTGGTTGGCAATGCGCATCAGGTACGGGAACGTAGCATTCGTCAGCCCCAGCGTTGAAGTATGCGGCACCGCTCCCGGCATGTTCGTCACGCAGTAATGTACTACGCCATCCACCACGTAAGACGGGTCGGAGTGCGACGTAGGACGCGCCGTTTCCACGCACCCGCCCTGGTCGATCGCCACATCCACAATCACTGCGCCCTTCTTCATCTTCGAGACCATCGCCTTGGTCACGATCTTCGGCGCCGTCGCTCCCGGAATCAAGACTCCGCCAATCACCAGGTCAGCCTCGCGCGTCGTCCGCGCAAGGTTGTAGCTGTTCGAAGCCAGCGTGTGCAGCCGCCCCAGAAAAAGATCGTCCAGCTCCCGCAGCCGGTTCAGATTCACATCCACCAGCGTCACATGCGCGCCCATGCCCACCGCGATCTTGGCCGCATTCGTGCCAACAATGCCGCCCCCGATGATGCACACATTCGCCGGCGGAACACCCGGAACGCCGCCCAGCAAAATCCCGCGCCCGCCCTTTTCCTTCTCCAGATATGAAGCGCCCACCTGCACGCTCATCCGCCCCGCCACCTCGCTCATGGGAGTCAGCAACGGCAACGTATTCGCCCGGTCGCGCACCGTCTCATACGCAATGCCGATCACCTTCTTCTCCAGCAGCTTGTTCGTCAAATCCGGCAGTGGAGCCAGATGCAGATACGTAAACAGCACCAGCCCCTCGCGAAAGAAGACATACTCCTTCTCGACCGGCTCCTTCACCTTCACAACTGTCTCGGCGTGGCCCCACACATTCCCGGCCTCACCCACAATCTCCGCGCCCGCATCCTGGTACTCATGGTCAGGAAACCCCGACTGCTCGCCCGCATGAGTCTCCACCAGCACCGTATGCCCAGCCTCCACCAGCGCCTTCGCGCCTCCCGGAGTCACCCCTACACGCGCCTCATGATCCTTAATCTCTTTCGGCACACCAATGATCATCGAGCTCTCCATTCTCTAGTCAGCAGTCGCAATGCACTCGCCACCATTGTAGATGGCCGCGCTCCACATCCGTCGGGTACTTGGAGCGGATCAGCATCAGGGAAGAAGCGAAGGATCTACTTTTGTCTTTGCCCTCCGCTCCAGCCATATTGCTCTCTGTTCTTCCCCAATTCACAATCCCAGTGCATCCTTGTGAATATGCCCTTCCGAACCCCGCTCGCCTTGGCCGCCACTCTCCTCGCAATCATCCCTTCCATCGGCCAGACCGCTCCGCAGTCCGCGACACAACCCAGTGCGCAAACCGGCGTACAAGCCGGCGTGACCGCCATCCTCCCCAACGGCCGCCAGATCCGCCCCATCGGTAACTGGATTCCCCTCCAGCCCTTCCCTTTCGCCATCGCCCTCAAGCCTGATGGCTCGCAGGCGGCCATCCCCTCCATCGGCTTTCCCTTCGCGCTCAATGTCATCGACCACCTCGATGCGCCCGAGCCCGTTGTCCGCAAAATGCCCAAGGGCGAAGACAACGATCCAGCCGTCGAAACCCACGCCGGACTCGCCTACTCCCTCGACGGCCAGACCCTCTACGTCGCTACCGGAGACTCCGGCAAGATCGCCCTCTACTCCACAGCCGACTGGCATCACATCACCGAAATACCCCTTGATGGCAAGATCGGCGATGCGACATATGCCCACAGCTTCGCTGCCACTCTCCTGCTCTCCTCCGACGGACACACCCTCTACGTCCTCGACCAGGCCAACTGGCGCGTTGTCCTGCTCGATGTGAGTGATCCAGCCGCAATCAAAATAATCTCCTCCATCCCCACCGGCGTCTTCCCTTACGGCGAAGCGCTCTCACCTGACGGCACACGCCTCTACGTCACCAACACCGGCCTCTTCGAATACACCACCGTCCCTGGCGCCGACCGCGACAACAAACTAGGCACCGGCCTCAAGCTGGCGCCCTTTGGCTACCCCTCCAAAGAGGCCCGCGAAGGCGTCACCGTCACCGACACGAATCATCCCTCTGGTGTCAAAATCCCCGGCTTGGGCGATGAAAACTCCACCCGAGGCAGTTCCCTCTGGACCTACGACATTCACGACCCCGAGCACCCGGCCATCCTCGCCAAGCTGCGTTTAGGCGCACATATCACTGAAGCCACCAAGGGCCCCAGCGCAGACGACGTGGGCGGAGCAGCTCCCACTGGAATTGCTGCCGACACCAACGCTGTCTACGTATCCCTCGCCCACCAGGACTCCATCGTCAAGATCACCCCCGACGGTACAAAGCTCCTCGCCGAAACTCCGCTCAGCCCTTTCCCTGAGACAAAATTCGCCAAACAGTTTGTGGACCCACACGGCCGCGCGCTTCGAGGAGTCATGCCCAGCGGCCTCGCCCTCGGCAACGGCAAGCTCTACGCAGCCGAATCCGGCATCGACGCTGTAGCCGTCCTCGATCCCTCCACGATGAAGCTAGAAACCCACATCCCTGCCGGCTGGAACCCCTCCGCCGTCGCCCTGTCGCCGGACAGCAGGACCCTCTACATCATCAACAGCAAAGGCAAAGGCGCAGGCCCCAACGCCGGCAAGCTCCACAACGAAAATGGCCCCACATACGTCGGCTCACTCGAATACGGTAGCCTCACCGTGGTCAATCTCGCCACACTCCCCGATACCCAATCACTCACCGCACAAGTCGTAGCCAACAATACCTACGCCATCGCCAACCGTCCGCCGCTGCCTCGCCTCAAGCACTGCTTCCTCGTCATCCGGGAAAACCGCACCTACGACGAAGTCCTCGGCGACATCGCCAACGCCAACGGCGACCCAACGCTCGCTCGCTACGGGCTCGACGGCTGGGCCGAAGAGCGCCACCAGACCAAAATCGAAGCCGACCATCTCAAGGTCACACCCAACCTTCACGCCCTCGCCCAGCACTACGCCATCAGCGATAACTTCTACGTCGACTCCGACGTCTCCGCCGACGGCCATCGCTGGGTCGTCGGCATGAATCCCACACCCTTCTTCAACACCGCCTGGGTCAGCGGCTATGGCGGCCGCCGCACCGGAGACTCCTTCGCAGCCGAGCCTGGCCGTCGAGCCCTCTTCGGCGGAGCCGACGCACCCATGCCTGAAGATGAGCCCCAGTTCGGATCCCTATGGGAACACACCGCCAACTCCGGCCGCGGCATCCTCAACTACGGCGAGGGCCTCGAAGTCGAAGGCAACGACGAGCTCGAAGGCTCCGAGCCCGAGGGCCAGCGCCTCTTCCTCAATTCCCCTGAGCCCAAACCCATCTTCGAGTCCAGTGACCGCCGCTTCCCCACCTTCAACATGGGCATCCCCGACCAGTACCGCTTCGAAGAATTCAAGCGCGACTTCACCCGCCGTCTGGCTCAGAACAAGATTCCTGGCCTGATCGTCATCCGCTTGCCCAATGACCACACTTCGGACCCGCGCCCCACTGACGGCTATCCTTATCGCGCCAGCTATGTCTCCGACAACGATCTAGCACTGGGCCGCATCGTCTCTTTCCTCTCCAAGACCAGTATCTGGAAAGACTCCGCCCTCTTCGTCACCGAAGACGATGCCCAGGGCGGCGTAGATCACGTCGACGCCCACCGCAGCATTCTGCTCGTCGCCAGTCCCTGGGTCACTGCAGGCTCGGTCAGCCACCAGCACTCCAGCATGGGCAGCATTACCCGCACCATCAACGAACTGCTCGGCACCGGAGCCCTCAACCTCGAAGACGCCCTCGCCGGCGAACTCAGCGGCATCTTCACCCAGACCCCGCACACCGAGCCCTTCACCTACCTGCCCAGTGACACCAAACTCTTCGATCCCGCACAAGCCAAGCTCGCCAAGCCCAAAACCAAAAAGGAAGCCGAAGCCCTGCTCGACATGGACGACGCCCCGCTCATTCAGAAGCAGCTCGAAAAATCCAAAGACCAGCTCCGCAAGCCCCGAGCTAAAAAAGACGATGATTAAGCGCTTCTGACGAAAGCCAGTTACGTCTTCACGCTTTCCGGGGGGCGTCCCAGTCCAATCCTGTCAGAAAATTTTTATCGGCCCGCGCTCATTCTCAAGTTCAGCATCCAACGAAACGACAGCTCCTGTATCTCCACCGCCCGTCCGGAGTTCCCATGCCGATCGCGAAATCAATTCCCTTTCAAGCCTCCAGCATCTTACCGGCGCTTGCTCTTATCGTTTGCCTCACCATAATCTCCTGCGGCGGAAACTCCCATGGTCAGGTGACAACACCCACGCCTGACTTCTCATTGACGGCAACACCCGCTTCCGTCACCCTCACTGCCGGCGGAGCAAGCCAGCAGATCAGCGTCAACGCCGTCCCCTCCAACGGATTTCAGCAATCTGTAACCGTCGCCATCAGCGGACTCCCCACAGGCGTCACCGCAAACCCAGCTACCCTGACTCTCACGCCTGGGACAGCAAAAAACGTCACTCTCACCGCAACGTCGTCAGCGACGGCGGCAACCACCAGCATTACCCTCACCGGAACCTCCGGCATACTTAGCCACGCTGCTGTCGTTGCAACAACTGTGACCGCCGCAGCACCCGCGCCTGACTTCGCTCTCAGCATCACGCCAACCTCGCTAACCCTGGTCGGCGGCCAGACCGGCTCTGCAGTGAAAGTCCAGGCACTCGGCCTGAACTCCTTCTCTCTCAGCGCCACCATCAACGTCTCTATCACCGGCCTTCCCTCGGGCGTAACCGCCTCCCCCGCAACGCTGACCCTGACTACCGGAGTTCCCCAGAACACAACCCTCACAGCAGCCAGCAATGCAACCACGGCTACCTCCGCCGTTACCTTCACGGCAACATCCGGCAGCCTCACCCATGCCTCGCCGCTCTCGCTCACCGTGCAGTCCGCCACAGGGACGTCAACCACCGCACCCGACGTCACCACCTATCACAACGATGTTGCACGCGACGGCCTCAACGCTCAGGAAACCCTACTCACCCTCAGCAACGTGAACTCCTCTGATTTCGGCAAAATCGGATTCGACACCGTCGATGGCCTCGTCGATGCCGAGCCGCTCTTCCTCGCCAACGTCACTGCCGGCGGCACAAAACGCAATATCCTCTACGTCGCCACCGAACACGACAGCGTCTATGCGTTCGACGCCGACACCGGCTCCCAGATCTGGAAGACCTCGATTATCGGCAGCAATGAAACCACCAGCGACGATCACGGCTGTGGTCAGATCACGCCTGAAATCGGCATCACATCCACGCCGGTCATTGATCGCAATCAAGGCCCCAACGGAACCATTTTCGCCGTTGGCATGACCAAAAACACCAGCGGCAACTACCACCAGCGCCTGCACGCTCTCGATCTCACCACCGGCGCCGAAATCAGCGGCAGCCCAACCGAAATCGCCGCCACTTATCCCGGGGCCGGAGACAACACCTCCAACGGCAACGTCGTCTTCGATCCCTCAAAATACGCCGAGCGCTCCGCACTGCTCCTGCTAAACGGCGTCCTCTATACCGCATGGACCTCGCACTGCGACGCCCGCCCCTACACCGGTTGGGTTATCGCTTACAGCGAGTCCACTTTGAAGCAGACCCAGGTGCTCAACCTCACCCCCAACGGCTCCGAAGGCTCCATCTGGATGACCGGCGATGGCCTGGCCGCCGACAGTTCCGGCTACCTCTACTTCCTCGACGCCAACGGCACCTTCGATACCAGCTTCGACGCCAACGGCTTCCCATCCAAGGGGGACTTCGGCAACGCCATCCTCAAGCTTTCCACCAGCGGCAAGCTCGCTGTAGCAGACTACTTCGAAACCTACAACACCAATATGGAATCAGCCGACGATATCGATTTAGGGTCGGGCGGCGAAATTCTGCTGCCTGATATGACGGATGCAACCGGTACGGTGCGCCATCTGCTCGCCGGTGCCGGCAAAGACGCAAACATCTATCTTGCAGATCGCGACAACATGGGCAAATTCAAAGCAGGCGTATCGAGCGACAACTATATCTATCAGATCGTCACCGGCGCGCTCAGCGGGTCGGTCTTTTCGACGCCGGCCTACTTCAACGGAACTCTTTACTATGGCGCGGTAAACGACGACCTGCGCGCCTTCCCCATCACCAACGCCAGGCTCGCCGGCAGCGCATCTAGCCAGTCGGCAACCACATTCGCTTATCCGGGCACGACACCCGGCGTCTCCGCCAACGGCACACAAAACGGAATCGTCTGGGCCGTCGAATCAAACACCTCATCTGCTGCAGTCCTGCACGCCTACGACGCCACCAATCTCGCTCGCGAGTTATACAACAGCACCCAGGCCGCCAAGAGCCGCGACAGTTTCGGTGTGGGGAATAAGTTCATCACACCTCTCGTCGTCAACGGCAAGGTCTATGTAGGAACCCCAACCGGCGTCGCCGTCTTTGGCCTGCTGACTCCCTGATTGCCAAGCTGTCTTCAATTGCATCATCCCGTATTCGGCCACAAATAGAAACAGGCCGCTCCTAAGAGCGGCCTGCATGGGTTTAGGGGTGGGCGAAGATTAGTCGCCGGCGACCGGCTCTTCAGTGCGAGTCGCAACCGGCTTGGCCGGGGCGATGGCGTCGAGGCGGATTAGGCCTTCGATGGGCTTTTCACCGAGAACGTGCTCGCGGTAAAGCTTGGCCATCTTGGCATTTTCCGCATCGGCCTTGAGCTTTTCGTCGCGGGCGCGAATCTTCTCTTCGCGGGCGTTCTTGGCAATGCCCAGATCGTCCAGCGTGTGATTGGCTTCGGCGTTGACATGGTCCATGTTCAGCTCGAGCTTGTGGCCCTGGTGCGCCATGCCGACCTTCTTGCCGCCGGCGAAGATCTCATGACGTCCGTGCTCCTCGTACCACTTGGTGAGGGTCGAGGTCATGTGCATCTTCTCGATGATGTTGCGCCATCCCACGCCGGTGTTGTAGGCGCAGAAGCTGATCTCGCCTTCCTGCGTGGCGTAAGGGATGATGCATTGCTCGGTGCGGCGGAAGTCGTAGTTGAAGAGATCCTGGAACCACATGCCGGCGATGAAGAGGAAGTTCCAGCGATCCTGGCGGCGCTTCTCAATGTCCTTCGCGGTACGGTCACCCTTGACGCTGCCGTAATCCTTGCCGGTGGCGCCGAAGGTCTTGTCCATCTTCTTCATCATGTCGCTGATCTTGAAGTGCGTCGGCGACTTCATCGGATCGTAGTTGCGCAGCAGCGCCAGCGAGATGCCGAGGATCGAGAGGAACTTGCCGCGAGCCGCATCGTTGACCTTGGCCACGTCGCGGGCCAGACGGTCGGCGTTGAGGAAGGCGGTGACGGGAACAGCTTCCTTGGTTTCCTTGTCGATCATCAGCGCCATGCCGATGCCGCAGTTGGGGTGGCATCCGCAAGAGAGCTGGCCCCACTCGTTGTTGGGTCCGTGAACATTGTCGGCCCAGTCGGAGAAGGTGCTCATGAAGCTGATGGGGAACCAGTCGCGGGTCGGTTCGCCGAGGCCGGTCTGGTTCTTGACATCATGCGCGAGATGGCTCAGCGTGTAGCGCTGCGCGTGGCGGCGATCATCCGAGATGTCCTCATCGCGGCCAGTGAAGGAAACCGGCTGGAAGCTGAGGAAGCTGATGGTCTTGGGATTGTCGAGCGCGAACTCGACGATGCGGCCGACCTGCTCGTTGTTAATGCCGTTGATGATGGTCGTGACGGGCACGATATCCACACCGGCCTCATGCAGGTTGGCAATGGCCTGAAGCTTTACGTCGAACAGGTTGCCGACCTTGCGGTGCGAGTTGGCAGCGTTGCCGATGCCGTCGAACTGCAGGTAGACATAGCGCAGACCGGCTTCAGCAGCGGCGCGGCAGAGCTCTTTGCTCTTGGCGAATTCGATGCCGTTGGAGGCAGCCTGAACGCTGTTGTAGCCAACCTTGCGGCTGTAGGCGACGGCGTCGAGGAAGTATGGCGACAGCGTGGGCTCGCCGCCAGAGAACTGCACGCTCATCTGACGGCGCGGCTTGATGGTGATCGCGTTGTCGAGCATGGTCTTGATTTCGTCCCAGGTGAGCTCGTGGACGAAGCCAACCTGATTGGCGTCCATGAAGCAGGGATCGCACATCATGTTGCAGCGGTTGGTGAGATCGATGGTAAGAACGGAGCCGCGGCCGTGGGTGACGGTCGAGGTGCCATGGTTGTGCAGCTTTTCGTCATTGTGGGCGCGGATGTCGCGGCCGGGGAAGGTCTCTTCCAGATGCTTGAAGAAGGCCGTGTCCATGGACATGAGGTCTTCGAAGTGGCCGTGCTTGGGGCAGTCCTTGATCATCAGGATCTGGCCATCGCGCTCGACGATCTGGGCCTTGATTTCGCCGACTTTTTCGTTGAGCAGTACTTCGTGAGGCAGCTTGCCGTCGAGAATCTGCTGACGGATCTCAGGGACGCACTTGGGGCAGAGCGAATCGGTCGAACGGGGCCAGCCGAGAGGAGGCTTTTCCTTCTGCCAGCTCTTGAGCAGGGGCTTGTCGCTCCACTTGGGCGTAATCGATTCGTTCGGATTGATGCTGTTGAGACGCTCGAATACGGCCCACGTGCCCTTGGCTGCGTAGACGACTGCTTTCTCGGCTAACTTGATTGCTTTCGACATCGGCTCTGCAATCTCCTCTTGTCTGGATATCTGAAAAAGGCCTGTTACGTGAATCTGTTGAATACCTTAAGTTTACTGAACTCGCACCGGATTGTGCGGAATATCTGGCTGTCCGGGCTCCGAATAGGCAAGAGCCCCGGAATCTGAAATGCCATGACTATGCTACGTCGCCCAGGTGCGCAACCCAATGAAACGACAGTGAATGGGGATTTCCGGGGGGTCAGCGGTATTTGCGGAGGCCGAACGGAGCCCAAACGGGATAAAGACAGATTGAAGCGCAAATGTAAGATGCGAACTCTGGAGGGGTTAGGTTCAATTTTTAAGTGCCGCCCGACTCTACGTGCCGCTTGATTCTTTATTTGCCACCTGATTGATGATGCGCTGCACGATGACTACCTGCACATGGATGTGGCTGGCAACATCGGGCAGGAACTCGGTTATGAAGTTGCCGATAGGCGCTGTGGCGAGGCCGATAGCGTAACGCTGAGCGGTGGCGGCGCCGTTGGTTTCGCGGCCCGGCACATAGAGATTTCCTATCTCATCGTCGATGGCATAACCGAGCAGGTCGCCGTAGTTCAACATGCCTTTGCCGTTGTCGCCTTCAGTCCATGCGATCTGAGAGATGGCGTGAAAAACGCGCCGCTTGTAGCTGGCCTTGGGCATGCGGTGGTAATGCGGATCCTGATGCACGATCGAGGGAATCAGAAAGGTACCGAAGAATTCGCCGGTGATGTCCTGAGCGAAGCTGACACCGACGTAGCGTTGAAAGCCGGGATAGCCGGGGCCGTAGGCGGAGTGCGAATCGGCGGCCACGGAGATGCCGGCCTCACCGAGGATGGTGATGATATTGAATGGGTCGATGACGTTCTTGGTCGCCAGCCAGCCTTTTTCAAGTGGAGTGAGAGGCTTGACCTGAGGGCCGTTTTCAAAGCGCATGTACCAGTTGATGATGGGCACCTGGCAGGGCCTGGCGGTGCAATCGAATTCTTTGGGAGAAGTGGATGGAGCCGTCTGGGCTGGCTTTGGAGCGTCAGGAAGGTTGGGCTGTTGCGGCTGTGAGGTCGACGCCGGAGCAAATGGCTGCTGTGCTGTTGAAGAGGGAGTCGCTGGCTGTTGAACCGCTAGAAGGTCGTTGGACTGAGAGTTGCCAGCTGGCGCGGATGCGGCGACTTCCTCGGTGAATGAAGCCGGTTCCGATTGCGAGATTTGGGTCTCGGCAGAAAGCATTGCCGCGCCAGAGAAAGCGATCCATATAGCCAGATAAGCAACTCTGACCCGGCGCTTCGCGCCTCGGTTTCGCCTTCGCCGCATTTTCAGCATGATTCTCCGTTATCTCAGGTGAGACGCGCGAATAGGCGAAAAGGTCGCCCCACGGCGAGCCGGAATGAACCATCTCAAACTGAAACCCGTAAGACCACAGAAGGACGAGAGAGTTGACGCTCCCGGCACCTTGCGGCAGGCAAAGCGCCTTAGGCCGTTGACGCAGGGGAATTTCGATGGTCAAACTTAAAATGAGGTTCTGGAACGATGAATGCCTATGCCACTTCCAATGATCGATTCAGCCGCTGCGTAGAGGAGTTCGTGGAGAACGCCGGCGCTGAGATTCGCCAGGCCGCCGCATATGTCGATCGCGTCATCGTGCCTGAAGCGCGCCGCGAGACGGGAAGCGCTGCGCGCATTCTGGCTGGGCATCTGGAGCGCCTTGCCGATCGGCTGCATCCGATTAACGATTCTGAAGCGCAAGGCCGAGAGCAGGGTCAGTGACTGGAATCGCCGCTGAGATCGAGCTCCAACTAAACGGCAGGCCAACGCCGCAGTCTCGATTCCGGCCCCAGGTTTTCGTTGCAACGGGACTGACGCTTTTCCTGCTGACGGGCTGCAGCCATCATCACAACTATCCCGCAGCACAGACGCAGGCTCCGCCTGTTCGGCCTTCGTATCCATCCTCGTATCCTTCTTCGACTTCTTCATCGACTTCGCGCCCCGCACCCCGGCCTGCAATGCCGGCTCCGCTTCCGCCCAGCGATGTTTCAACAGACGATGATGCGTATGTCGCCGCGCACAAGCCCATCTACAGCGAAGAGGGCGTCGCCAGCTGGTATGGGCCTCCGTATCACAATCGCCAGGGAGCGAACGGCAAGACTTTCGACCAGAACGCGATGACCGCGGCACATCGCACGCTGCCCATGGGCTCGCTGATCGTGGTGACCAACGAGAAGACCGGGCAGTCGGCAACCATGCGCGTTACGGACCGCGGGCCGTTTGTGCAGGGGCGGCTGCTGGATCTTTCGATGGCCTCGGCGAAGGCGACCGGAGTGTATCGCGCCGGCCTCGCCAATGTGCGCATCGATGTTTACGAGACGCCGCATCCTATCGACCGGGGGGGGCGCTGGTGCGTGCAGATTGGTGCATTCGAGCATGAGGGTAAAGCGGAAAAGTTGCGCAATCAACTCGAGCGCACTTATGAGACCGCCAACGTGATCGACTTCGAAGGGCCGACGGGATACTGGGTGCGCATTCGTCCTCAAGGCGACAACAAGGAGCAGGCAGAATCGATCGCCCGCCGGCTGCGGCCTGCCGAGGGCGACGCTTACCTGGTGCGGCTGGATTGAAGCTCTTCAGGATTGAAGCTCTGCTGTAATATCCCGATAGTTCTCTGGAGGGTTTCCACATGAGCGAATCCGCTCCCGCCCCAGTTACTCACAGTCCCAAACTAGCGGCGATGCTCTCGGTGAGAGATGGTGTGCGGGCGGTCGAGTTCTACATGACTGCTTTCGAAGCAGAGGTATTGTTCTGCATCGAAGAGGGCTCGGTGATCGCGCATCTTTCCATCGGTGGAGCCGAATTCTGGCTTGCAGACGAGTCGCCGGAGCACTTCAACTTCAGTCCGCAAACCATTGGCGGCTGCTCGGCGCGCATGATCCTGCAGGTGGACGATCCGGATGCGATGTTCGATCGGGCTATCGCCGCAGGAGCCAGCGTTGTGTGGCCGGTGGATGACAAATCCTATGGCTGGCGCGTGGGACGGCTGGTTGATCCGTTTGGGCATCACTGGGAGATCGGCAAGCCTATCTAGTCAGCCGGTATATTCCTCTTCCGCTGTTTCAGCGATGGCCACCTGTGGAACTGAGCGCTGCGCAAACCAATGGCCGAACCCCACTGCGGCTACGCACAAGACGACCGACACGATTACATTGGCCATCGCACGCGCCCATGAGCCGCTGCGGATCATGTCGAAGGTCTGCAGGCTAAAAGACGAGAAAGTGGTGAAGCCTCCACAAAGGCCAATCATCACAAACAGGCGTACGTTATCCGATGCAGGATATTTACCGGTTTGCAGGGTGATTGTTCCGAAGTAGCCGATGACGAATGAGCCCAGAATGTTAATAAACACTGTGCCGTAAGGAAACGTGCCGAGGGGCATCATCCAGCGGGAGATAAGGTAGCGCAGCAAGCCGCCAAGGGCGCTGCCAAGCATCACACACAGATAGGGCATAGGTCCGCCTCACCGTTCTCTGAAGTTGGCAGAAGTCATCAGCCTCGCCCGGAATGCGATCCGGCTCAGGCGGTTATGGGAGACCTCATTCCCTTTGGGCTATCGTACAACACGGCTGCACAGTCTTGTGGCCCCTGCGCCGTCACGCAATGCTCTAATTCATTTGAAAAAATCCGGCTACCACGGCGAAGATCAGCTAGAATTTGCGCCAGTTCTCAAATGCATACAAGCGACATTCCAAGGGGAGGGGTGAATCACTATGGCGCAATCCAATGTACGGCAAAACTATTGGGCGATCCTGGTTGCCGGCACCGCCTGCTTTCTCTTTGCGGCAGGCTGGTTCACCGCGTTCATGATGCCGTGGCTCGCGGGCACCGGCCGCACGGTCGAGGGGTTGAAGGCCACCGGCTTCAGTCCGGCACTGCAATATGGAACCTCATATTTGGCGGCGCTGGTGGTGGCTGCGGCCGTCTCCCGCTTTACGCAAATGACCGGAGAGCAGACGGCGCTGCGAGGCATCAAGGTTGCAGCGATGCTCTGGTTTGGCTTCGTGCTGACTACATGGGCCACCGAATACGCCTTTGAGGTCCGCCCGCTCAGCCTGCTAGCGATCAATGCAGGCTTCTGGCTGCCGGCGATGGTGATGATGGGTGCAATCGTCGGCGCCTGGAAAAAGAAGATTTAATCCGGCGGCGGATAGAAGGGCAGCTTGTCGTTCTTCTCGTTGGCGCGGCGAATGGTTACATCGTCGAAGAGCAGCGCGGGCGCGAGGATGGTCTGCGGCACGGCGCCATCGTAGTTGGCGATGTACGGCTCTTTGCCTGCGGCGACCACACCGGAGCGCAGCGCGCGCTGGTCGAGATCGTCGAGCGTGGCTCCGCGAACCAGTTCGCGCTTGCCATCTGCACTGATGCGATAGAGCAGGCGCGGAGTGAGTTCGGGGCCCAATGTCTCGACATAATAGACGCTCTTGAGGCCGCGATCTTTGGCGAAAGCAAGTAGCTTTGCATTCAGTTCATCCTGCGAAAGACCCTGGTGCGCGCTGATGTTGAGCACGCTGATCTCTGGCCGCGCGGGGCCGGTGAGCGCGGCGCGGCCATGGCCGTTGGACTTGGGAAAATCGCGCACCGGCTCGCGGCCGATGAGGTAGTTTTCGAGGCGTCCGTCGGCAATGAGCTTCACGGTCTGCGCGGGCACGCCTTCGTCGTCGATTTTGTAAGCGCCGACCAGCGCTTTGCCGTTGAAGCTGGTCAGGCTGGGGTCGTCGACCACATCGAGAAACTCAGGCAGGACACGGGTGTGGTAGCTCGAAGCGAAGGCTCCCTTGGTACGCGCTTCGGTGCCAAGATCAGGGCGCACGGCAGTGACAGCCGATGCGACCAGATCGTGCATCGCATCGGATGCGGCATCGGCGGAAAGCAATACCGGACCGTGATACTCCTCTTCGACCAACGGAGCCTTGCGCAGATCGGCGAGCGATGCCGTCAGCGTGACTACGCGCTTGTCGAAGGCCTCCTGCGTATCGAGATCAACAAGCTTGATGCCGTTCGAGGCATAGGAGCGATCCAGGTGCATGCCGTCTGCAGCCTGCGTGCCTACAGCGAAGGATTCTTCGTAGGAGGTCAAGCCTTTGCGGACGATGGCGCCTTCACTCGAAACCATGTAAGTATTCACCGAGCGCGCGTGAAAGATCGAAGTGGAATATTGAATATCTTTCTCGCCGCCCTTGAGCGATGCATCGGTGCGAAAGAGGCCGCTGGCCTGGGTGACGCGCTTGGCCCACATCGGCCCGTCGACTTTGAGTTGCACCGTGTCTTCGAGCGAAACCACTGGCGTCTCGTGCGAGAAATCATCCTGCTGCGGAGGCGTCTGCACCTGCTTCAACTGCGCCTGCTTGTGCGCGTATGCCGAGAGCGCCTGCTTGTAGGCCTGATCGGTCGCCTGCCACAGACCTGCACGCAGGGCCAGTGGATCGTTGTCAAGAGCGGCGAGTTCAACCGAGCCATCGCCGCGCGAGGTCGAGCTGTCGATCTTATAATCGCCGACGCGAACCGTGACGCGAGCCAGGCGCTGATGGCGATGCTCCTGGCCGAGGCTTGCTCCAAAATCAGCGCGGGTCTGGAAGTCCTCGATATCTTCAATGCGGTATTGGATGAAAAATGGCTTCTGAAAATCTTTCAACTGAAGCTGCTCGCGATTGCGATCGAGCTCAGTGAGCATGGCGTGCAGGACGGGATCTTTCTCGGCATCGGCGCGAGTTTGCTCGGCTGCGGCAAAGGTAGAACCGGTAAAGGCGAAACCAGCAAGCGCAAGAGTCACAAGAGAAACGGCAAAGATTTTTCTGATCATCAGTTTCCCTTTCCTGCGGTCAGGCTTGCGGTTTGCGTTGCGCTGGGATTGGGTAGGATGGGAACGCGTTCGGTTCCCTGCGGCTGGCGCTGGGTTTCCATCTCGGTGAGCAGCATTGCGGGAGCGACGGCGGAGACAGGAATCGAGCCGGATTCCGCACCGCATTCGCCATTGAAGACTTCGCTTTTGTCGCCGGTAGCGAGGATGCGTTTCATCGCAGCGAGTGGTGTACCTACGATGCTGACGCCGCGCACCAGCTCATCCGGACGGCCATCGACATAGACGCGATAAACCACGAGCGGAATGACCTGGAAGGCCTGCGGTGAGTTGCGTGTGGTGACAGCGAAGCCCGATGAAATGTCCTCGAAGTAGAGGCCGTAGGGCTTGCCCTGCTTCTTTGCTTCTTCGATGAGCATCTTGCGCAGTTCGGTCTCCGGCACGGCCTTGGTCGAGGTGACAATCAAATTGCCCTGGCGGCCGTTGGGCACGCGGCCTGTCTGTGCGCGGCCATGGCCATTGGAGTTCGAAAAACTGGCGATGGGCAGGCGGGACATGAGGAAGGTTTTCAGCACTCCATCCTGAATGAGATCGACCTTCTTGGCCTTCTGGCCTTCGTCGTCGTACTCATAGCTGCCGCTGAGCCAGGTGTCGCCAAAGCGCGTTCGGGTGGGGTCGTCGGCTACCGAGAGAAAGCTGGGCAGAACGGGCTTGTTGACATCCTTGGTGAAGGTCTGGCCCTCTTCATCGCCGCGCTGGCGCTGGCCTTCGAGCCGATGGCCCAGTACCTCGTGAAAGAAGACGGCAGCAGCTCGTCCGGAGAGCATAGCCGGGCCGTTGAAGGGCTCGGTCACCGGAGCCTTGCGCAGCTCTTCAAGACTCTTGCCAAGGTCGCGCATGGCCGCTTCTAGCTCAGCCTGTTTGGGCAGGCCGTCAACGGTCTCGGCCTCGAAGGTCTGGGCGCGGAAGAGATCCATGCCGTCGTCGGCACGGCTTACGGCGAAGACGACGAGGCGAGCCTGCCGGTGCGGGTTGGCGAGCCGTGAGCCTTCAGACGATGCGTAGTAGTCCGTCTCGCTCTGAGCGGTGAGCATCACGACGTTCTGGTAGACGTCGGGGTATTCGCGAAAGATTTTGGAGAGCGAGCGCACGCGCTCCTCCCATGCAGCCTTATCAACCACCGGCGCGGGAGCTGGCTTGCCGACAGAAACCTGCGGCGCTTCGGTAGAAAAGTCTCCAGAGTTATCTTCTTCCTTGGCGCGAACCTCGGCCTCAGTCTTGACGCGCAGATAGTTGTCGAGCGCTGTCCCATAGCCTGAGTTTGTCGCCAGCCATAGCGAACGGGAAAGTGCGTCGCGATCGTCGCTGATCGGCAACTGGAGTGTGTTCACCGCGGCGGCGCGATGCTGGCCGTGGGTATTGTCGAGCTTCGGGTCGCCGACACGTACCTGCACATCCACGACGCGCTGACGGCTGTCGTCAGAACTCACCAGCGCTCCATACTGCGCGCGGATAGAGACACCGGCGGCATCAGCCACCGAGTAGCTCACAAAGTACGGTGGAACCTGCTTGTCGCCTTGTTTACCCAGCGAGCCCATGGCGCGGGCCAACTCTGAACTCATGGTATCCAGAAGCGGCGGAAGCGCCTGCTGGGCGCGTAGTTCAGTGACAAACAAAGACGAGAGGAGGAGCAAGGCGACGGGACCCGAGGCAGCAAGGCCAGAGGCAGCTAGGCCAGAGATAGACCGGATGCGAATGCCGCCTGCAAGGGGCAGTTTGGAAAATACCGACAAAATAGGTCTCATGATGTTGAAAGAGAATGGCCGCGCGAAATCCGATTCTTTCGGATATTGTCTCAGATAGCGACGATCAGCGGGGCGAAAGCGTGACGATTAGCGGGATTCCGACGGAACATCGGATGAGATGGAGATGCGGACTGGCCGGTTTGGTGCTTGCGGTCGTCTTAGGGTTTGCCGCAGCAGCCTCGGCGCAACCGTCGACTGCAGCCACGAATGAGCCAGCGGATTCGCAACCGCGAACCAGCAACATCATTCCGGCGCAGCCGTATCATTTACCGCCGGAAAAGCTGGCGAAGGCGAAGGTGCTGGGGAGAATCCGGCCTCTGCTTCACTTCGGCGAGGAACTCTGGCAGATCGCTCTTCTCTGGCTGCTGCTTTCATCCGGGACCGCGGTGCGGCTGGCGGAGCGAGTTTATGCCGGGTTTCACAGGAGTTGGCTGCAGACGCTGGTCTTCTCGGCGATTTTGACAGCGCTGATCTACCTCGCGGTCGACCTGCCGCTGGAGGCTATTGGCCATACATTTTCGCTTCATTATGGAATCAGCGTGGAAGGCTGGCCCGCGTGGCTGTTGGACGAAGCGAAGACTCTCGGCCTGACCGTGTTGGTGGAGACCCCGCTGCTGATGCTTGCACTGGCGTTGGTGCGCCGGTCGCCACGGCTATATTGGCTTTGGTTTGCGGCGGCGGCTGTGCCCGTCATGCTGCTGTTCACCTTTCTGCTGCCGCCACTGGTCGAGCCGCTTTTCTACGACTTTGAGCCGCTGGCACAGTCGCATCCGGCGCTGGTGCAGCAGTTGCAAAAAGTGGTGGAGCGCACCGGAACCAGCATTCCGCCGGAACGCATGTTTTTGATGAAGGCCAGCGAAAAGAGCAACGGCCTCAATGCCTATGTCTCGGGTATCGGCTCGTCAAAGCGCATCGTGGTCTGGGATACGACTGCGGACCGCATGCCGACGGACGAGATCCTCTTCACTTTTGCACATGAGAGCGGCCACTATGTGCTGGATCACATTCCCAAAGGCCTGACACTGGCGGCAATGGGAATGTTCGCGCTCTTCTGGATGGTCGCAAGGCTGGCCGAGTCTTTGGTGCATCGACTTGGACTGGCGTGGCACATCCGATCTTTATCGAATTTATCTGGACTTGTGGTTCTGTTGCTGGCGCTATCGGTATTGCAATTCGTCACCGAGCCCATCGAGTGCGCCATCAGCCGCCACTTCGAGCACGAAGCCGATGTTTACGGGCAGGAAGCGATTCACGGCCTGGTTCCCGATCCGCAGAAGACCGCCGTGGGCACGTTCAGCGCGCTGGGCGAAACTTCGCTCGACGATCCCGATCCGAATCCGTTTGTCGTCTTCTGGAGCTACGACCATCCCTCGATCCAGGGCCGCGCGCAGTTCGCCGCGCATTACGACCCCTGGAGGCCTGGACAGACGCCGCAGTTCTTTGCCAAATAAGAACCACATTTGCAGGAGTTACACTGGTCCAGTTATGAGTTGCCTATTTTGCAAGATCATCGACGGAAGCATCCCCTCAACCCGCATCTATGAAGATGAGCAATGCATCGCTTTTGCGGACATTCATCCGCAGGCGCCCGTGCATCTGCTGGTGATTCCGCGCAAGCACATCACTTCGCTGGCGGAGGCCACTACGGAAGACAGCGCGCTGCTTAGCCATCTGCTGTGGACGGTCGCTGAGATCGCGCGCGAAAAGAAGCTTGCGGCAGGCTATCGGGTGGTGATCAACATTGGCGAAAACGGCGGACAGACGGTCGACCATCTGCATCTGCACCTGCTCGGCGGACGGCACATGACATGGCCTCCGGGGTAATTACTAAGGTCGATTTTGTGCGCGATGATAGACGCGCAAGACTTCGATGATTTGATCTTTCACGCGATAGGTCACGATGTATGGCAACGGCGAATAAACAAGCTCTCGCGTTCCTTTTTCGCGCCCTCTTCGGCCTCGATTGGGGAACGACTGCAACGACAGAATTCCGTCATAAAGCTTACGAATAGTCGGCAGCCGATAGTTGGGATGCTGTTCATCGAGATAAATTACTTATGTATTCAATATCTGCCGCGGCGGCAGGCGTCCAACGGATCAGCATTGTTTATGACCGAAGCATGTGTTCCAAGCGAGCGTTCATCTCTTCTTCTTCTATAAACTCGCCACGATCAGCCTGAGCGATCCCCTCACGCACTGCAGCTCGAAAGCGGGCATCTTCGTCAAGCAACCCCAATGCCGCTTCCTTTACCAACTGTTCGATGTTGATGCCTTCGCTGGTCGCTATGACCGCCAGCTGCAATTCCTGTTCGGGTGTGAGATGGACTTCCATGGCCTTGATGGTATGAGAAACCAGACCGCCTGACAAGTTACAAAAGACGAATGGCGCTCCCGATTGGAAGCGCCATTCGTTGTTGGGGCATAGAGATTGTTGGATCATGGAGCCAAGAGTTACATCGGCTGCGGATAGTAGTCTTCTTCCTCTTCCATGCCATAGCGGCGGAGGAGGTTGGGCAGGCTCTGCGAAAAGGCGGAACGCGGCATGACGGTATCGCAGCCAGCCTCGGTGGCCTTTGCCTTCAGGTCTCCCTGCAGGTGCGAGAGGAAGCCGATGATCGAGACCGACTTTTTCAGCTTGGTCTTGAACTTCGGAATGATCGTCAACGGTTTGGCCGCAGTATTATTCAGATCAAAAACCAGCAGCGTGGCGCGTTCGCTCTCGGGCGCGTCCGTGATGCGCGTGATCACATCCTTATCACCCTTGACGAACTCGACCTTGACCCCCAGCTTGCGGCTCGCCTCCTGAATTTTGGCCAGGAAGAAGAGATCTTCGATAAAGAAAAAGATCTTGGTCGGCGCGTCGGCGGCAATGACCGGTGACGGAGCGCCGCGCGGCGGAGGCGGATCGTTGTAATAGGCTCCATGGCCGTTGCCCTGGAAAGGAATCGTACTCGGCGGGCCATCGGCGATGTTGCCGTTGGCGACCCTGTAGCTGTGGTCCATTGGGCCAACGAACTGGCGGGGCCCCTTTTGCTGCTTACGCTTCTTGCCGCCGCCATTGCCATTACCCGGGTTTCCATTGGAGGCATTGATGCTATTGCCCGGGGAAGCCTGGAAATTTGGCTGGCGGTCGCGATCGCGCGATTTCTTCTTCTTGCGCCCCGAGCCCTGCCCCTGGTTTGGGCCACCCTGCTGCTGCGGGCGCGGAGCCTGCGGCGGAGGACCGGACTGCAGAATGGTCTGTGCGGGAGGTGCCGCCGGCTGGCCCACTGGCTGTGCGCCATTCTGGGCTGCGGCGAGATTGGCTTTGGTTTTGCGGCGGCGTCGGCGGCGCCGATGCCCCTGCGACTGCCCAGGCACAAGAGCCTGGGACTGCCCCGCCTCTGAAGGCGGCTGCGTCGATTCTGTCGTCATGCTTGCACTTCCTGGTGCGTTTCCACTAATTCAAATGCTCTTTACAGCGTTGGCCTGCTCAGGCGCTGCGTTCCCTTTGGTTTTCGGCTGTATGGCCGTCCTTACTCCCCGAGCGTCAATCGATTTGTAGCTTACGGATTCGATTGGCAAGTTAAAAAATCTCAAAGTAGGACTGACCGGCATAAACAGCCGATGCAGGATTGCTCAAAAACCGGGTCGAAAACCCATCCGCCGGACGCTTCGCCAGAACATAGGCGTGATTGGATCCGGATCTTTTCTGGTCTTCGTGACGCGATTTAGCGGAATCGGAAATTCTCCACGATACTCCGGCTGGATCGCCCCAAACTTACTCTCTACTGAGTTCTCCCGGTAAACCGGTTTCCGCTGAAGGGTTCGCTCGGATGGTGGTCTTCACGACGAACAGCGTACTTTGGCGCCTCGCAGCCTTCATGCTCTACCCAGCTATTTACTCGTTCCAGGGAGCCTCATGTTCGCTGCGCGATAGGGGCAATTCCGATACTACAGGGAAGCCCGGTTGCTGGCAAGACGACGACCATGATGCTTCTGGATCAGATTATTTGGTGCGGTTAGGATGCAGGATATTTCTCGCTGATCGGCCCGCTAGGCCAAATACGCTTTTAGCCTCTGGATTGGTTCCCCGCAGGTTTCCACCCAGTCCCCGGCTGCGCATGAGTATTGCAGTAAAGGCCAAAGACGCGCAAGCAGTCCTTAATATTGAAGAGGAAAATGCCTGTGCGAAAAGAAGTGACAAATTTGATTCCGCCGAAATTAGCCGGAAAACCAAGAACGCCATCCGCTAGGCGGATGGCGTTCTTTTGTCGCTGGACTCAATCTCAAACTGTTGTCCTGGGCACTGGCCTCCCAAGATCATTTGAACCTTGAGGGGTGATTCTATTGATCACCCTCAGGTTTCTATTAGAGTGGCTCCATTTGGGGAACGCTCTATTGGCGTTCTTCTCATCCTGGAGCCCTCAACTATTGCGGAACTGGATTGAATCACAGTCGCCGCTCATCACTGGCACTCTACTAATAGCAATCGCAAGGCCAATCCTTCGATTGAGCATTTTCTATAACTTACGGGCTGTGCGATGGAGGCAATATTCTAAAAATGGAAGAAAGACTTTTGTAACGATCCCTGATTTGGAAGCGGGCAACCAATTGAAACGCGCCTGCATCACCGCTGGCAGACGGAACAGTAGTGAGTTCCCCGACCTGCCAGCAAAATCCTCTGAATCGGCGTGCCGCAAACCAGACAGGGCTGCCCGGTCCTCAGGTAAACCCTGTGCTCCAGCTGGAAAAAACCGCGGACGCCATTTGCATCCACATAATCGGAAACCGACGAACCGCCCAGTTCGATGGCGTGGCGCAGCACCTCCTGAATCGCAGAGTGCAGCCGGATCAGCTCATCGCGCTTCAGCCGTCCTGCCATCCGTTTTGGCCGGATTCCAGCCCGGAAAAGGCTCTCATCGGCATAGATGTTGCCCACGCCATGCAACAGCGTCTGGTTGAGCAGGGCGGCTTTGATAGCGAGGCGCCTTCCGCGAAAGAGCTTGGCAAAATCTTCCGGAGAAATCGTCAACGGTTCGGAACCGGGACCGGTGAAGGACTTTTCGTGCTTCAACTCCCGAAATTCCAGCCGTCCAAAGCGCCGGGGATCGACAAATCGCAGTTCCCTTCCGCTGGCCAGCGTCAGCCGCGCATGGGTATGCGGCGCTACTTCGCCGTCAGGTGTAGTGACCAGCAGCCGGCCTGTCATGCCGAGATGCACGATCCATTGGGCGGTTGGTGTCTCATTTCCCGGATCGCCCAGTTCGCAGACGATATGTTTGCCCGTCCGGTGGACGGCGAGAATCACCCTGCCTTCGAGCCCGCTGGCCTGTTCCGCTGGCGGCGTCTTGAAGGGCTGGGTGTGCGAGCTGAACCAGACCTCGACGATGCGATCGTCGCGCAGGCGCTCGTTCACTCCGCGAGCAATGGTTTCGACCTCAGGCAATTCTGGCATTCTGCAATTTTAGATGGACTGGCTGCTCCTCCGGATTCCTGGGGGGCCACGCAGACGGACCGGATGGAGCCGCGGACCGGAGCCGGTATATCATTACCAGTGGTGCCGCTCCCAGACAGCTGCACCTAAGGCTCACCCGGCCAACCGCTTTACCCGGCATCTGGATACAACCGCTCGAAGATAGCCGATTTCAGGAAATGGAATTCATGCGCGCGAAGACAGCAGTGGTGCTCGGCGCCCAATGGGGCGACGAAGGCAAAGGCAAGATTGTGGATGTGCTCAGCGGTCAGTTCGCCGCCGTGGCCCGCTACGCAGGCGGACACAACGCCGGTCATACCGTCATCATCAGCGGCCAGAAGTTCGTCCTTCAGCTCATTCCCTGCGGAGTGCTGCGGCCGAACTGTAAAGGCGTGATCGGCAACGGCGTGGTGCTCGACCCGATCGCTTTTCTCAAAGAAGTCGCCAAGCTGCGCGACCTCGGCGTCGATGTGGACAACCAGCTCTACGTCTCGAATCGCACCCAGGTCATATTGCCCTACCATCGAATGATTGAGCTAGCCGCCGAGAGCGCACCGGGACGGCAGAAGATTGGCACCACCAGCCGCGGCATCGGGCCGGCCTATGAAGACAAAATGGCCCGCAGCGGCCTGCGTATTGTCGACCTGCTGAACCCCAAGATTCTGAAGTCGCACATCGAAAACGCCTGCCAGGAAAAGAACGCCATCGCGCATGCGCTTTTTGGCAGCGAACCCATCGACCCGTCGAAGATGTTCGACGAATATGCGGCAGCCGCCGAGCAGGTGCGCCCCTTCGTGACCGACACTGGCAACCTGCTGAACAAGGTCATCGCGGACGGTGGCAGCGTGATGTTCGAGGGCGCACAGGGCACGATGTTGGACATCGACCACGGCACCTATCCATTTGTGACTTCTTCTTCGGCGACGGCGGGCGGAGCGGCTACCGGAACCGGCGTTGGCCCAACGGCCATCGGCACGGTAATCGGCGTGACCAAGGCGTACGTCACCCGCGTAGGCGAGGGCCCATTTCCGACCGAGATTCACGATAGTTCGGCAGACACGCTGCGCGCACGCGGCAACGAATACGGCGCTGTCACCGGCCGGCCGCGCCGCTGCGGATGGCTGGATATTCCGCTGCTGCGCTACTCCAACCAGGTCAACGGCACGGAGTGGCTGGTGGTCACTAAAATGGACGTGCTTGACGAGCTGGCAGAGATTCCGGTCTGCATCGGCTACGAGATCGACGGGAAATTCACCGACCTCATTCCAGCGGATGTGCAGGGGCTGGAGTCGATCGTTCCCCAGTACACGACGCTCAAAGGCTGGCAGCAGTCGACCGAGGGCATCGCGGAATTCGACCAGCTTCCAGCGGCGGCGCAGGAGTACCTCCGTTTCCAGGAGCGCGAGAGCGGCGCAAAAATTGGCATGGTTTCCACAGGGCCAGATCGCGATCAGACCATGATTTTGCCGGAATTTGCAGATATGCTGGATTCTCTGAAGTCCTAGCCGAAGCGCGCAGCAGGAAGGGATTGTCGATGATCAGCTTCACGGTACGTCTCAAATTCGCCCTTGAGGAGCGCGCCGAGATCGCAGAGACCCTGCGCCAGCTCGCCGAGGCCTCGCGCCAGGAGCCGGGCTGTATAAGCTATATCCCTCATCAGGTTGAGGATGACCCCGATACGGTCGTCATCTATGAGCAATACAAAGACGCCAAGGCGCTGGCCGCTCACCGCTCCTCCGAACACTTCCAGAAGCTGGCCGTCGGTGGTCTCTATCAGCGCATGCGCGAGCGCATCGTCGAGAACCTGACCGCGTTGGTCTAGCCGTTCGTCCGGGCGGAACTGGTCAAAATCAGCTTCTTTCCACACCAACGCAAGCTCCACGCGGATTCCTTTTGACCTGGGGTCGCGTCCAAGGCTACGATTCGTTACGCCTATGGCCGCACATTCTTCCTTGCGAATTGCGCTTCTTGCCGGCCCTATGGCTGGTTCCATGCTCCTGTTCTCATGCGCGGCTTTCGCAGGACAGCATAGCCCCGCTCACTCAGTTCCCCGGGCTCAACGTCACGAATATCGCCACAAAATCGATCAGTTGGAAGACGCCTGGCGTACCGCGATGCTCAAAGGGAACAGCGCCGCCCTTGCCGCATTGCTCGCCGACGATTACACCGCCATCACCGCCAAGGGAGCGATTCAAACCAAGGAACAGGCCATCGCTAACCTCCGTTCTGGAGCGCTGCAGCTGACTGAGTTGAATTTCTCCGACCGCAAAGTCCGGATCTATGGATCTACCGCTGTGGTCACTTCGGTGGCCGAACTCACCGGCTCCAGGAACGCCGAGGAAATGACCGGCCGCTACAGGTACACTCGGGTCTACGTACGCAATTCGCAAGGCCAGTGGAAGATCGTGAGTTTCGAGGCCAGCCGGATTCAGGAGCAAAAATAGATGGATTTCAACAATCCAGACTCATCGGACATGCGTATATAGTTCCAATTTGGGCGATGGCACCTTCAGTCACCGTCGAGCGTTACCTTTATGTAGGTTGACATCCGTAGTTTCGTGTCGTCTCCTTGATAGGATCAGAGCGCTTACAACCTGGGCTCGATGTTCTCTATCCCATTCATTTTTAGAGAAATTGAGCGTTCGGGCAGGAGCCGGATGGTGCCTGCTGCGAAACGGAATGTTCAACTGCATGTGGAGTTGGTATGAAACGCACACATCTCGCACTTCTTAAATTTCTCGCCTTGCTGTTTCTTCTGCCGGGGCTGGGCGGCCTGATTTTCAGTGCGATGGTTTCTACAGATTATCTGCAGCAGATGCCGAAATCTCCCGCGCCCAGCGAACAGAGAATGACGCCCCGCAATGTCCACGGAGTTGTCATTTATCAGACAGTAAGAGAAGATCAACGGCTGTCGACTATGGAATATACGTCGGTTTCGGTCTTTCTGATCGGGTTGGTGCTGGGAATTGTCTACCTCGAAAAGTGGTCCTCCGCCCGCCAATCCGAGATGGAGTCCGATCTTCTCGAAGAAGCTGAAGCCTGAAGAACCCGTCTTAAAAACAATCCGTACAGCGCACGAGCCCGTGAATACCTTTACGGGCTCTTTTCGTCTTCTGCAATCGCATTCCCTGTATATACCGCTCGGAGTGCGGCGTCCGCAATCGCCGCGGCCTCGACGGCGGCCCGAACCCTATGTACTCGCACAATCGATGCGCCATGGAGAATAGCTGCGGTGAGAGCTGCGACGCTGGCAGTGTCGCGGGAATCCTCATCGATGTATCGGTTAGTTGCTTTTTCGAGTGTCCTGGCCAGGAACGACTTCCGCGAGAGCCCTGCCAGCAGCGGCCTTCCGAAAGACAGAAGTTCGGCCTGCCGGGCCAGCAAAGCGTAATTCTCTTCCAACCGCTTGCCGAAGCCGTATCCGGGATCGAGAACAACTGACTCCGGCCGAATTCCAACGGCCAGCGACGTTTCAAGGCTCGAAGAAAGCCCTTCGCGGACCATAGACATCACTGCCTCGGGAGCCAATCGAGGCTGTTCGCGCCACTCATCTGGACGGCCGCGCGTATGCATCAGCACAACGCCGCAGCCAGCCTCGGCACATACCCCCGCCATCTCACTGTCCCAGTTGAGACCGCTGACATCGTTGATGATCTCAGCGCCTGCAGCGAGTGCTACCCGCGCCGAAGCAGCTTTATAAGTGTCGATGGAAACGATCGCATCGGGGCGCGCCCTGAGCAGCCCTTCCAGCACCGGCAGCAATCTAGCCTGCTCCTCCTCGGCGCTTACGGCAGCGGCTTTTGGATCACCTGCGTGCGAACCGGGCCGCGTGCTCTCCGCACCCAGATCGAGCAAATCCGCACCCTCGTCCAACAGGCGTAATGCATGTTCGATTGCCTGCGCCGGTTCCATATGCAAGCCGCCATCGGAGAAGGAATCAGGCGTAATGTTCACCACGCCCATCACCAGCGTGTGCTCGCCTAACTTCAGTTCGCGGCTGCGCAGCTTCCAATGCATCTCCATGCGTCGCGGCATCGCCCTTGAGTGGTCCATCTTTCTATCGTAAGTCGGCCAGGTGCGCTGCAACTTCTGTCTTCGAGCGCGGCCTGCGCACGCTACAATCATCCTCGTTACCCGCACCCTATAAATTTCTCCCTGGAGATTGCCGGAATGCCTAGACCTAACTCTTCGCAATGGATCAGTCTGATCTCTGCGGCCTGCCTCGCACTCGCCACGCCCTACGCGCTGAATGCGGCGGATAAATCCAAAACCGAGAAAGCAGCGCCCGCTGAAGTCGATCCTTACGCCGAAGTTCAGCCTGCCACCGAAACTCTGGACCTGAATGCCTATCAGCGCATTCGCGACGAAGGCCTGAATCACTCGCATGTGATGGATTTCGCATATGGCCTGATGGATGGCATTGGATCGCGTCTCACCGGCTCTCCCAATCTGAAAAAGGCCAACGAATGGACCCGCGACACGCTGACCAAGATTGGCCTTGAGAATTCGCACCTGGAAGACTGGGGCGAGTTTGGCCTGGGCTGGCAGCAGCTCAATACCTGGGCCCGCATGGTCACGCCCGATACCGCCGTGCTCATCGTGCAGGCCACGCCGTGGTCGCCCTCGACGCCCGGCCCGGTCACCGGCGATGTGGCCTTCGTCAGCATTCAAAGCGAGAAGGACATCGATACTTACAAGGGCAAACTGGGCGGCAAAGTCGTCCTCTTCGGCGCGATGCGTGAAGTGCCGCCGGTGGAGAAGGCTCTGTTCGAGCGCTACACCGACAAAGAGCTGGAAGAGATGACGGAGTTCCCGGTCAATGGTAGTGCTGGCATATCTCCTGACATACAAGCTCGCATCCAGCAGCGCATGGAACGGCTTCGTCTTATCGACAAGATCGCGCAGTTCTTTGCCGATGAAAAAGTCGCTGCGGTCATCGAGCCCAGCCGCGACGCCAAGAATGGCGGCGGCTCCGGCGGCACGCTTTTTGACGACAACGGCGCAACGCTGGGCCGCACTCCTTACATCGCCGAGAAGGCGGTCAAGATTCCCGTTGCCGTAGCCGCGATCGAGAGCTATGGACGCCTCTACCGGCTCACGCAGGCTCATGTGCCCGTCTCGGTCGAGATCAACGTCGAGACCAAGGTTACCGGCGAGCACGAGCACGGCTTCGATACCGTTGCTGAAATCCCCGGCACCGACCCTACACTCAAGGATCAGGTGGTCATGGTCGGCGGCCATCTCGACAGCTGGATCGCAGGCACCGGCGCTACCGACAACGGCGCAGGCACGGTCGTGGCAATGGAAGTGGTCCGCATCCTCAAGGCTCTGGACCTCAAGCCGCGCCGCACCATCCGCATCGCGCTGTGGACTGGCGAAGAGCAGGGCATCTTCGGCTCCAGGGGCTACTGCAGAATCCACTTCGGATCGGCGGCGACCGCGACCACTCCCGACCAGATGCAGCTGCCTGAGTTCATGCGCCGGTCGACGGGGCCGCTCACCATCAAGCCTGAGCAGAAGCTGGTCTCCGGCTACTTCAACATCGACAACGGAACCGGCAAGATTCGCGGCATCTACACGCAGGGCAACTACGGCATGGCGCCGATCTTCGCGCAGTGGATGGCCCCGCTCAAGGACCTCGGCGTCACCACCGTGACCAATCGCAACACCGGCGGCACGGACCACCTCAGCTTCGACGCCGTCGGCATCCCCGGCTTCCAGTTCATCCAGGACGATATGGATTACGAGAGCCGCACCCACCACTCTAACGAAGACACGGTCGAGCGTCTGCAGCCTGCCGATCTCAAGCAGATTGCCACGGTCGAAGCGATCTTCGTCTACAACGCCGCTCAGCGCGACAAGATGCTGCCGCGCAAGCCGATGCCGCATCCGGAGCTGGAAGAGCAGAAGCGCAAGGCTCTGGATGTGATGCCTGGGGTAGTCGAGCCAGCAGCAAAATAAACCAGATGCACCCGGCTCAAAGCTAAGTGCACCCATCGGCCGCCCGCGTGAATCCAACTTCACGCGGGCGTTTCCATGGACGGGCCGGTTTCACTTTCCGTACTGTCCATGCGGCGTATAATCCTGCGTTGAGCTGTGAGGAATTTCGTAACGGAACGATAGCCGCGCGCCATCTTCACTAGCGTGAGCCCAATCAAGATCATCCTAACTAGCAATCCATACTGTGAATCCGGGAGAAGAAGATGATATCGAGCAAGACACCCTTGAAGCAGCTACCCGCATGGCAAGCCCTTGAAGCCCACGCAGCCAAGCTCGGCCAGACCCATCTTCGCCAGCTCTTTGCCGACGATCCCAAGCGCGGTGAGGAATTCAACGCCGAGGCCGCCGGCATCTTTCTCGACTACTCCAAGCACCGCATCACCGGCGAGACGTTGAAGCTCTTCGGCCAGCTCGCGGAAGAGTCCGGTCTGCGCGAGCACATGGAAGCGATGTTCCGCGGCGACAAGATCAACATCACTGAAAATCGCGCCGTGCTGCACACCGCCCTGCGCGCTCCCAAGGACGCGGTCATCGAAGTCGACGGCAAAGATGTCGTTCCCGAGGTTCACGAAGTACTCGACAAGATGTCGGCCTTTGCCGAAAGCGTCCGCTCGGGCAAGTGGCTCGGCTATACCGAGAAGCCCATCAAGAACATCGTCAACATCGGCATCGGCGGCTCCGATCTCGGCCCGGTGATGGCTTACGAAGCGCTGCGCCACTACACCGATCGCGATCTGGTCTTCCGATTTGTGTCTAACGTCGATGGGACGGACTTCCACGAAGCCACACGCGATCTCGATCCCGAAGAAACGCTTTTCATCATCTCGTCGAAGACTTTCACCACGCTCGAAACCATGACCAATGCCCACTCGGCGCGAACATGGTCGCTGGCCAAACTGCATGAGCAAGCGGCGGTGGCGAAGCACTTCGTCGCTGTCTCCACGAATGCAGTTGAAGTATCGAAGTTCGGCATCGACACGGCCAACATGTTCGGCTTCTGGGATTGGGTTGGCGGCCGCTACTCGATGGATTCGGCCATCGGCCTTTCCAACATGATCGCGCTTGGGCCGGATAACTTCCGCGCCCTGCTCGCCGGCTTCCACGAGATGGATGAGCACTTCCGCACTGCGCCCTTCGAGCAGAATCTGCCTGCGATCATGGGCTTTCTGGCCATCTGGTACAACAACTTCTTCGACGCGCAGACAGTTGCAGTGCTGCCTTACGACCAGTACCTCAAGCGCTTCCCTGCCTACCTGCAGCAGCTCACCATGGAGTCGAACGGCAAGCATGTCACGCTCGATGGCCGCGTGGTCGACTACCAGACCGGACCCATCTTCTGGGGCGAGCCGGGCACCAATGGACAGCACTCCTTCTATCAGCTCATTCACCAGGGAACCAAGATCATCCCCTGCGACTTCATCGGCTTCTACAAATCGCTGAACCCGCTTGGCCGCCATCACGATCTGCTCATGTCCAACGTCTTCGCCCAGGCCGAGGCGCTGGCCTTTGGCAAGACCGCGGAAGAGCTCAAGGCCGACGGCATTGCCGACTGGCTGATTCCGCACAAAACCTTCGAGGGCAACCGGCCGTCGTCGGTCATCCTCACCGAAAAGATGACTCCCGCCACGCTGGGCAAGCTGGTTGCGCTCTATGAGCACAGCGTCTTCGTGCAGGGAGCGATCTGGCAGATCGACTCGTTCGATCAGTGGGGCGTGGAGCTGGGTAAAGTGCTGGCAGTGCGCATCATCCCCGAGCTCGAAAACGAAGCCGAGCCCGAACTCAAGCACGACAGCTCGACCAATGCACTGATCAAGCGTTATCGCAGCCACAAGCGCAAACACTCCTAAGAGAAGTTCGGGCGATGCAATCGTTTCAAGTTGAGGTATGCTTGCGTCTTCCGGCATTTGCTGGAGCGCAAGCATCCTAACTGCTCGAAACAAGTTCCAAGTATAGGAACTGGAGATAACGATGGCCGATGCCAACAAAGTTGCACTCCCCGGCAGCGAGCGAACCCCTGTAGATGGCGCCTCGATGGTCGGGCCAACGGACCCAGGCCAGTTGGTCGAGGTCTCGGTCGTGCTCAAGCAGCGGCGCGAGCTCAAGCTCGATCATCTGCAGGGCAAGACCCTGAGCCATGATGAGTTCGCCTCGACTTATGGGGCCGACCCGCAGCACATCGAGCGAGTGAAAGCCTTCGCCGCCGCGCACAATCTCACCGTCGTGCCAAGCGAGGACGAGGTCGCACGGCGCACCATCACGCTGCAAGGCACGGTGGCCGATCTCCAGGCTGCCTTTGGCGTGAGCCTCAACGATTACCAACATTCCAAGGGAAGGTTTCGCGGCAGGACCGGGGCAATCCACCTGCCACCTGAGTTGGCGGAGGTCGTCCAAGGCGTATTTGGGCTCGACAACCGCCCTCAGGCAAAGCCCCACATACGATTTCGCGGACTAAGTGGAGCCTCCGACGCAGCGCAATCGACCTCCTACAATCCCAACCAGGTAGCCCAGCTGTACAGCTTTCCCACCGGCGTAGATGGTACAGGCCAGACCATCGGCATCATCGAGCTGGGCGGCGGGTACAAGCCTGCCGACATCGCCAACTATTTTCAGTCGCTTGGCATCTCTGCACCCACGGTGACCAGCGTCTCGGTCGACAAGGGCAAGAACAGCCCCACCAACTCGAACAGCGCCGACGGAGAAGTGCTGCTGGATATCGAAGTCGCCGGAGCCGTCGCGCCTGGAGCGAAGATCGTCGTCTATTTCACGCCTAATACATCGCAGGGCTTTCAGGACGCACTGAGCACCGCGATTCATGACACGACGAACAATCCCTCGGTGATCTCAATCAGCTGGGGAGGGCCGGAGTCCAGCTGGACCAACCAGCTGATGACCACCTTCGATCAGGTCGCGCAGGAAGGCGCCGCGCTTGGCGTCACAATCACTGTGGCTGCAGGCGACGATGGATCCAGCGACGGCGTGAGCGATGGCTCGAACAACGTCGACTTCCCTGCTTCCAGCCCCAATGTGCTGGCCTGCGGCGGCACCGCTCTCGAATCCAGCGGCGGCGAAATAAGCGACGAAACCGTATGGAACGACGGCGCCGATGGAGGAGCGACCGGCGGCGGATTCAGCACCGTATTCGCTCAACCCAGCTATCAGTCTTCGCTGGCCGGTTCTTACTCCGGACAGACAGGACGCGGAGTGCCGGACGTTGCGGGCGACGCATCCCCCAACACCGGCTACAACGTCCTCGTCGATGGGGATTCGATTGTGGTGGGAGGCACCAGCGCGGTTGCGCCTCTTTGGGCGGGACTGATCGCTCTGCTCAATCAGCAGCTCGGCACACGCGTGGGGTTCCTCCAGCCAGCGCTTTATGGATTTGCGGAGCCGGGCAATGGCTTCAACGACATCACTGACGGAGATAACGGCACGTATTCTGCAGGGCCGGGATGGGACCCATGCACCGGCCTTGGCTCGCCCATCGGAACGACACTGGCTACGCTGCTCTCGGGCGTGAAGGGAACATCCTGAAATGAGCGGAAAACCAGATACTCCCGGCACCTCGACCGATCCGACTTCGCCAAACAACCCATCCGGCCCTGTCGATCCAGTCAAACCCGAAGAGCACAAGCATCCGCCCAAGCCGAATGTGCCGCCTGCAAAGCAGCCCTCGTACTAAAAGATTTGCTCTAGTAGAAGAGGTACTTGCGCCAGCGGTCGTCGCCGCGCCCCAGCATACGCATAATTTGCCGGCTGGTGTGAAGGCTGAAGGTTCTCGGCTCGCGGAGCAGCTTCATGTCATCCAGCTCATGCAGCATGCGGTTGCCCTTGCGACGGTTGCAGCCATGACAGCAGGCGACCAGATTTTCCCAGGTCGAACTGCCGCCACGCGAGCGCGGAATCACATGATCCAGCGTCAGCTCGCTCGAAGGCAGCACCACGCTGCAATACTGGCAGGTGTTGCGATCGCGCAGCAGGATGTTTTTGCGCGACAGCGCCCGCGTCTGATGCGGAATGCGCCGGTACTCGAGCAGCCGGATCACCGACGGCATGGCCATGCGGCTGCGCTGCGCGTGCAGCATCAGGCCGTGCTCCTCTTCCGTCTTGGCGACGCCTTTGAGCACCAGCACCAGCGCCCTGCGAGCGCCGCAGATGTTGATCGGCTCATAGGAGGCATTCAGGACAAGCACCGGCATCTGCATCACCTGGCTCGACATGACGCCAGACTGGCTCCAGCTCTGGGCGTCGTTGTGAGCGGCGTGAGCTGCTGCCTTGGCGAGTGACTTCTGCTTACGGGCATGTATCATGGCTTTTCCCAGCGACATCGCTTTCCCTCGTAAGAGTTAGGTATCTGGTTACTTGCCTTCGTTGCCTGTCTTGCCGGTTGCGTGCGTACCCCAAGTCGTGAATTAGTGAACTGTTATTGTGTTGGACTTATCCGGACCGAATTCGTCCGGACCAGCCGCGTCAGCAGCCAGAATCGAAAGTCTTTTGTAATTTCTGCTATCACGGATCTGCAGCGGAACCCTGCGCTGCGCCCGCGCCAGCGTGGCCACGCGGATAGAAGCTGCACCCGCCTCGACAAGAATTTTGCTGCAGGCCCGCGCCGTGGCTCCGGTGGTGTAAATGTCGTCGACCAGCAGAATGTGGCGCCCACGCACCGCTTCAGAACCAGGCACAAAAAAAGCGCCGCGAAGATTCAGGCGACGCTGGCGGGGAGTTAACCCCGCTTGACTCTCCGTAGATCGTTGCCGCATCAGTGAGCGCAAAGACAGCTCCAGCCGCCACTTGGGATGGGTTCTCCTGAGAATGCGCAAGGCTTCGGTGGCGAGGGTTCGCGACTGGTTGAATCCTCGTTGCGACATGCGGCTGCGATGTAGCGGAACCGGAACGACAAGCATCTCCCGATGAGCGTCTTCGTTCGACTCGGGAGCCAGCTGGGCCATTGCCGAGGCCAGCCGGGAGCCAAGTTCTCTTGCCAACGGAGCCATGCGGCTATATTTCAGCGCGTGGATCGCGGCGCGCATCGAACCTTCGTAGACTGCGTAGCTCACCGCTTGAACAAATGCAGGAGGAGCCATCCTGCAGGGCCGGCAGAGATTGGCCGCAGCCGTGCTCGTCGCAGTTGCTTCGAACAGATCTTCGCCACAGCGCACACAGCAGTTCTCGCGCGCCGGAGGAATCTCGCTCCAGCAGGCCAGGCACACCGGCGCTGCAGAAATTTGAGGAAGAAGGGCGCCGCAAAGGGCACAGGGAGAGGGAAGAAACGCGCAACTCAGTACATGACCCAATCCGCTCAGGAAATTGCCGGGCGCAAAAGCCGTCACGCGCCAGAACGAAGCCCCCGAAGCGGAGAAACCTCGCGATACATCGCGGTATTCAGAACGAGGGTCGCTACTGAAGTCGCACCTCAATCTTGGCAAGCCGGGCTGCACTGCCGTGGCAACAGTATACGCAGGCCCGGCTTCAGAAAGCCATCCCTGAATCCGCCCGGTTACCCTTAGGATGCCTTTCCACGCAGTTCCTGCTCGGCGCGAAACCAGTCGTCTACGTGATTGCCATGCCGGTGGCCGCGTTCGGCCCAGAAGCGATGCGCCAGGGTCGCAACCTCTTCATGGGAAACGCCTTTTGGTTGATCGATTGCCGTAACTTCACTCTTCTTCGCAGCGATTTTGCGTGGCTTGGCAGGAGCTTTGGTCTTCTTAGTAGTGTCAGTCATGAAAATTCCTTGAAAGATAAGATTGGCTGCCCTCGGGGAGCTACCTTATTCAGGTTACAAACGACTGTCCAGTCATCCAAGCGCAAAAGAGACACTTGGAACCCATCCTGTAAACTCGGCTTTCCCATCGCAGGCCTACTCTTTTGGCCAAGTCTTTTCTGCTCAACAGAAGGCAAAGAGGTTTGTAGCTGCAGCCGCTCGATGAGACCGAATACAGCCGTTCGATGAGACCGCTCCGTTTCTCAGCCTTCATCTACCATTTTTCATAGCCCAGCAAAGCCATGCCAACTGTTGACTACGTCGCCAACAGCTTTTCCCCACTAAAGTGACATTGCCAGTAGGCCGAAGATGCGCTAATCTTTGGGCTCTTGAACATTCTTAACAAGTTACGCGAGTTTGCCGTCAAGATCGCACCGTATTGGTACGGTGAGACGCGGCTGTGCACACTCTGCGACTTGGAGTTTTCCAAATATCGAGGAGTACACACAGATGATGGTTGGTTCTGCTGCGAGAAGCACGCAGACGAGTGGCGGTGGGAATGGCAGATTTGACTACGAGAATTCATAGGAAGACTCCCCCGAACCGCCGCTTGTGGGATATAGAACCAAAGTAATTTCTGGTATCAACAGTGGAGCGATGAAGTCAACGGAAGCGTAATTGTAGGGATGAACGCTGTCCACCGAATCGGCAGTATCGAACCAGCCTGTTGTACTCACTGACGTTACAGCCGGCAGTCCAAGGCCAGATACGACGGCCACGATCTCCGAAGCATGAGTTCCATCAAAGGGAACCAGCAGAAGATGCTTGCTGCTAGGAGCTGCCGCAATAATAGCCTCAACCACCGTCGTCAGGCCCGCAGTGATGCTGGATGAATCGTTGGTGCCG
>DATAZR010000100.1:0-59568 GCA_036271955.1 Acidobacteriaceae bacterium
CTGAAAACCAGCGCCACATCCAGCATCAGCCGCACGGGATAGCCTTTGATCTGAATATCGCCTTCCTGCAGAATATTGAAGAGCGCGACCTGAATCTTGCCCGCCAGGTCCGGCAGCTCATTCACCGCAAAAATGCCCCGATTGGCCCGCGGCAGCAGGCCATAGTGCATGGTGAACTCGCTCGCCAGATCGTGGCCTCCGCGAGCCGCCTTGATCGGATCGAGATCGCCTATCAGGTCAGCCACCGTCACATCCGGAGTAGCCAGCTTCTCCACGTAGCGGTCTTCCGGCGTCATCCATGCAATCGGCGTAGCTTCCTCCTGCGCGGCAATTAAGAGCTTGCATCGCTTGCACAGCGGCGCATACGGATTGTCGCGAATCTCGCAGCCCGCAACATAAGGCGTTTGCGCATCCAGCAGCCCTGTCAGCGCTCGCAGGATGCGGCTCTTGGCCTGCCCGCGCAGCCCCAGCAGAATAAAGTTCTGCCGCGAGAGAATGGCATTCGCTACCTGCGGAACCACCGTGTCCTCATAGCCCACGATGCCCTCAAAAAGGGGAGTCCGGTCCAGCGGCTTCTTTTCGCGCAGGCGCACGATCAGGTTCTCGCGCATTTCGTCCTTCACGGTGCGGTGGGCCAGCTTGGCTTCAGAATAAAGGCGGCTCGAACGAAGTTCGCCAAGGGTGAGGGGCAGAGCGGCGCTTTGGGACATCAGTCCTCCCGGAGATTGCTTTTAGAGTAGCCGACCCGGCCAAAAGATGCGGGCTGATTCACAGAACGGATTCCCGTAGCATGAAAAAGCGGCATCTCTCCACCTTTGTATCGCTTCGATTCCGAAACCGAACCGATGCCACTCATTCCCTTAAGAAAAGCGTTTTGCCGGATTTATGAAAACAAGTTTGTCTGTCGTACCAGACCGGATGTAGAGTTCCTGATGCGGAGAAAACGGCGGCCGGCGGATGGATAAATCAAAGGGCAAATTGAAGCGCATACCGAAGCAGCAACAGAAGCTCGCCAGACTCGTCCTTGTTTCGGCAACCGCCTTACTTCTGGCTGCATTTCCCATTCCATCCCACGCCGCCCGCCGCATGACCATCGAGCAGTTGAAAGAGCAGCTGCAGCAGGCAGTCGCAACCGCGCACAAAAAGGACAGCGAGGAAGCGGCGCAACTCGCCGATGTGGAACTGACCGAGCGCGTGAGCCCGGCGGTGCTCAACGCACTGCTTCAATCCAGCCCTGGCCCCAGGACCGCCACCGAGCTTCGCGCCCTGGCCGCTGTTTCCGTTTTCCTCGATCCGCCTGCCGCTGAAATTCCTACAACTCCGCCTCCCGATGTCGCCACGCAGCGCGCCATCATGGGCAAGACAGTCAACTATGTCGCGCGCACGCTGCCAACGCTGCCCGACTTCGTTGCGGATCGCGTCACCGAACACTTCGACGATCTGCCGCAGATCCTTGAGCCAGGCGGCTGGCCCACCCGCGCCGGCCTGCATCTCGACGGCACGTCGCAGGTCCCCGTCGCTTACCGCGATGGCCGCGAGACCGACGACCCGTCGTTGGCCTCTGCCGGTGGAATCGAAAAGGCCGGTCAAACCTCATCCCAATCCAGATCTTCCAACGGCCTCGCCTCCTGGGGTGAATTCGGCCCCATTCTCGGTCTCGTGCTCGTCGATGCTGCCAAAGGAAGACTTGGCTGGTCGCATTGGGAAACAAGAAACGGAAGCCAGGTTGCCGTCTTTCATTTCGCCATAGACCGCTCCGTTTCTCACTACAATGTCCAGTACTGTTGCGTGCAATCCAACGAGGTGATCGACAGCGTCTACTCCAAAGGGGGCAACGGGCGCGGCGGCGGCCAGACCGGACCCAGCAAAGGCATGCTCAAATCCACTAGGGCCGAGTTCCATCAGATCATCGGATACCACGGTGCCCTCACCGTCGATCCCGATACCGGCATCATCCTGCGCATTGCCATTGAAGCCGATCTTAAGTCGGAAGACGCCATTCAGCGCGCCGCCATCATGGTCGAGTACGGCGCTGTCAAAATCGGCGACAACACCTACATCTGCCCCGTTCGCAGTGTCTCCGATTCGGTCTCGCACGAGCCTTACCAGCCCACTCCCACCAGCCCATTCACAGAGATGGCCGTAGTGCAGCTCAACGAAGCGACCTTTACCGGCTACCATCGTTTCGGTTCCGAGTCCACGCTAGTAGCCGACGTGCCAGCTGCGGCGCTCGGCCCCGCTCTGCAGCCGGATGCGCCGAACGAAACCGCTGCGCCGTCCGTATCCACGGCAGCCGATTCCGCAGCCGTACCGGTTGAAGCTGTCCACGCGCCGGAAGCCGCATCGCCAGCCGCTGCACTCAACGCCGCCGCTACAAATCCACCTCCCGCACCCGATCCGGAGATGGAGGTCAAGGCTGCCGCCAGTCTCCCCGGTATGGAGGCCGACTCTGCCTCACCCGCCAGCAGCAGCTTCACCCTCAAAGTCACCACTCGTATGGTCGACCTCGGCCTGGTCGCGCTCGACAAACACAACAAGCCCATCACCGACCTCAAACAGGATGAGATCGAGGTCTACGACAATGGCCGCAAGCAGCAGGTCGTCTCCTTTCATCACGCGGTGCCTGGCGCCGCCGCGCCAAAGCCTGCCCAGCCCGCGGAATCCCCGGACACCGGCGCCTACACCAATGCCGCCACCATCGCGCGCGAAATGCAGGACGCGCCCGACCTGCTCATTCTCCTCATGGATGAGAGCCATCTCGCCTTTCAGGACCTCAACCGCGCACGCGCCGAAGTCCTGCGCTTCCTCAAGGTCACCCGTCCAGACTCGCGCGTTGCGCTCTACTCGGTTAGCGAACACGGCTTCCGCGTCCTGCAGGATGTAACCCAGGATCACGCAGCCGTCATGGCCAAGCTCACCGCCTGGATGCCCAATATTCAGGCCGTCTCCCAGGCCCAGGCGCTCGACCGCCGCATTCGCCAGCAGTTCGACACCGTGCACAACGCTTCCGACTTGAACTACGTCAACGGCAACGAAAACGCGGTGCCCGACTACATCACCTCAACCGACCCGGAGCTGCGTCAAATGGGCCAGAATCCACTTCGCTCCGCTCTGGAAGTAATGGTCGCTCTGGCTCGCCACTTCGCCTCCGTTCCCGGTCACAAGAGCCTCGCGTGGATCTCCGGCGACAGTGTCCTTGCCGATTGGGAAGATCAGGCCGTGGGCATGGAAAAGGGCGGTAAGCAGATGGAAGCCGCGCTATTACATACCAGGGAAGCATTGAACGATGCGCACATCGCCCTTTACGCAGTGGATGCCTCAGCAGTGCAGGGCGACGCCATCGACGCCTCACTTCAAAATCGCAACGTGCAGCTGACTGCCGCTGCGCAGGAGAATGCCACTTCCGGCGGCGCCGCGGGCCGCACCAACAACGGAGGCGCAGGCCGCATAACAGCCGAGATGCAGCAGGACACGCATGCCATCCAGGGACCGGTGCGGCAGCTTGCCGAGTCCACAGGCGGCCGCGCCATCAATAAGGGCAGCGACATCAAGGCCGCCCTCGATGGCATCGACAGCGACTCCACCGCGCTCTACGAAGTTGGCTTCGACCCCGACTCGGCAGCCGATGGGCAGTACCATGCTCTCGCAGTCAAGGTCGCCGGCCGCAAAGACGTAAAGCTGCGCTACCGCACCGGCTACCTCTACGCTGCGGAGTCCGCAACCACCAAACAGCGCTTCCAGCAGGCTGTCTGGAGTCCCCAGGACGCAACCGGCATCCAACTCACTGCCGAAGCCGTCGCCGCTACCGACTCTGCCTCCGGCAACCCAACCGTCCGCCTGCGAATTGCATTGCCCGGCCTTGCCCTGGAACAGAAAGATGGCCGCTGGAAAGACGATCTCTATATCTTCGTAGCCCAACGTGACGACGCCACCCAGAAAGCCGAAGTCTCCGGCGACACCTTGCGACTCTCGCTCCAGCAGGCCACCTATGCCTCCGGAATGCTCGCTGGCATCCCCTATCACCGCGATGTGATGCCTAAGTCGAAGCTTGGCTCCGTCCGAGTTATCGTAGTCGATGGTAACTCGGGTAAGATGGGCTCCGTCACTTTGCCATCGTCGGCGCTGCATCCCTAAATAAATTCGAGAGACTGACCGTAAATCTCTCCTAACCGCACGCTCAAAGATCCTATCTAATGTTCTGAGGGCCAAATCGAATGCGCTCCAAGCCGTTGGCCGTCGCGATCCTTGCATGCTTGGTGCTGGCTTTCTTGGTCCTGGCGCCCCCTCTGTCGCTGGCCTTCGCTTCCAAACCAATCTCGGTTCAGCAACTCGAGGAAGAAATCACCTCAGCCCATACCTCCAACCAGACAGATGACGAGCTAACCCGGCAGCTCACAAACGTCAAGCTGAGCGAGCGCCTGACCGGCGACGCGCTGCAAAAGCTGATCGCCCTCAGCCCCGGGCCGAAAACCACCCAGGCACTCGACGCCATCGCCGGCCAGTCAGCCTTTCTCGATCCGCCTTCGAGCGAACTGCCCTCGACGCCCGCGCCCGACCTGGCCACGCAAAAGGCCATCATGTCCCGTACGGTCAACTACGTCCTCCATACGCTGCCCACTCTGCCCAACTTCCTTGCAGTCCGCACTACCCGCCAGTACAGCGACAGCCTGCGCGGCATCGCGCTGGTGCAGGAGCGCCGCGGAGACCTCTACTGGATCGGCGACCATCATGCCACCATCGCCTTCCGCGACGGCCGCGAGTCCGACGATCCCACCGTCATCGCCAGCCTCTCCTCGAAGAAAGACGTCGGAGCCAATAGCAAGGTCGCCGGCATGACCTCATGGGGAGAATTCGGGCCCGTCCTCGGACTGGTCCTTCTCGACGCGGCCCGCAGCAAACTGGCCTGGCAGCGATGGGAGATGCAGAACGGCAAGCCGGTCGCCGTCTTCCAGTTTTCGGTGCCCCAAACTGTCTCCCACTACCAGCTGAATTACTGCTGCGAGGGCCGCGCAGACCGGGTGTTTAACGACCTGTCAGACGATGATCAAAAAAACCTGGCAATCAAACCGGGATACCATGGCAGTCTCGAAGTCGATCCGGAGAATGGCAACGTTCTGCGCATCACCATCGAGGCCGATCTGCAGCATCAGCATACGGATAACTCGATCTCCCGCGCCTCGACGATGGTCGAATACGGTCCGATGAAGATCGGCGACGACACCCGTTTCTGCCCGATTCGCAGTGTCTCGCTTTCACGATCATTCGCACAGTTTGAAAGCCACGGAGTCATCACCCAGACCGACAGGTTGCTCTTGAACGACGTGGAGTTTACCAACTACCATCGCTTCGGCTCAGAGTCCACATTGCTGATCGGTTCGGCAGATGACAAGCCTGAGAATCCCGGCGCAACTCCACTCGAAGCAGATTCCGCGCCCGCCGCGGCAGCCCCCGATGCAGATACAGCCGAGACAGCGAAAGCCACTCCCGAAGCAGCCCCCGCCCCCGCTTCCCCCCCGCCTACCCCGGAGCCTGAAATCTCCATCCACCCCGCCACCAGTCTGCCCGGCATGGATGCCAATCCAGATTCTTCAACCAAGGCAGCCAACTCCAGCGAGGCCAGCTTCACCCTCAAAGCCACCACCCGCCTCGTCGATCTAAGCCTCGTCGCCACCGACAAGCACGGCAAGCCTCTCACCGATCTCAAACAGGACGAGATCGAAGTCTACGACAACGGCCGCAAACAGCACATCGCCGCTTTCCATCACCCCACCTTCGCCGAGGCGCCACCCAGCAGCACCGTGGTCGCCACCCCGGCCGCTCCGCCCACGGAGCCCGGCGTCTTCACCAATGCCGTGCTGACACAGGCGAATCCAAACGCATCCGGTGCCGCGCCCGACCTGCTCATCCTCCTCATCGACGAGAGCCATCTCGCCCTCACCGACCTCAATCAGGCCCATGGAGAGATGCTGCGCTTCCTCAAAGCCACCCGTCCCAATGCGCGAGTCGCGCTCTACTCCATCGGCGATTACGGATTTCGGGTCATTCAGGATGTAACCCAGGATCACGCACTGATGGTTGCAAAACTGACGGCCTGGGTTCCCAGCGCCAGCGCGGTCGCACTATCCCGAAAGCAGGATGAACGCGAGCGCCAACAAGCCGCAAACCTTCAGGATGCGCAGAATCTGCATGGGCTGAACGTGCAAACCTACGGGGATATTCAGGCTGCTGTTCCCCTAGGAGACCCGGATTTACGCACCATAGGCAACAACCCGCTGCGCCTTGCTCTCGAAGGGATGGCCGCGCTGGCCCGGCACTTTGCCACGGTGCCCGGCCATAAGAGCCTCGCCTGGATTTCCGGCGACCGCGCCCTCGCAGACCTGTCGTCAAGGCTGCTGGACGGAGACGCAAAGAAACGCTTCAGCTGGCAACTCGAATCGGCCATAGCCCACACCCGCGAAGCCCTGAACGATGCGCATATCTCGCTCTATGTTGTCGATGCCTCGATGCCCACTCTCGCCGGTGGAGGGTTGGACGCATCCCGCTACACCCCAGGCGCGGAAACTTCTCCGGCTGCGACATCCAATCAGGTGCCTGGCGGCGCACCAAAAGCGCCTCTCGGCGATGGATCGGGCGCCCAGATGCAGCTCGATCTGGCAGGAATCCAGGGCCCCCTGCGCGCCCTGGCCAAATCCACCGGTGGCCGCGCCATCGACCGCGGCGATCTGGTCAAGGCGCTCGACGGCATTGAAAGCGATTCGCGCGCGCTCTACGAGGTCAGCTTCGGTCCCGATACTCCGCCCGATGGCCAATTCCATACCCTTGAGCTCAAGATTCCCAATCGCAAAGACGCAAAGCTGCGCTACCGCACCGGCTACGAATACAGCGAAGAGACCGGCAACACCCAGCAGCGCTTCCAACAAGCCATCTGGAGCCCCCAGGACGCAAGCGGAATCAGGCTCACCGCCGAAGCCGTCTCCGCTTCAGACACCGCATCTGGAAATGCCGGCATCAAGCTAAGCATCGCCTTCCCCGGCCTGGCGCTCGAACAGAAAGACAGCCGCTGGCGGGATAACCTCTACATCTTCGTAGCCCAGCGCGACGATGCCGCCCAAAAAGCCGAAGTCTCCGGTGACACGCTGCGTCTTTCGCTCCAGCAAGCTACCTATAATTCCGGCATGCCAGCCGGCATCCCCTACCATCGCGACGTAGAAATCAAATCCAAACTCGGCTCCGTCCGCATCATCGTAGTTGACGGCAACTCCGGCAAGATGGGCTCCGTAACTCTGCCATCCTCGGCCCTCAGCCCCTAACCCCGTTTCCCTAACTCGTTTCCCTAAACCGGTTTCAAGGTGCAGCAAAGGTCATGTAAGTCAAAATTGAGGTAAGCCAATGCGCAATGCGGCGATCCTTCTCGTAGTTCTGGCGCTCGTAGTTCTGGCGGCAGGTTCCCTGACGGTGTTCGGAGCGACTCCGATCACCGTCGAGCAGTTGCAGCAGACATTCTCTGAAGCGCAGGCCAGGCATCTCTCCGATTATGAAACGGCGCGCAAACTCGCCGGCGTCGAGCTGACCTCGCAACTCAGGGCTCCCGTTCTCCAGCAACTCGTCGCATCCTCGCCCGGCCCGCGAACCGCCCAGGCCCTGCGCGGCCTCGCCGATGCATCCCTCTTCCTCGATCCCCCGGCCAGCGAAATTCCATCCCGCCCCACACCCGATTTCGCTACGCAGAAGATGTTCCTCGCCCGCACCATCCACTACGTCGCGCGCACCCTTCCCACCCTCCCGGATTTCACGGGCACCCGAGTCACCGACCACATTGACGACACTCCGCAGGCCTTGCAACGCGGTGGATGGCCGGAGCATCTCGGACTGCACCTCGCTGGCAGCGTCGAAGTTCCCATCTCTTTCATGGACGGTGCGGAGCGCGATGCCTTCTACGCTGCTGCCGCATCTCCCACATTGAAAAAAGTTAATGCGACAAAACAGAAAGGCGCTGCCAAAGCCCCCGCGACGAACTCAGTCCCAATGATTTCGGGGCTGAACTCCTGGGGTGAATTCCGCACCCTGCTCGGAATCGTTCTCGTAGACGCTCAAAAAGGCAAAATGAGCTGGGCCCGATGGGAGCAAATCGGCGACACCCAGGCCGCAGTCTTTCAATTCCAGGTCGACCGTTCCGTCTCCCACTACGACATCCAGTTCGCGCGCAGTCACCCGGCGGCAAACAAGCATCAGTCCTCATCCAACTATCTCTTTCGCTCGACTACCAGCTATCACGGCATCATCGCCATCGACCCCACCACCGGAGCCGTCCGCAGAGTGTTGATCGATGCTGACCCCGAGCCCGGCAGTCCCATCCACCGTGCCTCTATGCTGGTTGAGTACGGGCCTGTGCAGATGGGCTCGCGCACGTTTATCTGCCCGGTTCAGAGTATCTCGGTTTCCGCCTCCGACGAGGTGTATCAGTTTTCGCCGCAGAGCCCATTCCAGGACCTTGTCGAACTGCAAATCAACGAAACTAGATTCACCGGCTACCACCGTTTCGGCTCCGAATCCACCGTTAATAACAGCCCCGCTCCAGACACCAATCCCGAATCGATCGCGTCCGCATCGCCAACGCCATCCGTTGCAGCAGCTCAGCCTGGCAATGCGGCATCCACACAAGAGCAGCCATCGGCAGCTGCTGCGCTGGTTGCCGAATCCGCACCGCCGCCTCCGCCAGAGCCAGTCGTTGCCCCAATCACGCCGGCAGAAGAAAAAGCCGATCAGGAAATCCTCATCCAGGCCATCGAAAGCCTGCCCGGCGAGCCCTCCAATTCTGAATCCGGAGACGAAACCGCAGGCAACTCATCCGACGCCTCGAACCTCACCCTGAAAAGCACCACCCGCCTGGTCGATATTGGCCTGGTAGCTTACGACAAGCACGGCAAACCGGTTACCGACCTCAGGCAGGAGCAGATCGAAGTCTACGACAATGGCCGCCGCCAGCAGCTTCAAGGCTTCCGCCACGCCACCCCGTCCGCAGCCGAGTCTACATCGCCCGCGCCGCAGTCGCCCGATACCTTCACCAACGCCACCCCGGTTATCCGCGAAGCCCAGGATGCACCCGACCTGCTCATCCTCCTGCTTGACGAGAGCCATCTCGCTTTCCTCGATCTCACCCGCGCCCGCGAAGAGATGCTGCGTTTCCTCAAGGCCACCCGCCCCACCTCGCGCATCGCCATCTACGCCATTGGCGAACACGGCTTCCGCGCCATCCAGGATGTAACCCAGGACCACGCCCTGGCCACCCAGAAGCTCACCGCCTGGTATCCCAACATCCAGTCCGTCTCCCGCGCGCAGGAGGACGATACGCGCCTGCGCCAGCAGTTCGATACCGTCCACAACGTGGTCGATCTCAACAGTGTGAACGGCAATTACACTGAAATTCCCGATAGCGTATTTTCGACCGATCCGGTCTTGCGTCAGATGGGCCAGAGCCCGCTCCGCGATGTGCTCGACATCCTGATGATTCTCTCCCGCCACTTTTCGGCCGTTCCGGGACACAAGTCCATGGCCTGGATCTCCGGCGACAGCGCCCTGAGTTATTGGGAAGACCGCGCCGTCGGCCTGGACAAGAGCGCGACTTTCCCAGACGCCGGCCTGCAGCACGCCCGCGAGGCCCTCAATGACGCCCACATCGCGCTCTATATCGTGGATGCGTCGGCCCTAGAAGGCGGCGGCGTGGATGCCTCGCTTGCCAACCAGTTCATCAAGCTTGACCAGGTCGGCCAGGACAAGGCCGCTCTTGGACTCGAGGGCCCTCCGCCGGCGCAGTCCCGCCAGGACGCCGGCCGAGCCATGGCCCAGCTGCAGACCGACCTGCATGGCATTCAGGGCCCGGTGCGCCAGCTTGCTGAGTCGACCGGCGGCCGCGCCATTAACAAAGGCAGCGATCTCAAAGCCACCCTCGACGGCATCGTTGACGACACCGACTCGGGCTATGCGCTGGCCTTCCGCCCCGACATACAGGCCGACAGCAAATACCACGCCATTACCCTCAAAGTGCCGTCGCGCAAAGACGTGAAGCTTACCTACCGTAACGGCTACTTCTACGGTGAGCCATCCTCGAGCACCCGCGAGCTTTTCCATCAGGCCATCTGGAGCCCGCAGGATGTGGGTGACGTGGCTCTCGTCGCTCACGCAGTCAAGACGACCGAAGGCAATACGATCGAGCTCCGCATCGCCTTCGCCAGCTTGGCCCTCAAGCCGCAAGTTCCAGGGCAGGCCGGTGAGGGTCAATCAATTCAGGCTCAATCCAGCGAGAGCCAATCCAAATCGGCGGCCAACCGCTGGACCGACCAGCTCTACATCTTCATAGCCCAGCGCGATGACGCCACGCAAAAAGCCGAAGTCACCGGCGATACACTGCGGCTTTCACTAAAACAGGAGACCTACGCATCCGGCATGCCCGACGGCATCCCCTACACGCACCCCATCGAAGTGAAATCGAAACTCGGCTCCGTCCGCATCCTCGTAGTCGACGGCAACTCCGGCAAGATAGGCTCTGTCACGTTGCCATCCTCAGCCCTGCAACCATAAGGCATGGTTGGTTCTGCAAGACAGCATGGCTTGTCATTCAAACAGACTTGTCATCCTGAGCGAAAGCGAAGGATCTGCTTCTTCAACAAAACCGGGTGCCCCATGTCTCGCTTCTGATACATGGGATGGATGGTGACAAGGGATAAATGGTCGAATCACCAACAAACCCGGAAGGAAACTTACCGGTCCAGCTCATCCAGCATCCCTTGCATCTCGCTCAGCGCATGCGTGTTCCCAGTCCGCCGCGCACTGGCAATACCGCCATGCAGCCGCTGGATCGCCTCAGGTGCCCGCTCCGCTTTCGCCAAGGTCTGCGCCGCCATAAAGTACCCCGCCGTGTAGTCCGGATGCGCCTTCAGCAGCGCATCGAACTCCGCCAGCGCCGTCTCGATCTCGCCCCGATTGGCATATTCCATCGCCAGCCCATAGCGGGCAAAAGCATTGTTCGGGTCCAGATGAAGAATTTCCTTAAGCCCTGCGATCTTATCCATACACATCCTGAGAACACGTCGATTTGGCATCGATTTGGGTGCCCCATCCTTTCCACGTTTGATGTGGAGAGGGTGGGAACCACCAAATTCGGCGACACAGAACATCACCCTCATTTGCGAAATCCAGCCCGATTGCCGAAACTGGAAGTACGGCTTCCATCAGCGCCAGCACCGTTATCAGTCTAGATGCACTGGCCGCACCCGCGTTGAACCGCCGCACTAGGAATAAAGAGAACAAGGAACGAGGCAACAACCGCAATGATCGAAACCAAAACAATCCCCCCGGCCTCGCTCGAGCCCCGCTCCGTTTCCCAGTCCCAGTCGGAGATGACCGAGATCATCCTGCCCAACGACACCAACACCCTGGGCAACCTGCTCGGCGGCCGCCTCATGCACTTCATCGATCTAGTCGGAGCCATGGCCGCCTATCGCCACACCCGCACCCACGTCGTCACCGCCGCCATGGACCACATCGACTTCATCCAGCCCGTCCACGTCGGCGATCTGCTTATCCTCAAGTCCAGCGTCAACCGGGCATTCTCCAAATCAGTAGAAGTCGGAGTCAAAGTCTTCGCCGAAAACACCCAGGCCGGCCAATACCGCCATGTCGCCAGCGCCTATCTGGTCTTCGTCGCGGTCGATCTCAAGGGTAACCCGATGCCTGTTCCGCAACTCGTCCCCGAAACCCCCGACGAACACCGCCGCTACGAAGGAGCACAGCGCCGCCGCGAAAACCGCGAAGCCGAATCCGAACGCCGCAAACGCGCCAAGCAAGCCCCAGCCGGGCAGGGAAGCGTCCGCCCCGGCCGATGAAAGAAGATGTAGATATGGAACAGACGCATGATGTACATCATGGAGCGGGCTTGAGCAATGAATGCGACGTCGATATGAGTGGTATGCGCTCGTTTGACTCCATTGTCGGGGATTCTGCTGAAGATACAGCACTTCTCCGAGGTATGGCGACGGAAGCCAAAGAGTTCCTGTCACGCAATGATTGGTGTAAAAGCATCGAGCAACTTCACTTTGCCTACGGGATCGGCGGGGTCATCGGGGTTTTTCTGTTTAAGATTGTTCCCAACTCGCCGGACGTTGACAAATGTCTTTGGGTCATTGTCGGAGATTTGCCTCCTGCTTATATCGTGACGGAGGATAACCCTAGAGCTGCAGACGCGATTGAGGCATATTGCTCCGAAATGGAAGCATGGGTTGAAGCAGTTGAAATGGGTGAAAGCGTCGAAGAACTAATTCCCGTCAATGTACCGGCGACTGCGGATTTTGCCAACCAACTTAAGGGACGCATTGAATTCTTGCGTGACGAAGTAGTTCCTCTATCTCAAAAACATTCATAAGGCACCACTAGCAGTTTCGGAAGGAAGCACATCATGGCACACGGACACTCAGTACCTCCCGCCCCACTCCCACTCCCCGGCGTAAGCAAGATCATCGCAATCGGCTCCGGCAAAGGCGGCGTAGGCAAAACCACCGTCGCCGTCAACCTGGCCATCGCCCTCGCCCGCATGGGCAACAAGGTCGGCCTCATCGACGCCGACATCTACGGTCCCAACATCCCGCTCATGATGGGCTCCAGCGCCCAGCCCAAGGTCGGCCCGCAAAACCAGATCGAGCCCAACATCGCCCACGGCGTCAAGACCATCTCCATCGGCTACATCTCGCCCGGAGACAAGCCCATGGTCATGCGCGGACCCATGCTCCACCAGATCATCCGCCAGTTTCTCCAGCAGGTCGAGTGGGGCGAGCTCGACTACCTCCTCGTCGATCTGCCTCCCGGCACCGGCGACGTCGTCATCTCCCTCGTCCAGACCGTCCCGCTCACCGGCGCAGTGGTCGTCTCCACACCCAGCGACGTAGCCCTGCAGGACGCCCGCAAAGCCCTCGAAATGTTCGCCCAGGTCAACGTTGAAGTCCTCGGCATCGTCGAGAACATGAGCCACTTCACCTGCCCGCACTGCAGCCAGATCATTGACATCTTCTCCAAGGGCGGAGCGGAACGCACCGCGCAGCAGTTCAACGTGCCCTTCCTCGGCTCCATCGAACTCGTCCCAGCCATCCGCGAAGGCGGCGACCGCGGCCTGCCCGTAGCCCTCGCCGGTCCCGAATCGACCCTCGCCGCCGAGTTCTACGAAGCCGCCCGCAAACTAACCGAGCGCGCCGAAGACGCCGCCAGCCGCAGCGGAGAAGTCATCGAGATCAGCTGAATTCAGCCTCTTAGTCTCAAGGCTCAGCGGCTAACCCTTTTAACTCATTTATTTTCAATCACTGTGCAAAATATGCGATTTCATCGTATATTTTGCATATGTGGATAGTCCGCGCCGTCGAACCCAGGCTCGAACGCTCCGTGAAGACGCGGCCTGTCCTCGTACTCACCGGAGCCAGGCAGACCGGCAAGACCTCGACTCTCCTACGCCTTTTTCCAAATCATTCCTTTGTCTCCCTCGATCTTCCCACTGAAGCTGAGCAAGCAGAAAAGGAACCGCGCGCTTTTCTCGAACGCCATCCTCCTCCCGTCATCATCGATGAGGTCCAGTATGCACCTGGGCTTTTCCGTCATCTCAAGGCAGAAGTGGATGCCGATCGTGCCGTCAACGGTCAGTTTCTGTTAACCGGCTCGCAGAAGTTCACGCTCATGAAGAGCATCTCCGAATCGCTCGCTGGTAGAGCCGACATCGTGGAGCTGGAAACGCTCTCCTTCGCGGAAATTCGAGCGGCGCTGCCACAGACCAACCTGGAAGCAGCTATCGTGCGAGGTGGTTACCCTGAGCTCTACGCTAATCCGGAGATCGATCCGGTTGCTTTTTACAACTCCTATCTCGCCACCTACCTCGAACGCGATGTACGCGCGCTGGCCAATGTCGGCAGCCTGCGCGATTTCGAAAGATTTTTGCGCGCGTGCGCCCTGCGCTCGGCAAATTTGCTCAATAAGGCAGATCTGGCCCGCGATGTAGGTATCTCTCCTTCGACTGCGAATCAGTGGCTGTCCATGCTGGAGGCTTCAGGGCAAGCTGTTCTATTGGAGCCGTGGTTCTCCAACCGGACCAAATCCATCGTCAAGAGTCCCAAGCTATATCTAGCGGACACCGGGCTCCTCTGCGCCCTCCTCAACATTCGCTCGGAAGCAGACCTTCGCCAATCGCCTGCCATAGGAGCGGTATGGGAGACGTTTGTCTTCGCTCAACTGCGGGCGCGAGAGCGCACGGCAGGCCGCACCGGAAGCCTCTTCTTCTGGCGCGACCGAACCCGCGAAGTCGATTTTGTCGTGGACACGGGTGGACGGCTCGAACTATTCGAAGCTAAGTGGACAGAGCTACCCGGCGCCGGTGATACCGTCAATCTCGATCATGTGCGCCAGGCGCTGGGCAAACTGCCTGTAACCAGTGGTGCAGTGGTCTGCCGGACACTCAACAGCTTTCCATTCTCGAATGGATTTCGGGCAATCTCGGTCACCGATCTTGCCTGAATACTCTGGCCATCAGCATCCAGCAAGAATTGAATTTTCGAATCCTGCTGGTTTGAGCGTTCCTTTGCATCATTTACCTTGAGTTCAATCGAGGTCCCTGCGTTTGCCCGGAATCTTCATCAACTACAGGCGCGAAGACAGCGGCGGCTACGCCCAGCAAATCTACAAAGCCCTTCGCTCCCACTTCGGCGCGAAGCTCGTCTTCATGGACATCGACACCATCCGCTCCGGCGAGGACTATCGCGCCATCATCCACGAGTCCATCGCCCAGAGCGACGTATTCCTCGCCATCATCGGCCGCACCTGGCTGCGCTGCACTGACGACAAAGGCATCGCCCGCCTGTCCTATCCGACTGACCTCGTCCGTCGCGAGATAGCCCAGGCCCTCGAAGCCAATATTCATGTAGTTCCAGTCCTCGTCGGCCACGCGCAGATGCCCCGTGCCGCTGATCTCCCCGACGACCTCAAAGCGCTCTCCGTCCGCAACGCCCACGAAATCCCAGACCACTTTTTCGATCCATCCGTTCGCCAGCTCATCCAGACCATACGACCCCATGTTCGCGGTAAAAAAGAAATCTCGCGCCGTGCCGTGATCTATGGACTAGGCGGCACGGCAACCGTCGTGCTGGCGGCGGCCATAGCCGACGGCGTCTTCAAACATCGAGTGCCCCTTCCAGAGCAGTCTCGCACCACAACTTTGTCAGCAGCAGATCTGAAGATTGACGAGAAGTTCGACGAGATCGAGGCCATGCTTCAGCAGGCCGCCAAACAGCCCAGCGTAGTCATACGCAAGCCGGGGTACGCCGACAGCCTCCCACCCGACGTTCCCGGCCCATGGAAGATCGACCGCATCGACTTCTCAAGCCAGGTCACCGGTCCGCATCGCGAGCCAAAAGTTGTGTGGAGCTCGCGTGTCTCCATTGGAAACGTATGGCAGATAGCCGGTTTCGCGCCCGATCGCACCGTCTTCCTCTATGACGAGATTCAAAAAGTCCTCTGCGCCCTCCGCGACGGCGTCGAGCAGTGGGCTTACACTGCCGAACAGCTGCGCGCTTTCACGCCGGGTGGACTCGTAGTCCTGCAATCCCTCCCGCTCAGCATGACTACCGAGTCTTTCATCTGTATCAACAGCCAAGGCCAGGGTGGCATCTACAAACGGCCGGCGAAGTTACCTCAGAATCTCATCCGTCTACCGGAGCTCACCTACGCCTCCGTGCCCGGAATATGCCAGTCAGGCTCCGTCACCATACCTCGTTCAAAAGCTGTCCTCGCGCTCGATGGCAACTGCTCCAGCTGGAATGTCGTTCGAGACGATCAGGGCCGCTTGTACTCTGGCACAGACCGCGGCACGCTCTATTGCTTAGACGAGGATGGAAAGACTCTCTGGACCTACAAGGCAGAAGCTCCCATCGATCACCCGCCGCTTTTCAGCCTCGGCGATGCGGTAATCACCGTGAAGGATCGCCTCATCTGCGTGCGCGAAGGAGTTAAGCGCTGGAGCGTGTCTCTTGAGAGCTGCCGTGCCTGGCTGGTCGACAAAACCGGAACCGTTTTCGCGAGCTCAGACGGCCCAAGAGTTATGGGTCATCGCAGTCAGAACAACGTCAGCGCCGTCGATCACGATGGCCATATTCTCTGGAGCACCCTCATGGCAGGAACACCAGCCAGCCTCGACCCCGAAGGCCGGCTCTACATGGCCGACACCTCGATCGGCAGTTTCGTCATCTGCCTCGCCTGAAGAGTCTGGATGCCTATTCTCTCATCTCGTGCCAATACCGCTGCCGGGTGCCCCATGTCTCGATTTTGAGACATGGGCCTGATTCGTGCGCAGCACGAACCTTGGTCCTCATGCTAGTCCCAAGACCCTATTCCCTCGTCTAGTGTGAATACCGCTCTTCACCCGCCGGGATCGAAATCGCCAGCCGGTTGATATACGGCGGCAGCGGGCAGGTCGCATACGGCGTATAAGCGCATGGAGGATTCCGCAGCCGGTTGAAGTCCAGCACAATCGTTCCCGGCTTATCGAGCCCGTTCGACGGGAACTCCGCATATAGAAAACGTGCCGCTTCGTAAGTAGTCGTGTGGCTGGTCGCATCGCGCAGGATGAAGAACAACTCCTTCGCGTCCGGCGATTCCAGCACCGGCTCAATCTGCACCGTCTTGCCGTCCAGCGTGAACTCCGCCAGCCCCGGCGCAGGCATATCCAGCGTCGTCCCGATCACCGTCGGAATCTTCTCCGTATGCGCCGGCACAAATGGTATCCACTTCGCCGTCAAGCGATACTTGGCCTGCGCCGGATACCAATGCAGCCCGCGAAACCCCGTTCGCGTCGGAGACTGCGCGTCCTTGATGCGCAGCGCAAACCGGTCGCCGCGATGCAGCAGCACCACGCTCAGATTTTCCGTCGAAAGCAGCGAAGGCTTGCTGCCATCATCCGGTTGCAGCGCCGCCTCATGCGCCGCCTGCCCATCCACCAGCAGGTCCTTCGCAAATCCGCCAGCCGGAGCCAGCAGTTTCAACTGGCTTCCATCGACCTCGATCACCGCCAGATGCTCCGGCGCATGACCCTTCAGCCGTATCGAATTGTCCGCCGCCACCCCGACGGTATTTTTGCCCGGCTTCAGCCATTCCAGCCCGACCAGCGTCAACCACCCATCGGGAGCAGAAAGCTGCCGTGCCCGCTCCACCCGCCAATCCGCTTCATCCTTCATCTGTCCGGAATTCGCCGCAGAAGCCGCGCCCCTGCCATGCGCCGCCCCAAACATAGTTCCTTGCGTCATCCCGGCAAACAGGACTACCAGGCCAGCGATCCCAAGCCGTCGCGTTTTTCCAAAATGGATTGCCATAAAATTCAAGATACCGCAGCCTGCCCCATGCCGGCCCGACGCCCATTGCTATTCTTGACACCACCCCACCCCAGCCCTAGAATAAAAGAGGGTGATTAGGTCTGTTTTCCACCGTAAGTGCAAGGGAGACAGCAAGTTACCTGAGGGCGAGCGGGATGCACGAGTTTCGCGTCAGTCCGCGAGAGCGGCTGGTGCTCACGGCCATCATCGAAATCTACATCGCAACCGGAGAGCCGGTTTCGTCTCAGGCAGTGGCTCGTTATTTCGAAAACAAGGAAGGCCTCAGCTCCGCGACCATCCGTAACGTCATGGCCGTCCTCGGCGATAGCGGCCTACTCGATCAGCCCCACACCTCCGCTGGACGCCTCCCCACGCCGCTAGCCTTCCGCTACCACGTCGCCCAGTTGCAGGCCTCGCGCGACGCCTCCGCCACACCCGCAGGCCGTCTGAGCGAACAGCGGCGGGAGCAGATTGAAGACAGCTTTGCCGGCGTCAATTCGCCCATGCAATATCTGGAACGCACTTCGCATGTGCTGGCCCTGATTTCCAGCGGTCTCGGCGTCGCCGTCGCCAGCTCAACCGCCCAGCCGATCCTCGAACACATCCACTTCTCCCGCCTTGCTACTGGCCGCGTTCTCGCCGTCCTCGTCACCCGCGCCGGAGCAGTCCAGGACCGTGTGCTGACGCTCGATCGCGAGCTCGGCTACGACGACCTAGAGATGGCCGCCCGCTATCTCAACGAAAGCTTTCGCGGCTGGCCCCTCGACCGCATCCGCGCCGAGGTCGCCCGCCGCATCGAGGCCGAACAGGCCGAGTACCAGCACCGCCTGCGCGCCCTCGAAGAGCTTTGCCGTCAGGGCGCTCTCGCCGCCGAAGCCACCGGCCCCATGATCTATGTAGAAGGCATGGCCAACCTCCTCGCCGGCGAGCTTGATCGCGAACGCCTGCGCCAGATGCTCGCCGCCCTCGAAACCAAGCAGCGCCTCGTCGAACTGCTCAACGCCTACGTCGACGCCCGCCAGCATGAGGTTCGCGTCGTAGTCGGCCTTGAAGACGCCATGCCCGCCATGCAGGATCTAGTCCTTGTCGGCGCACCAGCCCGCGTCGGAGCCGAAAGCATGGGCACCGTCGCCGTCATCGCGCCCACCCGCATGCAGTACCAGGAGATGATCCAGGCAGTCAGCTACATCGCCCGCCTCTCCGACCGAGTTTTCTCTGAACGACCAGATACACCGCCGCAATAGGCAGTCCGAAAAGGCGGTCCAGCACCGTCCGATACCCCGGCCGCATCCAATCATCAGCGGCATCAAAATCAAATCAGCAATCATGAAATCCGTCCCCAACGGGATGAGTGAGATGGAGCAGTATGGCAGAGACAGAAAACAAGTACGGAGTCACCCAGGCAGCCGAACCAGACGAACTCACCGTCGTCGACTACCCCGAGAGCACACCGTCTCCCAATAACACCCAGGCCGGCGGCTTCGCAGAACCCGATACCTCAACCGCCCAGGCCCTTGCTGACCTCAAAGCCGAGCGCGATCAGCTTCTCGATCGCCTCGCCCGGCTGCAGGCCGAGTTCGACAATGCCCGCAAGCGCCAGGAGCGCGAGAAGCAGGAGTTCCGCGACTACGCCACCGGCTCTGTCGTCGAGCAGTTCCTGCCCGTCCTCGACAACTTCGCGCTGGCCCTCAGCTCGACCGGCACAGCCGAGCAACTGCGCACCGGCGTCGAGCTCATCGTCAAGCAGATGGACGAAACCCTGCGCCAGTTGCAGGTCGTAGCCGTCCCCACCGTCGGCCAGCCCTTCGACCCGCGCGTCCACGAGGCCCTCGGCTCCGTCGAGCGCGACGATCTGCCCGATCACTCCATCGCCGAAGAGATTCGCAAAGGCTACCGCATCCGCGAGCGCCTCCTGCGTCCGGCCATGGTCCGCATCGTCTCCAATCCCAAACAGACCGAGGCATAAGAAAAATCTCATCTTTGCAATGGCCAGGAACGTGCGCATCCAGATCAACGTAACGAGTTCAGCGTATTTGGATTGGCGTATCCAGACAGAGCGAAGAAACGCAATTTTTCCCCTCCGCACTATCAGAGGAAGCCGGGTGGGGTAACCCCCGGATAAGCCGATCAAGATTGAAGGGGCTTTAGCCTCGGAACAGCCCAACCAGTTTCGAACCACCGGAGTCACCCAAAGAAATACAATGGCAAATACAGTGAGCAAAGCAGACTACTACGAAGTCCTCGGCGTATCCCGGGACTGCAGTGAATCCGAACTCAAGACCGCCTACCGCAAGCTGGCCATGCAATATCATCCTGATCGCAACCCCGGCGACGCCAAGGCCGAGGAGAAGTTCAAGGAAACCAGTGAAGCCTACGGAGTGCTGTCCGACGCCGATAAGCGCGCCGCCTACGACCGCTACGGCCACGCCTCCACCAGCTCCGGATTCGGCGGTGGAGCAGGTCCCTTCGCCGACGCAGCCGATCTCGGGGACATCTTTGGCGATCTTTTCGGAGAGATGTTCGGCGGCGGCGGCCAGCGGCGCGGCAACTCCCGCGTCCAGCGCGGCGAAGACCTGCGCTACGACATCACCATCGAGTTCGAAGACGCCGTCTTCGGCAAGGAAACCGAGATCAAAGTCCGCCGCCGCGAAAACTGCGCCGCCTGCCACGGCACCGGCACCAGCACCGGTCGCGGACCCTCCGTGTGCCAGCAGTGCCAGGGACGCGGCCAGCTCCGCTACCAGCAGGGCTTCTTCTCCGTCGCCCGCGCCTGCGCCAACTGCGGCGGCTCCGGTACCGTCATCACCGACCCCTGCACCACCTGCCGTGGCGAAACCCGCGTCGCCCGCGAGTTCAAGATGAACGTCAAGGTGCCGGCCGGCGTCGAAGACGGAACCCGCATCCGCTACTCCGGCGAAGGCGAAGCCGGACGCTTCGGCGGCCCGCGCGGCGATCTCTACGTCGTGCTCACCGTCCGCCCGCACGACTTCTTCGAGCGCGACGGCCACGACCTGCACTGCGTCGTGCCTATCTCCTTCCCGCAGGCCGCGCTCGGCGCGGAGATTCAGATTCCCGGCCTCGACGGCGAAGTCACCCTCAAAGTCCCCGAAGGCACCCAGAGCGGCAAGGAGTTCCGCATCCGCAACCACGGCGTGCCGCACTTGAACGACAGCGGCCGCGGCGACCTGCTCGTAGAAGTCATGGTGCAGACCCCCAAGAAACTCTCCCGCACCCAGCGCGAGTTAGTCCGCCAGCTGCAGGACAGCATGGCCGTAGAAAACAAACCTGCCTCCCGCAACATGCTCAACAAGATGAAAGATCTCTTCAGCTAGTCCGCACAAGAAATCATCAAGGTTCGTTCCTCAAGTCAAACGAATCTGGATACCCCATCCTTCCGCGTTTTCTGCGGAAGGGTGGGCGTCGCTTCACCGTATGACGGAAAGGTAGGGCAGGGCTTCAGCCCTGCCATCTGACAACCTTTCCAAGTCTTCCCGAAGGGCCTCGACGGCCCCGAGCAATCCTCCCATCGATAGGCGGGAATGCCCATTCAGCGCAAATTGTTCCACGTGGAACAATTTGTGGAACGTAGTAGCGTGTGTAGGAATTCAAGCAAAATTTGTTAGAAAGCTTTTTGGAATGAGCAGGTTGGCTTCGCGGAGCGTGGATGTGGTCTACGCTGAAGACATCAATTTTGGCATATGCCGCGGCATATGCTGGCTGATTTTCTGAGGCTTCCGAGGAAACCCAGGTTTTAAAATCGGGACCTGCCTTCTCAACGCGCTACTATGACTTCAACGTTTTACCCTGACCTCACGGAGGGAGCGGAATGCACGATCTTCTGGATTCTTTGAAAATCGTGGCCAACAGTCCTCTTGCTTTGGTGGGCTACCTTGCTGTCGTTGCGTCGTGGCTGATACTTGGATTGCAGGATAGGAAGTTAGGCCAGATCGTCCGTGCCTTGAAAGACTTACCTGAAAATCAGCGGCTGGACGCTCTTCGCCTATCCTTTCAAGCCAATCCGCGCTCCGGAATAAGCTCCGAACAATGGCTCAAATCGAAGAGGTACACCTACTTACTTGTGGCGTTCGTTGTTACCTCTTTTGTCATCATAAGTATTACCGCCGCTGCATTTTGGATCGCAGAAAAACGTGTCAGCACGGATGCCAGCAAGGATTCTGCGAAGGCTGCTCCTCAAAAGCCAGACTCGACCGTTTCAATCGCAGGCGGTGTCTCAGACAACAGCGGTGTTGTCGGAAACGTCGCCGGCAACGTGTACATCAACGCAGGCGATCGGCATACTCGCAAGCTGACCCGCGTTGAGGTGGAGACATTCCTGCAGGCAAACCGGGGCAACATCGAGGCTTGTTTATCGCGCCGGCGAAAGAAGTATTTCTATATCGATTTCGTATTTCTGGGAGGCGACGATCACGCTATAAATGTCGACATAGTACCGGGCGAACAAGCTAGCCCTGAGGCCGTCTTCATGCATCCGCAATTGAAGATAGAGGAAGCGAAAGGCTATGGTCACGAGGAAGTGATCGATGAGGCGCATTCCAAAAACAAGTTGAGTGTAATTGCGCCCGACGTGAACGGTTGCATTGTTGGGAGTATAAAGAATGAACTCGATCGATTCTATTTACAGAACAATCAGGGATTTATTCACAGATACGTTACGAGGACCGGATACGAGAACGGCCCGTAGAAAATAACTGTCTGACGGGTAGCCCGCCCTCAAAATCACTACAATCGAGGAGCTCATAAATTTCGTGGAAACCAACACAAGGCTGCCCCAATCCTGGGATGAGATACCATGTGCCCATGTGGGAACTCAGGGGTTTTGAGAAGCGGCGAGCCGAGCTCCATAAGAAGTTCGACCCGATCCTTCACGCTAAGGAAACTACCCGCCTGGAAAGGGAAGACATCACCCTCCAGTTAGTCGGCGAGCTTCAAAAGATCGATTTTGAAGAGGGTCGCTTTATCGATAGCCGCTTATATAGGAAAGCAAGACGCCTCGACATTGAACTTCCGCCATTATCGAACACAGAGATGTGGCAGGAAAATGTGAAACCGCCCATTTTCACCCTGAAAGGGCGGCTCGCCATGCGCAAGGCAATTGACGAAGAACAAACGCGCCGTCGAGATGTTGCCGCATGGTGGTGGAAGACGGTTATCATCCCAGGACTCGCGGCAGCAACGGGACTAGTAGGCGCTCTGACGGGACTCTTTGCCGTCCTCCATCACAAATAAGTCCATTGGCCGGAACAACTTGATCATGAATAACGACCGAACAATCCGCCTGTTCTCCTACGGCACATTACAACTGGAGTCTGTCCAGATTGCCCAGTTTGGCCGGCTTCCCGAGGGAAGCAAAGATGCCATGCCAGGCTATCGACAGTCCATGGTTGAGATTACAGACCCGGATGTCATCGCAAAAAGCGGCATAGCTTTTCACCCCATCGTTACTCATAGCGGAGACCCGGCAGAGGTCGTCGAAGGGACAGTTTTTCAGATCACCGAAGCAGAGCTGGCCGCCGCCGATGCGTATGAAGTAGCGGACTACAAGCGCGTTCAGGTGCGCCTCAAGTCGGGCGCCGATGCGTGGGTTTACGTCAAGGCATAAATCTCACCGGTTATACGGATACTCCTGCACCCAGTGAAATCCCCGGCTGACCAGGCGGAAGCTATTCCGATCCACAAGCTTAAGCTGCATCTGCATCGGATGCCCTCCGAGGCTTCCGTCCAGCGTCATCTGGCCGGCAGCAGGCCGCTGATAGTGCATCTGACCCTTCCAGTTCTTGTCGCCGTTCTTGGTGAGCTCGATGGTCTGATCCTTTACGTTGACCGACACATTGTAGCCATCGAAGGAGTCGTCCATGCGCTCATACGCCATCCAGCTCGGGTAATCGAAGATCACCCTCCTCCAGCGTCCATAATCGTTCAGCAGCGGCGAGCGAGTATGCCCGTCGATGGAAAGCTGATCCACATTCCAGATGCCGTACAGCGGTGATTTAGGAGCCCCGCCGCCGTATCGGAACCAGTCTCTCCATGAGCCGTAGAGCGTGCTTCCTAAAATCCACGCAGCGAAGATAATCTGCACCGCGATGGCGATGCGATTGGCGCGCGGCGTGCGAAACAGGCGAGGATGCGTAGAAGCCTCGACCGCACGATTCAACACCAGAAACTTCGCCAGCCGCGAGAATTCGGGCGCCAGCAGAAACAACGACATCAGCAGCAGCTGGAACGAGAAGAGTTTGACCGGCACATCGTAAGTCATGTTGAGAATGAAGATCTGCATTGTCACTCCGGCACAGATCAATGCCCCAAGCATCGTCAGGCCAGGCGTCAGCAGCAGGAGTCCTGCGATAACTTCAGCGCTGCCGCAGAGGATCTCATAACCCGGCGACGCCCCAACCGAAGACCAGAGCACTCCCATCGGAGAAAGCTGGCCATACGGCTCCAGCAATTGATGCAGACCCGGAAAAGACATCTGCATCGGGAAAACCTTGTCCAGGCCATAAACGAGCATCTGCGAGCCCAGCGAAAAACGAAGAAACACGCGAAACCATTTGTGTAGTGTGTTGTGGTTTCCGCGTCTGCGATCCAGCAATGTCCAGATGCCCGTAGCTACCGCGGCAATTACCAGCAGGCAGAAAGACAGAACCCAGTCGAATGTCTTGTCGCCGCTGCCGCTGCCGGTTTCGACCAACGGCTTCGCGACATGAAAGATATGCGCAGCGGTCCATTCGACGATCTGCTTCAGCGGCGGAAGCGTCGCTGGATCAGGCATGTCCACATTGGGGATGCTGATCAGGCCGCCGAATACCTGCGTGCTCAAACAGAGGAATCCGAAGAAAACAAACGCAAAACGAAAGCCGAGCAGTGAGACCAAGCTCCAGCGAGGCTCTGCCCCTGTCGCCTGATGTTCTTCAATCGAGATAACAGTACTCATCCAAGCCTCCGCAAGATGGACTTTGCTGAGTAGCTTATTACAGCTAAACCACCTTTGAACCTGATTTTGCGCAATTGAATCGCAATGCAAAGCAAAGGGTATATCTGACAAATCGTCGCAGGACTACTGTGGCGTCTAAGTGTCATGTTCAACGGATGGATCAGGTTCAGCTAAGGCTTTGCCACCGGCAGGTTTTCACGATACGTGCCCCAGTTCTTGATCAGCTGAGCCACCACCGTATGCCCCACAGAGTAAGCCGCCTCCAGCGAAGGCAGATACGCGCCATACGCCCCGATCCGCTGGTTCGATAGGCTCGTCGCCGCATCCGTCCCGCGCGGCTGCTGATCGTAGTTGCTCACCGTCCGCAGCACCAGAATCCGCTTCCAGTCCACGCGCCCGGCCCGTGCCAGAAACTCCAGCGATTGCAGGCTCCCGGTATCTTCCATCGCCGTCGTCGCAAACTTTCCTTGATCGCTAGTGAAGTAGCTCATCCACTGGTCCGCCCACGCATCCATCAGCTTGCCATGCCAGTAAGTCGAGCCAGTAACTTCATCGCCCAGCAGGACTTGAGGAGCATTATGCGCCATCGCTCCATCGAACCGTGCGCGAATCTCCTTCAGATGATCCGAGTCCGCCAGCGGAACATTCTTCGTCAGCCCATAGGCCCAAAGCATCAGCCCGCGATCTGTCTGATACAACTGCCCTGGCAGCGCCGCCACGGGAGCCTCAAACGGAGCAGTCTTGCGCAGCGGCAGCATTCCCGTCGTCCATCCCGCAGGCATCTCCCGCGCATCGATCTCATAGCCCAGGTCGCCATCCACAATCCAGTTGGCCCAGACTGCCGACCCCAGCGAAACCCGCTCCGGATTCCCGCCCGCAATGCCTGCAATCAGCCAGTAAGCATGTGAGAGATCGAACCTCGGATCGAGCCCCAGCGCCATGATCGTCGACGCCGCATGAGCCGTCCCTTGCCCGGTCACAATGGCCAGCTCGCCAGCTGCATTCATGCGCGCATCGTGATACGCCGCCGGCATCGGGAAGACCTGATCCAGATGATCCCGCTCCACCCAATACTGCAGCTCGCCGGGCTGGTCGCCGGTATCCGCGCCCTGCTCGAACATCGCGACAACGACAACCTTCACCGGAATAGGCGCAGCAGTGGGTTTCGGCGCAATCTGCGCAGCAGAAATCATCGACACAAAGAGGAAAAGAGAGCAGGGAAGAGTGCGCATCGTCATCATGGCTGATGCGTTTATCCTACGTGAGAGCAGCTGCAAGACAAAGCGCCAACCCTGAGCGGCGCCTCAAACAAAAATGCCATCCGCTGGGGATGGCTTTTTGTTCCCGTCAAGAACGGTCTAGTTCATCGCGCTTCGCGCTTCCGCCTTCTGGGCTAGCACCTTGTGCGCATTGTCTTCGAGCGCCTGTGCCTCAGGAATATATGTTAGCGCCTTCTGGATCATCGGGTCCCAATTAGCCATCACGCGCAGCCCCTGCAGCTGGCCATACTGGCTGGTGATGATCTTGTCCTTGATCCTCGCCTTGATCCACTCGCTGGGGCCGTTGAAATCCTCATTGGTCCAGGGAATGTTCTGGCTGGTCAGGAACTGCTTGAACTGGGTCAGCACGACATCGTCGACCTTGAAGTCTTCCGGAACCGTGGGGTGGTTAGCCAGGTAGTTCGGGGCGAAGTGGAAGAACACGTCGCGGTACAGCAGCGTGTCCATGAAGTTGTTCGACTTGGGCGACTCGATTTTCTCGTCCGGAGTGATGCCTCCGCCGCCATACACTGTGCGCCCAGCATCGGTCAGCTTCACTTCCTTGTTGGTGTTGTCGGCCGGCAGCGCGTTGGCGTGGTTGTAGTAGTCGTAGAGCGAAAGGCCGGTATAGTCGCGCTGAATCAACCGTCCTGAAGGCGTGTAGTAGTGGTACGTCGTCAGCGCCAATCCGGTGTTTTCCGAGAGGTTGTAGACCGTCTGCACCAGTCCTTTGCCGAAGGTCGTTTCGCCCACGATCAACGCCCGGTCATGATCCTGCAGCGCGCCGGAGACAATCTCCGCCGCCGAAGCCGTGTTGCGGTTCACCAGCACGACGATGGGGAAGAGATGTCCGCCATTGCCATGCGTCGCCGTGTACACCTGGTCGGGATAAGCACGTCCGCGCTGTGAAACGATCACCTGTCCCTTGGCCAGCAGATGGTCGCAGACCTCAACCGCCTGGCTCAGCAGGCCGCCCGGATTGCCGCGCAGGTCGAAGACCAGTCCCTTGAGGTTGCTGAAGCTGTCGATCGCGTCATCGACTTCCTTGGCCGTCGTCTGCTGGAACTGCGTCAGGTGAATGTATCCAACTCCCGGCCGAATCTCGTACTTCAAGTCGACCGAGGGATGCGAGACATCTTCCCGCACCAGGTCGAAGGTCAGCGGCTTGCTCTGCCCTTCGCGAATCGTGGTCAGCGAAACATGCGTGCCTCTGGGCCCCTTGAGCGCCTTGGCCACCAGGTCCGAAGTCATTCCCTCGGTACTCTTGCCTTCGACAGAGGCAATCACATCGCCCGGCTTGATGCCCGCCCGGTACGCAGGCGTGCCCTCATACGGCGTCACCACAAAAATCTTGTTCTGCTGCTGCTGGATCACCATGCCCACGCCGTAGTAATGACCGCGCTGGTCTTCCTGCATGCGGGCGTAGTCCTTGGGGTCGTGAAAGGTAGAGTGCGGATCGAGCACCCGCAGCATGCCCGGAATCGCTCCGTCGTAGATAACCGTATCCGCCTTGTCGCCCTTGATCGGCTCGGCGTAGTTCTGCTCCACCAGCGCGTAGACGTTGGTGAATTCCCGCAGGTTGTCGCGCAGCTGTGACTCATCTACCGCCGACTGCGCGCCGACCCTGCCTTGGAGCAGCGTTCCGACAACCGCGCAAATGCTGAAGAAGAAGACGAGAGAAAAAATAGCCCGGCGGGCGCGGGGTGTCATGATCTGGGGAACCTCCAGACGCTACCAGGCCGGTTGCCGGCTCTCTCCCAAACCCGACCCGGCTCCAGTGAAAATCCGGAAGCCTTCGCACAGCCCAGGCGGAGCAGTCTTGACCGAAAGTATAGCATCGCAGCAGATTGGACGCGGCTTTGGCCCCGGCGGATAGCGCAGTAAAGCTCTCTTTCGTACCGAGCTCCCGCTCGATGGGACCAAACCGGGAAAAATCGGGATAATCTTCAGATCAAATACCCGCCTCGCGAACTTTGAAGCCCTGCTTTCGGGGCGGTTACAATTACGTCTAAGGAACCAGCGGGAACAAGCGAGCTTTTCCTGCGCCGTTTCTCGTGCCCAACTATGACTTTGCGACCGAATCGAATCTCCGCTCTCCGCCTCCCGGCGATCCTGGCTTCCGCCACACTCATCTTCAGTTTCACCGTTCCTTCCCTGGCGCAGGATCATCCACTAAGCACGCCCGTCGAGAGTCCCTATGGCGGCTCCACCGTCGAGGACATCCTCGCCCGCGTGAATGACCAGATCATCACCCGCACCGATTACGATCGCGCGCTCAAGGAGATGGACGACGAGGCCCGCCAGCGCGGCGAAAGCATGCAGCGAATCGCCGACGGCCACAAGGATCTCCTGCGCAATCTCATCGACCAGCAGCTCTGGCTCTCCAAGGGCAAGGAGATGGGCATCACTGGCGACATCGAACTCGTCAAGCAGCTCGACGAGATCCGCAAGAAGTACAATCTCGCCTCCATGGACGATCTGGAAAAGGCCGCTAAAGAGCAGCATGTCTCTTTTGAGGATTTCAAGGCCAACATCCGCAACCAGATCATCACCTCGCAGGTTATCCGCGAGCAGGTCGGCCGCAAGCTGGCCATCACACCCGGCGAAGTGCAGCGCTACTTCGAGGCGCATAAGCAGGAGTACGCCCAGCCCGAGAGTGTGCATCTCGGCGAAATTCTCGTCTCTCCCGGCGGTTCCGCCGACGCTCTCAACGACGATCCGGCAAAGATGGCTGCAGCCAAGGCCAAAGCCGACGACATCGAGGCCAAGCTCAAGGCTGGAGGCAACTTCGATACCATTGCCCGCGCCGAGAGTGATGGTCAGACTGCGAAAGAAGGCGGCGAACTGGGTACTTACAAGCGCGGCGAGCTGAACAAGGTCTTCGAAGATCAGACATTTGCTCTCAAGCCCGGCGATGTAACTGAGCCTGTTCACACCAAGCAGGGATACGTGATCTTCAAAGTGATTGCGCACAATCCTGGCGGCGTACCGCAGTACAAAGACGTCGAGCAGCAGGTTGAAGACACCTTCTTCGAGAGCCGCATGGCTCCCGCCGTGCGCCAGTATCTGACCACCATGCGCGAAGAGGCCTACGTCGACATCAAGCCCGGCTATATCGATACCGGCGCCAGCACCAAGCAAACCAAGCCGGTTAACAGCGTTTACACGCCGCCCGCTCCTAAGAAAAAGAAGAAGGTGCAGCGTACCCGTTTCCGCGAAACCGAGCGCGGCTATCGCAACAAGAACAAGCCTGCGCTGGTGCCGGTTGCAGCGGACACCACACCACCCAAACCTGCTGCAAAGGCAGACAAGAAGTCGGCGAAAGCCAATGCCGCTCCCCTAACCATGAAGCCCGGTAAGAAGGAAAAGATTCGCTTCGGCCAGGCGCCTCGCGAAACCCTCCCCAACGCCGCCGAAACCAAGGTCGAAGATGCGGGCGCCATTCCCAAGGACTCGGTGGCCGCAAACACGATTGAAGCGGACAATGCCGGGCCGCCTGCTCCACCTGAAAAGAAAACCCGCTTTGCATCGCGCTCCAAGCTGCCCAAGGTCGCCAAGCCCAAGGGTCCCCAGCTGGACAACTTTACCCCCGCTCCTCCCGATGCCGGAGAAGTGGCAGACCGGCAGACGCAGTCCGCGCCTCTTGGCCTAGGTGGCGACACATCCAAGAAGAAAAAGAAGAAGCACGACACCGCCTCCACCGGCCAGAAGACCCGTATGCAGGAGCGGCCTAAGGACGAAACTCCCAAGCAGCCCCTTGAACTGACGCCCGCAGCGCCAGTCGCAGGTGCGCCTGCTCCGAGGCCGGCCAACACCTCCCCAGCGCCCGCGTCGGCTCCTCAGCAGACTCCCGCCAGCCCCGACCCGCCACAATCGACCACCCCAGCCTCGGAGCCGCCCCACTAAAGAAAAATGATCTGGGTGCCCCATCCTTCCGCGACTTATGCGGAAGGGTGGGTGGCCGCGAAGATTCGGCTCGTTCGCGCAACCAGCCAAATGCTGTAATCTGACCCAGCATGAAAGATATTTACATCGCCGACTTCGTCCGGCTGGACGAGAACAAGCCCTTCGACAGCATCTATCTAGTTCTCAGCAAACAGCACCGCACCACCCGCAACGCCAAGCCTTACATCAGCCTCATCCTCGGCGACAACACCGGACAAATCGAAGCCCGCATCTGGGACCCGCTCGACACCCGCATCTCTCAGGACTTCGCCAAAGGCGATGTCGTCAAAGTCCGCGGCTGCAGTTCCAAGTTCGAAGGCGTTCTGCAACTCAAGATCGATCTGCTGCGCAAGCTGGCCTCGACGGACTTCGATCGCTCCGACCTGTTACCCGCCACCACCTACGACATCGCCGAGCTCTGGGCCAAACTCGAAGCAGCCATCGCCAGCTTCACTGACCCCGATCTGCAGCGTCTCGTCACTACGATGCTCGCCGACCCCGCCGTCCGCGAAGCCTTCATCGAAGCCCCCGCCGCCAAGCAACTCCATCATGCCTTCCTCGGCGGCCTGCTCGAACATGTCGTAAGCCTCATCGGCCTTGCCGACCGCGTCGTGCCTCACTATCCGATGCTCATGCGCGACCTGGTCGTCACCGGCGTCATCCTCCACGACATCGGCAAGATCCGCGAACTGGCCTGGGCCACCGGCTTTGAATACACCCTGGAGGGCCAGCTCTTAGGCCACATCCAGATCGGCGCAGCCATGGCTGAAAAAGTCATGGACAGCCTGCCCAACTTTCCCCCGCGCCTCAGGACCCTGGTCCTGCACATGATCCTCTCGCATCACGGCAAGCTGGAATTTGGCTCACCCAAGCTGCCCATGATCCCTGAAGCGCTCATGCTCAACTTCCTCGACGACATGGACGCCAAGATGCAGACCCTCGCCACCGAATTCCAGAAAGCCACACGCCAGGGCAAATCCCCCGACGAAATGACCGACCGCATCTGGGCCCTCGACCAGCGCACCATGCTAAACTCCCGCGCCTGGCTGGGCGAAGCCAAGGATCAAGAGTAGATCAAGCGTAACGCTTGACATATGACGCGAAGCGTCATATGTTGATTGTAGATGATCCAGAGCTTCAAAGACGCCGACACGAAGAAGCTCTTTGAAACCGGCTCCAGCAGACGTTGGGCGTCCATTCAAGCAGTCGCTCTTCGCAAGCTGGATCAGATCGAGTCATCGATGAACCTGAGAGACCTGCGCTCGCCTCCTGGCAATCGATTGGAAGCTCTGAAGGACGACCGCATCGGTCTGCACAGCATCCGAATCAACGACCAATACCGAATCTGCTTCATTTGGAAGGATGACGGCGCGCACGAGGTCGAGATCGCCGACTATCACTGACGCAAGCAAGGCAAGGAAAGGTAAGGTAAGCATGACAATCCAAAGACCAGCCTCGGGATGGAAGCTCCAAAGAAACACTACGCATCCCGGCGAGATGCTCCGCGAAGAGTTCCTCGTCCCTCTTGGCTTATCCCAAAATGCTTTGGCCCTGAGAATCCGCGTTCCGGCGACGCGCGTCGGCGAAATCATTCATGGCAAGCGCGCAATCTCGCCGGATACCGCGCTTCGTCTTGCTCGTTTCTTCGGCAATAGCCCCGAGTTCTGGCTTAACCTTCAACAGATGCACGACCTGTCCAAAGCCAGAATCGAGCTCGAGAAAACAATCGAGCGCGACGTCGAAGTTTACGCGGGAGCGTGATCGGGCCCATCGATTGCAGATCACTACTACTGGCAACCGAAGCCAGAACCCGCTACCATGCTCCACATGCCTTACTTCCTCTTCAAAACCGAGCCCGAGAAATACTCCTTCGATGACTTCCTCCGCGATCAGGAAACCACCTGGGACGGCGTCACCAACCCCACCGCCGTCATGCACCTGCGCCAGCTGCCCAAAGGCACAAAGTGGATCTTCTACCACACCGGCGACGAGCGCACCGCCGTCGGCACCGGCACAGTCGTCTCGGTCGACGCCACCGACCCCAAAGTCCCCCTCGTCAAAGTCAAAGTAGGCAAACGCCTCAAGACTCCCAAAACCCTCACCCAAATCAAGGCCGAACCGCTCTTCCACGACTCGCCGTTAGTCATCATCGGCCGCCTCTCCGTAGTCCCCCTGACCGAAGACCAATGGCACTGGTTCGTAGACTGAATCGCAGCCAGCGTACAACATAGCGCGTGTGCATTAAGCAGCCGCCCGGCCAACGCCCTGTTTCCAGCACGTTACTATGGGATGAACATTCTCTACGTTGGAGACCGAGCCCATGCCCAGGCGCCTCGCTGTGTTGTTGTTCAGCCTATTCCTTGCCTTTTCCCACCCCTCTCAAGCGCAGGATTCAGCCCAGAAACCAGATTCAGCGCCAGGCCAGAAAATGGACCCCGACTACGCCGCGCGCGTCAAGGAGTGGACCACCAAGCCGGAGTTCCTCAGTCCTCTGGTCGACCATCTTCCCGCCAGCTCCGGCGTGCCTTCACCGAAAGATGTCCTCGGCCACCACATCGGCGCGCCCAAGGAGCTGACCTACTACGCAGACGTGCTTCGCTACTACGACACCCTGGCCGCGCACACCGGCCGCGTCAAAGTCACGCGCATCGGCAAGACTGAAGAAGGCCGCGACTCGGTCATCGTCTTCATCGGCTCCGAAGACTCGATCGCCCACCTCGAAGAGAATCGCGCCAACCTCGCGCGCTTAGCCGATCCCCGCGGCCTCAGCGACGCCCAGGCCCATGACCTGATCGCGAAGACCAAGCCCATCTACACGCTTTCCGGCGGCCTGCACAGCGCCGAGCTCGGCCCTCCGGAAATGCTGATGGAACTGGCCTATCGCCTCGTAACCGAGGACTCGCCGCTCATCGAGAAAATCCGCTCCCAGGTCATCGTCGCCATCATGCCCGTAGCCGATCCCGACGGGCGCGACCGCTCCATCGACTGGTATTACGCCCACAACGTCGACATCACCAACTACGAAAAGATGTCCGGCGTGCCCTACTGGGGCAAGTACACCAAGCACGACGACAACCGCGACATCAACTACGCCGGCATGGCCAACCAGAACTTCCTGCGCTGGTATCTGCAATGGCATCCGCCCATCATGCACGACCTGCATGAGTCGGTGCCGTTTCTCTACATCTATAGCGGCCAGGCTCCGCAAAACCCGCTGTGGGACCCCATCGTCTACGGCGAACTCCCCATGCTCTCCAACTGGGATATGTCCCAGCTCACGAAGTACGGCATGCCCGGTGTCTGGACCCACGGCTATGTCGATGCCTGGTCGCCCGGCTACGTCGCCATCATGGCCACCAACCATAACGGCCTCATGCGCTTCTACGAGATCATGGGCAACGCCGGCGCAACCACCATGCAGCGCACTATCTCGCAGCCCAATCCCGCCATCCTGGGCGGCGGCGGTCCCGGCGGAGACAACACCAAGCGCCAGTGGTATCGCCCCAATCCTCCCTACAAAGACGTTCTGTGGTCCATGCGCAACAACACCAACTACGCCGAGACCGGCGTGCTGACATCGCTGCAGTTTGTCTCCGCCTTTCCCCAGGTCATCGTCGAAAACTTCTACACCAAGAGCCGCAACGCAATTACCGCAGGAACCAAGGGAGAACCCTACGGCTTCATCCTGCCCTCCGATCAGGACGACCCAACCCGCGTCGCCTTTGCCGTCCATATCTTGCGCATGCAGGGCATTGAAGTCGGCCGCACCAAGGCCGCCATCAAGCTCAGCGATGGCGACTACCCTGCCGGGTCGCTCATCGTGAAATCCAACCAGCCCTACGGCCCGCTCGCCAAAACCCTGCTCGGCAAGCAGACCGATCCCGACCCCGAGCTCACCACCTACGACGACAGCGCCTGGACCCTCGGCCTCATGACCAACACCGTCATCAAGCCCACCAAGGACATCGCCGTGCAGGCTCTGGCCGTCGATCCTGTGGATGAATACAAAGCCGTGGGCACGTTCAAGGATGCGCCCGCAGCCGCCGTCTACGCGGTCCCCGATCACGGCTCTCCCAGCATGGTCACGCTGCGCTACGGCCTCAAAGACGCGGCCATTCAGATTGCCGAGAAGCAGTTCACCGCAGCAGGAACCACCTTCCCCGCAGGCACCTTCCTCATCCCCACAAGCGCTGCATCCACGTTGAAGCCGCTCGCCGCTGAGCTGGGCCTCAATGTCGTCGCCCTTGCCGTCGCTCCCAAAGTTGCCGAACATCCGGCTGCCACGCCTCGCCTCGCCATCTTCAGCACCTGGGGCGGTACGCAGGATGTAGGCTGGGTGCGCTTCACCTTCGATCAGTACAAGGTCCCCTACGATCTCATCTTCAAGGAGCGCGTCCTCCAGGGCGATCTCGCCAAAGACTACGACCTGATCCTCATCCCCAACCAGGCGCGCAGCGCCAAAGCGCTGGTCATCGACATCCCTAAAGCCGACAAGCCGCTGGCCTATAAGAAGACCGACAAGTTCAAATTCCTCGGCGACTACGGCTCATCCGACGACATCTCCGGCGGCATGGGCGCCGCCGGTGTCGTCGAGTTTGAGAAGTTCACCGAGGCAGGCGGCATGCTTGTCACCCTCGGCACCTCCAGCTCTTTCCCAACCGAATTCGGCCTCGCGCCGACCATCGAGACCAGCAATCCCGGCGCAAAATTCTATGCCCCAGGGCCAATCGTCGACGCCGACATCCTCCATCCCGAAAACCCCATCTTCTACGGCTACTCAGCTAAGACCGTGCCTGTGCGTTACGCCAATGGCCCGTTGCTGAAAATGTCCGCGGAGATGGATAAGAAGGATGTGCTTATGCGCTTCCCTGGCGGTGAAAAGTCCGTGCTCAGCGGCCTCTTCAACGGTCCCGACGACATTAAAGGCAGAGCCGCCATCGTGGTCACTCCGGCAGGTAAAGGCCAGGTCGTCATGTTCACCACCAACCCCATCTGGCGCTGGCAGAACATGGCCGAGTACCGCATGATGTTCAACACCCTGATGAACTTCAAAAACCTGACTCCGGTGGCCTCAACAGAACCCGAACCCAAACCCGAATCCAAAGCCGAGCCGAAAGCCCCAGCCGAAAAACCATAATCCGTAATATCGGAGGGTCGCATCGCGAAGTTCTGTAGTCCCTCTGACCGAAGACTAATGGCACTTATTCGTGGACTAAGGTCGATGACTCAGCGGGAAAGTCATCGTTGATAAAAGTCGCGAATGCGATACTATCGCCTCGTGGACACCACTGACTGGCTACTCGATTCTGACCCGGCTATACGCTGGCAGGCGATGCACGATCTCACTGATTCAAGTGCCGAAGCGATTGCGCCAGCAATCACCGCCGCTCGCGCCCGTATCCCGAACGAAGGCCTCGGCGCTGAAATTCTCTCTCGCCAGCTGTCTGACGGCTCATGGCGTCGCGACGATGCTCCCGCTTGGCTGACAACGCTCTTCACCATGCAGCTTCTGCGCGCCACCGGCATTGATCCAGCACATCCTGCCGTGCAGGCGGCGGCAGCGCGCCTCGAAGCAGGCTTGCGCTGGAATGACCTGGGAGGCTGCTGGGAATTGCGTCCGCCGGAGACTGGTGGAAACACGTTTTTTCAGGGCGAAGTAGAGCCATGCATCAATGGAGGCGCGCTCGCCGCGGGAGCGTACTTCGGACGCCCCACAGAGAGCCTCGCGCGTCGCCTGGTCGGCGAACAACTCGATGATGGCGGCTGGAACTGCGAAGCGCCAAAGAGCACTCGCTCCTCATTCCACACCACCATCTGCGTACTTGAGGGGCTTCTCGAATACGAGCGCGCTGTTGGGTCCGCGCCCGAGGTCGCATCCTCCCGCCGAAGGGGCGAAGAGTATCTGTTGCAGCGCTCGCTCTTTCGCCGCCTCTCGACCGGCGAGATCGCAAATCCGGAGTTCCTCGCGTTTGCGTTTCCGCCTCGCTACCATTACGACGTGCTCCGCGCGCTCGACTATTTCTGCGCTGCCGGGCTCGCTCCTGATCCGCGTATCGGGGACGCAGTGCGCGTCCTGGAGAGCAAGCGGCAGGCCGATGGACGATGGCTCCTCGACGCTCAGTACGGCGAGGGTGTCGCCGTTGCCTCTCGTGAGAGCGTAGGGGAGCCAAGCCGGTGGAATACGCTCCGCGCGCTGCGCGTAATCCGCTGGTATGAGCGATCTTGATTGGGTGCTGAAGAGCTAGCCGGCCGTAGCCTTATATGGACGATTCAGGGTTTTGCCGCAATCAAGGATCGTCTCGCCCATAACGTCATCTAATCCAGCATGAGCTTACCGGTATCGGTGTTGGATTTGGTCGGAATGGGCATTGGGGAATCCGCGGGCAGCGCCATCGCGCGCTCCGTCGATCTCGCGCAGCATGTAGAACAATTTGGCTATCGCCGATTCTGGTTAGCCGAGCATCACTCCATCGCCGGCCTTGCCTGCTCGGCGACCTCGGTGCTGATCGGCCACGTTGCCGCGGCAACCAAGACCATTCGCGTGGGCAGCGGCGGGATCATGCTGCCCAACCATGCCCCCCTCGTAATCGCCGAACAATTCGGCACCCTCGAAGCCCTCTATCCCGGCCGCATCGACCTCGGTCTCGGCCGCGCCCCCGGCGGCGATTATCAGACGATGCGTGCCCTGCGGCGCGACCTCAGCGGAGACGATTTCCCCGTCCTGCTCGAAGAGCTGCGCATCTACCTAGGCCCCGCACTGCCCGGCCACCCCGTCAAAGCCATCCCCGGTCAGGGCAGCAACGTGCCCATTACACTGCTCGGGTCGAGCGACTTCAGCGCGCGTCTGGCAGCATCTCTAGGGCTGCGATTTGCCTTCGCCGCCCACTTTGCCCCCGATCTGCTTGAACCAGCGTCCAGGCTCTATCGAACCAATTTTCGCCCCAGCGCGAACCTCGATAAGCCATGGCTGATTGTCGGCGTGCCCATCGTCGCTGCTGAATCCGATGCCGAAGCGCAGCGCCTCTTCACCACTCCCCTGCAGCGTTTCCTCCGCCTCACCCGCAACCAGCCCGTCGAGTTATTGCCGCCCGTCGATTCCATGGATGGCCTGTGGAATGAGTCGGAGCGCGCAGCGGTACACCACCGTCTGGGCGCGGCCATCGTCGGCTCGCCAGCTTCGATCCAGGCCGGCCTCGAAAAGCTCATCGCCGCAACCGGCGCCGACGAGGTAATTGCCGTCACCGACCTCTGGAACCACGCCGATCGAATCAAGTCCTATCAGCTTCTTGCGGAAGTCGCCGAAACCGTGAAACAACCCGCATCCGCGGCCTGACCTCCATCGTTTGGGCCACGCAAATGGAATCCGCCTTCAATGGAACTTCGACCCCAGCAGAATCGGCTCCGTCTCGATCAGCTTCAGCGACTTCACCATCTTCTGCGTCTCGCTCTTGTACTTCAGAAAGTGCGCAGTTCGCAGATGCGCCTGGTAGGCAGCCGTGTCGCTATAAGTCTCGAACAGCCGTATTTGATTGGGGTGATCCTTGACCGAAACGGCATAGAGCGTCAGCACGCCCGGCTCTACCCGGATCGAGGTCTCGATCTCCTCTTTCAGCGCAGCCTTATAAGCTTCCAGCTGCTCTGGATCGATCTCCAGCTCCGCCAGCCTCACGATTCGTCCCTGCATTGGTTCCGAGCCTCCACGCCGTACTGCCCCCAATAGACAAAGGGCAGCCATCGGCAGCCCCAGCAACAGCAATTGTTTCGCCGTCATAAGCACCCCTTTGCTAGCACCTCTTTGCTCCACTACGTCCAGACATCAGCTTAGTACCGGCAGCCGAGGTCGCGAAAATTAGATAGTCACGCCGGGGCCGGCCACACTGATTGTTCAAGGGATTGCGAAAATCTCTCCCATGAAAATCCGGATTCCCGCTGGCTGCGCCCGCCTCCAATGAATACATTGGACTGGAGGTGTTTCATGGCCCCATCCAACAGCGGAATCGGCAATGTCACGGCAAATACCAGTCTCGTAGAAATGGCCATGGCCTACTCGCGCAGCCGCGTGCTCTGCGCCGCAGCGCGCCTCGGTGTAGCCGATGCGCTCGGAGATGAAGTACGCAGCGTCGATCATCTCGCCGCGGCTTGCGAGGCGGATCCTGACGCTCTCTATCGCCTCCTGCGCGCCCTGGCCGGCATCGGCGTTACCGAAGAAGTCTCCCCAAAGCAATTTCGGCTGACAGCTTTTGGCGCGCCGCTGCGCAAGGACGCTCCGCAATCCGCATGGGCCGCCGTCGTCTTCTGGTCCGATCTGCTCGCCGACAGCTGGTCCCTGCTCACCGAGTGCATTCGAACCGGCAAGCCTGCCGCGCAGGTGCGCGATCCCAACGTGCCTTCGCGCTGGTCCCAGGATCCGGAAGCGAACTCCATCTTCCGCGCCGTCATGGGCACCGCTCCGGCACAAGATTACGCACCCATCGCCAAAGCCTGGGACTTTTCCCACGCCTCAGTGGTCGCCGATCTCGGCGGTGGTGGAGGCTCACTGATTCTTGCCGTGCTGGAACTCTACCCGCATCTTCGCGGCATGCTCGTCGATCTCGAGCCAAGCATCGAGTCAGCCCGGCCGCGCTTCGCAACTGGAGAGGCCGCCTCCCGCTGTCAGCTGCTGGCTTCAGATCTCACTGAGTCTGTTCCTTCCGGCGCCGATGTCTACATGATCAAGCATGTGCTGCACGGTCGTCGTGATCCGGATGCAATCACCATCCTCAGCAACTGCCGCGCCGTGATCCCGCGGCATGGCGCACTGCTCATCATCGAGTTCATCCTGCCGCCGGTGGTCTCTCACGCTGACCCGCATCTCGAAGGCCACTTGATGAGCGATCTCAACATGCTGGCCGTCACCGGCGGCAAAGAACGAAGCGAGCAGGAATGGAAAACGCTCCTCGAAGCCGCAGGCTTCCGTCTCGCCGGCGTTTACCCCGTAGGCACGGAGATAGGCATAGTTGAAGCCAGGCCGGCCCAGGAGTGATTTCCACCCTCACTGCATTGAGCTCTTACTGCAGTGAGGGCTCTCGCTATTGAGCTCTACCCTCAGCGATTCACCAGGCCCGGAATCACCGGCGCATCCGGGAACGAGGTCGACAGGGTCAGCTCGCGATATTTGGCCGCTTCTTCAGCGCGTGCCGTTTCGGCATGCTTCACGCGAGTCTCCGCGTCTTTGCCAAGAATCAGCCGCTTCGGAACGTCTTCTGAATTCGCCAGCTTCACCACCAGTTCCGCAATCCTCTTGGGATCGCCTTCCGCCTTGCCTCGCACGGCGGCCAGCAGCTTGTAGATCATGCCGACGGACTGTTCATATTCCGGCAGCACATCCGGCGAATTCTCGCCCGCCCTCGCTGCCCAGTTCGTCCGAATCCCACCCGGCTCCAGCGTACAGACCTTCACTCCAAACGGAGCCACCTCCGCCGCCAGCGAGTCGCTGAATCCGCCCACCGCCCACTTCGCCGCGTGGTAAGGAGAATTGCCCGGCATCGCCATCCGTCCACCGACCGACGACACCTGAAAGATGTATCCGCTCCTCTGTTTCCGCATCACCGGCAGCGCCGCGCGCGTCGTATACACCACGCCGAACAGGCATGTCTCAATCACATCGCGAAACGCTTCTGGGTCCATCTGCTCAAATGGAGCAAAGTGCCCGTAGCCCGCGTTGTTTACCAGCACATCCAGCCGCCCGTACGTGTCGACTGCCGTCTGCACCGCGGCCTTTGCGGCCTCTTCCTCGCGAACGTCCAGCTTGACCGGCTTGATGCGTTCCCCGTATTGCTCCACCAGCGGATCGAGTTCCTCGATTCGCCGCGCGCCTGCAACCACGCTGTCTCCAGCCGCAAGTGCAGCCTCCACAATGTCCCGTCCCAGCCCATTGCCGCTTCCCGTAATCAACCAGATTTTAGCCATTGTCTTTGGCCTCCCATGCAATAGACTCATAAATGAGCGAGTGGTTGCTCATTTATTTAAGCCGCAGGAAAAGCCCTATTTCGCCATGCGCCAGAAGGCCTCGAATCCCTCTTCGATCAGCTTCCCCTTCTGCCGCGGCTTCTTTGCCGCCGAATCCATCACCGCCTCCTGCATCGCCTTCATCGCGGCCGATGCAAAATCGGTTGGCAGCGTCTTGAATGCTCCGCTCCTGCTCACCTCGTCCATCGTCTTCGCCACCGTGCCGAACTCCGGGTTGATCCGCTCCCGAGTCTCGGCCGTCACCCGGTCCGAAACATGCAGCTGCAGCGAGGCCTTGCGGGCCTCCGGTTTTTCCATCGCCCAATGCATATACTCGGTCCAGATATGCCGCGCCCGCTCCCGCAATCCGGCCCGATGTGGAAATACCGCGTTGATGCGCCGGTACACATCGCTCTTCAGTTCGACATACAGCTCATTCAGCAGCTCATCTTTGGTAGGGAAGTAAGTGAACAGCGTGCCCTCCGCCAGCCCCGCGCCCTTGGCAATCTGCGCCGTCGATGCTCCTACGCCTGCCTGCGCAATCTCGCGCACCGCCGCCTCTAAAATCGCCGCTCGCTTCTCCGCGCTCTTCAATCTCGCCATATTGCAATGATGCTATCCCGCTGGTGTGCCTTGTGTCCCGGCAAAGTCGACCGCGCTCCAGCTTTGTCTAAGTCTGGAGTTACGCCCGGCGAGCACGATGAAAGCTGCACCGCTGCCAAATCCGATCTCACCAGCTTCGATTGCCGAATATGCCCATTTTTGTGCCCTCGAAAAAAATCACGCCTTTGAAAAACAAACAGCGCTTAGAATGTGTGCATGCTGTGGTAGATTGCGGCAAAGGGGCGGTTCAATTCCAATTTATGCTCACCCGAATTAAAGTATGTTTTCTGTTGGCCCTGACTTCTGCCCCCACCCTGTTCGGTGCCGATTTTGGCATGAAGGTCACTGACAAGAATTACCTCGATACGCAAGGGTTCAGCGTATTTCTCTACGACAGCACGTACCATCCCGTTTTCGTAGACCAGAAGAACACGGCCATGGAAATGATTCTCCATGGGGCGCGCATCGCCACCAATGGCGACGTACGCCTGATGCCGACGCCTGAGCAGTGGGATCTGGTAGCAACCCTCAAAGGGAAGAAGGCCGATAAGGAGAACAACCGGCTTACAGCCGACCTCGCTTTCCCGGCCTTCGATCTCAGCTACACACTGGAGGTCGCAGCAGAGCCAGGCGGCGTGAAGGTCAGCATCAATCTCGACAAGCCGCTACCGCAGAAACTGATCGGGCGGGCAGGCTTCAACCTGGAGTTCCTGCCCTCAATCTACATGGGCAAGGCTTACCTGGTGGACGGAACCAAAGCCGGCATCTTCCCGCGAACGCCTGACGATCCGATGGTCAAGGTGATGCCGCTGGCCGATGAACCGAAAAAGGCGTACTACCTGGAGGACTGGGACAAGGCCAAGGGATACACTCAGCCGCTGCCCTTTGCCGAGGGCAAGAGCATCACCCTGGGAGTCGACGATGCGCTGGCCCGGATCAATGTTCTGTCAGATACAGCCGACCTCATGCTGTTCGACGGACGCAACCGCGCGCAGAACGGCTGGTTCGTCCTGCGTTCGCTGATCCCTCCAGGCAAGACCACCGGCGCCATCGTGTGGCACATCCGGCCAGACGTGATTCCGAACTGGACGCGGCCGCCAATGATCGCGCACAGCCAGGTCGGTTATGTGCCGGGCTTCTCCAAAGTGGCGGTGATCGAACTCGACCCGAAGTACGACGGCCCGAAGATCGCGAGAGTGCTGCGCCTGATGGAGGACGGATCGTACAAGCAGGTCTTCGAAGGCCCGATCACGCCTTCCACGCCCTGGCTGCGCTACGTCTATTCGAAATTCGACTTCACCCCGGTCAAAGACCCCGGCCTTTACGTTATCGAGTACGCAGACCAGCGTACGGCGCCTTTCCCCATCTCCGAGGACGCGTACGCCAATATCTGGCAGGATAGTCTCGATCATCACATCGCCGAGCAGATGGATCACGTTTCCGTTCGCGAAGCCTACCGCGTGTGGCATGGCGCTTCGCACCTGGACGATGGCCGCATGGCCCCAGTGGTAGGAGAGCAATTCGACGGCTGGAATCAGGCCACGGCAACCGACGGCAAGTACAAAGGCGGCGATCACATTCCCGGGATGAACGTCGGCGGCTGGTATGACGCCGGTGACTTCGACCTCGAGGAGCCCGCGCAGCTCAGCGTGATTCAAAGCCTCTCTCTGGCCTATCGCGAATTCAATCTCAAGTACGACGAGCTTACCGTAGACGAAACCGCGCGTTCGGTTGAGATGCACCGTCCCGATGGCGTGCCCGATACAGTCGAGCAAGTCAGGCACGGCGCACTGCTCATCCTGGCGCAGTTCCACAATATCGGCCATTCGATCCGCGGCACGCACGAACCGGACTTGCGGCAGTACACACACCTGGGCGACGGAGCCTCGAAGACCGACGGCCGCATCTATGACCCGAAGCTCGGTCCCAACGAAGTAAAGGGCGACTACTCCGGCAAGCCCGACGACCGCTGGATCTTCACCACGACAAACCCGTTCTTCCAGTGGCAAGCAATCGCATCGCTGGCCGCCGCAGCCGATGTGCTCAAAGGCTTCGACGACCCGTTAGCGAAGGACTGCCTCGAGACCGCGATTAAAGCATGGAACGACGAGAAGGCTCACCCAACGCCATTTCCAGCGAGCGGCTTTGGCGGAGGAGCCCCAGCAAATGCTCCAGCCGCCGGCGTGCTGGCTGCATCGCAGGGTGTGGTGGCTCCCAAGAAACCGGCCCCACCCGCGCCACCGGCCAGCCCGAGGCGGAATCCCTTTGCCGTCGGACAGGACTGGACAGCGGCTCTCGAACTGACCATTGCCACCCATGGCGCCGAGCCTTATAAATCCCGTCTGAAAGAGTTATTCCCTGAGATGATCACCCCTCAGCAGATGGGTTTCCGTGGTTGGACGGCAGTCCGGGCATTGCCCTATCTGGACGCGAGCGCCAAAGATCAATTGCACGATGCGGTGAAGACCTACATGGCCGATCAGGACAAGCAACTCGCCGCCACCCCATTCGGCGTGCCCCCAAGCCAGGGCACCTGGGGCGGATCGGGAGCCGTGGTCGATATGGCCATCCGCATGTACTTCCTGCACAAAGCGTTTCCCGATCTTGTCGGCCCCGAATACACACTTCGCGCCGTCAATTACATCCTCGGCACGCATCCGGTATCCAGCACTTCGTATGTAGCGGGCGTCGGCACAGTCTCGAAGACCAAGACCTACAGCAACAACCGCGCCGACAACGCATACATTCCCGGCGCCGTGATTCCGGGATACATCGTCATCAAGCCCGATTTTCCTGAATGCATCGACGACTTCGGATTCCTCTGGTTCGAAGATGAAGCCGTCGTAGCCGGCTCCGCAAGCTGGGTCGTAGCCGGCAACGCCGCCGAAGCTATCATTAAGGAATCGAAGTAGTCCGGCACTGAAAATGCCACGACAACCCCGAGGGGTTTTGGGCGCAGCAACCGCCAGCCCATCCGCCCTATAATCAAAGAGTCATGATCCGTTTCGAAACCGCCGGAGAGTCGCACGGCGAAGCTCTCATCGCGCTCATCTCCGGGCTGCCCGCCGGCCTCACCGTCGATTTCGACTTCATCAATCGCGAGCTCTGGCGTCGCCAGCAGGGCTACGGCCGCGGCGGACGCATGAAGATCGAAACCGACAAGGTCCACGTCCTCTCCGGCGTGCGCCACGGCAAGACCATCGGCTCGCCAATCGCCATCCAGATCGCCAACCACGACTGGAAAAACTGGGAAGAGAAGCTGCCCGTCGAAGCCGGCGACCCCGCCAAACATCAGGTCGTCGCCTCGCCGCGCCCTGGCCACGCCGACCTGCCCGGCGCTCTCAAATACAACTTCAAAGACGCCCGCTACGTCCTCGAACGCGCCTCCGCCCGTGAATCCACTTCCCGCGTCGCCGCCGGAGCCTTCGCCAAGCTGCTGCTGCGCCACCTCGGCATCGAAGTCGCCAGTCACGTCCTACGCGTAGGCCGCGTCGAGCTCGACCGCCCCGCAGCTTGGGATGAGATCGTAGCCGTAACGCAGAAGTCTGAGATTCTTCTAAGCTGCGTCGACCCCGAAACCGAAGCCCGCATGAAAGCCGAAGTCGAGGAAACCTCTCGCACCGGCGACACCATCGGCGGCATCTTCGAAGTAGTCGTACACGGCCTCCCTCCCGGCATCGGCACCTACGCCAACTGGGACGAGCGCCTCGACGGCCTGCTCGCCTGGGCAGTCATGAGCCTGCAAGCCGTCAAAGCCGTAGAAATCGGCCGCGGAGTTACCGCCGCCGAATCCTTCGGTTCCCAAGTCCACGACGCCATCCACTACGGCCCTGAAGATGAGAAAAAGCAAACCCGCTTCCTCCGCCACCAGAACAACGCCGGCGGCATCGAAGGCGGCATCTCCAATGGTGAAGACGTAGTCGTCCGCGGCTACCTCAAACCCATTTCGACGTTGCGCCGTCCGCTCGAGTCCGTCCGCTTTGACACCCGCGAAGCCACCAGCGCCAGCTACGAGCGTTCGGACATCTGCGTCGTGCCCGCAGCCGGGGTCGCAGCGGAAGCTATGGTAGCCTTCATCATCGCCAAAGAAGTGATGGAAAAGTTCGGCGGCGACTCAGCCGAAGAACTGAAGCGAAACTTCGACGGCTACCTGGACCAGATTCGTCGTTTCTAGATGCCGTTAGTTGTTAAAGATCATGACGCTAACAACTAAAGATCAGTCGTTATTTGTCGCAGATCGAATCGTCAGTAAGTAGTTGTCTCATAGGAGCCACAGAAGAAGAACGATGATTCTCCCCATTGTGAAATACCCGGAACCGGTCCTCCAGCAGCCCGGCGAACCGGTCACCGAATTCGATGACAAGCTCCGCCAGTTCGTAGCCGACATGTTCGAGACCATGTATGCCGCGCAGGGAATCGGCCTCGCCGCGCCGCAAGTCGCTGTCTCAAAACGCATTACCGTCATCGATGTCAGCAACGCCAAAGACCCCGCCAAGAAAATGGTCATCATCAACCCCGAGATCATCGAGCGCGAAGGCAAAATCTACGAGGAAGAAGGCTGCCTTAGCTTCCCCGAAATTCGCGAAAAAGTTGTCCGTGCCGCAAAAGTCAAAATCCGCGCTCAGGACGAGTTCGGAAAGTGGTACGAAGCAGAAGGCGAAGAGCTGCTTTCCCGCTGCATGCAGCACGAAATCGACCACCTAGACGGCATGCTTTTCATCTTTAGAATCAGCGCTTTAAAGCGTGACCTCGCCCTGCGCAAAATCCGCAAGATGCAGCGCGCCGGCGAGTGGTAGACTGCCGTGGATAAGGCTCCAAATCCCCTCCGGCTGGTCTTCTGCGGAACGCCACAATTCGCCGTCCCCACGCTCGAAGCCTTGATCGCCGCAGGTCATGAGATTGCCCTTGTCGTCTCCCAACCCGACCGCCCCGTCGGCCGCAAACAGATCCTGACTGCGCCTCCGGTAAAGCTGACAGCACTTGTCCACGACCTCGAAGTTACTCAGCCTGAACGAATTAAGAACAACTTAGAATTCCGTGCCCGCCTCGAATCGATAGCGCCGGACGCCATCGTCGTCGTAGCCTACGGCCGCCTCATCCCTAAGTGGATGCTCGATTTGCCCCGGTTGGGATGCATCAATCTGCACGGTTCGCTGCTGCCGAAACACCGAGGCGCCGCCCCGATCCAGTGGGCAGTGGCCATGGGTGAAACCGTCACCGGCAACACCACCATGCATCTCGAAGAAGGCCTGGACACAGGCCCGATTCTGCTCCAGCAGCAGATTTCTATCCGGCCTGAGCATTCCGCAGTCGACCTTTTCGTCGAACTATCGGCCAAGGGCGCACCGCTGGTCGTCGAAACCCTTGCCGGACTTGCTGACGGCTCCCTCAAACCTCAGCCCCAGGACCACTCGCAGGCTACGCTCGCACCGATCCTCGACCGTGAAGATGGCCGCATGGACTTCGTCGCCCGGACCGCGATCGAGCTTTGGAACCGCTGGCGTGGCTTTCAGCCCTGGCCAGGAGCCTTCACTACCCTGGGTGGGAAAAAACTAATCGTCCACCAACTCCAGCCCGTTGGGCAACCGGAATCAGCTGAACCCGGTCAGCTTTCAGTAGAAAATCAGCGTCTATTCGTCGCCTGCGCCCATGGCACCGCGCTCGAACTTCTCGAAGTCCAGCCTGAAGGCAAGAACCGCATGACCGCCGCTGAATTTCTGCGCGGCAACTTGATCGCTCCGGGCACAAGGCTGGGTTAGCCGTGACTGCGAAACCTGCCGCCAAATCTGCTCGCCCCAAAACAGGCGGCGCGTCCAGCGCCATCTCTCCAGCCCGTCGCAAAGCCTTTGCCATCCTGCTTGAAATCGAGCGCAACCACGGCCACTCGGATGATCTTCTCCGCAGTCCGCGCGTCTCGGCGCTTTCGGCGCAGGATCGAAACCTCTGCACTACGCTGGTCATGGGCACACTGCGCTGGCAGATTCTTCTGGACCATCGCATCCAGCCCTTGCTCGCCAAGCCCAACGCCCGTCTCGATCCCGAGATTCGCATTACCCTTCGTCTCGGAGCGCTGCAACTGCTTTTCCTCGACCGCATCCCAACCCACGCCGCAGTCTCCGAAAGCGTCGCCCTCGCCAAATCCGCAGGGCACAAATTCGCCGCCGGCATGGTCAACGCCGTCCTGCGAAAGCTGGCCGCACAGCCAAAGCAACTGCATGAGCCAGCGTCGAACCTGACTCCAGCACAGCTCGCCGAAGCGACAGCGCATCCGGCATGGCTCGTCGAGCGCTGGGTGGCGAACTACGGCACGGAAGCCGCGCGCGCTATCTGTCTCCACGGCCAGCGCCAGCCGGAATTGAACATCCGTATTAGCTCGAACGCCTCGCCCGAACTAGAAGCCCAACTAGCAGAGCAGGGAATCGTCCTCGAACTCGGCGCGATTCTGACTTCGGCCCGCCGCGTCATCTCTGGAGACATCGCCGCGAGCGCCGCATTCCAATCGGGCCAGATTCGTATCCAGGATGAAGGCTCGCAGCTTGTCGCCGAACTGGCAGGCCACGGCAAAAACATTCTCGACTGCTGTGCGGCTCCGGGCGGCAAAACTCTCATTCTGGCCGAGCGCAATCTACAAGCCCAGATCACCGCCTGCGAACTGAATCCGGCGCGATTCAGAGCCTTGCGCCAGCGCCTCGCGGAAACAGAGGTACACGATCCAAACCTAGCCGGTCACATTGAGGTCCGACAGGCTGATGCCGCCGAACTCACCAGCGAGCCCGGCTACGGTCTCATCCTCGCTGACGTGCCATGCAGCGGAACCGGCACCCTGGGGCGCAATCCCGAAATCCGCCATCGCCTTGAGCTTCCGGATCTCGCCCGCCATCACCAGCACCAGTGCGCCATCCTGCGTGGAGCACTCCGAGCTGCGGGAAATGACTCTATTACGGCAAATACCGGACCTGTCCGAGTCATCTACTCCACCTGTTCGCTTGAGCCCGAAGAGAACAGCGAAATCATCAGAGATGTTCTCGCTTCATCGCCCGATTGGCAACAGGTCTCACTCGCCAACGCCATCGGCCAACTACTAGAAGAAGGCTGCCTGACTCAATCCTGCTTAGAGTCCCTGCTGCATTCTATTGCGGAAGACGGTTCGCTGATGCTGCTTCCCGGCAGGCTGGGCCCAGACGCGGCCACTGACGGCTTCTTCATCGCCATGTTGGAAAAGAGATCGTAAGACCGGCTTCGAAGCTATTTCGCCACCGTAAGCGCGATCGTCGAACCTACCGCGACGCGATAGCCAGCGGGCGGCGATTGCATCAACACCGAGCCTGGCACTGCCGTCGGCTTTACCAAAAGCGGGGGAATTGCAGGCACTGCCTGTGAGCTTCCCGGCGCGGCCACCGGAGCATATCCAGCCGTCGAAATCGCCGGAATCGCTACATCTTGAAATTTGGGCTCGCCGTATTTGATACCCACCCGCGTCAGCAGCGTCTCCGCCGTCACAATCGGCAGGCCGGTCAGGTCCGGCAATACAAACCCATCCGGGTCGGCATCATCCGCCGCCGCAACCAGCAGGTTGATGCTCGGCTTCTCGATGCCTTGCGCCTTCGCCGGAGGATCCTGCGCCAGTACCGTCCCGGCCTCTGCCCGCGCCCACGGCAGTTCGGCGGTCATCCCCGCTTCCAAACCCACGCGTCGCAGGTTGAGCGCTGCCGAGCGCTCCTGATTGCCCACGACGCTCGGCACCTCGACCTTCTGCGGGCCCAGGCTCTCCGCCACGCGAACGCGCCACGCACGCCGCACCACCGATCCCGGCGCGGGAGACTGCGATAGGATATGCCCCGCCGCGACATCGGCCGAGTAGTACCGATTATCCACTTCGAGATTGAGCCCGAGCCCCGCAGTCTGGCTGCGCGCCTGCGCCACCGTCATATCCTTCAGCACGGGAATCCGAACTTCGGCCCCGTGTATGGCGAACTGCATGGTCAGTACCGCGGAGATCAGCGCCGTCAGCACCAGACCCGCGAGCAACATCGCGCCCTGAAAAAAATTCTGGATCGGCCGCAGGCGAATCCTCAAGGCAGCGGCTCCACTCCGTCGAAGTCGATCGTAAAATCAATCTCCGCGCTCTTCTCCAGCATTGCGGAAACCGAGCAGTATTTATTCTTCGACAGCTCTACCGCATCCTCAACCGCTTTGCGGCTCAGCGGTGTGCCGGCCTCTCCGCGCACCGTATACGTCAGCCGAATCTTGCTGAAATACGTCGGCGGCTCGTTGCGCTTTTCCGCATCCGCTGAAACTGTCAGCGAAGCCAGCGGCTGGCGCTTCTTTTTCAAAATACTCACCACATCCACAGAAGTACATCCGCACAGCGCCATCAGCACCGCTTCCATCGGGGTTGGCCCCTCCAAATGTTCGGGAGAAGTATCGAAGCGAATCGCATGACCCGATTCGGAATGTGCTGTGTAGCCCCTGGGATTGGGATCGGTGTTCGTCCATTCACTGCGTGCAATCATCGTGTTTCCTTCTTTTACCTGTTGCGCTTAAGTCCGCGCTGCCTATTAGATGATTTTAGCTGGCGGTCGATTCTTCGCCCAAGGTGAAGCGCCTGGGAGTAGCTCAGGAGTATAGGGCAGGGAGGTAGATAGAAAAGCAAAAGGGCGAGATCCCTTTCGGAATCCCGCCCCATGCGTTCCGTGTTCTCGAAGGTCTGGTTCGGCAACCAGATCAACCTAGTTCCTCCGGGTTACTTCAGCCCGCCCGGGTCGCCCCGAACTTACCGCTCTCGCCCGTCTTCACTTCGGCGTCCAAGCTAACTCGTTGCCTTCTCGATTCTCGTTTCCGATCCTCGTTCAGGCCTCTCGTTTGCTCTTTCCTTCTTGGAGGATTGCTCCTCCGTTAAGAACAATTAAACACCCAATTCACTTCGCTGCAACATGCCTTTCAAAATATCGCGCTGTGGAAATAGAGCGGCTTTTGTGGATATCTTCACTTACAACTTACCGTAGTAAGTTGTACTTATCACTTACAGGCAAACTTCGTGCTTGCCGCCCAAGCCAGGAATGGAGAAATGATCGAGTGACTTCGCTTATTTCTTCGATTTCTTAAGCTCGAAGCGCATGATCGGCCGTGGCGGCATGTGCCGGGCGATAGTCACGAAGCCCGCATTCTCAAATGTTGAAGAATAGCCGGTGCCCGATACGCTCGGCGTCAATTCGCCATCGAGTGGATACGCTTCAATCGCCATAGCGCCGGCGTGCTTCGCATACTTCAACGCGGCGGTAATCAATGCTACGGTAACGCCGCGCCTGCGATAGGCCTTGCGAATGTAAAAGCAGGAGATCGACCAGACGGGTACATTGTCCACGCGCTTCAGCCGCCACTCGCGATCGAGCCAGGGTAAGTCATCGCGCGGAGTAAGCTGACACCACCCAACTGCCAACTCTCCATCGAAAGCGATTAAGCCTGGAGGCGGACCCTGCTTCACGATCTCCTCAAACTCAGATTTGTTGGTTTCGGCCGGCCTCTTGCGATACGCAGCGCCGATGCGCCAGTACATGCACCAGCAGCGGCTGCAAGGACCGGTATCGCCAAACAGATCTACGAACGCAGGCCATCGATCCGGAGTGAGAGGGACAATCGTGAGAGAGTTGAGTCGAGGTTTCATCGAGAGCTAAGATGCATCTACAAAGCGAAAGGGCGAAATCCCTTGCGGAATTTCGCCCTTGGCTGTCCGTGTTCGTGAAGGTCTGGTTTTCGGCTACCAGATCAGCTCTGTTCTCCCGGCAGTTATGCGGTACTGTCCAAGCAAGCTTGAATCTCCCAGCGCTAACTCCCGTTCTTCCCGTTGCTGCTCAAGCTTTCGTCCTGCCGCTCCCCGAGTTACTCGACGCATCTGAGTTATCGTTTCCGACACCCCAGCTTCGCCGTCTCACCCTTCGGTTTGCCCTCAACTCCAGAGTATCGTTTCCGATCCTCCATCGCCTCCGGCTCTCCAATCCTTTCGCTTCCGATTCTGAAGCCTCGTTGCCGATTCCCCAGTCTCTTCACCGAATCTCAGGAGTGGCCTTTCGTCCGCTCTTTCCTTCAGGAAGACGTCTCTTCCGTTAAGAGAATTAAACACCCATTCACACTTGAATGGAGCATCTGCAAAAGATTTTTATCTGTGCAAAACCGTCGATTTTTGTGGATATTTTTGAGGGCCGTATTTACGCCGAAAAGCTGGATTCTAGCGGTGATTATCCGTTTCAGGCTCGGGATGAATCAACACCCGATGGACCTCCGGGCACTCCAGCTTCAGCTTGTCTTCGAGGCCGGTGATCACTTCATGTACGCGGCCCATCGTCAGCTCGTCCGGCAGTGTGCAATGGCATGAAACCTGGAGATGCTCGCCATTGCGTCCTACTAGTACCTCATGCACATCCAGTATCTCGGCAAACCCCGCTGCGGCCGATTTCAAGGCTCTTCCAATGCGATCGGATTCCGCTTTCATCTGGCCTTCAGCCATCTTTGAAGTGCGCTCGATGGTGCCTGGCTCGCTCTCGATGTGAGTTAGTATGCTCTTCAGCTCCGGCACCTCGCGCAGTATCTCGGCTTCGAGCGAAGTTACGAAGTTATGCGCTTCCGCCAGCGTCATGGCTTCATTCAACTCCACATGCTGCTCTACGCGCAGACTGCCCTTGTCTTTGCCGCTTCCAATGGACTGCACACTTACTTCATGCACCGATATGTTGTGCCGCGCAGCAACTGCACGAACACGGTCGAAGATACTCTCAGCCGAGCTCTGCCGCGGCACCGTATGCACTACGACATCCGCATCGGGAGCGACCCGTTGCACCGCTTCCGTCGTAGCCTGCACCAGCTCATTCGTATGTTCGAAGGTGAAGTTGCGCGGCAGCGCTACAGTGAGGTCAGCAAAGATTGCTGAGCCCGCGCGCCGCACCCGCGCCTGCTCGATGGCCAGCACGCCTTCAACGCGGCTTACCTCGCGCAGAATGCGCTCGCGCACCTCAACCGGCGCGGCATCCAGCAGCACTTCGGATGTCTCTCGCGTCAGCCTCCACGTCAGCCGCAGAATCAGCAGCGACACCAGCATCGCAGCCACTGGATCGGCATAACTCAGCCAGCCGATATGCAACTCGCTGCCCAGCCAGCTAAGTCCGAGGCCAGCAAGCACCGCCAGCGTCGACCAGATATCGGAAGCGAAGTGGAAGGCATCGGTAGCCAACGCGGTGCTCTTGAACTTCCGCGCCACCACGCCCAACTCGCGCGAACGCCACCAGTCCACAGCAATCGAAGTCAGCAGCACCAGCACCGGCCACACGGAATGATGCACAACTGACTCATGCAAGAAAATGCGCTGCATCGCTTCCCAGATGATCCACGCGCAGGAGATGGCCATAAGCCCGGCTTCCGCAAAAGCAGAGAGGTTTTCAAACTTGGCGTGGCCATAGGTATGCGTGTCGTCGGCCGGCTTGTCGGATACGCGCACCGAGAAGAAGGTGAGCATCGCGCCGACGAGGTCGAGCCCCGAATGCGCCGCATCCGAAAGCACGCCTAAAGAGCCGCTTGCCAGCCCTGCAGCCAGCTTCAGGAGCGTCATGGCGATGGCCGCGAGCATCGAGTGCAGCGCCACGCGCCGCTTGGCCGCGGTCATCTCCAATGAGTTGGCAACAGTAGACATGGAACTCTAGCCTATAACGTTGAGCGTCGCGAGGCTAGCCGCTAGTTGCGTAGATCCGAATATCGACGCTTAAACCAGATTCGGTGAAGTCAACGTCTTTTCTATCGCGAGCTTTAATGGCGGCAACTCTAAAGTGACTGTATCCCAGATAATCCTGTCATCGATTCGGTGATAAGCATGGCGAAGCAAGTCTCCCATCCCCCGGAGTCCCTTCCAGTCAGGTCCAGGGCAGAGAGATTCAGCCGTTGCTCCGAGTATCTTCGCCGCTTCAGTAAGAATCTGTATCTGACGCTCAACCGCGGACTTGGTTTTGTCGTCCAGTTGGTAGGATTCGAAGTCCATGCCTCCAACGAATCGCTCGATCCGATCGATGCTTTCAATGATGTCGTTGAAGTAGGTCCGAGTGTCTCTAGAAGGCAAGGACTGCCTCTTGAAGTGCTCGCGAGCGAACCGGCTCCCTCATCCAGTCGGCCGAAGAAAGATCGACCTTTACGCTGAGAATATCGGCTAGCCTGCTTTGCAGACTTCCCACACTGACCAGTGTCTGGCGTCTTGATGAATCAAATTCGACAAGCAGATCGACGTCTGACAAGACGGAAGCTTCATCTCTCGCAGTAGACCCAAAGACGCGCAAATGCGCAACGCCTACCTCTTTAAGTTCGGGGGCGTGAGCGCGCAACTTGGCAATTACTGTCTTTCTGTCCATGCAGCGATTGTGTCACAAGTTTTTAGAGAACTCAAACAAGCTATCGATGGTGTTGATAGATGGTTCGATGAGGCTTTACCTGCATCAGTTAACCACTACTCAGTTACGCACGCCAACAAACAACCCAGCAATCCCAAACGTATACGGCGTCCAGCTCACATCAGTGAAGCCCGCCTCGCGCATCATCGCCAGCATCTCCGGCGGCGGAGGAAACTTGCTCACTGAACTCGGCAGATAGTTATACGCGCTGTCCTTGCCGCCGATCAGCTTGCCAATCTGCGGCAGCACACGCCGGAAGTACACCTGGTAAATCCTGCCGAGCAGCCCATCCGGCTCGCTGAAATCGAGAATCCCCAACTGCCCGCCCGGCCTCAGCACTCGATGAAATTCCGCCAGCCCCTCGCGATAGTTCGCCAGATTGCGAAAGCCGAATGCCGTCGTAATCAGGTCCAGCGACGCATCGCGCAGAGGCAGATGCAGCGCGTCTGCTTCTACCGCGATTGCTGCGCCATGTCGAGTGAAAGGCCCAGCGAACTTATACGCTCCGCGTGCCAGCATCTCCCGCGCAAAGTCTCCGGCAATCACTGGCCGCGCACCTGTAGGACGATGCTTCAGCAGAGCCATCGTCATGTCGCCGGTTCCGCAGCAGATATCCAACACTTCGGCGTTGGGATCGGCCAGAGTCGTACGAAAACGCCGCGCTGTTCGCCACCACCATAGCCGGTCGATGTTGGCCGAGAGCACATGGTTCACCAGGTCGTAGCGCGGCGCAATCGAGTTGAACATGGCCTGTACCGCAATTGCGGCGCCGTGCTCATCGACTGCTCCCTCGGGCGTGGCGCCTGTTGCGGCCGCTGCGCCTATGCCGCTTGCGCTGCTTTGCTGGATCATGCCGCGCTCTCACGCGCAGGCAGCGGCTTGGCCAGCGCCAGCATATACTTCGCTGCCTCGATGAGTTCTTCGCCGGTTACATCCTCGACCACGATGGCGTCGCCGATACCCAAAGGAAGCACAAAGCGCCGCACATTGCCGAGATGCTTCTTGTCCTTGGCTGTCGCATCGACAAGCTTCTGCGCATTCACCTTCAGCGCCGGCAATGGTCCATAGAGATAAACAAGCCGCATCAGCCGGTCAAACTGTGGTTCTGAAATCGTTCCCCGACGACTGCCCAGATACAACGCAGCAATCAGTCCCCATCCCACTGCTTCGCCATGCAGCAGCAGCTTGTAGCGCGTCACCGACTCAATCGCATGCCCCAGCGTGTGCCCCAGGTTCAGGATCATGCGCAGCCCGCTTTCGCGCTCATCCTTGCCCACCACATCCGCCTTCATGCGAATCGACGCTGCAATCACCTTCTCCAGAGCCGCCTGATCGCGCCCCAGTATCTTCGCCGAATTCTCTTCCATATACCGCACCAGCGCACGGTCGCGAATGATGCCCGCCTTCACACTTTCAAACAACCCGGCGCGCAGCTCGCGATCGGGCAGCGTGCTCAGCAAATCAATATCGGCGAACACCGCCAGGGGATGATGGAAGTTGCCGACGAGGTTTTTGCCCTCGGGCAGGTTGACGCCCACCTTGCCGCCAACCGAAGAATCCACCTGCGAGAGAAACGTGCTCGGCACCTGAAAGAACGGAATGCCGCGCATGTAGATAGCCGCCAGAAACCCGCCCACATCGCCCACAATGCCGCCGCCAAAAGCGATCAGCAGGGAACTGCGATCTCCGCCTGCCTTGGCCATCTGCCGCAGCAGTTTTTCAACCGAGCGCATGGTCTTGTGCGTCTCGCCAGGAGCCAGAAACAGCACCACCGGCTCCACTGAAAACGACTTGAGAAAGCGCTTCGACCAAAGCCCCCAGATCTCCGGCGAAGTCAGCACAAACACACGCTTGGGCAGCTTTGCGCCGCGCCCATACACTTCGCCCAGCACTCTCGTCATGCGCGGCTCAAGCGAATCGATCAGCCCCGCACCTGCATACACCTGATACTTCGCCGATGGCGTCTGAACTTTAACTATCTGCATCTCTTCCATCCTAGCGCAGCGGTCATTGATGAAGCTTCTGCAACGCGTTTCTCCCTACTCAACTTGCAAGATGGAATAGAGAAGAGGTGCGCGCACCAAATTCACATGAAAAGGTAAGCGTGCACGCTTGCATTGAATATAGGACTAATTTAGTCTTAATTAATTGCCGACTGTTTTGGTCGGGTTTGATTTGCCTCTCGCAACTCTGCACTCAAAACTCAATTCCAATCGCACAGGGTATCCATGTCTAAATCTCATTCGCTGCTGAAGTTCCTGCGCAAAGTGCATCTCTACCTTGGCCTCTTTATCTCGCCCGCGCTGCTTTTCTTCGCGTTTACGGGGGTGCTGCAAACCTTCAGCCTGCATGAGACAACGCAGGGCAGCAGCTACAAGCCGCCTGCTTGGATCGCTTCTCTGGCTCAGTTGCATAAGAAGCAGACCACAGTTGTTCCGCCGCGCAGGCCACGCCCGACGTTCGCTCCTGCTCCTGATTTGTCTAAACCCGACTCAACCAAACACGACCACTCGAGAAGCGACGCGGCCAACGCTTATCATCCCAAGGCAGATGGGGCTTCGGACAAATCTGCCGCGCCTGCGGTAGCCGACCGGCCAAAGGGCCCCGATCAGCCGGCGCCTCAGCAGAAGAGTCATCTGCCCATGAAGATATTCTTCCTCATCGTCGGCATCGGCCTGTTCCTTTCGACCATCACTGGAATCTACATGGCCTACAAGTACAACCAGAGTAAGCTCCTGGTCACCGGACTGCTCCTTGCCGGTACGATTCTACCCTTGCTGTTGTTGCCGTTTTAGGCAAACATGGGGCTCCTGTCACCACAAAGAAACCTCACCGCATAGAGAGTTTTGCAGCTGAATTTACGCGTGGCTGCCGTGCTTCTTGCCGGCCAGCAGCGACGCCACAGCACAAACCCCAAGTATCACCGCCATAATCCCCAGCGACCAGGTGATCGGGATTTCGATCCACCGCGCCAGCAGCATCTTCATCGCCACAAAGGCCAGCAGAGCTCCCAATCCATAGTGCAGATAATGAAAGCGATCCAGCAGGCTTGACAGCGCAAAGTAGAGCGACCGCAGGCCCAGAATCGCAGCGATATTTGATGTGTACACCACAAACGGATCGCGCGAAACCGCCAGCACCGCGGGGATCGAATCGACCGCAAACAGCAGGTCCGTAGCCTCGACCGCAAGGATCACGAACAACAGGCTCTTCCGGTTTTTCTGCAGCGTCGTGACCCACGATGGCATCGCATCTGCTGCCGAATTGCCCTTTAACAAACGCCAAGCCGCATATAGCAAAATCGCGCCAAAGATATACGACACCCAGGCGAAGCGATCCAACAGCGCAACTCCCAGCGCGATGAAGCAGGCGCGCAGCACAATTGCGCCGCCCACGCCCCACAGCAGCGCGCGATGCTGCTCCCGGTGGCTGATGGCAAAACCGCGAAACAGGATCAGAAACACAAACAGGTTGTCGATGCTCAGCGAAGTTTCGATGGTGTAGCCGGAGATAAATTCAAGCGCCGTCTGCCGCCCCTGCTCATAGTTGAGCCAGAAGGCAAAGCCGCCAGCCACGCACGCTACGAAGAGGCTCCACATCCACGCCCATTTTGGTTGTGGTTCATCGCGCTTGTTCTGCGGCAGCAGCGCATCGACAACGATCAGCGCCAGCACCGCTGCATGAAACCAGATCCACCACAACAGCGGAGCCCCGGCAATCTGTTGATCGAGCCTAAATGCGACCATGGCTCGATGCTATCGCACCGGATCGCTCCTGCTCATTTCAATTGTGAATGTTGTTGCCGGCTATCGCCGATCGACCAGCTTGATCGTCTCCAGAAAGACGTCGCCGGCAATCGTCAGGCTCTTGGCGCTGATCTTGTCCATCGTGTCTTCTGCCGTGTGATGATAGCCGTCGGGCGTCTGCTGCGTGTGGGGGCCATAATCGGCGTCAATCACATCCACTGAAGGCACGCCGCGTGTAAGGAAGGGAAGATGGTCGTCCTCTTCGGCCTGGCTCTGCGCAAAGAAATACTTCGCGTGGCCGGTGTTCTGCGCCGCCTGCTTCACCACGTTCGAGAGCCACGGCGTCGACTGCGTCTCTCGCATCACATCGAGGTCCTTATCGCCCAGCATATCGGCGAGCACAAAAGCCTTCACGCGCTTCAGCGTGCCGTCGCCGCCCCACTTTGCCGCCAGATGCCGGCTGCCGTAAGTGTTGTCGGTGCCTTGCCAGTGCTCGATTGCCTCTTCGCCATCGAAGAAGACCAGCCACACGCTGTAACCATCCCGAATCTTGCCGCGAATCTCATTGGCAATCTCAATCAGCAGCCCTGTCGTCGAACCGCCATCGTTCGCGCCGACAAAGCCGATGTTGCGCAGCGGATAGTTGGTCTCATAGTGCGTCGCCAGCACAATCACGCCATCTTTCTTGCCCGGAAAGCGCACGATGAAGTTGCGCATCGGCACCGGCCCAATCGGCGTGTTGGCAGTGAACGTGTCTTCTTCCAACTGATCATGCTTGAATGTTTCCCGCAGAAAAGTCTCAGCCTTCGCATGTCCAGGACTCAGGCACCAGCGCGGTCCGATAGCAACAAACTGCTGCGTGATCTCCAGCGCCTTGTCTCCGCGAAAATGCTGCTGAGCATTGGCGGCCGAGGGCAATAGAAGCAGGGCGAAAATCCATAGAAATGGGTGCCCCAGGTCTCGATTTTGAGACCTGGGTTTCGCCCCCATTGGGAGCAACTTCACGCCGCCGCCTCGTCTTTCTTCCGCGTCCGGTTCGGATGCACCCACCAGGCCACGCCAATACTAATCAGGTAGAGCAGCAGCATCGGCACCGCAAACGCAAACTGCGTCGGAATATCCGGCGAAGGCGTGATGATCTCCACAATGATGAAGATGATCAGAATCGCATAGCGCATGTTCTTCCAAAGAAAGCGCGGACTCACGATGCCGAACATCGCCAGAAAGAAGATCACCACCGGCAGCTCAAAGGTCGCGCCCATGCCCAGGATCAGCGACATGAAAAAGCTGGTGTACTCCTCGATGCTGATGATCGGGTGAATGCCCAGCTGCGCGCTCAGATCGCTGATCAAAAACTTGAGCATTCCAGGAAAGACATAGTGGTAGCCCAGATATGCGCCGGAAAAGAAAAGCCCGATAGCCGCCGCCATAAACGGCACCACAAACCGCCTCTCGCGCTGGTAAAGTCCCGGTGAGATGAAGAGCCAGATTTGGAACAAAATGAACGGCGATGCGAGAATCGCGCCACCCACCAGTGGTATCTGGATGTAGCGCAGATTCACCAGGTCCGCCGGGTGCGTAAAGTTGAGCTGAATATGAATCGTGTTCAGCGGCGCTTGCACCAGCTCGTAGAGCCTGGGCGCAAAGAAAACCGCCACCAGGTAGCCTGCCGCGAGATAGATCGCCACATGGATGAGCCGCCGCCGCAGCTCGTCCAGATGCTCAAAGAGGCTCATGCCGGGCAGCTCTGCCCGTTCTGTTACTGCAGCTTTGGCACGATCGATCGCGTCGGGCAAATCAGGCATGATGTACTTCCCGCCCATCTTCCGTGCTCGCCGCTGGGACCGTTCTCGTGTTCTCGTCTGCCTTTACGCCCGGTTGCACTTCGGTGCCGATCCGGCCTTCATCGGCCACGATGACAGGCGTTTCCAGTTCGCGATTCGCCTCGTCGCCCGATTCGGTTGTAACTTCTGCTTCTTCCGCCACGCGGCCGCGAAAAGGCTTCTGCGCAGCGACAGTCTCGCCGCTCGTAGGAGGCTGAATGCGAATCTGCCCCTCGACGTAGCCGGCAGGAAAGCTGCGTGGCTCGCCGCGCACTTCGCCATCAACCGCAGGAGCACTATCTACATTCTCGCTGGCAGCAGGTGCTTCTGGATTCACAGCCGCCTCAGGCGAAGTCCCGTAAGCCGAAACCGGCTCAGCCTCAACCTCCAGCGCCGTCAAAGGAGCAGCCGGCTCACTAGAAGCCGTCAAAGCCGCCTGGGCCTGATTTTGCGCTTGCGCCTCAGCCATCTTCTTCTGTCGCTCCGCCTCTTCGCTCGCCCGCAGCTCCTCTTCCATCTGGAACTTGAAGTCGTTCGAAACCTTGCGGAACTCGTACATCAGCTTGCCGATCTGCCGCCCGATTTCCGGCAGCCGCCGCGGCCCAAAGACCACCAGCGCCAGCAGCATCAGCAGCATCGTATCCGGGATACCGATGCTCGCAACCTCAATTGTCGGTGGAACCGCCCAGCCTGCCATCAATCCGTTCGCCGTCCCTGCTCCGCGCAACTGCGGGTAAGCCTAATGATACCTGTCCGCCGCGCATGTCTGCCATACCCGCCATGCGCGGTTACAACGTGCTCAGTCACAAACAGAACGGCCACTGGTCCTTATCGGATTTTCACGGTCGGATTATCACGCAGACAGCCCAGCCTTTTACTTCGCCGCCGGCTCGCGAATCTCCATGCTTTGGATCAGCCCATCCTCGACTTGGTATACATGCTCAACCATCTGATCCAGCAGCAGCTTCCCGTCCAGCTCGCGTACTACCTGGTGCACCGTCACCGCGACCCGCCCATCGGTCTCCGCCTCAAAGCTCAAAGGCTCCACATGCGGATCGATCATGCCCCACTGCCGCGTCCAGTAATCGCGCACCCCGGTATGGCCATGGACACGTCCGCCCTCCATGCCGTTCGGCCAGTCCACATCCTCGCTCATCGTCATTAGCGCGGCATCCAGATCGCGCGCATTGAAACTGCGGTACGCCTCGATCAGCACCTGTCTCGAATCGGTCATTGGCTCGTTCATCCTCCCGTATCGCTTTCCATCTTAGGCCGCTGTCTGCGTTCTTGGCTAACTGCCAAACTCTCCATTCGCGTCCTCGCTACAACCGCTCACACTGGCAGGCCGGTGTGAGCACTCCGGCTCATGCGTCAACAACAGCGGCCACTCACAAGGCATCCCACTTTGCGATAGATGTTTTTTTGAAAGACAAAGGAGAAA
>DATAZR010000101.1:0-6456 GCA_036271955.1 Acidobacteriaceae bacterium
AGGACAATGGCAACCGCGCCAACTATCTCCGCACCTCGCCCAGCATCCCGTATTTCCACTTGGATGCGCCGTCAGCCCCTCGCGGCCATCGGCCTTGTCCTTCTCTGCATCTTTGTCCTCGCCGGCCTCACGGCTCCGTGGTTCGCGCCCGCCAATCCCGCGGCCCTCGACCTGCTGCATCGCCTGCAGGGCCCATCCGCTGCCCACTGGTGCGGCACAGATGAGCTTGGCCGCGACACTCTCTCACGCCTGCTCTGGGGCGCGCGCCTCTCGCTCGCTGTCTCCGTCTCCGTCGTCGGAATCTCGCTCGCCCTCGGCCTCGCTCTCGGCGGCCTCGCTGGTTATAGAGGAGGATGGGTCGACCACATCCTGACAATCTTCGCCATGAACACTTTCCTGGCCCTCCCCGGCATCCTGCTGGCCATTGCCTTCGCCGCCTTCCTTGGCCCCGGCTTTCAGAACCTCGTCCTAGCACTCTCCATCGGCGGCTGGGCCGGTTACGCGCGCCTCGTCCGCGCCCAGGTCATGGCTGTCAAAGAGCGCGAATTCGTCGAAGCCGCCCGCGCCCTCGGAGCCAGCGGCCCGCGCATCTTCTTCCGCCACATCCTGCCCAACATGATGCAGCCTTTGCTCGTGCAGGCCGCCATCGGCATGGGCGGAGTCATCCTCGCCGAAGCCACGCTTTCCTTCCTCGGCCTCGGCATTCCCGCGCCCGCGCCAAGCTGGGGATCGATGCTCAACGACGCCCGCTCCCACCTCTTCGACTCGCCGCATCTCGTGCTTTTTCCGGCCATCGCTATGGCCCTCGCCGTCCTCAGCTTCAACTTCCTCGGCGACGCCCTGCGCGACTACCTCGACCCCCACACCCGCATCCAGATGGGGCTGTAGTCTTATAAACTGTCGTTGTATTCAGAACAAATAAGCCTTCGGATGAGTTGTCATCCTGAGCGCAGCGAAGGATCTGCTTCCGTCTTTGCAGTTGTTTCTGCCCTTGCTTTTACATTTGCGCTTGCTTTTCTCTTGCTGTCATTCCCGAAGGGAATCTGCTTTTCCGATCTTCGTTCACTTTCCACTAGCTACAATCCCACCATGCGAATCGGCGTCCTCTCCGACACCCACAGCCTCCTCCGCCCCGAGGTCCTTCCACTCCTCGCAGGCTCCGATCACATCCTGCATCTTGGCGACGTAGGCGACCCGGAAATCCTCGGCAAGCTAGCAGCCATCGCGCCCGTCACCGCGATCCGCGGCAACATCGACACCGAAGGCCCCTGCGCCCATCTCCCCGAGACAGAAGTAGTAACCCTAGCTGGACTCGACTTTTACCTGCTCCACGACGTTCATCAGCTCGACCTCGATCCAGCCGCCGCAAGCTTCGCAGCCGTCCTCTACGGCCACTCTCACAAGCCGGAGATTCGCCGCCACAAAAGCGTCCTCTACTTCAACCCCGGCTCCTGCGGCCCGCGCCGCTTCCAGCTGCCCATCACCTGCGGCCAGATCACCATAGACAGCAATGGGCAGATCGAGGCCAAAATCCTCAACCTGCCCATCTAAGCCGGAGTTTCAAATTGTCATCCTGAGCGCAGCGAAGGATCTGCTGTTCCCTCAGTCCCTCAGTCCCTTAGTCCCTGTTCCCTGTTCCCTAGTCTCTGCCTCTAGAACGGCATTCGCGCCGTAAACACCAGATTGTGATTGTTACTGTGGAACTTCGTAAGCGCAATCTGCTCACCCGCGCCAAAAGTAAGCCCCAGCCGTCCCGGCTTGCCGCTCGCATCGTGCGTCAGTGGAACGCGCCCGATCACCAGGCCCGGAGTTGCAAATGTAGTTATCTTGCCATCGTTGGCGCCGCCCTTGAAGAAGCTCGTATTCAGCTCCAATTCAGGCCAGAAAAGCCGCGCCACACCGGTGTGCGCCAGCCTATATTGCGCCACGTTATTCCAACTGATCGTGTGCCCCAGCTTCTCCACACTGGTGATCGGCAATGATCCGCCTGCCGTCGACGTCAGATCGAAGAGACCCCATCCTTTGCCCACAGCCAGCGTCGGAGTTACAACCGCGCAGCAGCTTCCATTGCCACTCTTGCCCGTCGGAATCGAAGCCGCAAAGAAGGCCGTGATGATCGCATTGCCATGCTCTTCGTTGCGCGCCAGGAAGCGGTACTTCGAATTGAATGAGACATCGCCAAAGCCATCATTCGACCCCTTGAAATCATGTGAAATGAACGGTGGTACATTGAACAGCAATTCGATTCGGCGCGCTGGGATCAGTTCCAGCCCCTTGCCATTGCCGAAATTCCACGTTTCCGTCAGCTTGGGATTGATCTGCCTCACGATGTCGGTGCGAAACTCCTGCTCGAGCCGCGGCGTGACCGTAACCAGCGGCGTAATCCAGTGCGGCTGCTCGGCCTGAGTAGCGCTTACCCGAGCCTGATACCGCGCTATAAACGAGTCCTGTGCGAGAGACGGCATTGCCGAGACTCCGAGCACGATCGACATAATCAGCAATTGACTTTGGCACTCCCGTAAGCGATGAAGCATAGCATCAAGCGTAAGAACAAATGAAATTTTCATCGTTCGATTCTAGGCGATTTAGTCTATCGAATCTATACGTTTGCCATTAGATACTTTGGATCACCTGAACATCGCGTCTCCACCCAGGTGTACTCTTGCATCATCCCGCCCTTCAGGAAAGGCCGGTTAGCGTTGCCGATGCGAGGTGCAGCAATGGCCACAGTAGACACTCTCCTCAAACCCCGCGAAGCAGCCTCGGCCCTCGGTGTGAGCTACGCCACGCTCAAACAATGGATACTCACCGGCAAGCTCAAGACCACCAGAACTCCGGGCGGCCATCACCGCATCCCGCAGAGTGCCCTCACACCGCTGCTCAAATCCGGGCCATCCAAGCCGCGCATCGAGTCCCGCGAGCGATTTCGCAATGTCAGCGGGCGCAATCAGCTGGTAGGCAAAATCGTCGAAGTCAAATTCAGCGGCTTGCTCGCCAAGGTCGTCCTTGCCATCGGCGACCAGCAGATCACCTCCATCATCACCTCCGACGCAGCCCGCGAAATGCAACTCCGCAAAGGCCAGACCGCGGCCGCGCTCATGAAGTCCACCGAAGTCATGATCGCTCGCGTTTAGATAACTGCATATCGAGCGCATTCACTCCCAGGAATCAGCATCGCCCCCGGTGCTTTTTCATTCGAAGCATTGTCATCCTGAGCAAAGTGAAGGATCTGCTTTTGTCCTACCTTCAATTCTTAAGCATCGCTTCACTCTGCTAAACTCCGCCCATGCGTCTCTCTCATCGACTATCCGCGGCCGCGCTCACGGCTATGCTGCTGACTGCTTGCTCTCCAGCAGAGCAACATGCCGGTCCTGATCTGATCCTCTTCCATGGCGCAATTCTCACCGGCCAGGGACTCGATCAAGGCAAGCCGCAGATTGTATCCGCGATCGCCCTCAGCAGCGGCAAGGTCCTCGCGATTGGCAGTGATGCTGAGATCGAGAAGCTCGCAATCCCCAGTACTATCAGGCGCGATCTCCACGGCGCCTTCGTCATGCCCGGCCTCAACGACGCCCACGTCCATCTCGGCGGCGCAGGCCAGACCAAGCTCAACGTCGATCTCACCGGCTCCAAATCTCTCGACGAAATGCTGCAGCGCATTCAAGCCAAAGCCCAGCAGAGTCCCGCAGGCCACTGGCTCACCGGCGGCGGATGGGATCACACCCTCTGGACAGACAAGACGCTGCCCTCGCGTCAGGATCTCGACCGCGTCACCGGCGATCATCCCACGCTGCTCGAGCGCATCGACGGACACATCGCCGTCGCCAATTCAGCAGCATTAACCGCAGCCGGCATCACCGGCAAATCCAAAGCCCCACAAGGCGGAGCCATCGACCTCGACTCCAAAGGCGAGCCCACCGGCATCCTGCGCGATACCGAGATGGAAGAGGTAGAAAAAATCATCCCTCCGCCCACGCATGACGACCGCCGCAAAGGCCTGGAACTGGCCATCGCCGATGCGCTCTCCCACGGACTCACCTCCGTGCAGGACAACTCCGAGTGGGAAGACTTCCTGGTATTTGAAGAGCTTGAAAAAGAAAACAAGCTCGGCATCCGCATCAGCGAGTGGCTTCCTTTCGCTGCGCCAATCGATCTCCTGAAAGATCACCGCGCGCATCATGACGCCAACGATCCCATGCTGCACACCGGCATGTTGAAGGGCTTCATGGATGGCTCGCTCGGCTCCCGCACCGCCGCGCTGAAAGCGCCCTACGCCGACGAGCCATCCAACTCCGGCCTGCCGCGCTACGACCAGGCCAAGCTCAATTCCATGGCCGTAGAACGCGCTAAAGCCGGCTTCCAGATCGGCTTCCACGCCATCGGAGATCGTGCCGCCGCCATGGCTCTCGATGCCTTCGCGCAAACCTACGACGCCTGCCCCGAGCTCGCTCCTCAGGACAAGAACCCCTATAAAGTTCCGCGCTGCTGGCCTACCGTATCCCATGGCGCACGCGACCGCATCGAACACGCCCAGGTCGTCGATCCCACCGACATCGCCCGCTTCGCCAAGCTAGGCGTCATCGCCTCCATGCAGCCCAACCATCTGCTCACCGACATGAACTGGGCAATGGATCGCCTCGGCTCCGAGCGCGCCGCCTACTCCTACGCATGGAAAGCCTTCCTCGATGCAGGCGTTGCCTTCTCCTTCGGCACCGACTATCCCGTCGAGCCAGTCACGCCCTTTCGCGGCCTCTACTCCGCCGTCACGCGCGCCAACGAAGCAGGCACAAAGACCTATTTCCCCGAGAACAAGTTGACCCGGACCCAGGCGCTCTACGCCTACACCCAGGGGTCCGCCTACGCCGAGTTCGCCGAGAAACGTAAAGGCAGGCTCGCTCCCGGTTTTGAAGCCGACTACATCGTCCTCGACCGCAACCTGCTTACCATCCCGGCGTCGGAAATCCTGCAAACCAAAGTCCTCGAAACCGTAGTCGGCGGCCACACCGTATACGAAGCCCAGCCATGAAGGCGCGCGCCTACGTACTGATGGTCTTCGTCGTCGCTGTCTGGGGCACGACCTTCGTGCTCGTCAAAGACGCGCTCACTGACGCCTCACCGCTGGCCTTCAACCTCGTACGCATGACGCTCGCCTTCCTGGTGCTGGCCGTCGCCTATCGCAGCCACTGGCGCGAAGTGAACCGCGGCCAGCTCGTCGCCGGAGCCATCGTCGGATTCTTCCTCGCCATGGGCTATCAGTTCCAGACCGCCGGCCTGGTCCAAACAACGCCTTCGAAATCGGCCTTCATCACCGGCATGGTCGTGGTGCTGGTGCCGCTCTTTTCCGTCTTCCGATTCCTGCGTCCGCCGGGCGCCAAGCCTCCGCGCTGGAACGCCTTTGTCGGCGCACTGCTGGCCTTCGCCGGCATTCTGCTGCTGACTTTGCCGCCGGGCAGCTCCGGTTTTTTGCCCAACTTTGCTTCCGTCAACATCGGCGATTTGCTCACCTTCGGCTGCGCCATTGGATTCGCCTTCCACTGCATTGCGCTGGGCCACGCCTCGCCGCGCATCCGCTTCCAGCCGCTGGCGCTCCTGCAGATCGGCTTCTGTGCGCTCTTCATGGCCGTGAGCACACCCTTGCTCGAACATCCGCACATCCATCTCACCCTGCGGCTGGCGATTGCACTGTTGATCGCGGCAGTCCTGGCAACGGCCGCGGCCTTCTCCATTCAAAGCTGGGCGCAATCGGTGCTCCCGGCCACGCATACGGCACTGCTCATCACGCTGGAACCCGTCTTCGCCTGGATCACCTCATTCCTGCTCATGGGCGAGCGCTTAGGATTGCGCCCAGCCTCCGGCGCAATCCTCATCCTCGCGGGAATCGCACTGACAGAACTGGTGCCGCAGCCGCATGCTCCCACAGCCCACGAAGCCTGATGCCATCCAACCCAGCGAACATCCAGCTAGCGAAGTAGAAGGCCTGCGTTAAAGGGAAGGGAAGCATCTGCTTTTGTCCTTGTTTTTCTTGGTTGTCATTCCCGCAGGGAATCTGCTTTTCGCGGGTGCCCCATGTCTCGAATCTCAGCCGTGAGCCGTGAGCCCCACATCTCGCATTTGAGATGTGGGCCAAATTCGTGCGCAGCACGAACCGCTATTCCCTGTTCCCTAATCCCTATTCCCTGTCTTTCCCATTCCATCCGCCGTCAGGCAGACCGGAGGGAGGCGGGGGTTTCAACCCCCGCATAAGCCCAACCTAAAAAGCCCCATCCAAGACCCTCAATGGCCCGAGGCTCAACTGACTCTGTAGAGTCCTCGAACAGCTGGGTGCCTGTAGAAGCTCAAGAGGTTGTTCCAGCCTCGGATCGGCTGATGGGCGGTTTGTAGTTGAGGCTACCATGGGGTCTTTGGTGGTTGTAGTAGTTCGTCCATGGCTGGAGATGCCGGTCTCTGTCCAGTGAG
>DATAZR010000102.1:0-4756 GCA_036271955.1 Acidobacteriaceae bacterium
CAAGCCAGTTCTTCGGCATCGCCTTCTGGATCGGCTTCTCCATCAACTGGCTCGTCGTCGAGCTCTGGCTCCGCCATACCAGCCAAAGCGTCACGCGGCCTGCTGTTTAGCCTCAATTTCCAATCGAATTGCCAATCTGAAATTCGCGAAACGGTCCCCCCTCGCACATTCCCTTCTCGTTATTCCCTTGATTCCTTTGGGATTTGAACGGCTATTCGCACCACTTTCACGGCATATTTACCAGTTTCGGGCCATACTGTCCGCAAGTACTCGAGAAAGCGAGCGGACAGGAGGCCCCAATGCCCACTTCTACGATCTCGTACCTATGGCGTGACCCAGGCGCGGCGAAACCCTTCCAGACCGGTGTATCCCTCCACAGCCACACCAACCAGTCGCAGGAAACCCTCGACTTCGTGGCCGAATGGGGATCGCAGTACAAGCTCATCAAGCCTCTGCTTGAGCGTCTCGAGCGCCGTTCGCACGCCGAGCACCGCATTCCCATCGACTGGGCGCGCAGCTACTGGACCCCGCCGCTGACCCCAAAGCTCGCCTTTGAGCTCGAAGGCCGCCAGATCGAGAAGCTCGGCCTCGACCCGCTGGTCTCCGTCTCCGACCACGACAACATCCAGGCTCCGCTGCTGCTGCGCTCCGTGCCCTCCGCCCGCCACATTCCAATCTCGGTGGAGTGGACCGCCCCCTACGCCGGCGAGCAGAACTCGCGCCAGTACTTCCACCTCGGCATCCACAACCTGCCCAGCGCCCGCGCCAGCGAGTGGATGGCAACCCTGGCCGAGTTCACCAAAAAGCCGAGCAACGCCCGCCTGACCGAGCTGCTCATCGCGCTCAATCAGGAACCCAACGTCCTCGTCATCTTCAACCACCCGCTCTGGGATCTCTACCGCATCGGCCAGCAGAAGCACGAGTTCCTCGTCAACGAGTTCCTGCAGAAAAACGGCGCCCACTTCCACGCTCTCGAGCTCAACGGCCTCCGCGACTGGGAAGAGAATCGCGCTGTCCGCCGTCTCGCCGAGCGCTGGAACATGCTGCTCATCTCCGGCGGCGACCGCCACGGCGTCGAACCCAACGCCAACATCAATCTCACCGCCGCCACCAGCTTCAACGAGTTCGTCCACGAAGTACGCAAAGAGCGCCGCAGCAACGTGCTCTTCATGCCTCAGTACGCCGAGCCCTGGAAGCATCGCATCCTGCAATCCACGATGGACGCGATCCGCAACTACCCCGAGTTCCCGCAAGGCTCCCGCACCTGGGACGAGCGCGTCTACCACCCCGACGCCCAGGGCGTCATTCGTCCCCTGAGCGAAATCTGGCCCAGCGGCCACGCTCCCCACATTCTCTCCGGCCTGCTGTCGATGATCCGCCTGATGGGCAAAGGCCCATTCTCAAGCAGCCTTCGCTATGCCTGGAGCGACTCCAGCAAGCTTCGCTTCGAACTAGGCGACCAGGAAGCCTACTAAACCGGGTGGCCCAGGTCTCGACTCTGAGACCAGGGAACAACAAATCCGGGTGCCCCACCTTCGGCACACCTTTGTTTTTGTGCCTAAGGTGGGATTCCCACGAATTCTCAAACAAACCGTCTTACGTGTAAGCATGCCGACCAATCTGCCGCGAGTAGCGTACTTTCCCGATTCCTTCCACGAAGTCAACGGCGTCGCTCACACCAGCCGCCATTTCGAAGCCTTCGCCCGCCGCAAAAACCTGCCTTTCCTCTGCATCCGCGCTGGCGACCGCTGCGAAAACGGCCAGACTGCCTTCCATGAAGACGGCAATGTCTGGACCCTCGAGCTGCCCCGCGGCATCTTCTCCTTCGCGCTCGAGAAGGACCTCCGCTTCGATCCCGCGTTTCCGCGCCACATCCCAATCATTGGCGAAGTCCTCGACCGCTTCCGGCCCGACCTCATCCACATCACCGGCCCCAGCGAAGTAGGCATGCTCGGCGCAGGCCTCGCCCATCATCGCGACCTGCCGCTCGCCGCTTCCTGGCACACCAATGTCCACGAATACCTCGCCCGCCGCTCCGACTGGCTGCTCCGCCTGCTTCCCGAGCGCCACTCCGTTTCCACCGGCAAGAAAATTCAGGACCTGACTCTCGCCGCCGCTGCCCGCTTCTATTCGATCGCCGGCGTCCTCTTCGCCCCCAACATCGAGCTCTGCGAACTGCTCGAGTCCGCTACCGGCCGCCCCTGCTTCCTCATGCCCCGCGGAGTCGACACCAATCTCTTTACCCCCGCCAAGCGTCCGCAAGCCACTGAGGATAAGCCGTTTACTCTCGGCTTCGTCGGCCGCCTGTCGATCGAAAAGAACGTCAATCAGCTGGCAGTCATCCACGACGAGTTGCTCGCGCAGGGAATCACCAACTTCCAATTCCTCATCATCGGCCATGGCGACGAAGAACAGGGTTTGCGCGGCCGCATGAGCCACGCCGAATTTCCCGGTGTGCTGCGCGGGGAAGCGCTCTCTGAGGCCTATGCCGGCATGGATCTCTTTGTTTTTCCGTCACATACAGACACTTTCGGCAACGTCGTCCTCGAAGCGCTGGCCAGCGGCGTCCCGGCAATTGTCACTCCCGACGGAGGGCCGCGCTATATCGTCCGCGAAGGCGAAACCGGCTATGTCGTTCCCGATGAAGGGTTTACCACAGCCATCGTCGGCCTAATCTCAGACCCAGCCAAACTCGCAGCCATGCGCGTTGCCGCCCGCGCTTACGCCCTGACCGCTTCCTGGGATGCAGTTTTCGAGGGTGTCTACACGGGTTACCAGCAAATCCTCCCCGTCTCCCGCGAACTGGTAGCAGCCGCCTCCTAGCCCGCCGCCAAGTCTCCGATCGGGGATTGGAAGCCGTTTGCGCAATCAGCAGGTATCAACTCACTGCGGGGATATGTAACAACTAATGTCCGTCGCGGATTTGATGTTGTCGTGACGCGCTTCTCTTATCGACACAAAACTTTGGGGTGCCCGATCCTTGGCGCAGCTTTATCGCGGCAAGGGTGGGCTAAGACAAATCTCCATCAGAAGCCTCCATCTCTCGTCTCCGCGCCGTCCATTCCGACTCGATCTCGACGGTGCTAACTTCCCCAGTCAAGTAGTGTCGAAAACTCGACCACGGCCAGTCCTCTGGCTTCTCCACCAAGCCACGTTTCACCGGATTGCGGTGCATGTATCTCAGCTTCTCAACCGTCTTGGCTCCCGAGTAGACATTGAAATCGTAATAGCGCCGCTGCCAGAACTGCGCCGCGCCGGGCTGTTTCAGTCTTCGCGAACTCTGCTGCTTTAAAACCTGAATCGCCACTGCCAATGTAGAGACTCGAGGCTCATCCGTCAGCAGGTGAACATGCTCCGGCATGACGACATAGCCAGCAATTACCAAACCATATCGGAGCCGGACCGTCTCTAATTCTTGCTCAAAGATTAGGAAAGAATCTGGGCTAAGAAACTGAGCCTGCCTTTGATAACAACTGAATGTAAGAAAGTGAAACTGCCCCGACGATTGATAGCGGATTAAGTTCCTGCGCATGAGTGAAGCCAGTCTAGCGCTGGACTAACTCTGGGAAAAGGTCTCGATGAAGATTTGCTGGCCCACCCTTCCGCAAACTGCGCGGAAGGATGGGGCACCCCCAACTGTGGTGATGCCAAGGGTGGGAACCCCGTCCTATTTGCTTCGAATTGATTCCGAAAAAGGGCACAAGGAAAACTGCCTCGGGTGCGAAGATAGGGCATGCCGAAGCCGCTGCTTTTTCTGCTCGCCTTAGCCTGTTTTGTCTCGTCTTACGCCTCGCCTTCCATCGCGCAGGCTCCGGCGCAGAGTGAGATGGATAAAGACCTTTTCGAAGTCACCATTCCTCAGCTGGAGAGCTTCTATGCTGCTCACAAGTACACCGTGACGCAGGTCGTTGAGTGGCATCTGGCGCGGATGCATCGCTATAACGGCATCTACCGCGCGGTCGAAACCGTGATGGAGAAAGAAGCTCTCGCCGCAGCCGCGAAGGAAGACGCCGAAGCCGGCACGTCGCAGCGCGGGCCGATGTGGGGAGTGCCGATGGTGATCAAGGCCAACACCAGCATCGAGGGGCAAGTGACCACTGACGGCTGGGCTGGTTACACCATTCCCGGGCACGAGCTGATTGCGCCGAAGGATGCGACGATTGTCGCGCGCCTGCGCGCTGCTGGAGCGATTCTCATCGGCCACACGAACATGCCTGATTTTGCGGCGAGCGACACCAATCGATCAAGCTCCTTTGGGCGGACTGGGAATGCCTACGACGTGCGCTTTTCGCCCGGCGGCTCGTCGGGCGGAACGGTGACCGCTGTGACCAGCAACATGGCTGTGCTGGGCAACGGCACGGACACGGGCAACTCCATCAGAATGCCATCGGCTACGTCTGCCGTCATCGGAGTCTTCCCCACGCGCGGACTGGTGTCGATTGCGGGCATCGCTCCGCTGGACTGGCTGCTGGATAATACCGGCCCAATCGCTCGTAATGTGACCGACGCGGCGATTGCGCTCTCGGTGATGGCCGGAATGAATGCCGACGGCAAGCCAACGCCCGATCCGCTGGACCCGCGCACTGCGGATGCCGCCAGCAAAGCCGAGTCCGGTCCATACACGCAGTACCTCAAGCCGGATGCGTTAAAAGGCAAGCGGTTCGGGGTTCCGGCATTCATTCTCAAAGGCACGGATGTTCCTTTTCAGGGCATCGCGGCAATAGTACCGGAGGCTGCGGCTGAGGCTGAGGAGCGC
>DATAZR010000103.1:0-10581 GCA_036271955.1 Acidobacteriaceae bacterium
GATCGACGACCAGATTGCCAACCTCATCGTTGCGCAAATGCTGTTTCTCTCCGGTGAAGACCCAGAAAAAGACATCCAGCTCTACATCAACTCCCCCGGCGGCTCGATTACCGCAGGTCTGGCCATTTACGATACGATGCAATTCATCAAGAACAATGTGGTGACCTACTGTATCGGTCAGGCGGCCAGCATGGGCGCGTTCCTGCTTTTATCCGGTACGAAGGGCAAGCGGTTTGCTTTACCCAACTCGCGAATCCTCATTCATCAGCCCTCCATGGGCGGGTTGAGCGGCCAGGCCACGGACATCGATATTCATGCCCGTGAGATTCTCCGCATTCGTGAAATCACCAACACGCTGATGGCCAAGCACACCGGCCAAAGCCTCGAACGGATCGAACGCGATGTAGAGCGCGACTTCATCATGACCGCGCCGCAAGCCAAGGAATATGGCATCATCGATGAAATCATCGACCGTCCACGCAACGTAGTGTAAGTCTTTTCCGGAGGCATGTAGTGGTGATGAAACGTACGGGACCCGAAGACACACTCCGCTGCTCGTTCTGCCACAAGTCGCAGGACGCAGTGGCCAAGCTGATCTCCTCACCGAGCGATTACCCCCGCGCATACATCTGCGATGAGTGCGTTGGCGTCTGCAACTCGATCCTTGAGGACGACCGCGGCGAAGCCCATCCCACTACTTCCCCGGCTCACCTGCCCAAGCCGCAGGACGTCAAGACCTTCCTCGATGAGTACGTCATCGGCCAGGACCAGACCAAGAAAAAGCTCGCCGTCGCCGTCTACAACCACTACAAGCGCATCCAGATGAATCACCAGCGCAACAACGAGATCGAGCTCTCGAAGTCCAACATTCTGCTCATCGGCCCCACCGGCTCCGGCAAAACCCTTTTAGCGCACACCCTGGCCAAGATGCTCGACGTGCCCTTCGCCATTGTGGACGCTACCACGCTCACCGAGGCCGGTTATGTCGGTGAAGACGTGGAAAACATTATCCTCAAGCTCCTGCAGGCCGCAGACGGCGATGTAGCCCGCGCCCAGACCGGCATCATCTACATCGACGAGATCGACAAGATCGGCCGCAAGGACGAAAACCCCTCGATCACCCGCGATGTCTCCGGCGAAGGCGTACAGCAGGCCCTGCTCAAGATCCTCGAAGGCACCGTAGCCAACGTTCCTCCACAGGGCGGCCGCAAGCACCCTCACCAGGAATTCACCGCAGTCGACACCACCAACATCCTCTTCATCTGCGGCGGAGCCTTCGTCGGCATCGAGAAGATCATTGGCCGGCGCGTAGGCAAGAAGGCATTGGGCTTCAAGATTGCCCCCGATGGAGAAACCGAAGGCGCAATCGCCATCCGCTCCCAGCGTGACACCGAGCTGCTGCGCCAGACTGAACCGCAAGACCTGATCAAGTTCGGCCTCATCCCTGAGTTCGTCGGCCGCCTGCCCGTCATGGGTGTCCTCGACGAGTTGGACGAAGCCGCTCTGGTCGAGATCCTGACCAAGCCGCGCAACGCCATCCTCAAACAGTATCAGCGCCTCTTCGAATACGAGAACGTGCACCTGCACTTCACCGCCGATGCGACATCTGCCGTGGCCCGCGAAGCCCTGCACCGCAAAGTCGGAGCCCGCGGCCTGCGCATGATCCTCGAAGAGCTGATGCTGGACCTCATGTATCACCTGCCCAGCAACAAGCGCGTCCGCGACCTCGAAATCACTAAAGACATGGTCGAGCGCCGCGATCTCTCACTCTCGCTGCTTGAGAAAGCTGGCTGACGCGGCCGCATGAGCCCGTCTCAAACTGCAATTCAGCAAGAGCCTGCCCTAACCGGCAGGCTTTTTTCGGTCCGTAGTTACTGCTCTGGCGCAGGTACTTCTTGACTTTCCATCCCTCTCTGGGTAACTTGTGTGCAATCGAAAAATCATCCGTTTCCTGACTCCGGTTTGTAACTCTGCCCGACCTTCTTATTTCCCTCTTCCTGTTCAGCTTTCGACTTATCTTGTGTTTCCTGAAGTTTGCTCACGGGCATTCCCTCAGTTAGGAATTCAGGCACTTCGTTGGCCACCGATCCGCCAGCTCCCAGGCGCCCGGCACCCGGCCCAGCACGGCTTTCTGATAACTCGCACCCAGTTCCCCCACAACGCCCATCTTCAAGACGCTGAAAGGCATATCGATGAAACCGACCCTGTTGACGATGATTCATTCCCGAAACATATTTCGCCTGCCGTCGATTGCCGCGGCAGGTACTGCCGTCTGCCTGCTCACCACCGGATTGTCCGCCTGGAGCCAGCAGCCGACTTCCCATCCCGGCCGTCACCTGCCGGTCATTCCCGCCGCCAGCCGGGCCCAGGCCGGCGATAAAGGCGTCCGCCTGCACGCCAACGTACGTTACATAGGCGGTATGACACCCGATGAACTGCCTCCCTACAGCGGCTATGGCTATGACACCCCGGCCTCGCTGGCATGCATTTATGGTCTCGCCTCCCCCACAACAGGTTGCAATCCTAACGCAACGGTTAAGAACTCCACCGGCGGCAGCCAGACCATCGCTATCGTGGACGCCTACGACGACCCTAACGCAGCCGCGGACCTGGCATTCTTCTCCGCCCAGTTCGGCCTGCCCTACTCCAGCTCCAAGTTCAAAGTCGTCTATGCTCAGGGCTCGCAGCCGGCCCAGGATCCAAGCGGCGGCTGGGAGTTTGAGGAATCTCTGGACATCGAGTACGCCCACGCCATGGCTCCCAAAGCCACCATTTACCTTGTCGAAGCCGCCTCCAACTACGACAGCGATCTCTTCCCGGCAATCCTGGTAGCCAGCAATCTCGTTGCCTGCGGTAAAACCACGACCTGTCCCGCGGGAAGCAAGGGCAAAGGCGAAGTCTCGATGAGCTTCGGTGGCGAGGAGTTCGCCCAGGAGCTGAGCCTCGACCCCTTCTTCACCACTCCCGGCGTCGTCTACTTCGCCGCATCCGGGGATGCGCCCGGCGTCGGCTATCCCTGCGCCTCGCCGAATGTCGTCTGTGTCGGCGGCACTTCCAACTCCCGCAGTCTGGAAAACGGCAATCTGATCGCTCAGATCTCGTGGTCTGAGGCCGGTGGCGGCGCCAGTTTCTACGAGCCCATTCCTAAATACCAGGCCGGCAACCCCTTCATCGCTCGCCAGCTGCAGGGCTATCGCGGCGTTCCCGACCTCTCCGCCGTGGCCAATCTCGACACCGGCGTCTGGGTCTGGGACACCATCCCGGACTCGGAAGGCGAAACCGGCTGGTTCATCGGCGGAGGCACCAGTTTGGCTACGCCGGTCGTCGCCGGCATCGTCAATTCCACCGGCGATTTCGCCGCCTCCAGTTCCGCCGAGCTCACCAAACACTACAGCAGCAGCCTGCTCTTCCTCGATGGCGGCGGTTTCACCGACATCGTTTACGGCGCATGCAACTTCTACTCCGGCACCTTCTCCAGTCCCGGATGGGACCAATGCACCGGCCTGGGCACGCCCAACCACCTGAAGTGACGCCGCAAACACGGCGTGTAACTCCGGATCGAACCAACTCGGGCTCGCAAACTTTTCTAAATCCCACAATCGCCTCGCAGTCAGCACGCCTGCGAGGCGATTTTCAATCCAATTTTGCTCACTGGCAAAACCTTAGTCATATAAACACTCAAGAAAATTTACAAACCTGATGGGGGTACAATCAGAGAATGCTCCAGAACCCGGACTGCGACCGATCGCACGTCGCTGCATCCGATCATTAAGAGGTTCGAATGACTAATTCCCCACGGGAAAAATACGAGTCCCGCAAACTGCCCATGATGCCCATCCGGGACATGGTGATTTTCCCGTACATGGTTACCCCCTTCGTCGTAGGCCGCGAGTCAAGTGTCCGCTCCCTCGAAGAGGCCTTGACTGGAGATCGCAAGATCTTCCTCGCCACCCAGCACGACGCCAGCGTCGATGAGCCGAAGGCCAAGGAAATCTATCAGGTAGGCACCATCTGCAACATCGTGCAAAGCGTCAAGATGCCCGACGGCAACATCAAGGTGCTTGTCGAGGGCGTCGAACGCGCCAAGTCCACCGACATCACCGACACCGACGGCTTCTTCGTAGCCACCGTGCGCAAGGGCAAGAGCACCTTCGAGATGACGCCGGCACTCGAACAGCTCATGCAGCGCGTCACCACTCTCTTCGAGAGCTACGTCAAGCTGCAGCAGTCGCTTAACTACGAAACCATGATCGCCAGCGTGCGCATGGACGAGCCGGCCAAGCTCTCCGACGTCATCGCCGCCAACCTGCAGCTCGGAATCGAAGAAAAGCAGGAGCTCCTCGGCATCTTCGACCCCGCTGCCCGCCTGGCCCGCATCGCTGACGTGCTCGATGTCGAAATCGAAAAGCTCGACCTCGACCGCAACATCCAGTCGCGCGTCAAGCGCCAGATGGAGCGCGCCCAGAAAGAGTACTACCTCAACGAAAAGATCAAGGCCATCCAGAAGGAGCTCGGCCGCGGCGAAAAGAACGAGTTCGACGAGCTGCGCAAGAAGATCGAAACTTCCGGCATGCCCAAGGATGTAGCAGAGAAAGCCACCCAGGAGCTGGCCAAGCTCGAAGCCATGCCGCCCATGTCCGCCGAGTCGACCGTCAGCCGCAACTACCTCGACTGGCTGCTTGCCGTGCCGTGGAAAAAGAAATCCAAGGAAACCCGCAGCGTCGACAAGGCCGAAAAAGTCCTGAATGAAGACCACTACGGATTGGAGAAAATCAAGGAGCGCATCCTTGAATTCCTCGCCGTCCGCCAGTTGGTTAAAAACCCCAAGGGCTCCATCCTCTGCTTCGCCGGACCTCCGGGCGTCGGCAAAACCTCGCTCGGCATGTCCATCGCCAAGGCTACAGGACGCAAATTCGTCAGGCTTTCCCTGGGCGGCGTACGCGACGAAGCTGAAATTCGCGGCCATCGCCGCACCTACATCGGAGCCCTCCCCGGCCAGATCATCCAGTCGATGAAGCGCGCCGGAACCAAGAATCCGGTCTTCCTGCTCGACGAAGTCGACAAGATGGCCTCCGACTTCCGCGGCGATCCAGCCTCGGCCCTGCTCGAAGTCCTCGATCCTGAGCAGAACACAACCTTCCAGGACCACTACCTCGACGTCGACTACGACCTCTCAGAAGTCCTCTTCGTCGCCACGGCCAACGTCCTGCACACCATCCCGGCCCCGCTCCAGGACCGCATGGAAATCCTGCGCCTGCATGGCTACACTGAGATCGAAAAACTCGAAATCGCCAGGAATTACCTACTCAAAAAGCAGCGCGAAGCCACCGGTCTAACCGAGAAAAACCTCGTCTTCCACGACGACGCCATCGTCTCTGTCATCCGCAACTATACCCGCGAAGCCGGCGTCCGCAACCTCGAGCGCGAAATCGGCAACGTCTGCCGTAAGGTCGCCCGCCGCGTCGTCAAGAACGGCCTCAAGCACAAGGAAGAGATCACCGCCGCCAACATTGGCGATTTCTTAGGCGTAGCCCGATTCCGCGACTCCGAAGTCCACGACAGCCCCGAAGTCGGCCTCGTCACCGGCCTCGCCTGGACCGAAGTCGGCGGCAGCATCCTGACCACGGAAGTCCAGGTGCTCGACGGCAAAGGCAAGCTCACCATCACCGGCCAGCTCGGCGACGTCATGCAGGAGTCGGCGCAGGCCGCCCTCAGCTACATCCGCGGCAAGTCGGCGGCGCTCGGCCTGCAGCGCGACTTCTACCGCAACCTCGACATCCACCTCCACGTCCCCGAGGGCGCCATCCCCAAGGACGGCCCCTCGGCCGGCATCACCATGGCGACAGCATTGGCCAGTGCCCTGTCCAAGATCCCCGTCCGCCGCGACATCGCCATGACCGGCGAAATCACCCTGCGCGGCAAGGTTCTGCCCATCGGCGGCCTCAAAGAAAAGCTGCTCGCAGCCCAGCGCGCCGGCGTCTTTGAAGTGATCCTGCCCAAGGCCAACGAAAAGGACATTCCCGACCTGCCGGAAGCCCTCAAGTCAGCCATGAAGCTCCACTTCGTAGACCAGATGGACGAAGTCCTCAAGCTCGCGCTGCAGTCCCCTCTGACCGCACTGATCGAGCCCGACGCCTCCACCATGGCCGCCATTCCACCCAGCGAACTAACCAGCGGCCAAACCGCTCGTCAGTAACTCTGTTCCCATAGAATCCCCGTCCTCGTTCATGAGGACGGGGATTCTTGTTTAGATCGATCGCCCATAATCTCCAGGAGCTTCTGACATGCTTGATCGCCGCGCCTGGCTCATTTCCGGTGTAATCATCCTCATCGCCGCCGGCGCCTACTTACTCTGGCTCTACCGCCCCAAGGCCACCTACAGCGCCCGCAGCCTATCGGCGGCGCAGCACCATGCTGAAGATGCAGCCAAAAACAAGGCGCAATCTCTACATATCGAGGGATGCCGCGAGGACTTCATCGTCAGCCCCGGCGAGCTGATCGAGCCGCGGGTTGTACCCGGAAGCTCTTTGAATCGGTTCACGTCTGTCTACGGCAGCGAACCCAATCGCCCGGATAGCAGTACTTATCTTTGGGACCAGGAAGCTTTCACACTGACGGCAATCAATCCAAATGAAAAGGCCGCTCCTGAGTCGCTTCGAATCTCCGTCAAAGGTCACCACATCGTTGAAACCCTCGACGGCGTGGAGCTCGGCCTCGACTCCTTCAGCCGCATCTTCGGCAAAATGCAGGACAAGAAGGTCGAGATTCACGAGCGCATTCTCAAGGATGACAAAAACTGGACGCTCATCGTTACCATCGATTCCGCATGCAGCCCCAAATTCCGAAGCGAATACACCCGTACCCTGCCTCGCAATCCGGAAACCGACCGCGAAATCACCCAGCTTCCTCCCGCTCCGGGCCTTGACCCCGGAGTGCCTCGCTCCGACATCTTCATGAACAAAGTCGTATACGACTACGCCATGGTTCCATCCAACGGCCAGGATGACTCAGCAGCCGGCAACCTCTCGGAACATGATTAAGCGCCGCGGCAGTTTTTAGAGGATCGGCCGCCCGAAACACAGCACATATCCGCTATTGTCGATAATTTCGAAGGCCCGCAGCCGGTCGGTCGTGTCCCCCAGCTCTTTATGTATCGGAGCGGATCTGCTGACGCACTCCGCATACAGCGCATCGGGATCGGAAGTGTAAATATACGCGTCCCAACCAATCCACGCATGGCGGGAAGAACTCGGCTGCGGATGGATCTCCGGCGTGATGTGCTTGAGCATGATCATCACATCGTCCCGCTGCACAAAGCCCCAGTAATCCCCGCCTTGTTCCTCTCCCGGTCCCTTATAAGCGACCTCAAAGCCAAGCTTCGAGCAGTAGAAGTCGAGGCTGGTCTGAAGATCGTCGACGATAAAAAATGGAGTAATCGAGTGCAGCTTGGTAAGCACCTGTACCTCAGTCGTCATATCTCAAAATCCTCACGTTTCCATCCAGTAACTGTGAAACCGCTAACTCAAGCGTAGACTGGCTTGCGGGAGTGATTCTATCTTTTTTGTACGGTCAACAGATAAAACAATTTCACTCTTCTCTAACCTGCGGGAATTCGCCATAGTCTGGCTCCCGGTGAGACACTTGCTGAAAGTCAGGCAGATGAATCTGCCGAGCGAGGGCTATGTCGAACCATCAGGAACGTGCGCCCCGCTCCCATCTCAACCTGCCCATTCAGTTCGTCTCGCCCTACGGCTTGGCTACCGGACTCTGCGTCAATGTGAGCGAATCGGGCATGCTCGCGGCGTTCGACCGGCGCGTTGACGTCTGGCTGGAAGGAGATCTTTCCTTCCTCATCGAAGAGCAAAAGTTCACCATTAAAGCTCGTGTCGTCCGCATTGACGGCCTTGAAGCCGGCCTGTGGTTTCGAATCGAAAACGAAGCAGACCAAGCCACAGTTAAGGGACTACTCGCATTAGCCGAAGCCAGCAAAAATGGTCCTCCGCAAGAAAGTTAGCCTAGCCCACTAACAGCCAGAGAACCGGCTTACAAGTACAAGTGCCGAGGCCATTGCGCAATCGGAAGCTTCCGCCGGATCGCTCCCCGTCTCTGTTCGATCAACACCAACGGCCACAGGCATGCGAACATCAGCCACGACCACTGCAGCGTGTGCGGAGCAAAAGCAAGTACCCAGATGGCCAGCAGCAAAGCCAATCGCACTCCGCGAAAAATACGCCCTCGCACCGGCGTATAAATCGGCAAAGCCTTGGCTGCGAAAAACAGGCCGATGGACATTACGCCTGCGAGCATTGCAGACCCGAGGTAACCATCACCCTTGATAAGCAATCCAGCTGACCCCAGCAATCCCGCCGCAGCCACGCCTAGAACGAGCCACCGCCCCCAACCGTACGAACAGACAGCCCTCGCTTCCCAGTTGCCCTGGCGCAGCAGCTTCGCTTCGGCCGAGGTCAACATCACCCGGCAATACTGGCAGTTCGCCACCTTCGCATCGCCCAGCGCTACGAGCGCAATCCGGTCTGCCTCTTCTGCCGTCGCGGCGGTCAGCGCGGCAGTCTCGCGCGCCGACTCGTAATGCTCTCCAATCTCCCGCCGCACCTGCGCCGCCGCATCCCGTGAGAGATGCCGCGTCGCCCGGCTCAACCAGCTATCCAATGAATTCGTCGCCAATGTTGCCATCGCCTATGCCTCCCCCAGAATCATGGTTACCGCTCGCGAAAGCTGCCGCCACTCGGCGCGCTCCTTCGCCAATGCCGCGTGTCCAGCCTCGGTAATGCTGTAATACCGCCGCGGCCGCCCCTTTTCCACGCCGTCGATGGACGTCACGAGGCCTTCGTTTTCCAGCTTGTGCAGCGCTGGGTAAAGCGTGCCTTCCTTGAAGTTCAGCACGCCCTCGGAGCGCTCCTTGATTCGCTGCGCGATCCGGTAGCCGTGATCGGGCTCCTCAACCAGCGCCTCCAGAATCAGGATCGGAAGCGTTCCTTTCAGGTTCATTCAAATACCTCGTATTCCTATGCATAGGATACATTTGTTTTGTTGCGAATCAAGAGCTAACCGAAACGATTTTGTTTTGTGGTCCCGGTAGAATCGAACCAATGGCTTATTGGTACAGGCGCGTCTTTTTGCTCGCCATCCCGCTCATCCTTTCGAATCTGACGCAACCGCTGCTATCTACAGTGGATACAATACTTTCCGGCCATTTGCCCGGCGCGGCGGCGCTTGGCGGAGTGGCGATGGGCGGCATCTTTTTCAACTCCATCTTCTGGACCTTCGGCTTTCTGCGCATGGCGACAACCGGCCTGGTGGCGCAGTCTCACGGCGCCGGCGATGAAGATCAGCTGCTGCATCACTTCGGCCGCGCTTTCCTCACCGCGATCCTGATTGGCGCATTGATTCTGTTGCTTCAAGGCCCGCTTATCTCCATTGCGCTCATCCTGTTAGGGGCAAGCGCCGAGGTCCGCCACAACGCCCAGATCTATTGCGGAATCCGCATCTGGTCGGCTCCGGCCTCGCTGGCCAACTACACCATCCTCGGCTACCTGCTTGGCCGGCAGCGCGCTCGCGCGGCGCTGCTGCTGCAGGCGGCGATCAATGTGGTCAACGTCGCCGTCGCACTGGAGCTGGTGCTGCATCTGCATTGGGGAGTCGCCGGCATTGCAACGGCTACACTTACGGCCGAATGGTCGGGCTGCCTGCTTGGTTTGGCAATCATGCTCTGGAGCCGCGTTCATCCGAAGCATCTGCGCTGGAGCGAGATTGTCCATGGCCCCAGCCTGCGGCATCTCTTTGCCTTGAACCGAGACATCTTATTGCGAACATTGAGCTTAGTCGCGGCTTACGCGTGGTTCACACGGACAGGCGCGCGATCGGGCGACGCGATTCTGGCGGCGAATGCCGTGCTGCTCAATTTCCTCTGGATCGCGGGCTACGGTTTGGATGGGTTTGCCAACGCTACCGAGGCCTTGGTGGGTGAGGCGATCGGTGCGAATCGTGTCGAGGATTACCGCTCGGTGCTGAAAGCGAGCTCGGTTTCTGCATTCACGGTAGCGGTATTTATCTCATTGATTTATATGGTTTTCGGGCGGGCAATCATTGCTATCTTCACCAACCAGGAAGCTGTTCGCGTACTCGCGGCAGAGTTCTTACCATGGATGATTGCGCTGCCGACTATTGCGGTCTGGAGCTTTCTGCTGGACGGTGTCTTCATCGGCGCTACGCGCGCCCCCGAGCTTCGGGACAGCATGTTGATCTCGTTCGCCGGATTTCTGGTGCTGGCCGTGGCGCTGAGCGCCCGGTTTGGGAATCATGGGCTGTGGTGCGCGATGCTGACGTTCATGGCGCTGCGCGCTGGGACGCTGGCAATGCGGCTTCCTGGTGTTGAAAAGAAGGCGTTTAGACCGATTGCATATCCTGTCGAAGCGTAACTCGGGCCGAAATTGGGGAAGTCATACGCTGTTCCTGTAGTCTTAAAGGATTGTATGCAGTATCAGACACAGTTTCTGCTTTCGGCGATGGATGCCGCTCACTTCCCTGCTCCGGGAGCGCCGGAGATTGCGTTTCTGGGCC
>DATAZR010000104.1:0-31391 GCA_036271955.1 Acidobacteriaceae bacterium
GGGCGAGAGTTGACACCGTGATCCAGAATTGCTCCGGCCGGTTGTCGTGGCGTCGCAGGGCTCGTCCCTCAACCACTCTGCATGAAATCCAGGCTCGACCCCGTCAGGACCGAACCAGATTATGTATCTGTGATACCACAGTGGGCAGCGCGGCGCAACTTGGGTTGCAGCGAATGGAGCATTCTGGCCGGTCAATCGACTGAAACGGGAATCGAAGAGAAAACGCGCTGGTCGGAACGCATTGCCAGGTTAGTTCGTATAGAAACGGACGTAATCGACCAGCATCGACGCTGGGAAAACTGTTGTCGCATCCGGGCTGCCCGGCCAGTCGCCGCCTACTGCCAGATTGAAGATCAGAAACGCGCTGTTGCCGGAGTCGAAGGGCCAGACTGCGCCTGCGAAGCCCGACAGGCTGTCGGGATTGGTGTAGGTCACATAGGGATTTGCCGGATCGTCGATGTAATACGCGACAGAGTTCGGTTTCCAGATCATGCCGTAGGTGTGCCAGCCGGCGGCAGTCTGACCTGCGGGGAAATAATACTTCGTCCCCAGGCCCACATCGCCGGTAAATCCTGGCCCGTGAACCGAGCCTTCGTTCCAGTCGGGTGTGAGCGCGGCGTCAACCCGCTCGGCGATGTCCTGCTCTCCGCAGGCCGGCCAGCCGGCGGAGTTGATATTGTTGCCGAGCGTCCAAAAGGCGGGCCAGAAGCCCTGTCCTTCTGGCACCCAGATCTTCGCTTCGAGACGGCCGTATTGCAGGCTGAAGAGGCCTTGAGATTTCATCCGCCCCGAGGTGTAAACGCCCGCGGATGGCTGCCGGGCGATGATGTGCAGGTAACCATCCGTACCCACATAGACGTTGGGCGCGGCCGGGTCACAGGGCGCGGATGACGATGCCCATGCACAGTAATTTTCCAGCTCCTGGTTGCCAAAACCCCGACTTCCCGTGTCGTAGGTCCACACCGTTGGATCCGGCTGTTGATTGCTTCCTGTCGTGTTGGTGAACTCGTCGCTCCAGACGAGAGTTGCCGAGGGAATGCCGGGCGTGAATTTCTGGGAATTGACCGGGCTGTCTTTATCACCGTTCAAGGTCGCATAGACATTCAACGTAAGATTCGAGGCGACCAGAAACGGCGCGGCATAAACAGGCGAAGCAGCTGTGGGGGTGCTGCCATCCACGGTATAGTGAATCGCCGCGCCCGAGGTGCCATCGGCAAGGGAAACGATCTGCGCGCCAGCCAAAGCGGGGCGGGCGGAAATCGACGGCGCTGCAACTTGCGCCTGTGCTGGAGTTGGCGAAGCGCCGGAGCCTCCTCCGCAGCTACATATCCAGAGAATCAGCAAGAGAGGAAAGCCGGCCATCGTCACACCTGTCCGCATATGCAACCGATCTATGCGACAAGTACAAAAGCGCCGCTCAAACCTTTTAGCACTGGGCTACAAAGCCCGTCAATTGAGACAAGCTTCGTATGGGAAGCAGTTGCAACTTAAGCCAGCCGAGGATTGGGCGCGGCCTGCTGCCCACTCTCGGGAAAGTACTGGTGGAAGGCCAGCGACACCCGCTCGTTCCTGGCTCGAGCTACGGCCAGCGCTACGCGGGAGCGCACCTCGGCGGAGCTGTGAACACGGCTGATCGCTTCCAGTGCGGAGGCCGCCTGGCGTGCATCCTTTTCAATCACGCCGAGAAGGAAATCCATCGCTTCGGGAAGCCGGGAGAGTACGATCGCCTGGTCCAGGACAGAGGCGAACCAGACATCCGCGCCCTTGCGCCGCCGCTCGACCAGCGCGGCCAGCGCTACTGGATCATGAGTCTCGGCGAGAGCAAAGGCGGCTTCGGCGGCAGCCTCTTCGCCATTGTCGAGAAAATCCGCGACCAGTGAAATCGTACCCAGGCGATCGGCATGTTCCATGCCCAGCAACGCTGAAAAGCAGGCTCCCAGCACCTCCGGGTCTTCCTTGCGAATCAGCACGCGGAGCTTCAGCAGCAACGCGGCAGAGGATCCGCCCACCTGGCCGATGGCGCGCGCGGCCTCCATACGCACCGTCTTATCTTCATCTAGAAACGGCTCGAGAAAGATGTTCAACAATGCCGTATCGGTCAAGCCATCGCAGGAGACTAGAGCCTGCGTGCAAAAGGCCCGAAGGGTTCCCGCGGTGTCGGAGTGGCCGCCCCAAACTGGCTCTTCCTGGGTGTGACGCAGCCCGCGAAGGTACACGGTTGCGTCGCAACACTCGAGCTTGACCAGCGATTTGACCAGTGCGTTCTTGGCCCAGCACTGCGGGTCGGTCCGGATTGGATCGAGGAAGAAGCGGTCGAAGGCGCTGAGCACCTCAGGAAGCAGCAGAGAAAGTCCGTGCGAGGTCACGATTCCGGCAGCCTTGGCAACCAGGTAATTGTTCTCGCTTCCCAGTGCACGCCGCACCTTTTCGAGGGCTGCCTCATCGGGCTCGCGCCCGCTCAAGGCCTCAAGCTGGCTCAGCTCCTTTTCGAAAGATCGATTGGCAGGCAAATGTATGCCGGCGCGGCTGAGAGCGGCCTTGACCATGATCGATCTCTACTCCCTTCTACGGATGCCGGATCACCGGCTCCGAGATTTCCTCACAGATGTATTGGCCGAAGCGGCTGCAACGTAATTGTGTTTCCTTCGACTGCAGCTGCGGTCCATACCGAGTCCCCCATTCCGGACGACTGGCCGGCTTCCGCAGACCGGAACGTCACCGTTTGAGCCCAGGATTCGGACAAGCTGATTACATAGAAGAGTAACGCGATATACGGTACTTACGGCGAAAAAGGTTGGTTACTTTTCTTAATTTTGTGGTTCTGGCTCCCCAAAGAGGTTGGATTGCGTTTTGGGAATAACCGCAGGGTCTCCTCGGAGCTGGAAAACTGGGTTCAGCTTGAATAGGGCCCGAAGATCGCCTTGATGCGGCGGCTCTCGTCCTCGGCTGCAATCACCAGCACAGAGTACTCGCCGCCAGGCATCACGCGAATCACGACATGTCCTTGGCTGCTTAAGAAAGAATCGGAGAATCTGCCGCAGGCAAGTGCGGCGGCGGGATGCAAGCCAAGGCAGAATACGTCGCGCGGCCCCGGATAAAGGACCGGGCTGTAGAGATTGGCCAGGGTAGAAAGAGCGGGATGGGATGCATGCCAGCTTTGCAGCACCCAGACTCGCGGCCGCACAGCGCGCACAAACGCCGGCCCGTTGGCGTCGAAATAGCCATGATGATTGCAGGTGGCAACGGAAACTGGACCGGCAGCCTCCCCGGCCACAGTCTCTACATCTCTCCAGGGGTCGCTGCCGTAGTTGGTGTCGCAGTTCAGGTCACCGCAAGTGAGATAGGAGAATTTGCCGTAACTGATCCGCAATGCGATCGAGCAACTGTTTTCCATCGCGGTGGGATTTCGGCCCAGTGTCATAGCCGGTGGAAACAGCGGCCTGCCTGCTTCCCCATTGCCGATCCAGACCGAGCCGTTTGCGGCCAGCACTCGAACTGCAAACCCGGGATATCGCTCCGGGAAGTTGTGCAGCTTGATCTGGTCGGCCGCGCCCGGACGGGCTTGCTCGATGACGGCGCCCCTGGCAGCTGCCGACCTGACAAACTGCACATAGTTCGAGCCGGCGGGATCGCTTACCTTTGCGGGGTAATCATAACTTGGATAGCCACGGTCGATTAGTCTGGAGATCGGTATAACTTCTGCAACGTCCGAGATGCCGGTAAGCTTATAACTCGCGTCCTTTGCAAGGGGGCTTTGCGCGGTGACATCTCCGATATGATCGCCGTGAAGATGTGTAACCAGAGCATAGTCGAGGGCAGGCCCGGGAGTGGATGCTAGTTGAGCCTGCACATATCGCGCGATCCACTGGCCTGGCCGTAGAGAAGCGCTAGGCTGGGCAAGGTCCATCGCGGGCCCCAGCGTTCCGGAGGCCCCGGCATCGATCAGCAGCGAGGTGCCGTCAGGAAAGATCGCCAGCGTGGAATTGCCGCGCCCAGTATGGATGTGATGGATATCGAGGCAGCCGGGCTGCCAGGGTGGAAGCGTCTTTCCAGGGTCGGCTTCGGCGTTGGAGACTGGATTTGCGCTAACGCCGAGTGCGGCCATTGCACCCGAAGCCTGCAAGAATTCGCGTCGATTCATGGCACCTGCCGCAGGGGAAGGACGAAAACTGGAACAATGAGATTCGTGCAGAGACGGAATAACTACTTAGCGGTCAGCGCAGCTACCGGCACCAGCATATTCTCTTTGCGCATGACCAGGTTGGTAGCGTTCAGCGTGGCTAACTCGAAGCCATGGCCATGGGTAATGGCGTCTGTCGGGCAAGCTTCTACACAATATCCGCAAAAAATACAGCGGTTGTAGTCGATGTTATATGTCTTGGCGTAGCGCTCGCTTGAGGAGATACGAACTTCCTTCGTATTATCCGCCGCCTCTATGAAGATGCAATTCGAGGGGCAGGCAGCTGCGCAGAGAAAACAGGCAACGCATTTTTCGAGGCCGTTTTCATCGCGCTGTAACTCGTGCGCCCCGCGAAAACGCTGCTCGAACTTGGCTCCCCGCAAGGGACCGGGCCCATCGGGATAGTTTTCTACCTGCGTTGGCTCCAGCATCTCCTTGAAGGTGATGCTCATGCCCTTTGCAATGCCCGCGATATTGCCCACAATCGACATACGCCCAGTATACGACGATTCCTGTGCGCGCCAAGCTGCGCGCTGCGCCTTTTGGAATCGCCGTCCCATTGCAGCAGCGACGAGGCAGGCGAGACAATCGGCCGCTCTATTTCTTTACGCCCGGCGGCAACGACTGTCCGCGATTGTTTGCAGGCGGCGTGGTCGTCGGCTTTCGCATCGGTCTGGCTTTGGTGTCTTTGGGAACCGACTGTTGGCAGAGATCGGAGTCCTGTCCGCGGGCCAGCCCCGCCAGCGCGGGATTTGTGCCGCCGGGATTGGCTTTGCATAACCGCTCTTCCATTGCCTGGGCGTGCACATCGCCGAGCCGCTGCGTCTGCTCCAGTCCGGAAGACGGATCGACGCTGTACTCGAAGACATAGTCGTCCGGCGGTTTGGCCTTGCCGTAGTCGTAGTGCGTCCAGGTGGCGAGGATGTTGCGCCCCGGAGGCTCGGTCAGCAATCCATAGACCTGCGTACGAGTCACGCCGTCCACATTGCCCGCGCTCCACAGAGTGGCGGCCTGATCTCCGCGAATCCACCGCGCGCGCCAGGCATGATCCGTCGGGTTGTAATACAGAGTCGTGAAGAAGGTCGATGGCGCATCGCAGCCGTAGCAGTCGTCATAGATCAAGCCGAGCTCAGGCAGCGGTGAACTCGCTCCACCGAAGGTCGTCCAATCGAGAATATGGGGATTGGCCGCGTGAAACAACGGCTGTACGCTGTGCTTGGAAAGCGAAACACTCCACACCGTGTAGGTGTCCGAGGGCGGTGCCGATTGCGGCGTCGCACGCAGCGATGTCAGCACCAGCGCAGAGTCCCACTGCACGCCGATTTCGCGAATTTCTGTCCACTTCTCTGCGGTTAGTTCTTTGGTGACCCAGGTGACATACTGGGCGTCTTTGGAGTCGTGAAAATTGACCCAGTGAAAAGCGTCGAGGGCAGGCTGAGCCAGCGCTGGCACCGCTACGAGCGCAAAAGCCGCAACAAGAGTTGTTCGCCGGCCCCTAGATCCGCTTGAGATAAGCCAGCAAATGGGATTTCGACGTTGGCGGGTGATTTCGATTGGACGTGCCGATTGAAGGTTTCGTTGGCGAAGAGGAAACAACCAAGACAATCGCATACCTCTAGTATGCTCCGGCGCGGACGCAAAACGGTTGATCAGCCTGAGACCCCTTGCGATGTCTTGAGCCGGGACTGCTCCTATCCCTTCTCAAAATTTTTCTCCCTCGCTCTTGACACGCGGACAACATCTCCGGTAGTTTCCCCATAAGATGCTTAGGGAAGAAAACACCGACTCCGGAGACCTCATCCAGGGAACGCTGGAAATGCTGGTCCTCAAGGCGCTACAGCGTGGACCGCAACATGGCTACGCGGTAGCAGAGTGGATCCATCAAACATCGCAACAGCTGCTGAAAGTCGAAGAGGGCGCTCTTTATCCGGCTCTGCACCGGCTTGAACTGCGCGGCCTGCTGCAAGCCAAGTGGGGAGCGTCGGAGAACAACCGCCGCGCAAAATTCTATGAGCTTACGGCCGAGGGCAAGAGGAAGCTCAACGCCGAATCGCAGCGCTGGGCAAGGCTTTCCGCCGCAGTCGCATTCGTAATGCAGGCTTCCTGACAAAATTTCCGATTCCATAGGAGACCTATCATGGCCCCGGTCTTGCATGAATTTCTAGGGCGGCTGAAATCACTCTTCCATAAGCGGTCAATGGATCGAGAGATGGTGGAAGAGCTGGAGCTGCATCAGTCTCTGCTGCGGGAAAAGCTTCTTCGGCAGGGCGTCCCTCCATCTCAGGTGGACCGCACCGTACAGCGCACCTTTGGCCGGACCGAGCGCTGGCATGAGCGGCTGCGCGAGCTATGGCAATTTCGCGGCATCGAAAACCTGGCCCGCGATATCCGCTTCTCCTTTCGCCTGCTCAGGAAGTCTCCCGGATTTACAGCAGTGGCAATCCTCACGCTGGCTCTTGGCGTCGGAGCCAACACATCGGTATTTTCTCTGATCAACGCGCTGCTGTTCCGTCCACTGGCAGTACCGCACGCCGATCAGCTTGCCGTGCTCGGCTACGGCCAGGGCGGATCGGATCCGCAATACGACTTCTCAACCCCATACTTTCGCAGTCTCGAATCCAGGCGCAATCTCTTCGCCAATGTGTTTGCCTACGTCGGAGATACCATGCAGGTGAAGAGCTCGGCCGCCAATGAGAACGTTCCCGGTCAGCTGGTCAGCGGCGAGTTCTTCACAGCTCTCGAAACTCCGCCGTTGCTGGGCCGCTATCTCACGCCGGAAGACGACCAGCGCGGCGGAAGCCCCACAGGGTTTGCTGTCGTAATCAGCGAGAGCTTTTGGAATACATGGTTCCAACGCACGCCGGATGTGATTGGCCGCAAACTCATCATCGCTAATGTGCCATTTACTGTTGTCGGCGTAATGCCGCAAAAGTTTGTTGGCGCCGACCCCACGCAGCGCCCGGAGATTTTTGCGCCGCTCTCAGCGGACCCCATTATCGACGCGCCCCACAACCACATCGACGATGGACTGCATGCGTGGTGGATCAACGTCGTCGCGCGCCTCAACCCCGGCGACACCATCGAGCACGCCAATGCCGCTCTTCTCGCAGTCTCAAATCCGATTCTCGAAGAGACAGCGGACACGCCGGAAGCCCTGCTCGACAAAGAGCATTTCCGCTTCACTGCCGAGTCGGGCTCGCGCGGATTTACCTATGCCCGTTTCATCTTCCGGAAGCCGCTGATCGCGATGTTTGCCATGTGCATTGGCATCCTCGTGCTGGCCTGCATCAACCTGGCAAGCCTGCTCATGGCTCGCAGCGCGGCCCGCGAACGCGAGCTGGCAGCGCGATTGGCTATCGGCGCCACGCGCATGCGTCTTGTGCAGCAGCTGCTGGTAGAAAGCGCGCTCATCGCAGTGCTGGGAACACTGGCCGGCCTAGCTGCGGTGCCATTCATCAACCACGCTTTGGCTACGCTCCAGATCAGCGACCACAACGGCAACGATCATGTGCAGCTGAATGCCTCGCCGGACCTACGCCTCTTCGCCTTCACCGCGCTCATCGCTGTTGTCACAACGATGCTCATCGGCCTGCTGCCCGCTTTGCAAGCCACCTCCGGCGATCTCAATCAACAGATCAAAGGCGGCCAGCACACCGCCAAGCCTAGAGGCGCAGGCAAGCTTCTGCCTCGCGTGCTCATGTCGTTTGAAGTGGCTCTGGCGTTAGTTCTTGTGGTCGGCGCAGGACTGCTTGCTCCCAGCCTTGTGCGCCTGTTCCGATCAGGCCTGGGCTTCGATCCGCAGCATCTTGTCAACATTTCCTTTCGCATGGATAAGCAGCCGCTCACAGATGACGCGCTCATGCGGGTCTATCAACAGATTGGCGAAGACCTCAGCCATCAGCCCGGTGTCGAGTCGTCGAGCTTCGAATTCATCGTGCCGGTTTCTGGTCTCGGCTGGAATGGGCGCTATTTAACACCCGGCAGCAAGCCTCAGATACTGATGATGAATGCTGTCGGCCCACAATACTTCCAGACCATGCGCATTCCAATGTTTCAGGGCCGTGAATTCACATGGAGCGATACCAAAGCCTCGGGCATGAAGATGATTCTCAATCAATCCGCGGCGAAGCTGCTTTACCCAGGCCGGAACCCCATCGGCATGCAGGTAATCGATGGGCACGATAAGACAGCCTACGAAGTTGTGGCCGTCGTCGGCGACACTAAGTATCGCGACCTGCGCCGTCCCGCCCCGCCAGCGGCCTATGTTCCGCTGATGCAGGGCAATGAGGAGAAGCCTTCGTTCAGCGCGGTGGTTCGCGTCCATGGGCCGCAGGCTCCGCTCGCTGCAGCCGCGCGGGCCCTCGCGGCACGGTATGCGCCCACCATTCCCGCTCCGCTGATGACTCCTGTCGACGATGTCATCGCCAATTCACTCTTCGCTGAACGCATGATGGCATGGCTCTCAGTCTTCTTCGCCGGCTGTGCACTGCTGGTCACAGCTATCGGCCTCTACGGCACACTGGCTTACAGCACGGCGAGGCGCACCAGCGAGATCGGCATCCGCATGGCTCTCGGGGCGCAACGCGCAGGCGTGGTGAGGCTGGTCTTCCGTGAAAATGCCGTAGTCGCCATCATCGGATGCGCCGCAGGGCTTGTCACCGCTGTCCTCGCGTCGCGTGCTCTGGCTAGCTTCCTATACGAGACCTCGCCGCATGATCCATGGATACTGATTGGCTCCATCGGCGCACTGACAGTCATCGCCAGCGCGGCATCGCTGCTGCCCGCGATTCGCGCAGCGCGTATCGAGCCGATTACTGCGATCCGCTGTGAGTGAAAGAGCAGTGTGGAGTGAACAGTGTGAAGTGTGAAAAGAGCGGTGTGAATTGAATGGTGTGAAGTACCTGTAGCTCACACTCCACACTCGCACTTCAAACAAACGAGGAGACCCACAATGATTTCCGGCCTGCATGAATTTCTCGGGAGAGCAAAGTCTCTCTTTCGCAAGCGGCGCATGAGCCACGATATGGCTGAGGAGTTGGCGTTTCATCAGACGCTGCTGCGAGACAAGCTGTTGCGCGAGGGAGTGCCGCCATCGCAGGTCAATGCGACAGTCCGAAGAACCTTCGGCAATCCGTCGCGCTGGCATGAGCGGCTGCGCGAGCTCTGGCAGTTTCAGAGCATCGAAAGCCTGATGCGCGATATCCGGTTTTCTATACGCCTGCTGAAGAAATCCCCAGGATTCACGGCCATCGCGCTGCTTACGCTGGCTCTCGGTGTTGGCGCTAACGCAGCGGTCTTTTCCTTGATCAACGGACTTCTCCTGCGTCCACTGCCGGTGCCGCACGGAGATCAGCTCATCGTTCTGGGAATGGATCATGGCAGTCTCCGGGTGCAATACAGCTTCCCAGCGCCGTTCTTTCGGGCTCTGGAGTCCAGGCACGAGATCTTCGAAAACGTCTTTGCTTTCTTCCCCCAGGAAATGCAGGTACGCGGGAGTTTAGCGAATGAAAACATCCCCGGTATGCTGGTCAGCGGTGACTACTTCAATGCGTTGCAGACCCCGCCCATGATGGGCAGATACCTCACTCCCGCCGACGACAGCAAAGGAGGAAGCCCAGAAGGCCTCGCCGTGGTGATCAGCGAACGCTTCTGGGAGATATGGTTCCATCGTTTGCCGACCGTAGTTGGAAGCAAGCTGCAGGTCGCAAACACCACCTTCACCGTAGTCGGAGTGATGCCGAAGCAATTCTTCGGAGCCGACCCGACACACAGGCCGCAGATATTCACTCCTCTCTCTGCCGAGCCCATCATCGACGCTCCGCGAAACCTGATTGACGCAGGGGTTCACGGCTGGTGGTTGACGGTAATGGCGCGCGTTCGACCCGGAATAACACTGGAGCAGGCCAATGCTGCCCTGGCTTCCATGTCGATGCCCATTGCGCGCTCGACGGTCACCGATGCAAACTCGCTAACGCAGATGGAGAAGGCGCATTTTCGTTTCACCGCCGCGCCCGGCTCGAAGGGCTTCACTTACATCCGCTTTTCTTTCAAGAAGCCTCTCATCGCACTCTTTGCCATGTGCGGCGGAATTCTTCTGCTCGCCTGCCTCAACCTTGCCAGCCTGCTGATGGCGCGGGGCGCGGCACGCGAGCGAGAGTTGGCTACGCGGCTTGCCATGGGCGCAACCCGGCGGCGCCTGGTGCAGCAACTGCTTGTCGAGAGCCTGCTGCTGGCATTGATGGGCACTGCGATCGGCCTCATTGTCGCGCCACTCGCCAGCCAGTCGCTGGCGACCATGTTGATGAGCGGCAACACATCCGAGGGAGTCTATCTCGATACGTCGATCGATATTCGAGTGCTTGGCTTCGCCGCAATCACGGCCATCGTCGCTACGTTGCTGGTAGGGCTGCTGCCAGCCTTGCAGGCAACCTCCGGCAATCTGAATAAGCACATCAAGGATGGCCAGCATGCAACGACAGGCCGCCGCCGGAAGCTGTTGCAGCCGGTAATGATGGCATCGGAAGTCGGGCTGGCGCTGATCCTGATCGTCGGCGCAGGTCTGCTCGCCACCAGTCTGATCAAGCTCTTCACTGCAGGCGCGGGCTTCAATCCCAGGGGAGTGGTCAATATCGCGCTGGATATGCAGAAACAGCCATTGGATGGCGTTGCGCTGATGCAGCTCTACCAGCAATACGTGGAGACGATGAGTCATCAGCCAGGAATCACCAGTGCCAGTCTCGTACGTATCGTTCCGCTCAGCCACTCAATGTGGGATCAGGATCACGCCATGCCTGGCGGCGTCTCTCACGATCTGTATTTGAACGGCATAGCTCCAAACTATTTCCAGACCATGAGCATTCCCCTGCTCGCCGGGCGAGATTTCCGCTGGACCGACACCACGCCCACCGGATTGAAGATCATTCTGAATCAGTCCGCGGTGAAACTTTTCTTTGGCGATCGGAATCCCCTGGGCCAGCACATCATTCAAACAGGAGACAAGAAGACGGACTTCGAAATCGTGGGCGTCGTGGGCGATGCCAAGTATGAAGATTTGCGGTCCGACGCTCCCCCTGCCGCCTATCTGCCTGCTACACAAATCGAGGACAAAAAGCCTTCCTATGTCGTTGTGGTTAAGACGAGCGGCCCGCTTGCGCCACTGGCGAACACTGCTCGAAGCCTAGCCGCGCAGATGGTGCCGCAGATTCCCGCACCGGTCGTGACCTCGATGGAAACGGTAGTCGAAAACTCGCTGAGCACGGAGCGGGTGATGGCGCTGCTGTCGGTCTTCTTTGCGGCATGTGCACTGCTGGTCACCGGCATCGGCCTCTACGGCACACTCTCTTACAACACCGCCCGCCGCACCAGCGAGATCGGCATTCGAATCGCCCTCGGCGCAAGACGGGCGGGAGTCATGGTTCTGGTATTCCGCCAGAACGCGAAGATCGCCGGCGCCGGGCTGGCGATTGGTTTGATCGCCGCCATTCTTGCCTCGCGCGCACTTGCCAGTTTTCTCTACGAAACCTCGCCCCGCGATCCTTGGGTCCTGATCGGCTCTGTCGCAGCGCTGGCAACACTCGCCTCGGCCGCTTCCCTGCTGCCGGCTTTCCGGGCCTCGCGCATCCAGCCGACCACCGCGATTCGCTGCGAATGATGCATTCAGTAAACAGCGGAGCCTTTCCTGTCGAGGCTCGCTGTTTACCCTAAAGTCATTAGAGCGCGGGCAAAGGTTGACAAAATCGCCAATCATGCTACTCTTAAATTGCGCTCAGTTGTTTGGTTGTGAGCCATTCTCGCTCTCCGGCATATCTATAAATGCGGAGAACTTGGCCCGAGTCCCTGGAATTCGAATTCCGAAAAGGTGATTCGCTGGTCATAAAAGCAAGACTGCCCCGCAAGTTTCATTTCTCCAAGCCCCTACAGCGTAACCGCTCTGTATTTTGCAGGTTGAGCGGGTAGCAGATGACGGAACCTTTTGTGTTCCCTTTCATCAGAGGCAGCGTGCGGCGGGCCGGATTGAGTCGTTTCCTTCCACTCAATCATCCGGGTTTTGATACCCACTCGGTACTCCACTACGCAATCAATTCAGGTCTCTTCCGGCGCTTGAAGCCGCCCGACGAGCACAGATTACGGCCCAAGGCCCACAGCAAAGCTGTGCCTGGGCCGCATATAAGGACTACATTGACTCAGTTTTCTGACTTCCAAATCTCCGACGCGCTCAAGAAGCGCATCGCTTCCCTCAATTTTGTAACCCCCACCCCAGTGCAGGCCGGCGCAATTCCGCCCGCGCTCGAGGGTAAAGACGTGCTCGCCACCGCCCAGACCGGCACCGGCAAGACGCTAAGCTTCATCGTGCCGATTCTCGAGAAGCTGGCCAAGACCGAATCCCGCTCCGCAACCGCGCTGATTCTACTGCCCACCCGTGAGCTCGCCATGCAGGTCGAGACGCACTTTCGCAACCTCAACACCAACCCGGCCAACAACGTCGCCCTGGTTTGCGGCGGCATGGCCGAGGGCCCGCAGCTGCAGCTCATTCGCCGTGGAGCGCGTCTCATCGTCGCCACTCCCGGACGCCTTGAAGACTATCTCAACCGCAAGCTCGTCAAGCTCGATCAGGTCCAGATACTTGTTCTCGATGAAGTCGACCGCATGTTGGACATGGGTTTCAAGCCTGCTATCCAGCGCATTGCCCAATGCCTGCCTAAAACCCGACAGACGTTGTGCTACTCAGCTACCCTCGACGCCAATATTCGCGAAGTTGTTCGTGAGTATCTGAACAATCCAACTCGCATCGAAATTGGTTCGGTCCTCAAGCCTTCTGAGAATGTAGAGTTACAGACATTTGAAGTTGAGCAGGATAAGAAGCACGAGCTACTTGAGCATCTGCTGGAAACCGATCAGGGCGGAAGCTTTCTGGTCTTCGTTCGCACTAAGCATGGTGCAGATCGCGTCGCCAGCCGCTTAGTTCGCGCCGGTCACTCGGCAACGCAGATTCACGGCGATCGTTCGCAGGCACAGCGCAATCAGGCACTCAAGAGCTTCGCGGAAGGCCGTCACCGCATCCTTGTCGCAACCGACGTTGCAGCGCGCGGAATCGATGTTAAGCATGTTGCGCATGTAGTTAACTACGACATTCCTAAAGTAGCCGAAGATTTCGTGCATCGTATCGGCCGCACCGGCCGCGCCTCCAGCAAAGGTATCGCTTCTACTTTCGCTTCGGCTGCCGAGCGCAGCGATTTACGGAAGATTGAGCGCTCTTTGTCAATTTCCATGAAACGATTTCGAGTCACTGCGCCACAAAACGCGTAGACTATTCGTACCCGCGTAGTCTACGGGGTTGTACAAACTGAAAAGGGGAACAAGATGGCTGGAGATCTGCAACTTACCTGTAGCGACTGCGGACGGGAATTCACATTTACTGCTGCTGACCAGACGTTCTTTCAAGAACGTGGATATTCGACGCCGAAGCGCTGCAAGCCTTGCAGACAGGCCAAGAAAGCCGATCAAGCCGGTGGTGGTGGCTTTGGCGGTGGTAGCACTTACGGTGGAGGCGGCGGTGGTTATAGCGCACGCGCCACAACGGGAACGGCAGTAGTTTGCTCCGGATGCGGCCAGCAGACCACAGTTCCTTTTGAACCGCGAGGCGATCGTCCGGTATTCTGCCGCGATTGCTTCCAGGCACAAAAGGGTGGTTCTGGTGGCGGCGGTGGACGCGGACGCGGCGGCAACGACCGTGGCGGCGGCGGCGGACGTGGTGGACGCTACTAACTCGCTTTACTAACTCGTAACCAAAATTAAAGAGGCCGTTCTGCTGATGCAGGATGGCCTCTTTGTTTTGGATCGGAAATAGAAGTTCGATCTGCTTTCTTTATTACGCCGGATCGGGTGAGCTGGGATCGGCCAGTGGGGCGGAGTTGAGATCCGCTTTCAGTATGGCCGGACCGCCTGCCGAGGCTTGGATGCTGCAGTTCTGAATGTGCTGCAATACGTGCGCGCCAGGAAAGACATGGGCTGGGTCGGGTGTCGGATACGGATTCGAGAGCGGCGGTGGTGTCGCTGGGATGCGGAAGGTCCATATGCGTGCATCGGGCCGCAGCGCGGCAACCTGAGCAGCCAACAGATGGCTGCAATAGACTCCCGGTTTGTAGCCGCCGTCGACTACTGCCGCACTCCACGCTGTGACATAGTCGTGCTGGGCTGGCGTCAATGGCGGCCCGTTTTCCAGGTCTAGATAGACATAAGAATTCGCCGCAAAACCCTCGGAAGCCATGTACCCGGCGGCCTGCTCGCCATCAACCTGGCCGGTGGTGGTCGAGGGATTCAGACTACCCGGCGGAATCACCTGCTGGCCGACATATACCGGAGCGAAACCCCATCCTGCGGCAGCCAGAAAATCTCGGTTGCCCATCCAGGTCGCGTGCGATTGACTCGGTGAAGGAGCCAGATAGTATCCGCAAAACACAAAGTTAGTGTTGGCCTTCAGAAAGTTCATCGTTGCATCGCCTGGATAACTACCGCTGTCGAATCCAGCAAAGATCGGCATAACATCCCCCCCTTTTGAGCCGTGGCGCGAGTAAATTCTCGCAAGCCTCAGGAATTTGCCCGCATAGAAAGCTCCCGCAGAATTCCACACCTAGATAGAGGTGTCAAGGAGAGATTGGGGAGAGAATCCGGCCCGCGGAGAGCAGGCCGGAAGGCAGTCCTACTTACCGTGGTATTCCTGGAAAAGATCGGGAAATTCCTTCTTCAGCGTATCCACTTTGGGCTTGTCGCATACCAGGATATATGAGTTTTCAGGATGATAGAGCGCATAGTCCTGATGATAGGATTCAGCGTCGTAGAATCCCTTCAGCGGAACGACCTCAGTAACGATCGGCTTGCGAAATGCCTTCGCGGCAGTCAGTTGGGCTACGTAATCTGTAGCGATCTTATGCTGCTCCTCGTTTGCGAAGAAGATCGCCGACCGGTACGAAGTACCCACATCCGGGCCCTGGCGATTGAGCGTCGTCGGATCGTGTACTGAAAAGAAGATCTGCAACAAGCGCCCATAGGTGATCTTTGAAGGATCATAAACCACCTTCACAGACTCCGCGTGGCCGGTATTCTCTTGGCCGACTTGCTGGTATGTCGCCGTCGCGGCCGAGCCGCCGGAATATCCGGCAGTCGTATCCAATACGCCCTTCACCCGCTCGAATACCGACTGCGTTCCCCAGAAGCATCCACCCGCAAAAACGGCGGTTTCTCTTCCATGCTTCTGAGCCAGAGCCGCATCGCTCGTCGGAGCCGGAATTGGACCCCGCGTCTCAGAGTTGCACCCAACGCAGAAGGCAAAAGCAACCAGAACTGCAAGGATAGTACTGCGAGCACTAAAGAAATTATGCATAAGAATCTCCTCTCATGTTGGATGAGCCCTTCGCATTAAGAGTTACATAACCCATCCATGCAGGTACAAGCGTTGGAATCACAGCGCTGATCTTTTCAATTCCGGTCTCAATTTGCTATGTAGTATTCTACTTTTAGGCAACGAGCCACGAACTATGAGCCAACAGTTCCGCGTCCTATATCGAGTCTTCCTTCTACGCGTGGTCGACCTAGAACTCCTCGCAGCCGAAGGCGACCCGGTTAAGCTGCTTGGGCAATTTGCCGCGCTGTTTGCCGCAATCAGCCTGTTGTTCTCGCTGCCGCTCATCGTCGTCGGTGGAAACGATCTCGAGTTCGCACACGAGGCTGAGCACTTTCTCCTTGCTGCTACCATGCTGGCTATCGGCCTGCTCGCCGTACTGAACTGGGACGCCGTTTTTCCCGACCGTAAAGACGCACTGATCCTGTCACCGTTACCCATCGACGCGCGAACAATATTCCTAGCCAAACTCTCCTCGCTTGCTTGCCCATTAGGATTTGCAGTCCTCGCGCTCAATGTCTTCAGCGGCCTGCTGTGGCCGCTCTATTTCGCGCCTTCTGCAAGCCCGATCGCTCTCATCCGCTCCTTCGCGGCCTATTGGTTCACGATCTTCGCGGCATCAGTCTTTATGTTCTTTTCCGTTCTCACGCTGCATGGCCTTGCGTCTCATCTGTTGCCATACCGGCTCCTCATGCGCGCCTCGGCATGGATTCAGATGGCAGCCTTCTGTATCTTCCTCGGAACATACATCCTTGAGCCATCCCTTGAATCGCCCCAGGCTCTCGCTGCTCCTGCAAACCACCCACTCCTCGCCAGCCTGCCTTCGTATTGGTTCTGGGGACTATTCCAGCAACTCAATGGATCAAGCGGCTCATCGCATTCGACCTATGTCTGGTTAGCAAGCCGGGCATGGATCGCGTTGGCTCTCGTCACTGCAGGAGCCGTCACAACATTGCTGCTTTCCTATCGCCGCTCGCTGCGCAAACTCATCGAAGAGCCCAGCATCTCCTCATCCAACCGCTGGCTGCGCATGCCTGCTCTACCTTGCGATTCGCTTTCCCTCGCGATCACAACCTTTTGCCTTTGCACCCTGCTCCGCAGCCGCCCTCACCGCGTGATTCTCAGCTTTTACCTGGGAGGGGGCTGGCTCTGGTTCTCGTCTACATCAATGTTCTTTCACTTCTGAATCCCTCAACCTCAGTCAGCAATGCAGTAAATGCGACTTACTTGGGCGCGAGTATCCTGATGATGAGCCTGATTATCGCCGGAATTCGCATTCTCTCGGAAATTCCCATTGCGCTCAATGCAAACTGGACATTCCGCATTACCCGGATCGATGCGCCCTCCGCCTATCTCCGCGCGACGCGAACCGCTATGCTCTGGCTGACCGTGACGCCCGTCTGGCTGATCTCAGCATCGCTCTTCTTTTGCTTCTGGCCACGGCGCCTCGCACTCGCGCATTTGGCGGTTCTGGCGATCTTTGGAATGATCCTGGTTGAGCTGAGCCTGCATCGCTTTCATAAGCTTCCCTTCACTTGCTCCTACATGCCAGGCAAAGGAAACCTGCAGTTTGTCTTTTGGGCCTTCGCACTTATCTTCCTGCCGCTCATCAACGCGGCAGCGCGGTTCGAGCTCAGGATTCTCGATCGCCCTGTCGGTCTCTGCACGACACTCGCTCTGCTGGCAGCAGTGCTGGCCGGTATACGGCGCTACAACGCGATCTCGATAAATTCTCTGAGCGAAATCCAGTTTGATGAAGCCGTTACACCGGAAATCATTGGCCTGAATCTGGACCACAGCTAGCCCTGAGCGATTCACAACAAGCCAAAATCCAGCTCCAACTGTCTGATACCATAAGGACGATTGCCGCCGCCGCCTCGAACGCGCTTTGAGCGACGCCGCACACCAGAAGGAGAATTCATATGCCTCTAGTTTCGATGCGCCAGCTTCTCGACGAAGCCGCCAAGGGCGGTTACGGCGTCGGTGCCTTCAACGTAAACAATATGGAGCAGATTCAGGCCATCATGGCGGCTGCCACCGCGACCAAGTCGCCGGTGATCATTCAGGCCAGCCGCGGCGCTCGCCAGTACTCCCAGGACAACTATCTCTACCACCTCATCCTGGCTGCCGCCGAGCTCAATCCTGAGATTCCGATCGCCATGCACCAGGATCACGGCAACAGTTTTGAGACCTGCAAGAGCGCCATCGAGCTCGGCTTCACCTCGGTGATGATGGATGGTTCCCTCAAGGCCGACGGCAAGACTCCTACCGAGTTTGAAGAAAATATTGAAGTGACCCGTCGCGTGGTCGAGTTTGCCCACGAGCGCGGTGTCACAGTGGAAGGCGAAATCGGCGTTCTTGGCGGCATCGAAGACGGCCACGGCGCAGGCGGCAGCGGCCTGGAGCACGTCACCGATCCCGATCAGGCGGTCGAATTTGCCGAGCGCACCGGCGTCGACGCCCTCGCTATCGCCATCGGCACCAGCCACGGCGCTTACAAGTTCTCCAAGAAACCAGATGGCTCGGTTCTCAAAATGGAACTTCTCATCGAGATTCATAACCGCCTGCCCCGCACCCACCTGGTGATGCACGGCAGTTCGTCGGTACCCAAGAGCCTTCAGGACATCGTGAACCAGTATGGCGGCCACCTCAAAGAAACCTGGGGCGTGCCGGTCGAGGAGATTCAGCTCGGCATCAAAAATGGCGTCCGCAAGATCAACGTCGACACCGACAACCGTCTCGCGATGACCGGCGCCATCCGCAAAGTCCTGTGGGAAACCCCGGAGAAGTTCGATCCGCGCGACTACAACGGAGCGGCTCGCTCAGCCATGCAGAAGGTCGTTGCCGAGCGCATGACCGAGTTCGGCACGGCAGGCCACGCCAGAGACTACGCACCTAAGACCATCGAAGAGATGCGCGAAGGCTACGCCGACGGAACGCTCGAAACGCGGCCTTCCCTGGCGGCAGCTCACTAAACAACGACGCTGCTCTCCAACTCGCTCGTCCTCGATCCCGACAACGGCCATTTTGCATAGGTAAGATGGCCGTTGTCGTTCGGATGGGTTGTTCCAATGAGTTGTTTGGATGAATAGCTGGGCCCCTCATCTTGAATCAGGCATCTTTAACCATCATCCAGCTGGATGACATCTCGATGTCTCTCCGTTTCAGCTGTAGTCCCAATACAGTCAATACAATTCAAGAGATTGATTCTGAAAAAGAGGAGACGTGCAATGACTACCAATCAAGCCTCGGAATCTATCCCATGGAAAAAGCGCCTCTATGACGCTTACGTCTCCAGCGGCCAGGCGGGTGGCACTGCTCCCACCGCGGAAACCGCATTTCTTCCCCGTAAAGCCTACATTACACACCTGATCTCAGGACATTTTCCCAGTAGTCGTTCTGCTCGGATTCTAGATATCGGATGCGGCCATGGAGCTTTCCTGTATTTCCTCGCGGCAGCCGGTTATACCAACGTCACCGGAATAGATACATCTCCCGAGCAGATCAACCTTGCGGCAAAGCTGGGTATCGATAACGCCCACTGCGCACAAGCCTTTGAATACATATCCAGTCTGGCCCCTGACTCCCTGGACGTGGTCATCTTATTTGACATTCTGGAGCATCTGGAAAGACAGGAGCTTTTTGATTTGCTGGATGAAATCCGCCGCATTCTTCGTCCCGGCGGAATGTGCCTCGTGCATGTTCCCAACGGGGAAGGGTTGTTTGGCATGCGGATTCTATGTGGCGACCTGACCCATATACAGGCATTTACTCAGGCATCGGCAAGACAATTGTTTACAACCATTGGATTTTCGCGGATAGAATACCACGAAGATCGGCCCATCCCTCATGGGCTGGCAAGTACCGTACGCCGGCTGTTGTGGGATATCGGAACAATTCCGTTTCGTATCCTCCAGGCCGCAGAAATCGGAGTTACAAAGTCTATATTGTCGCAGAATATGTTAATTAAAGTTTATAACTAAACCTCTTGTGAAATAGCCCTGCAACGGGCTGCCTGGCCACTCCTTACGGCGGCTGGCGGAATGCCCAAAAATCATCCAGCCATCAATTTCGGCGTAAAATGCGTCCTCAGGTAAGATGGAGGAGCTGCGGAGCCCTCTGCTTCCGACAGGCGAGTTTTCATCCAAAATAAACCTGGATTTCGTCCCGATCTGCACGACGATGTGCCCACAATCGATACAGAACTGAGACCTGAGAGAAGACATTGATGATCATGATCTTGCAGTCCGCCCTGTCCCAATCGATACAACAGTCATACCAGCATATGTTTCAGCTACAGCTGCCAATCCTGGAAAAGCTGGTGCGCCCCATCATCGTCTACCTGGTTCTGGTGGCTCTGCTGCGGATCTTCGGCAAGCGCGAGTTGGCGCAGTTGAATCCCTTCGACCTCGTCGTTCTACTGTCGCTCTCCAACACCGTACAGAATGCGATCATCGGGGAAGACAACTCAGTAACCGGCGGCGTGATCGGCGCTGTTTCTCTCCTAACCATCAACTGGCTTATAGCTCGTACACTCTTCAAGTCGCCGAAGCTGACCCGCATGCTGGAAGGCAGGTCAACCACGCTCGTGCGCGATGGAAAGATAGACCAGCACGCCATGAAGCACGAATGCCTGACGGAAGAAGAGCTCCTCTCCGCGCTCCACAAACAGGGCTTTACCCACTTCCACGATGTGAAGTGCGTGGAACTGGAGCCCAGCGGATCATTTTTCGTGGAAGGTTTTGAACCCTCCCCGTACGAGAGACAGCACAAAGAGCTTCTGGTCCGGCTGGACGCGCTCACGCAGGAGATCGTGGCGCTTCGCGAGCAAAAAGCGAGTTGAAACCTATTCAGCCAATTGCCTGGCGCACCACATCGATAACCCGGGCTTGATAGCTTGGCCAATCCAGTTGCGCTGCCTGCTCAAGAGCAGAGTTACTCATTTGTTGCAATAGCTCGCGATCTTGATAGAGCTCCATCAATCGCGCGGCAATTGCCTCCGGTTCGCGAATCGGGACGATAAACCCATCAACGCCATCGCGTAATATGTCCGCTCCTCCGGAGTTAGGTGTAGTTATCACTGGCAATCCCTGCGAGATAGCTTCTCCCTGCACCAGGGCCAGGCCCTCGAAGAGCGATGGAAAGACAAAGACATCGTGGTTGCGCATCTCCGCAAGAATCTCGCTGTGTGGCAGCGTCGGTATCCACCGATGTTTGGCACAATACTTATCCAGAAGATCCGATTGACCGACCTTTCGGCCGATCACAGTAAGTGTGACCGCACTTCCAGCCTTATTGATCGCTTCGAAAAGATAAGAAATTCCTTTTCGCTGACTAAGTGACCCGACATACAGCACGCGCAGTGGGCTATCTCGATCGGTCAACTCCCGAGGAGACGCAATATTCCCGGGGGTCCCAAATGGATTAACCACGATCTTCTTCTTAGCTCCCGGATACATATCAAGTGTATTTTTGACAAAGGTGCTTGGAACAATCACCGTATCGGCCAGCTCCAGCTCCCGATCCTTAATGGCGCATTTAGCTTCGCTGTCGGCGAGGAAACTTAGCGTTCCCTTCCACGCAGGCTGCAGCTCCGCTTCCTCGTTGGACATAACTCGATTGGCTCGCCAATAGCCGATGGGCAGGTCATAGATGCAATGAACTCCAAACTGATGAGCCTTGCGGAATTGATTCAGTGCCACATACTCATAGGCATAGAGAGCGCGAAGACCTTTGAGCTTCGGGATATCGCGCTCGACGGCTCGGTCAACGACACGATAGACCGCATCAATCGAAAAGGGACTGCTTTCTTTCCCTGTCAGATATCTACGTCCTGTACGAGCGAGTGCTTGTCGCATGACTTCGCGAAAGGGCCGCAGTCGGACAAAGCGGGAAGGCAGCTGCAGGCGGGCTCGCCGTTCGAAAGCTACGCGAACTGGAGATGGAAGCAGTCTGGCCAACGGATGTTCCGGCCGCCAGAGAACGCTGGTGTAATAAGCCTCCAGCAGTTCTTCTTCATAGAGGGCAGTTACAACCGCAGCTACATTTGCATTGCCAACCGGATGGCTGACAATAACCTTGCCTGCGCTCACCTGACTTACTCCCATTCAATGGTACCGGGCGGCTTGGAGGTAATGTCATACACCACGCGATTGATGCCCCGCACCTCGTTCACGATGCGGCTGGAGATGCGCTTCAGCACCTCATAGGGTAGCGGCACCCAGTCTGCTGTCATGCCGTCTTCCGAATGAACGGCTCGAATAGCGCAGGTATTCGCGTAAGTACGCTGGTCGCCCATCACGCCCACACTGCGCACCGGCAGCAGCACTGCAAAGCTCTGCCAGACCTTTGAATACAATCCAGCAGCCTTGATCTCGCTGACCACAATGTCGTCCGCTTCCTGCAGGATGGCGACACGTTCGGCAGTAACTTCGCCGAGAATTCGCACCGCCAGCCCCGGACCCGGAAATGGCTGCCTGCCGAGAATGTCTTCAGGCATGCCGAGGTCGCGTCCGATGCGCCGCACCTCATCTTTGAAGAGGTCGCGCAGCGGCTCGATCAGCTTCATCTTCATGTGCTCTGGCAGGCCGCCTACATTGTGATGGCTCTTGATGGTCTGCGAAGGGCCACGCACACTTGAAGACTCGATCACATCGGGATAGAGCGTCCCCTGCACCAGCCAATCCACACCGCCCGTCTGCTCAGCAATGCGGCTGGCCTCGTCATCGAAAACAGCGATGAATTCGCGGCCAATCACCTTGCGCTTGGTCTCCGGATCGGTAACTCCAGCCAGCTTCTCAAGGAAGCGCTCACTCGCATCCACTGGCACAAGATTGAGCCCCAACTTGTCGCGCAGGTTCTTCGTAACCTGCGTGAATTCGTTCTTGCGCAGCACGCCGTTGTTTACAAAAACGCAGGTCAGCTGATCGCCGATGGCTCGATGCACCAGCACCGCTGCGACCGACGAATCCACGCCTCCGGAGAGAGCGCAGAGCACGTGACCAGAACCGACCTTCTCGCGAATCGATGCAACAGTTGACTCGATAAAGTGCGCCGCCGTCCAGTCGCCGCGCGCACCGCAAATGCCAAAGACAAAGTTGCGCAGAAGCTGAGGACCCATCGGCGTGTGATGCACCTCAGGATGAAACTGCACCGCCCAGATTTTGCGCGTCTCATTGGCAATGCCGGCGAGCGCATTCGATGTCACCGCGGTGCGATGAAAGCCTGCAGGCAATTCCAGCGCTTCATCGCCGTGGCTCATCCAAACCTGAAGCTTGGGCGGCAGGCCAGCAAACAAAGGCGTCTGCGAATCTTCAATGGAGACTTCAGCATGGCCGTACTCGCGCTTGTCGGCCGAGCGAACCTTGCCGCCCAGATGATGCGCGATGAATTGAAGCCCATAACAGATGCCCAGCACCGGCATACCTAGCGAAAGAATGGCCGGATCGGCGTCCGGAGCGTCCGCGTCATACACCGAGCAGGGGCCGCCGGAAAGGATGATGCCGACGGGCTTGTAAGCCTCAATCTCGGCAATCGACGCCGTGCAGGGCAGCACAGCGGAAAAGACATTCAACTCGCGAATACGGCGCGCAATCAGCTGCGTATACTGCGAGCCGAAGTCCAGAATGACAATGCTTTGGGTGTCCACTCCCTAGTGTGGCAGGGTGACGGCCCGGCTGACAAGAGGAACTCTCTGCACAAGGCCTCAAGAGGCCTCAGTTCCCCGGTAATGCCGCCAAAGCTCGCGGAAACTCCTCAACCGCACAACATGGAAGAAGTCGTTTCCTATGAGAAAGCCGATGAAGACCACGACGTAAGTCACATGCAACGCGTCGGGACCAACTTCACCCGCAAACGGCAGCGGTGCGGCAGAGAAAACCATGTCCAGCACAATCAGCATGATCTTCACGATGGCCAGCACCAAACTTACTTCCATCAGCTTGCCTGAGAGCTCCTTCCCCAGCCGCAAGCTGCGCTTCAGGGCCTGGAGCGGGGAGCTTGATCGATCGCCCTCCACTCCTTTGCTCTGAAGAAAAAGCAGCACGGGAGTCACTGCGAGCGTCCAGCTCAACAGCGCCCAAAGCACATATATAGCCAGCGAAAGAAAGATGAGCCAGCACAGATAAGCCACCAGGTCCGGCTGCGCGCCGTTGGTTATGTGCGCCGCCGCGGCCCAGCCAACCGCCCGATACCAGAACCAGAGGCATCCCAGCAGCGCCAGCATCCACAGCGCCTGCAGCGCAATATAACCGGGAAGCTGACGCAGGGAAAAACGGCCCGCCGTTTTGCCTACAGGATCGAGCGCATCCATCCGCGTCAGCACCAGCAACCGGCCCAGCCCGGAAAGGACAGCCCAGCCCATCACGCCCGCAGGAAGCAGCCAATGCAGCACCGCAACCACGGCAGGCTGATAGCGCCCGATCGCGTCCGCCAAAATCACCGAAGAGAGCCAGGGATTCTGCCAGTCCAACCGGTCCAGCCCAACCGTCTCGGGCGGAATCTGCGCCGCAATCCGCTGCGCCTGCCCCCACGCCACAAGCAGGAATGGCACGCCAAAAAACCAGCGCCACCCCACCTCAATCAGCACCAGCGAGGGGTGTTTCCATACGAAGCCCATGTGGCTGACCAGCGATTGCGTCGCCCGCAGCTTGCTCAGCCGCTGCGCCGAGCTCTCGCCGACCGCTTTATTCGGCACTACTTCACCACCAGATTCACCAGCTTGCCCTGCACGATGATGATCTTCACCGGAGTCTTACCCGCCAGCCACTCGATAATCTTTTCATCGGCCAGCGCAGCTGCCTCAATCGCGGCGCGATCCGCCTCCGCAATCACGCGAATCACCGCGCGCAGTTTGCCGTTGATCTGCACCGGAACCTCAATCTCATCTTCCTTCGCCAGCGCCGCATCGGAGACAGGCCATGGCGTGCGCAAAACCTCGCCCTCTTCACCCAGCTCCGACCAAAACTCAGCCGCCAGAAACGGCGCAAACGGAGCGAGCATCAGCACCAGCGACCGCAAAAGCTCCGCCACCACCGCAGCCGGAACCTCGCCCGAGGCAAACGCACCCTCCGCGGCAATCAACTCGTTCACCAGCTCCATCACAGCGGCAATCGAAGTATTGAAGTGCCAGCGTCCCGAAAAATCCAGCGTGATCTTGGCAATGGTCTGATGCAGCTTCCGCAGCAACGCCAGCGACGTTCCAGTTGGAGCCGAATACGTTTGCCCTTTGGCTCCAGCCGCAATCGGCGCATAGCGATGCACCAGCCGGAAAACCCGCGACAGGAACCGGCTGGTACCTGCAACGCCGTCCTCCTGCCAGTCCAGATCGCGATCCGGCGGCGCCGCAAACAGCGAATACATCCGCGTCGCATCGGCGCCGTAGCGCGCGATCATATCGTCCGGCGAAACCACATTCCCGCGCGACTTCGACATCTTCGCGCCGTCCTTGATCACCATGCCCTGCGAAAACTGCCGCGTCGCAGGCTCATCGTTCTCGATCATCCCTAGATCGCGCATCACCTTAGTCCAGAAGCGCGAGTAGATCAAATGCAAAATCGCATGCTCCACGCCGCCGATGTACTGGTCGATCGGGAACCAGTACCGCGCCTTCGCTGAGTCAAACGGAGCCTTGTCATTTTTCGCATCGATATAGCGATAGAAGTACCAGCTCGAATCGACAAAGGTATCCATCGTGTCGGTCTCGCGTGTGGACGGCCCGTCGCACTTTGGACACGTTGTGTTCAGGAACTCCGGCACCTGCGCCAGCGGCGAGCCACCTTGCTGCGTGATCTCGATCTTCTCCGGCAACAGCACCGGCAGCTGATCGTCCGGCACTGGAACCAGCCCATGCGTCGGGCAGTTCACCATCGGAATCGGCGTGCCCCAATACCGCTGCCGGCTCACACCCCAGTCACGCAGCCGGAAGGTCACTTTGGCCTCGCCAAAGCCTCCCTCAGCCGCGACCTGCTGCAGCTTCCTCTGCGCTTCGCCGCAAATGAGCCCATCGAATTCACCGGAGTTGATCAGAATTCCTTCTTCCGACACGAACGGCATCGGCGTGTCCTCTTCGGAATCCCCCACCTGGCGAATCACGCGCCGAATCTCGATTCCATACTTCGTCGCGAACTCAAAATCCCGCTCATCATGCCCCGGCACGCTCATGATCGCGCCAGTGCCGTACTCCATCAGCACGTAATTCGCCACCCAGATCGGCACACGCTCGCCACTGTATGGATTGATCGCATACCGCCCCAGCGCAATTCCCTGCTTATCGATCGCGCCCAGGTTGTCCGTCTCGCGAGCCACCTTCTGCTCGTCGATCATCGCGCTGATCTGCAACTCGATATCCTTGTTATCCGCCGTCAACTTCGCAACCAGCGGATGCTCCGGCGCAAGCTGCACACTGGTCGCGCCAAAGATCGTGTCCACGCGCGTCGTGAACACGCGAATCTTCGCGCCATCCAAGTCTTCGACTGCGAAATCAACTTCCGTCCCTTCGCTGCGCCCGATCCAGTTGCGCTGCATGGTGCGCACTTTGTCCGGCCACCCGTCGAGCTTGTCCAGCCCGTCGAGCAGCTCCTGCGCGTAGCGGGTAATACGGTAAAACCACTGTTCGAGGTTGCGCTGCTCGACGATGTTGTCCTCGTGTCGCCAGCAGCGGCCGTCGATCACCTGCTCGTTAGCCAGCACCGTCGCGCATAGCGAACACCAGTTCACCTTGCTCTGCTTGCGATACGCCAGGCCGCGCTCGTACATCCGCAAAAAGAACCACTGGTTCCAGCGGTAGTAGTCCGGCAGGCAGGTCGTGACTTCATTGGCCCAGTCGAAGCCCATGCCGAGGCGCTGAAACTGCACCTTCATCGCCGCGATGTTGCTCAGGGTCCACTCGCGCGGCGGCGTGTTGTTCTTGAGCGCTGCATTCTCCGCCGGCAGGCCAAAGGCATCCCAGCCCATCGGATGCAGCACGTTGTATCCCTGCATCCACATGTAGCGCGCCAGCGCATCGCCAATGGAGTAATTGCGCACATGGCCCATGTGCAGCTTGCCGCTGGGGTAGGGCAACATTTCGAGCACGTAATACTTCGGCTTTTCGGTCGTCTCCGGCTCCGCAGCATACATCGCCGGGTTGGCCGCCCACTTCGCCTGCCATTTGGGTTCAATCGCAGAGGGGTCGTAACGCAATTCCTTTTCGTCCGCCATAAGGCTCTAGTTTAACTGGTGATCGGCCCGGCGCGTGCCGAAGCCGTTCTCGAATTCGCGACATTGCCGGTTAGGGCCGAGTCGGCCCTAACTGCTGGCCATTCCCGCTTTTAGAGCGACAAAAGCACCATAATCGTCATACAGTGGTAAGGATTCCATTCTGGGGATCGATTCTCGATTTCATGCGATAAGCTGGTGCGGGGGCAAAGGATGGATTTGCGCAGGTCGGCAAGGTTGGCAGTTGCGGGTTGGCTGCCGGCGCAGGTCCTGGCATTCGGCCTGGCAGCCATTGCCCAGACTTCTCTGGTCCCGAGTTCCCAGGTCCAGACTCCTGTCGCCGGTCCCGAAGCACATGCTCCCGTCGTTATCCACACCGACCACGGCCCAAACTCGGCCCATGCCCTGCAGCAGCATTATGTCGTCCTTGTATCGCTCGACGGCTTCCGCTGGGACTACTCAAAAAAATACGGAGCCACCCACCTGCTGGCTCTTGGCAAAGAAGGCGTCTGGGCGCCGAATGGCATGATCCCCAGCTATCCTTCCCTAACTTTTCCCAACCATTACGCCATCGTGACCGGTCTTTATCCCGAGCACAACGGTTTGGTCGCCAACGGCTTTTATGACGAATCCCGAGCCGCCGAGGGCAAGCTGGCTCGCTACGGCATTGGCGACTCCAAGGCTGTAACCGACGGAAGCTGGTACAGCGGCGTTCCGCTCTGGTCGCTCGCCGAGCAGCAAGGCATGAGAACCGCCTGCCTCTTCTGGCCCGGCTCCGAAGCCAAAATCGCCGGCGAAGTTCCTACCGACTACCTCCACTTCGACGATCATGTCGATGAGTCCGCCCGCATCGATCTCGTACTCTCCTGGCTCAAGCAGCCCGAAGCCACGCGGCCCCACTTCATCACTCTCTACTACTCCGACGTAGACCACGCCGGACACTCCTTCGGCCCAGACGCACCCGAGACTAAGGCCGCAGTTGCCAAAGTCGACGCCCTCGTCGGCAAGCTGCATGAAGAGCTCAAGGCAACCGGCCTGCCCATCGATTTAATCGTCGTCAGCGATCACGGCATGGTCAAGATTCAAGGCCCATGGGTCACGCTCGATCAGTTCACCAATCTCACGGAATTTGAGACTGCCGGCCCTCTGCTCTACGGCAAAACTGAGGCCGATAAGGTCCGCGCCTACAACGAATTGAAGAAAGCGTCAGAAAAATTCCAAGTCTACCGTCTAAAAGATTTACCTGCTGGTCTCCACTACAACGAAAACCCGCGAGAAGGCGATCCCGTCATCGTTCCTACCGGTCCTTACGCGATCCGCGCGCACGCTCCGCCAGCAGGCAAGCCGGATTCCCCGCCAATCCCCGGCCAGCATGGTTTTGACCCGCACACCATGCCGGAGATGAAGGCTAGTTTCTTCGCGGTCGGCCCTGACATTGTTACCGGCAAGACCGTAGCTCCATTCGAAAACGTAAACGTATACCCCTGGATCGCTCATATGCTTGGCCTGAACCCGCCTAAGTCCGATGGTGAACTCAATATTCTCGCCGGAACCCTCCGCGATAACGGAGATACCCCCAACACGGCGTCCAACACAGCGGCCGCTCCCGTGGCAAAGGAGTAGTCGCGCGTGAGCCTGAGTTCTTCGGAAATGAATTTGAACCATGTCGTACTCGGCATCGACGGCGGCGGCACTCACACCCGCGCCGTACTTACAAACGGCACGCGTGTCCTGGGACGCGCCAAAGGCGGCTCCATCAAGCGGCTTCGTGTCGGCCCGGAGACCGCGGAAGCCAACCTTCGCTGCCTTCTTCGCGACATCTTTGAAGAAGCGGGAACCACCACCGTTCATGCGGCGTCCGCAGGCGTAGCCAGCGCTTCCATGCCCGGCGTTGCAGACTGGATCACGGAAGTATTTCGCGAATTTGGTGTTCAGAATTCAGAGGTAGTGGGCGACGAAGTCATCGCTCTCGACGCTGCCTTCCATGGCGGCCCCGGCATTCTTCAAATTGCGGGAACGGGCTCCAACTGTATCGGCCGCACCGCCGCAGACGAGCGCGAGAGCGCTGGCGGCTATAGCTCCGTTCTGGGTGACGAGGGGTCAGGCTACTGGATTGGATTGCACGGCATCCGTCAGGCTCTGCATGCTTTCGACCGCAGCGAACCCTGCACCATCCTCGACCGTGTCGCGGTTTGCTGGGGTACATCCACGCTCGAAGAGTTGGTCAATGCCGGCAACGCCGTTCCCGGCCCGGATTTCTCAGCACTAGCGCCTATCATTTCAGCGGCCGCAGAAGAAGGCGATGAAGTCGCGAAGCGAGTCCTGCTGCAGGCTGCCTCTGACATCGCCGACTTCATCCTGCTGGTGCGCCAGAAGCTGCGCAAAAATCACGGCCTCACTGAAGAAGTGCCTGTGGCATTCACTGGCAGCGTTCTCGGAAAGATGGGCATCGTCCGTGCCCGTCTGACAGAGTTGCTCAAGCAGTCCGCGCCGGAAATGCCTTTTCTGCAGGAAGAAGTCGTCGCCGTAGAAGGCGCCATCTGGCGCGCCCGCAAACTCATCGACTGACCTCCGCCCTGCCTCTCACCGCCTGAGCCTGGCCTTTGACCTTTCTTTCCGCCCCCTGCTCTTCGTTCTGCCTTAGCTTCTCTGTCTTAGCTTTTCTGTCTGTCGTTCCCGCCAGGGAATCTGCTGTATCGAGCATCTGGGTGCCCCATATCTACCGGCGTTTTGTGCCGGGAGATGTGGGCCATATTCGTGCAAAGCACGAACCTTCCTCATCTTTAGAAAATCTGGGTGCTCCATCCTGAACGCGCTCGATGGGTCCAGGGTGGAATACCACAAATCTTCCCATGCTTTTTGTCATCCTGAGCAAAGCGAAGGATCTGCTTTTTTGTCTCTGCTTTTCTTTCTGTCATTCCCGCCAGGGAATCTGCTGTCCGAATGCCAAGCCTGTCCGCGCCGCCGAATTTTCGTTTGGCATATGCCGCGGCATATGCCAAAATTCGCCGCGCAAGGCCTTTCCGGATTCGGTTAAACCGCATTCATCTGAAAGAAAATAAACAGTTTAATGCAGACGAAGAAGCCGGCATCTCGATCGCTGACCCGGCCGCAAAATTGTTCCTCGTGGAACAATTTGTGTTCTACGGCCTATGTTCCACGCGTAACCGGGCTAATTGCCGCCCTGAACCTCGCCTCGAATCACCGAAGCCAGCAGCGCTCCATCCGCCCCGAGCGCCACAAAATCCGCCGGTCCGCCAACACGCAGCGATCCTGCAAACTCGCTGAACCCTGTCATTGCCGCCGGATTCTTGGTGAGCAGCGGCAACGCATTTTCGATCGGCGCGCCGGTGAAAGCGACGAAATTCCTCAGCGCCCGGTCCAGCGTCAGCACGCTGCCGGCCAGCACATCCGGAGCATCCTTGGCCGTGGCGCGGCCATTGGCGACCTGAACTGCAAATCCGCCCAGCGTATATTCCCCATCGGGCATGCCGGCGGCGGACATGGCATCCGTCACCAGAATCGCCCGCTTGCCGCCTTTCGCGCGCCACCACAGCGGCACCAGCGAAGGATGCACATGGATGCCGTCGCAGATCAGTTCAGCATAGAGCGAGTCATCGGTGAGCACGGTGCCGAGGATGCCCGGTTCGCGATGGTCGAGGGGCCGCATGGCATTGAATGTATGCGTCGCGGATGTTGCTCCGGCGGCGATGGTTTTTCTGGTTTCCGCTGCCGTCGCATTGGAGTGGCCGACGGAGATTCGAACGCCTTTGGAAGTGGCGTGAGCTGCGAGCTCTGCCGCGCCCGGCAGCTCCGGCGCCAGCGTCATCAGGCGGATGTGACCTTCGGCGGCCTCAAAGAATTTGTCGAATATCGCGATCTCCGGAGCGAGAAGATAGGCGGGTGGATGCACGCCGCGCTTGGCGTGAGAGAGAAATGGACCTTCGAGGTGAATGCCCAGCGGCCGCGCGCCCTGCCAGCCGGGATGGCTAGCTTCTTCGATGCGACGGGCAAGTCCTGAAAGGGATTTCAGTGTTACGTCGAGCGGAGCGGTGACGGTGGTGGCGAGAAAGCTGCCGGTGCCGCGCGAAGCAAGAAAATTGGCCACCGTGGCCAGAGCTTCCGGAGTCGCATCCATCACGTCGCTGCCAGCTCCACCGTGAATGTGGACGTCGAGAAAGGAGGGTGCAATTGTCGCGCCTGGATAGTCGAGACGCTTTGCACTGGCTGGAATTTCTCCATCCGGAAGGCTTCGAATGGCGACCACTTGGCCATCTTCGACTTCAAGAACGGGATCGGAAACCAGGTCAATTCCATCCCAGAGCCACGCTGCGGTGATTACAGTTCGCATGGCGAAATCATCGCAGGATGGCCGTGCCTGAGTCCAACTGGAGAAAATGGTGGTAGTGGGTCAGTTTGAATCCCAAAGATTCGATTGTTCGTTTCGCGGTCGTTCGCGACAAGGATCTGATCGAGATCACTTCCGGTAAGCCGACTTTCTATGAGCAGGTCACTAGTGTCAAGATTCATTCCTTATCAAGGTCTTTGCTTTTGCCATTTCATTGCTTGTTGCTCTCCACCTTGTTTCTATTCGCACTCTTGATGAGCTGTCTTGGT
>DATAZR010000105.1:0-6113 GCA_036271955.1 Acidobacteriaceae bacterium
AATGTCGGGGCGCTGCATTTTGGCCAGCGTGAGACTGTGATCGGGATGGAAGCAAAGCACCTTGCAGATACCCTGGACTGGTTCCGAAGTGAGAAGCGGGGACGCGACTTCATCGACGACTGCAGGCGGATTGGGCAGCACCGCAGCGTAATCGTTTACAAATGAAAACACGCCGGGGTAAGCAGGATTCACTTCGCCACCGGCGCGTTTGTTGCCGGGGCAGAGGTAGCACTCCGGATCGTAGGTGAGGCTTGCCGGCGCCGCTGTTTTGCTGAGTTCGCCCTGCCAGGGGCGCTGGGTGCGGTGAGGCGAAACCATCACCCACGAGCGGCGGAGCGGGTTCCAGCGGCGATGCGGATACTGCCACTTCTTTTCCATGCGAGCGCTTCCCTCTCTTGCAACTTTCCACAATGACTTTACAACGTCAGGCAGTGGGCCGTGCGGGCGGAGGCATCGACGCGAGGAACTGGTGTACGAAAGCCTGACTGTACTCCTCAAGCAATTGGGCTACACGCTGCGGATCTGCCGAGCGCACGATCAGGCCGGCGTGGTGATGCTTCTTCATGCGGTAGACGATCTCCGGTGCGTCGAAGGCGGAAGTATCCGGCTCTTCTTCCTTGGCCAGGCAGAGAACGCTGCCTGCGTAGTCTTCGCGAGGCGTGGGCGGGATGTACGGTTCATTGCGCAAATGGGCGACTTCGATTTTGGCCCATTCGCGCCAGAGGTTGACGCCGGTTGAGTGCTCGACGAGGTCGGAAATGAAGGCTCCGCCAACGCGCGCGGCGATCTCAAGAAAATAGAAACGGCCGTCAGCGTGGGCGCGAATATATTCGCCGTGGGTGACGCCGCGCTTGAGCCCCAGTGCTGGCGCGAGGCGGGAGTTGAGCTCGGTGAGCTGCTTCCAGTCGTCGCTGTTGCGGTCGACGGTGCGGGTGGTGAAGACTCCGCCCTCATGCATGACCTGCATAGGCGGGCGGCCATACCGATGCACCGACGAGAAAACGACCTTGCCCTCGCTGAGGATGGAGTCGACGTGAAAGATTTCACCGGGAACAAACTGCTCCATGAGGAAGAAGCTTTGCCGGTCGCCGAGCTCGTCAAGCGCGCGCCATAAATCTTCTGGAACCTGAATTTTCTTTATCCCGAGAGCGGAAGCTTCCGAACGCGGCTTGAGCAGCCAGGGCGCGGGCACGCGATCCATGTAGGCGCACAGTTCGTCGTAGTTGAGAACGCGAACAAACTCGGGAACAAGAAAACCAGCGTCGCGAGCGCCCATACGCATGGCCAGCTTGTCGCGATAGTAGGCGATAGCAGTGGTGCCCACTCCGGGGATGCGCATGTGTTCGCGCAGCTGGGCGACGATCTCCATATCGAATTCATCGAGAGCTACGACGCGATCGAAGCTGTGGCCACGCGCCATCCAGGTGACAGTATTGATAATCTGCTCGTTGGTGAGACCGGAGGGCATGGTGACGAGCTCCTCCAGGATTTCCCTGGGCCACGGAGCATCGCGCAGCTTGTTCATGGTGAGCAGGGTCGGTTTGACGCCCAGGTCCGCGAGCTGCCGCAGGAAGTCCTGGCCTTTTTCGTAGCTGGCTATGCACAGGAAGCGTTGGGTGTTCTCTGGCATGCGGTTCTCCTGCTCTGGAATCGTGGACGCAGTGTATTGCGAAGATCAGGAACGAATCAGCGCCCAAGTGAGGATATTTCTACCATAGACGGGCAGCAGGTACACGTAATGCATTTTCCGGCTAAGGCGATACACTCAAACAGGCGGAAGAAGATGCGATGTTGTCGATGATGAAAATTGCCGAGTTGCATGATGAGCTGACGTTGCGCTGGCATCAGGCTGCAATCGAAATCTGGCAGCTGCCTGAGGATGCTTGGCAATCGCTGGTGGCCAGACAGCACCTCGCGAATTTCGAGCTCTGGCATACCGAGGATGAGGCACGGACGCCGGGCGCTACCGATGCCGATCTGGCGCGCGTGAAGCGGAGGATCGACGAGACCAACCAGTGGCGCAACGACCTCTCTGAACGGATCGATCAGGTGCTGCTCGAAAAACTATCGCTGGAGAGACTGCCAAACGCGAAAGCGCCGCTGCATTCGGAGTCTCCAGGACTGATGATCGACCGGCTCTCGATTCTGGGATTGAAGCTCTTTCACACCCGGGAAGAGATGGAGCGGGCCGGTGCTCCAGCTGGGCACGCGGAGCGCAATCGTGAGCGGCTGGCAATTCTGAGCGAGCAGCGCGACGATCTGGCTGCCTGCCTGGTGCGGCTGTGGGAAGAGACGCTGGCCGGCACGCGGCGCTTCAAGCTCTACCGGCAGTTGAAGATGTATAACGACCCGGCGCTGAATCCGGCAGTCTACCGTAACCGGGAAAACGTGGAAGCTAACTGAAGTCTGTCGCCCATCCGGAATTTAAGTAGAGTCTCAGTTAGAATCTCGGGCATGTCGGCTCAAGCTGTTCTAAAGAACATGGGAAGAAGGTTTGCAGCATGGCGAAACTAGTCTACGGATTGAACCAGACTCTGGATGGCTACGTAGACCACATGAACTTTGGGCCGCCTGATCCCGCGATCTTCCGTTACTTCATAGAGCAGGTGCGTGGCATGACGGGCCTCATTTACGGTCGCGGCATGTACGAGATCATGCGTTATTGGGACGAAGACCAACCGGACTGGGACACGGAGAAGCACGACTACGCGGCGGTGTGGCGAAGCAAGCGGAAGTGGGTCGTCTCGCGTTCTCTCAAGTCAGTTGGCCCCAACGCCACGCTTCTCGCGGACGACGTCGAGGCGGTAATACGCGGGCTGAAGACTGAGCAGGCCGGCGAGATTGAAGTTGCCGGACCAGACTTGGTGCATAGCCTGACCGGGTCCGGTCTTATCGATGAGTATCAAATCTACCTCCATCCCATCGTGGCTGGGAGCGGCAAACCATTCTTCTCCGGCCCCCGGCCTCGGCTCCGCCTGGTGGCCAGCGATCTAATCGTTGAGAACGTGATTCGGTTGACGTATGTTCCGGCTTAATCGCGCGATTTGCCCGACGGACTCATCCGACAGATTGTACCGCCGCGTCAGGTCCACTTTGGGGTGTGAGCGAAAATCCAAACTGAGACACGACCGGAATTCACAAGGCATTGACGTGGGGCGGGGTTCTGCGTATAAAGAGGGGGCTGAAGCTATGATCGCTTCTACAGATGGTTTGCCGGAGTCACCGCTCCCAAAACACGCAATTCCATTGGCTTGCTGAACGAAGATGACGCTCGAGGCCCGAACACACTTGTCCACCCGCAAGAAGGTTACTCCCTCCCATGAAGGCTCCGGCGCCAGAAATCACGGCGCCTCGCTACCCGATGCTGCTACCCTCCAGCACTATCAGGCGGCATTGCAGTTGCTGCAGCAGGCCAAGTTCGAAAAGGCGCTGATCGCTTTCGAAAAGCTGCTGGGAACCGCTCCCGTGCCGTTGGCGGAGCGCTGCCGCATGTATGTCACGGCTTGCCACCGGGAGCTGAGCAAGTCGAAGCTGGAGTTTGTCACTCCGGAAGAGCAGTACGACTACGCCGTTTCCCTGCTGAACATGGATTATTACGAAGAGGCGCGTGAGCAGTTTGCCGACATCCTGCGCGGGCATCCAGCGGCGGACTACGCGCTGTACGGCCTGGCGGTGCTGGATGCTATTACCGGCCAGGTTGAGGAATGCCTGGACCATCTGGCGCGAGCGATCGACGGCAACTCCAGGAATCGGCTGCAGGCGCGCACCGACACCGACTTCCAGTCGATGCAGGACGATCCGCGGTTTACGGAGTTGCTTTATCCGGAAGCGCCGTAGGACGCCTTGCCGCGACACTGCATCCTATCTGCAGCGGCAACATTTCCCGATGCGAAAGAAGACTCTTTGAGCACCTCCTCCACCAGTGCGCTGCCCATACCCCTGCGGGTGGTGGCGATCGGCGGAGGCACAGGCCTATCCACGCTGCTGCGCGGACTGCGGCGGCATGTGGCGGTTCCAGGACAGGCGCTGACCGAGGGCTGTGACCCATGCTGGATCAGCGATCTAGCGGCGTTGGTGACGGTGACCGATGACGGCGGCTCTTCCGGCAGGCTGCGCAAGGGATTCAACATGCTGCCTCCCGGCGACCTGCGCAACTGCATGGTGGCACTGAGCGAGGAAGAAGACCTGCTGGCGCAGCTTTTCCGGCATCGCTTCCGCTCCGGCGGCGACATGGAGGGGCACAACTTCGGCAACCTCTTTGTGGCCGCGCTGACCGAGATCACCGGCGACTTTGGGCAGGCGATCCAGCTGGCTTCAAAGATCCTGTCGACGCGGGGACGCATATACCCCGTGACTACGGCCAATGCCACGCTCATCGCGAGCATGGATGACGGCAGCCTGGTGCGCGGCGAGACCAACATCACCGCCAGTAAGCGGCGCATCGTGGAACTGATGCTCGATCCTCCCGAAGCGGCGGCGCTGCCCGAGTCGCTGGAGGCGATCGCCCGCGCCGACCTGATCACCGTGGGGCCCGGATCGCTCTTCACTTCGCTGATCACCAACCTTCTCGTTCAGGGAATACCTGAGGCTCTGGCCCAGGCGCTCGGGCTGCGCGTGTTTATCTGCAACCTGATGACCCAGGCCAATGAAAGCCTGGGCCTGACCGCTTCGCAGCACATTGAGAAGATCTACGAGCACACGGGCGCTCCAATCTTCGACTTCGCCATCGTCAACACCGCCCCGGTTTCACCGCAAATGCTGCTGCGCTATGCGGCCGAGGGCTCGGTGCCCATCACCGCAGATGTGGATCGCGTGGAGAGTCTGGGCGTGCATTGCATCGTGGGCAATTTCCTGAGCGAGGGCGATGTGCTGCGCCACGCCAGCGATCGCGTGACAGGCGCTCTGCTGGAGCTGGGCAAGCTTGCTGCCCAAAGGAAATAGAGCCCATGCCGGAATCGGATTGGGAAATCAGACAAGATTTCACTTTCCAGTTCATGGCTGATCTCGTAGATTAAGTTCGCTAGAAGTACCTGCGAATCGAAATGGAGGAAATATGGGAAAGACTCGAACGGGCATCCTCGTCTGCAGTTTGCTCTTGATTGGAGCGGTCGTTGCGTGGGCCCAGGGGCGCAAGCCTGGCCTGTGGGAAATCACTTCGACGGTGACTTTGCAGCAGTCGCCCTTGCCTCCGGGAATGCAGATGCCGGCCAGCTCGCCTCTTGCCGCCGGCCCGCATACTGCGCAGGTGTGCCTGACGCAGGCCATGATCGACAAGTATGGCGCGCCGCTGCCGCAGAGCTCCTCCACAGAATGCACCTTCAGCAACATCAGCAAGACCGATCACGGCATGACAGCCGATCTAATCTGCTCAGGCCGCATGACTGGCAAAGGCACTGTCGAAAGCTCATGGTCTGATCCCGAACACGCCAAGGGAACGACTCACTTTACCGGCACGGTGACGACTCGAAACGGAACCGCCCCTATCGAATGGACACGAGATTCAACTTCCGTCTTCAAGAGCGCCGATTGTGGCGACGTAAAGCCTCTGCTGCCGCCAGAGAAATAAATGCTGGAATCACGCCGCTGGCGCAGCGCCTTCCGTGGTGCGCTTGAGCTGGCCGCAGGCCGCGTAGATGTCGCGCCCGCGTGGACGGCGGATGTAAGTCTGGATTCCAGCGGCAAGCAGCTGCTGCTGGAAGGCCGAGACCGACGCCGTGGTTGGGCTGTCGAAGGCGATGCCGGGGCCGGGATTCCAGGCGATCAGATTAACCATCGCAGGTAGGTTCGAGCGGCGGACGAGCTTGATTACCTGCTCCGCATGCTCCGGCTGATCGGTCACACCACCCAGCATCACGTATTCGAAGGTGACCCGTTCGCGTGGACGGAATGGGATCGTTCGCACGGCCTCGAAGACATCGCCGATGCTCCACTTGCGATTGATGGGCATGATGGATTCGCGGACTTCGTCGTTTGGCGCGTTGAGGCTGATGGCCAGCTTGGGGCGAACTTTTTCCTGGGCGAAGCGCAGAATGCCGGGGACGATGCCGGAAGTAGAAACTGTCATGCGCGGTGCAGCGATTCCGACTTCGTCGATGAGCAGGCGAACGGCGGCC
>DATAZR010000106.1:0-1705 GCA_036271955.1 Acidobacteriaceae bacterium
CATCGCGCCGACATCATCATCACCTCCACAGGCGCAGGCCAAATCTTCTCGCCCGACAACAGCCGAACGCTCGTTCATCGCCGCAAAAATCGACCGGTCTTCTTCATCGACATCGCCGTCCCGCGTGACGTAGACCCTGCCGTTAACAACCTCGAAGGCTGCTTCGTCTACGACATCGATGATCTTCAGCAAGTCGCGCAGGAGAACCAGATTCAGCGCAGCCGCGAGGCCGAGACCGCCGAATCAATCGTGCAGCTCGAAGCCGAGCGCTATGGCGAGCGCCTCAATCAGGCCCCCGCCACCGAGGCCATCAAGCAGTTACAACTCTCCGCCGAAGCTCTCCGGGAAGCCGAACTCGCGCGCACCGCACAACGCCTGGCCAACCTCAACGCGCCGCTCACTCCCGAGCAGCAATCTGCTATCGAGCACCTCACCCGCTCACTCACCAACAAACTGCTCCATCCGCAGATCATCGCCCTCCGCAATCCACCCAAAGATGAAGGCTCCAAATAGCATATGGCTGTGTCGAACGACATCGAGCGTCGCCCTCGCTCCCACTAACTACTAACCACTAGCTACTGACCACTCCCCTCGGCTTTTTCGTCAGCAGCACCAGCATCCCCACAACAATCGCCAGCGACACCATCCCCGCGATGCCCAGAATCCGAACCACCGAGACCGTGTACCTGCCGGCAGACGGACTGTAGTTGCAGCAGTACAGAATCACCAGGTCCACCGGGTTGCTGATCTTCTTCTCACTGGCTTGTAGCAGGGCCATCCGCATATCGCGCGGCTGATAGTCAATCCCCGCCAGATACTTCGACATCTTTCCATCCGGCGTCGCGAACATGATCACGCTCGAATGTGCAAACTGGTCCATCTTGCCGTCCGGCCCCGGCACGCGCACAAAGTGGAAGCCCGTCGCTCCGCTGATCGCATCAATGGAAGCTTGGCTCGCCGTCAGAAAATGAACAGCGCCTGCGGCCTCTGAAGACCCGCCGCCTGCGTCGGACCGTCCCATCTCGCTCAGAAACGTCCGCTTCTGTGCCGCCGCATCCGTCGGCGTGTCCATCGGGTCAATCGAAAACGTCAGGACCTCGTAGTCCTTGCCCGGGGCCAGAGTGGTCGACTTCAACCCCGTCGCCAGTCCATGCAACACCTGCGGGCACAGCATCGCGCACTTGTAGTACACCAGCGCCATCACCACCGGCTTGCCGTCAAACCAGCTCGCCAGCGGACCCGTCCTGCCCGTCTCATCGGTGAACTGCGCCTGCATCGGCAGCGGCTGCCCCAGCCTCTGCTCCAGCCCCGCATGCGCCAGGTAATCCGGCCGCTGCTGTGCGGTCATCCCCAGCGGCTTCTCCGCCGAGTACCCCTGCGCCACCGCTGCACCGACGGTCAACATCAACGCCGCCGCCGCCAGCCATCGCGCCGTCTTGCCGGGCCCATGTGTCATCAGACTCCTCCGTTATCCATGCTATCGCTTCGTTTCTGCTCGTGCCGGACATCGCCTTCACGCCGATCGCATCGAATCTCAGCAGCACGCCAGCCAACACAGGAGGCAACAAAGATGGCATTGTCCCAAACCACTCGCGACCATGATGAAATTCGTCGCTGGGCAGAGGAGCGAGGCGCCAAACCGGCAGCCGTAGCCAGCACCGAAACCGACGACCAGACCGGGATCATTCGCCTGGAGTTCCCCGGC
>DATAZR010000107.1:0-26295 GCA_036271955.1 Acidobacteriaceae bacterium
TGGCACAAGTTCGGGCTGCCCTTCTTCTATAAGTACAACGTCGACCCGGACACCCACCTGCCGCTCTTCTGGGACCCGGTCAACGGCACATTCTACGCGCTGCCATTTCTATACGGAACACTGGTTTCCTCTCTGGTCGCGTTGCTGATTGCCGTGCCTCTGGCCATCGGTGTAGCTGTCTTTCTCACCGAAATGAGCCCTCGCTTCCTGCGCGGTCCACTGTCTTTCCTCACGGAATTGCTGGCCGCAATCCCCAGCGTGGTATACGGACTGTGGGCGATGTTCGTGCTGATTCCAATGCTGCGCGAGCACGTCAACCCAATTTTTATCAAGTTATTCGGCGCCCAGCTCACGGTCAAGCTTTTTGGATGGACCGGCCTGGTCGGTGACGATGGCCTCTTCGGCGGGGTCAACATCGGCTTCGGCATGCTTGCCGCTGGGGTCATTCTCTCCATTATGATTCTGCCCATCATCGCCTCGCTGACCCGCGAAGTCATGAGCACCGTTCCCCATTCGCAGCGCGAGGCTGCTCTCGCTCTGGGCGCTACCCGCTGGGAGATGATTCGCATCGCCGTACTTCGCAATGCGCGCATCGGTATCGTCGGCTCCATCATCCTTGGCCTGGGCCGCGCCCTCGGCGAAACGATGGCAGTAGCCATGGTCATCGGTAACTCGGCGGAGATTCACCGCTCGCTGCTCGCTACCGGCCATTCGATGGCCTCGGTGATCGCCAACGAATTCAGCGAAGCAACTAGCGATATGCATCGCAGCGCGCTGATTGAGATCGGCCTGGCGCTCTTTCTGGTCACCATTCTGGTCAACGGCCTCGCCCGCCTGCTGGTGTGGGCAGTAACGCGCGGCACTCCGGCGCGGGTGAACTAAAAGGTGACAAAAAGATGAACGCCAGAGTACAGGGAACTCCAATGCGCAGCAAGGTTCGCGACCTGACGGATCACTTCGTCACCGGTCTCGCCATCCTTGCCACGATCCTTGTGGTCGCGCCGCTGATTGCCGTCTTTGTCTATCTGCTCTACAAGGGCGCTAGCTCGCTTAACCTCGACTTCTTCACCAAAATTCCTAAGCCGGAAGGCGAGTTGGGCGGCGGCATGGCCAACGCCATCGTCGGCTCAGGAGTTCTGCTCGGAATCGCCAGCCTTCTCGGCATCCCTGTCGGCATCGGCGGCGGCATCTATCTCGCTGAATATGGCCGCGGCACCCGCCTGGCCAATGGCGTTCGTTTTACCGCAGACGTTCTCAACGGCGTCCCATCCATCGTAATGGGCATCGCAGCCTACTCGCTGGTTGTAGTGCCGATGCATCACTACTCGGCTTTTGCCGGCGGCGTCGCTCTCGGAATCATGATGATTCCCACCGTTACCCGCACCACGGAAGAGATGCTGCTGATGGTGCCTCATGCCATCCGCGAAGCAGCCCTCGGGCTTGGCGTTCCCAGCTGGCGTTCGGTGATTGCCATCACGCTCAAGACCGCATCGCCCGGCGTCATTACCGGCTGCATGCTTGCCTTTGCGCGCGTCGCCGGCGAGACAGCGCCGCTTCTGTTCACCGCCCTGGGCAACCAGTTCTGGAGCCTCAGCCTCAATCGCGAAATCGCAGCTCTGCCGCTGCAGATTTACATCTATGCACTCTCTCCGTACGACGACCAGCATCGTCTGGCGTGGGCGGGAGCGCTGGTGTTGATTGTATTGATCGTCTTGGCCGTTTCTCTGGTGCGCTACGTCGCCAGCCGCGGCATTTTGAAGGGAGCAAGCTAGTGGGTGTAGGCATCGAGGTTACCAACCTGAACGCGTGGTACGGCTCAAACCACACGTTGCAAGATATCAATCTGCCCATGCCGGCCAATCACGCAACTGCGCTTATTGGCCCCTCCGGCTGCGGAAAATCAACCTTCGTGCGCTGTCTCAATCGCATGCACGAGACCAATCCCATCGCCCGCGTCACAGGCTCGGTGCGTGTCGGCAATATCGATATCTATGCCGACGCTTCGCCCGTCGAAGTCCGTCGCCGCATAGGAATGGTCTTCCAGCGTCCTAATCCCTTCCCCACCATGTCCATCTACGACAACGTCGCTTCGGGGTTGAAGCTCAACGGATACACCAATCGCCGTGCATTGGATGAGATTGTCGAGCGTTCGCTCAAGCAAGCCGCCCTGTGGGATGAAGTGAAAGACGATCTCAGGAAGAAGTCCGGAGCCAGTCTCTCCGGCGGTCAGCAGCAGCGTATGTGCATTGCCCGCGCTCTCGCCGTCGATCCTGAAGTGCTGCTTATGGACGAGCCCGCATCCGCGCTCGATCCAGTCTCGACCTCGAAGATCGAAGACCTCATCTTCCAGCTCAAATCGCAATACACGATCGTCATCGTTACGCACAACATGCAGCAGGCCGCGCGCGTCGCCGAAAAAACCGGCTTCTTCTTGAACGGCCGCATGGTCGAGTTTGATTCCACTCACAAGATATTTACCAACCCAAGCGATAAACGGACCGAAGATTACATTACCGGCCGATTCGGTTGAAAGGTTAGGCTACGAAAGGCAGTAGATGACGCGCACCCGATTCCATCGCAGTCTCGACGATCTCAAAGAAAAGCTCCTCGTCATGGCCGGCCTCGCCGAGCAGGCCATCCAGCGCGCCATTGAAGCCTATCGCGTCCGCGACCTCTCCATCTCCGACCTCGTCGATCGCAGCGAAATGGCCATCAATCGTCTTGAGCGTGAGATCGATCAGGCCGCGCTCGATCTCCTCGCCATGGAGCAGCCCATGGCCATCGACCTGCGCTTCATCCTCGCCGTCATCAAGATCAATGCCGATCTCGAACGCGTGGGCGACGCCGCCAAGAGTATCAGCGACCGCGTCCGCACCATGGAGTCGATGGCCGTCGCCGATCTGCCCGTCGACATCCCCCGCATGGCCTCGCTGGCCGCCAACATGGTTCGCAAGTCGCTCCAGTCCTTCATTGAAGCCGATGCTGAAATGGCCCAGTCCGTCCTCAGCATGGACGACGCCGTCGACGGCATGAATCGTGCCGCGCACGTCACCCTGACCAACGTCATGGGAACCGAAGGCCATCTCGCTCCGCAGGCTCTTAACGCACTCATGGTCTGCCGCAGTCTGGAGCGCGTCGCCGATCACGCCACCAACATTGCCGAGGACGTAATCTTCTGGGTCAAAGGCGCCGACGTCCGCCACAAAGGCAGCGTCGATGCAGCCGCGGCACGAGCTCTCGAAGCCGCCCAAAGCGAAAGAACCGCCAGCTAAGCTTTCCGGCCCGTTCCTCTCATCAGGCCAAAAATAAGAAGGGCGGACGCCTCAATGGCGTCCACCCTTCTTACTTGTCTTGCAATTATTGAATCGTCAGCGTAAACGTCGTCGTAGCCTGAATCGACGCCGTATTCGTGTCCTGCCCAGTCACCGTAATCGTGTAACTTCCCTTGGGCGCATTCGGGGTGGTATTCGAACTGCTTCCTCCGCATCCGGTGAATGCCACACCAACCGCTGCCAGCAGGATCACTCCCGCCAGCACGCGCAGTTTCCGCGAGTATCGGCCCAGCAAACCAGCCATCAGCAATCCAGCCATGACCGCTAGCCCGGTCACTGGTCCGCTGCGTCCGTCCAGCCCGCCGCTGAAACCGGCAGCCTTGATGATTCGGCCTTTAGCCTTGCGCACCGCGCTCGTGGAGGTACAGTTGGACGCGTTGGTATCGATGGTCAACACTGTCGTCGCTGCCGAGGTTCCACTCACCAGGGCATTTCCAAGCGTGAAGCAGGTGTCGTTCTGAATGTCCGAGCTGCTGGTGGACAGCGAGAACCCGACCGTTCCCGTGTAGCCGCCGCTTGGCGTCACGGTAATCGTCGAGGTTCCCGCACTGCCCTGACTCACAGTAATGTTGCCCGCCGCGACAGTGAAGCTTCCAGTCCCAGATGAAGTAGTCGCCACATTCACCGTCACAGCTCCGGTCGAGGCCGCATGGGTCGCGTCGCCGGAATAATTCGCGACGATGGTATGCGAACCCGCCGTCGTGAATGTGATCGTGTCGATATACGTCCCGTTGGCCGTCAAGGTCTCCGCGACCGCGGTCCCCGTGTCGACCTTAATGCTCACTGTGCCCGCCGGAACGGTCGCTCCCGTCTGCGATGTCACCGAGATGGTGAAAGCATCCGAAGTGTTGACCGTCGGCGCAGTATTCGCTGCCGTGATTGTTGTCGTTGTGCCGATCAACCCAGCCGTGCTGCCGCTGTTGACCGGCCATGCATTCGCCAGGTTATAGAGATCGAGCGTTCCCAGCCCCGTAGCCTGGTCGTAGCCCGTCGCTGCTGAGAAGCCGATCGTTCCGCTGCAATAGGTCGAACCGGCCCGGCAATCGTTATCGCCGGTGGTGATGTCGTGGAACGCTGTCCCGTACGTGCTGCTATTGGCCGCCAGTGTATACAGCGTCGGGTTCACCAATCCCTGTCCCGCCACATAGCCCTGCTGCTCATTGATCAACGCCAGCATGCCGGCGAATATCGGCGCGGCAAAGCTGGTGCCACCGGCCAGCGTAAGGTCGCCCGTCGTAGCATCGCGAAAACCGCTGTTGCAGCTGCCTGCCTGCTGAGAACTCCAGAAGCTGGTGTCGCTGGTACAGAACAGATACCCCGGCAGGCCCGTCGAGGCATTCAGGGAAATATCCGGCACATCGCGTTTTCCATCCGAAGGAATGCCGTTTACGTTCTTCTGCCACGTCGGCTTGGGGAAGAGCGCGCTTGCGCCGCCCCCGCCCGAGTTCAGGCAATCGTTTTGACCGCAACCGGAGGAGTCCTCATTCCACGCCTGCTCCGGAATGTATTTGAGCGCCGAGCTGATCACATCCGAGCCGCTTGCACTCTGCCAGTACCCATCGCCGGCAGTGATGTACGAAGAACTCGAAGTCGATATCTCCGTCCCGCCCATGCCGGTGACGTACTGGCTGCTGGCCGGGTAGTCCACCGCCAGTTTCTCCTGTGCCGCCAAAGTCGGATTCGTGACGTTCGTCCCCTGGAAGCAATCCGTCGAACCATCGTCTCCGGAAGCGGAAATTACCGTTTGCCCCTGGGCGGCTGCCTGCGCCAGAGAGGACTCCAGCGAGAAGGTGCCCAGGTTAGCTTCGCACGTGCCATAGCTGCTGCTGATGATGGTGCCAATCTTGTTGTCGATGGCGTACTCGATCGAGTCGAAAGCATCGACGTTCGTGTCATCGCCCGGAAACACAAAATTGATCGTCGCGCCCTTGGCGATGGCTCCCGACCATTCCAGATCCAGGTCTGACTCCGACTCATCCCCGCTGAACACCGTCGGCGTGCCGCTGTTGGGCAACACGATGACATTCGGGTCTTTTACCGGCAACCCCGCGGCGGTCTGAAAGGCTTCGATATCGCTCAGCGCCACCGCCGACTGGCCAACGATCGTGATCGTTTGGCCAGTGCCCGTGAAGCCCGCGTTATAAACCTTCTGCAGGTCATAGATGGTCGCGATGTCCCCCGGCGCAAAAAACACGCTGTTGGTCTGGCTGGATGTGAAAGCAGGCTTGATTTGAGAATTCTTGATCTGAGGATTTCTGCCCTTGATCGCGTGCGACCTGGGACGGAAATCATCCAGGTTATGAACCCCTTCGACCACCCCCGCCAGCGCCGACGGCACGCTCAGCGCGGTCGAAGGCGCAAAGTGGTTCTCCACCCCCGTCGCAGTCTTGACCGAGTACGTATGCAGCTCGGTCGCAAACGCCGCCTCTGCTTGCCCTACCGTGCCCGAGAAGCGAATCATCGTCTTGCCGCGGGCTACCGAATCGACGGCAAAGCCCTGCTGCTCCAGCCAGCTTTCCACCTTGGCGATATCCGCATCCGCCATGCCGAACCGGCTCGCGAACTGCTCCGGCGTCAGCCACTGGTGATAGGACGGCGAAGCCGGGTCCTGCTGCGCGGCAATCAGCTTCTGCAGGTCGAGTTCCTGCGCCGCCGTCCGGTTGAAGTGAATGCTCATTCCCTGCAGCTTGGTCCCGGCCGCCACTCGGCCCGTGTTGAACTCGGCCAGCGCCAGCGGGTGCTTGGAGCCCGGAATCTGCGTCATCTGCGAGCTGGAAATCTCGGCTGTGATCCGTCCGGCGCGCACCGCGGCATCCTGGCCGGCGGCACTCGCCGGAAGAGTGGATGCTGCGGCAAAGGCCAAAATCCAGACGGAAAGGGAGAGTGGGCGCTGCAAACATTGCATAAGTGTCTTCATGATCGTCCCTGCAACTTGGAAGAGTGCTGCGTGGTGGCGTGGTGTCCATTCCCTCGCAGCGGCAGCGAAAAGCTGCACCAAACAAGCTTACGAGAATGGAGGAACACCAGGATGCGCGTGCAGAGCGAAGAGGAGCAAGTTTCGAAATCCCCGCCTCGGGCTTGCTGCGGCGGAAGATCTCTCAAAATCGGCCCGCGATCCGGCCAAGCATTGCAAACTGAGACTGCCTCGGGAGCCTTTCGTCAACGCGACCGTTTTGCCAACGGCTGCGGTTTCGTCAATGCCAGGAGAGGCGAGCGCTCGTCCTCACGTTAGACCCCGTTCTTCCGGATTTGTTGCGGCCGGCTTCCCGCAACCAGAAAACCGGCCCTCATATCGGCCCTGCAATCAGTTCTGGCACCAGCCATCCGGCTCCCCTGCTGCTCAAATCTCCCACGTATCCAGCAGCAGCAGGCGTGGATAAAAAATCCCTGCCCGAACCCGAAGCGCAGGCTCACCCGGCGTTTCGCGAAGGCTCCGCAGCGCCCGCGCATAGGCCCCGAGCTGTCCCTGGTGGACCTCCCGATGCGCGCTTAGAAATCGTTCCCGCTCCAGGGCATCGCCAAGATCTGCTCCCCCCGCCTCGCTCGTCTTATAGTCGATAATCCACCAGTTCGGCTCGCTCCCATCCACAGCATCCGCGGCAGTGGCAAAAAACACCCGGTCCGGGCGCAGGTTCCACAGCGGACCTCCACCCCCGGCGTCCTGCTTCGCCCGCATCACCCCGGTCCATCGCGCCTCGCTCTCCGCCTCTGGATGTGCTGCGGAAATCCACGCGCCGAAGGGATGCGCCGCCGCCCGCTGCACAATCTCCAGCGCCTCCCCGGCCAGCCGCTCCGCCGCCGCCCGAGGCACACCGGCACTGCGAATCTTCGCCGCCGCCGCAGGCAGGGAAGCGCCCAGTGCAGCGGCCGCCTCAGCCGGTTCCAGCCCCCTCCGCAGCCGGCTCAACTGCTCCAGAAGAGCATGTACCGCCACGCCCAGCAGCCGCGACTCAAGGCCGCCTTCCCGCCGCATGTACAGCGCTTGCGCTCCATCGCTTCCCCCAATGGACGGTCCCGGTAAGCCCCCCAGCCGCAGCCGCTCGCTGGCCGCATAGCCCTCCGGAAGCCGCCTCAGCATCGTAGGCTTGCGCCCGCCCCCAGCTATCCCCACCAACCCGAGATTCGCATCTGCCGCTGCAGCCAAAGCCGCAACCCCCGCATCCGGCCAATTCTCCCCCGCCGCAGCTTGCCCCGCTCGTCCCGATTGCCCAGCTTGTCCGATCCACGCAGCAAAGCGAGCCTCCACTTCCTCCCCAATCGCGGGCCACGCCGTCGCCAGCAAGCCCGTCGGAGACGCCAGCGCCACCTCGCCCGTCTTCGCGCTTACCCGGAATCGCGGCCGGGCAAACAGATGCAGCTCCTCACGCGCCCGCGTCGCCGCCACATACAGCAGCCGCTGCAGCTCCTGCCGCTCCCGTTCGCGCTTCACGCCGTCCACCCACTTCTTCGTCGCCCCGGCCTCGGCGCCCTTGGGAGGAATCGGCGCAATCAGGAACTCCGTCAGCGGCCCCGCATTCTCATCCGAGCCGTCCTCATCCTGTCCCGTTTCATCCGGGCCCGCTAGCCCCCGCTCCAGCCAACTGATCATTGTCCGTTCCGATTTCCTGCTCTCCGCCTCAAGATCTGGAACGATCACCACCTCAAACTCCAGCCCCTTGGACTGGTGAATCGTCATCAGCTGCACGCCAAATTCCGCGCTCGCCGCCGGATCGGGCAGCGCGCACAGCTTGCCCAGCGCTGCCTCAAGCGCGGGACCCGCCAAGTCGATTTCCCCTTGCGGCAAGCCATCCAGCGTCGCCCACAGCAGCCGCAGATTTCCCCTCTGCTCCGCGTTCACCGTGTCCCCGCCGCCCAGCGCCTTCCACACCGACTCCAGCCACGTCCCCAGCGCCGCAGTCCCTGCGCTTGCGCGTCTTTCAGCTGCATTGCGCATCACCCGCTCCACCCGCGAAGCTGCAGCAAAGGCCCGCGCGCCCATTCGTCCCTCGGCAAACAGCGCCGGTAATCGCGAAGCGAGCAGTGCCGGAACCGCCTGTGCATGTACCGCTACATCATCCGCCGAGGTCAGCAGGTGCAGCTCTTCCAGCGCCAGCCCGCACCAGGGAGCGCGTAGCACCCCCAGCCACGCCGTGCGGTCCGCCGGATTCAGCAGCGCCCGTGCCACCATCAGCGCGTCCAGCACCTCGGGCCGCTTGTCCAGCGGCACCAGCTCGATCGCCCGGTAGCCGATCCCCGCCTCCCGCAGCGTCTCCGCGACCCAGATCAACGATTTCTTCGTCCGCGCCAGCACTGCCACCCGCCAGGTTGCCGCGCCGGACTTTACTCCCGCTTCCAACTTTTCGCGCACCAGTTCGGCCAGATCCCCAAGCTGCGCCTGCCGCACCGTCTCGGCATCCTCGACTGTAAAAGCGGCGTGATCCACCTTCCCCGCAGGAGCGAAGCTCAGGTGCAGCTCGGTCTTTGCCGCCGACTCTGTCTCCCGCGCCGCCTCCGCTGGAAAGAACCGCACCCCGCTGCCGTCGTCCTCCGCAAAGATCTGCTCGAAACGCCGATTCAAGTCCTCTACCAGGTTCGGCGTCGTACGAAAGTTTGCCCGCAGCGGCACAAACTCCAGCTGCAGCGGCGACGGATCGATCCCCGAGAAAACTTCGATTCCGCGCCGCCGCGTCCTCTCGAAAAGCTCCACTTCCGCCTCGCGAAACCCATAAATCGACTGCATCGGGTCGCCCACACAGAAGCAGCTTCGGCCCTCCCGCTCCGGCCACGCCGCAATCAGCCGCGAAAGCAGCTCATGCTGGCTCCGGCTCGTGTCCTGGAACTCGTCGATCAGCAGATGCCGAATGCCGTCCGCCTGCCGTATCGCGAAGTCCGAAGGAAAACCATTCTCGGGAGCCAGGACGCGCAGCGCAATCTGCGCCACCTCCGTGAAGTCCACCGATCCCGTCTCCGCAAACACCACCTGCAGCTGCACGGCGGCAAACCGCAGCACCGCCAGTAAATCCTGGATCAGCCCCCACTCCGCGTCCGTATACCGCACCGGCAACGGCGAAAGAAATGCCGCCAAAGCCTCCCGCAGGCCTGGCTCCTGATCCAATCCATCCACCAGTGCCCCGAACCGCCCTTTGGCAGCCTTGCCTTCCGGACTTGCCGGGAAGCCAAAATTCTTGTTCAGGCCGCCAACCTTCCGCCACCGGCCCTCGGTCATCAGAAAGCTGGCTAGGTCGCCGTACGCCTCAATCGCGTCCTCCAGCATCAATGCTTCGGCCATTCGTCCTTCGGACACGTCCTCCACCACCACGAAATCCCGGGGCAGCTCCGCTCGCCCCGCCAACCGCACCGGGGAAGATTTACCCGCATCGATGCACGCGCCTCGCGCGATCTCCAGTGCAAAATCACCGCTGCCCGGCAGCCGCGAAAGCAGTCCGCAAATCCCTTCGAGCAGCTGCCGAGCCGCCCGCCGGAACGGCGCCTCCAGCCAATGCCGCAACGCCTCCCAATCCACCTCCCGCGCGAACACAAACTCCTGGTACCAGCGGTTGCGCCCGGCCAGCATCGGCACAATCAGGCTTTCCACATCCCTCCAGTGGTTGTCGCGCCATAGCATCAGCGCTTCCACCGCCCGCCGTGCCGGCGAGTCTTCCGCCTTCAGCAATTCGATCGTTCGCGTTGCCGCTCGCCGGTACAGATCCTCGGGAGCAGCCGCCATCTCCAGCTTTCCCCCCAGCCCCGCCAGCACGTCCCCCCAGCTCAGCGGACTCTGCAGCGCCAGTCCCCGACAAAACGCATCGATTGTAGTAATCCGAAGCTGGTCCGGCTGCTCCAGAATCCGCCAATCCAGCGCCAGCGAGCGATTCATCGCCCGGCCCGCCAGCGACGGCAGGCTTTCCCCATCGCCATCCTCGGCCCGTTGTTCCCCCGCTTTTTCCAGTGCCTCCAGCACCCGGTTGCGCATCTCCGCCGCCGCCGCGTTGGTAAACGTGATGGCGACAATCTCATCCGGCTTCTCCGCCTGCGCCAGCAGCCGCAAAAACCGCTGCGTCAGCAGGTACGTCTTCCCCGACCCAGCCGGAGCCTGAACCAGAAACGATCCCTCGGGATCGAGCGCCCGCCTCCGCTCCGCCACATCCGGAGGCTGTTTCGCTGATACCGGTTTCATCCCTGCAGCGTCCGGCCTCTCAGGCATCGTCGCCTCCGGCCGTTCCCGCGCTTTCCCCGGCGATGTCTTCTTCGGGATCGGCAGCCAGCGGTTGGCTCTCATAGATTCTGCAAACGGCCTGCAGATGGCAGCTCTCGCAAGTCTTCCCCGGCTCCTTGGGGTCGGCTTCCGCACGTCCCGCGACAAAATCCTCACCCAGCCGCTCGATCCGCTCCCGCCACTCCGCCATCTGCTGCTCAGTCAGGGGATCCTTCACCAGCCCGTTCTGCCCGCTCAACCCGGCCAGCAGCGTTCCCGCCGCGTCGCGAACCCGTCCGCAGAGCTTTGTCTTCTCCCCAGGGCGAACCCGCACAAATACCAGTCCTTCCAGATTCTCTTCGTCTTCTGCAAAGGTTGCGTACAGCGGCAGCTGCACATCATCCGGCCTCTCCCCGGCCCAGGCCTTGGGACCGACATCACCGCTCTTGTAGTCGACAATCAGAGCCTTGCCGTTGCCCACCCCGTGCAGTCCAACGCGATCGAGCCGGTCTAGCCGCACCTTTAGCGTCATACCGGCAATCGTTACCTCGCGCCTGACCTCCGTGCCCGCCACCACAAACGGAAGCCGAGTTCGCTCGAACTCCAGCCACTCCGTCACCAGCCGCGTCAGCCGCTCCTCTTCGAGTTCCAGATAACGCGGCGGAAACCGCAGGGGCAGGGAACTGCGCCGTTGGGAATTTGTATCGAAGCCCTCCCGCATCACCGCCTTCACGGCCTTCCTGACAAATGCCTCCAGATCGCTGCTCGCCGGCAACTCCTCTTGCAATTCCCTCCAGGACGAAATCCCTCCCCGTTCGCTCCCGCTCCAGACCCGTTGCAGCACCGCATGCAAGAGCTGCCCGCGCTGCTTCGCATTCAGCCCGGTCTCCGCAGCCTCCCAGGGCTCCGCATGCAATCGCGCAACGCCAAATGCCTGAAAAGGGCACAGCGACTGCCGCGACAGCGTCCCCGCCCCGCCGCCGATCTCCCCATGCGGAAACGGAACCACAGTCGCATCCGCGAAACTCTCCGTAAGATCGCCAGCGCCCGCGGACGCTGCATCGAAACTTTCCTCCGCCCAGGCCACGGGTTGGCCTAGGTGCTGCGCGACCAGCCGCGAAGGCCGGTTTTCGGTATCTCCATCCCGCCGCGCATAGCTGAAGATGACCTCATCCCCGCTGCTCGCCAGGCGCAGCGTAGCCTCCTGCGCCAGCTCCCAGTCGTCTCTGGAACTCGCGTGCGGCATCCCTTTCTCGCGCTGCAATCCGATCGGCAGCAGTGGATGCGGCTGACCCCGCCCCGGCCAGTTCTCCTCATCCGCGCCCAGAAACCACACCCCATCCGCCAGCTGTCCCGCCGATTCGAGGGGCTCGGTAATCTGCACCGGCGCATCGCTCGACTCAGCCGCAAAGATCGTCGCCGCCGCCGCTTCCCCCAGCGTTTCTACAAACGCGCCCCACTCCATCACCGATCCCTCAAAGCCCAGCGAAGCGCAATCCTCCAACACCCCGTCCCAGCGCTCGCGCGCTTGAAACGCCACGCTCGACAGAGGTCTGGGCCCCGGCCATCCGGCTGCCACCAGCAACTCTGCAACCGCCTCCGCCCATTCCAGCGGACTTCGCCTTACCGGCATCCCCTGCAGCAATTCTCGCGCTCCGATCACCCGCGCAACCCATGCCTCCAGCACCGCCGAACTCTCGCCAGCCCGTCCTGCCTCAATCGTGAAGTCTCCCAGCCGCCACTCCGGCCGCTCTCGCTCTCGTCGCCGCAGCTCGCGCATCGCCTCCGCCAGAGCCATCTCCTCCTGTGCGGCAGCCGCGTGCCCGCTCGTCAGCAGCCAATCCACCTCGAACTCGCTCAGCGGTTCATGCAGCCAGCGCAGCAGCAGGATCGCGCTCCGCACCAGGCTCAATCGCGTAAGCGGAACTCCCAGCGAAAACTCAAAATCCAACCCAGAATCGCCCCCATTCTCAACGTCTTCATCCCCGTCGTTCCCAATCTGGAGAAGCGCCCGCTCCAGCTCCCCGCGCCGCTCCTGCAAACCGGTGGTAACCACCAGCAGCCGCGCTCCCGCATCCGCCTTGTGCCGTGCTCGCAGCCACGCCACGCATGCCTCGATCTCCGTAGCCCGGTCCCGCGCCACCACGAATCTGGCCTCCGCCGCTTCCTCTGCCACATCTTGCTGCCACGGCCCCCATGCATCCAGCAGCGCCGTCTGCGTTTCCAGCAGCCGGTCAAACCCCACCAGCAGCAGCGGCGTCCGCTCCACGTCACTCGAACCTGGCTTCTCACGCAGCGCCGATGTCAGCTCCCCAGCGATACGGCTGGCGCTGATCACGCCTTCCCGCCGGCATCGAACCTCAAAAGCATCCAGCCATTCGCTGAAGATTGCCGCGTCGCCGACCCAGCCGCTTCGAGCAGCGGACCGAAGCGCTTCCGGCGCATACTCGCACAGCAACCGATAGGCCCGTTGCGCCGCCGCGCCCAGTCGCCGGGGATGAAGCACGCTTCCGCCAATCGCACTCGCGCCAATCACTCCCGACCACAGCGAATGCTCCTGCAGCGGGTTCAGCAGCATTAGCCCGGTCCCGCCCAGCCACTGCTCGCGCAGCCAGCCGTCCCAGGCAAAAATCGATGGAGTCATCCACGCCGCCCGGCCCTCGCTCTGCCGTGCCGCATGGTGCGCCGCCAGCAACGCGCGCGCTGCCCGTTCCGTCGCCGCCAGCACGGCCCCACCCTGGGCCAGCCATGCGTCGATGCGTTGTTGCCGCGCTCGCTCTCGATTCCCCATTCTCAGCTCACCGCTCCTAATCTTAAGCGGCAGCCGGCGCTCCGGCGTCCAGGCACTCTGGAAATCCCGTCCCCCGCCGCAGCCCTCACCGCGCTGCTTATACCCGGATGTACACTAAGCTGTGAAACGCCTGCCTTCCGTTCTCCTGCGTACCGTCCTTCTGCCTTCCGTTCTTCTGTCTTGTCCCGCTCTGTTTCTCGTCGGCTGCCACTCCGCAACTCCTGACGCCGCGACAGCGGATGCCGGACAGTCCTACAAGACATACCCCCTCCGCGGCAAAATCGTCTCCACCAATCCCTCGACCGGCGAAGTCACCATCGACCACCAAGCCATCCCCGGCTTCATGGAAGCCATGACCATGCCCTACAAGCTGCGCGACATCCGCATCCTCGGTGAACTCCACCCCGGAGATCTGGTTACCGCTGACATCCTCGTCCCGAAGTCACCCGACGGCGACACTTATGTCGATCACTTCGTCGTTATCGGCCAGGCCAAGGCCGACTACCGCCCGGCCATCCAGTACCACGTCCCCCAGTCCGGAGACAAAGTCCCCGACTTCCGCCTCGTCAATGAAGAGGGCCGCCCCATCCGTCTCTCCCAGTTCCACGGCAAGTCGCTGCTCCTGACCTTCATCTACACTCGCTGCCCGCTGCCCGATTTCTGCCCGCGCGTTACACACAACTTCGCCGTGATCGAGAAATCTCTGGCAGCCTACCCAAACCTCTATGCCAACACCCACTTGCTCTGCGCCAGCTTCGATCCCAGCGGAGATACCCCCGAGCGCCTCAAGAGTTACGGCGAAACCTACATGGGCAGCATGGCCCCCAAAGCCTTCGCGCACTGGGATTTTGCCGTCTCCTCCAAGCCAGAGTTAAATACCATGGCCCAGTGGTTCGACGTCGGCATCACCCGCGAGCCCAACGGCACCATCACGCACACCCTGTCCACCACGCTCATCGGTCCGGACGGAAAAGTAATCCGCTTCTATCCCGGCAACGACTGGACGCCGCAGGAAGTATTATCCGATGTAACAAAAATCTATCCCAAAGGATAAGAATTGATCGTTATCGTCATGGGCGTAAGTGGTTCCGGCAAGTCCTGGCTGGCGGAGAAGCTTGCCCACGCCACCGGCTGGCCCTTTGCCGAAGGCGACGACTACCACTCTGAAGCCAACAAGGCAAAGATGCACGCCGGCATTCCTCTCACCGACGCCGACCGCATTCCCTGGCTGGATTCCCTCCACCAGGTCATGCTCAACTGGCATCGCTCCGGCCAGTCCGGTATCCTCACCTGCTCCGCTCTGAAAGACGCCTACCGGCAGCGCCTTACCGCCCAGCTTCCCGAGGCCCGTTTGGTCTGGCTCGATCCGCCCCGCGAAGTTCTCGCCGATCGCATGGCCCACCGGCCCGGTCATTTCATGCCCCCGGCGCTGCTCGACAGCCAGCTCGCCACACTCGAACCCCCCACCGGCGCCTTGCGCAACCATGTTTTGCGTCTGGATGGCTCCGAGCCTATTGACCAGGCCATTCAGAAGATTCTCGCCTTCCTCCAATCCTGAATTTCCACCCGCACTGAATCCCCGATGCTCCCAGCCTCATCCCTTCCAGTAGACTTATGGCAGGAATCTTGCGAGGTTGCGCCTCATGGCGAAAGTAACACTGGTCTTTGCCGTCATATTTATCGCTCTCGGGCTGGTCGGCTTCTTCGCCACCGGAGCAAATCACTACACCGCTCTTATTCCCGCTGCCCTCGGCCTGCTTCTCGGCATCTTTGGAGCGCTTTCTCTCTCACCCGACGCCGGCCGCCGCAAGCTTTTCATGCACATCAACGTCACCCTCGGCCTGCTTGGATTCCTCGGCACCATCATGGGTCTAATCCAGGGCATTCAGATGCTCGCCGGGGCAACAGTCAAGAATCCCCCCGCCACCGAATCCAAAGCCATCATGGCTCTTCTCTGCCTGATCTATGTAGCCCTCTGCGTCCGCTCCTTCATCGCCGCCCGCAAAGCAAGGCTGGTCTAATCCATGGCAACCATGCGTGGTGGTGGAATGGCGATGCATGCCGAGCGTGGCCGTGGCCTCGGTGCCGGTCGTGGCGGCGGTAGCGATGCCAAGAAAAAAGTCGACCTCAAAAAGCTCTGGCCAACCATTTGGACGCTGGTCAAGCCTCGCCGCCTGCTCATCGGTCTGGGGTTGTTCCTTGTCGCCATCAAGACCGTCTCTGGCCTCACACTCCCTTACCTCAGTAAATTCCTCCTGGATAAGGTCCTCGCCACGGCCCATCCTCAGCCCGGCCTGCTGCCCAAACTCATCGCTATCGTCTTCGGCGCCACCGTCATTCAGGCCATCTCATCGTTCGCGCTGACCCAGCTTCTCTCCAAAGAAGGCCAGAAGCTCATCTCCGAACTCCGCAAACAAGTCCAGCAGCACGTCGGCCGGCTCTCGGTCGCCTATTACGACGCCAACCGGTCCGGTGCTCTGGTCACGCGCATCATGTCCGATGTTGAAGGCGTCCGCAACCTCATCGGCACTGGTCTCATTGAGTTTGTCGGTGGACTGCTGACTGCAGTTCTCGCCTTCCTTTATCTGCTCAATCGCAGTGTCTCGGTCACTCTCACCGTCTTCGCCGTCATCGGAGTCTTCGTAGTCGTACTCCAGTCCGCCTTCAAAAAGATCCGCCCTATCTTCCGCGAACGCGGCAAGATCAATTCTGACGTCTCTGGCCGGCTCGGCGAATCCCTCGGCGGCGTCCGCGTCATCAAGGGCTATCACGCCGAGGAGCGCGAAGCTGCCGTCTTCAGCGCCGGCGTCGATCGCCTGCTGCGCAATGTCGTCAGCTCCCTCACCCTGACCAGCACCCTCGGCGCAGCCTCGACCGCTGTCCTTGGCCTGGTCTCGGGGTTAGTCATGTGGCTCGGCGGCCACGCTGTCCTCCATCACACCTGGACCGTCGGCGACTACTTCAGCTACAACATGTTCCTCGCTTTCATGATCGCGCCCGTCTTCCAGATCGTGAACATCGGCACCCAGCTCAGCGAAGCTTTCGCCGGCCTCGACCGCACCACCGAAATCCTCTCCGAGATGCCGGAGAATGCCGATCCCAAACGCCAGCACGTAATGCCGCCCATCACCGGCCGCGTGCACTTTGAAGACGTTCACTTCGCCTACGAAGAGAACAAGCCTGTCCTTTTTGGCATCGACTTCCTCGCCGAGCCTGGCTCCGTCACCGCGCTCGTAGGCTCCTCGGGCTCCGGCAAGTCCACCATCATCAGCCTGGTCTGCGCCTTCCATAACCCGGTCACGGGCCGCGTACTCATCGATGAACAGGACCTCGCCACCGTCGATCTCAACAGCTATCGCTCCCAGCTGGGCGTCGTCCTGCAGGAGTCCTTCCTCTTCGATGGCTCCATCCGCGACAACGTCATGTTCTCGCGCCCCGACGCCACCGAAGAGCAGTTTCTCTTCGCCTGTAGCACCGCCCGTGTCGATGAATTCGCCGAGCGCTTCCCCGAGGGCTACGACACCATTGTCGGCGAGCGCGGAGTCAAGCTCTCCGGCGGCCAGCGCCAGCGCCTCTCCATCGCCCGCGCCCTGCTCGCCCAGCCGCGCATCCTCATCCTCGACGAAGCCACCAGTTCGCTCGACTCCGAGTCTGAAGCCATGATTCAGCAGGGCCTCAACCAGCTCATGCTGGGCCGCACCACCTTCGTCATCGCCCACCGGCTCTCGACCATCCGTCGCGCCGATCAGATCCTCGTCGTAGAAGGCGGCCATATCATCGAGCGCGGCAACCATCAGGAACTTTACGCCATGCGCGGCCGCTACTATGACCTCTACACCCGCCAGCACGGCCTCGAAGAGAATCTATTTCTCGCCCCCGGCGAAGGCGACGCCGTCCCCGAAGCTACTCGCTGAGCTTGCACAATCCGTTTGGTTGCTGCCGATGTACATCGAGCGTATTCTATGTACATGGCTCTGCACATCCAGGACCCGGAAACAGACCAACTCGCTCGCCAACTCAGCGCTGCCACCGGCGAAACCATCACCCAGGCCATCAAAACAGCTCTGCGGGAGCGCCTGGATACGATTGCTCCTCCGGTCAACGAGGAGGAGTATATTGCGCGCATCGAGAAGATTTCCGATTGGCTCACGAACCTACCAGTGCTCGATTCCCGCACGCCTGATGAAATCATCGGATACAACGAACACGGGCATTTTGACTGATGGTTGTCGATACCTCAGCGATTATCGCAGTGCTGTTGAAAGAGCCCGAGCGTTTTGAATTCCTGAGAAAATTGGCTAGAGCCCGTTCCCGTCAGATTTCGGCCGTGAGTTATATGGAATCCGCGATGGTGCTGATTTCACGCTTAGGTGCGATGGCCGAACCTGCTCTCGACAAGGCGTTGCATGATGCATCAATCATCGTAACCCCGGTAAGCGTGGCTCATTCTAGCCTGGCCATCGCAGCCTTCCGCCAATACGGCAAAGGCCGCCATCCCGCAAGCCTCAATTTCGGCGACTGCTTCAGCTATGCCCTCGCCAAGAGCAGCGACGAGCCACTACTCTTCAAAGGCTCCGACTTCGATAAGACCGATCTTAAAATAGCTTGATGCCACCTAATATAGGCGGAATCGAACTTCAACCGATACGGTTATAGGAACCGGTTCGCCATCGCGGTAAGCTGGTTTGAATCGATACCGGCTTACAGCCAGAATCGCGTTTGCATCCAGGCTAGGCTCAAGATTTCGCATAACGCGAATGTTCCGAGGCATCCCATGGGAATCCACGACGATTGTCAACACGCATGTTCCCTGTATTTTTTTCTTGCGTGCGTACTCCGAGAATTCAGCGTCAGGCTCTAGGAGTGCTTTAGGAGGAGTGATGCCTACCCCTACCCGCCCCACATATTTTAAGTCCGGGTCATAAATCGGAGCCAGCGTGGCTTCGCTTGTCGTTTCGGGAGCATCGCCTAGTTTTTGCTCCGGCCACTGGCGCAGTTTTATGTTAGCGACCTTCTTGCCGTTGCCATCTTTGGTCGTCTGCACGCATCCTTTCAATTGCATTTCCAGGGTGCGCTCGAACGCTGCAGGTGTACCTTGAAAAGTCCCAGCCTGGAACCGGTCTGACTCCGCGACGGAAAGTGCAAATTCATCCAGTACCGTACCGTCTGGATGGCCGAAGACTACATTCCGAGGATGGCCGGCGGAATCGATGATCAGCGTCAAACTGACTTTGCCTTCAATGTGCTTGCCACACTTTTCGATCGGCGGCATCGCGTTCCCACGCGCAAGAAGAGCGGGAGGCGTGGTTCCGGGGCCGTTCGAATAGACCTTCACGCGCTCGCCCGGTTCAGGCTTAGCATCTTTAACGTTGGAACCAGGGCTCTCCTGGCCGGAAGCGCACACAGGCATCAAAGCCAGGAGAAAGGCAATATAAGCTAACTTCTGCAAGAGGCCCTCGAAGGAATATCAGCCTCAATCTATCACACCAGACCTAACTCCCTCAGCAGAAACACATAATCAAAAGCAATCTCCTTCAGATAGTCATACCGCCCGCTCGCCCCGCCGTGCCCAGCCTCCATATTCGTCACCAGCAGCAGTGGAAGAGCGTCTGTCTTAAGCGTCCGCAGTTTGGCAACATACTTAGCCGGCTCCCAATACATCACCTGGCTGTCATGCAGACTCGTCTTGACTAAGATAGCAGGATAACTACCCGGCCGAAGATTGTCGTAAGGCGAGTAACTTAGCATGTAGTTGAAATACTCCGCCTCATTGGGATTCCCCCACTCCTCATATTCCGGCACCGTCAGCGGCAGCGAAGCATCCAGCATCGTATTCATCACATCCACAAACGGCACATGCGACAGCACCGCGCGAAAAATCTCCGGCTTCAGATTCGTCACCGCGCCCATCAGCAATCCACCCGCCGAACCGCCCTCGATCGCCACCCGCGCCGGATCGCCATAACCCTTCGCCGTCAGATACTCGACCGCCGTTACGAAGTCGCTGAACGTGTTCCGCTTCACCAGCATCTTGCCCGCATCGTGCCAAGGCTTTCCCAGATCGCCGCCACCCCGGATATGCGCATACGCCATCACCACGCCGCGATCTAGCAGGCTCAGCCGATTCGCATTGAATCCAATCGGCAATGAGTATCCATACGATCCATACCCATACACATACAGCGGATTCTTTCCGGCCTCGCGCTTGTCCTTCCGATACACCAGCGATACCGGCACACGGATCCCATCCGCGGCCGTGGCAAACACCCGCTCCGAAGCGTATAACTCTCGCTCAAATCCCCCCGGAACCTCGACCTGCTTCAGTAGCTTCGAGTTGCGCGTCGATAAGTCATACTCATATACCGAGCTTGGAGTTACAAGCGACTGATATCCATAACGATAACTAGCCGTATCGAACTCCCGATTAATACCCGGAAACGCACTGTACACCGGCTCGGGGAAATGAATCTCCTCCGCCGCAACCGCCTCGTCGCCAACAAAATTCCACATCCGCAGCCGCGGCAATCCATCCTCCCGATCGCAGGCCACAAAGAATCCCTCGAAGAGGTCGACATCCTCCAGCATGATCTCCGCACGATGCGCAATCACCTCTGTCCAGAACGCCCGCCCCGGCGTAGCCACCGGAGCCGTCACCAGCCGGAAATTGCGCCCCTTGTCATTCGTCCGAATGAACCAAAGCCCGTTGCGATGATCGATCGAATACTCATGCTCATCCTCGCGCGCAACCACCAGCGTCCACTCACCCGCAGGCTTGTCCGCCGCGAGAAACCGCGACTCCGTAGTCGTGTGGCTTCCCGCCTCCATCACCAGGAACTTCCCATCCCGCGTCCGTCCCGCAGCCAGATTGAACCGCTCGTCGCTCTCCTCAAACACCAGCACATCCGCCGCATGATCGGTCCCCAGCTCATGCCGCCAAAGCTGATACTGCCGCTTCTGTTCTTCATCCTCGACGGTATAAAAAAGCGTGCGCTTGTCCTCGGGTCCGTCCGCCGCCCACACCAGCGAACCAACCCGCTCCACCACACCCGGCAGAACCTCTCCACTGTCTAAATCTTTGATGTGCAGCGTGTACTGGCGAAAGCCTGTATGGTCCACGCTGTACGCCAGCCAGCGCCCATCGTCGCTCACATCCATCCCGCCGATCGCCATGAAGCTGTGTCCCACGGCCAGCGCATTCCCATCCAGCACCACCTGTTCCGGACTGCCTTCAAACGAGCCATCCCCCGTCACCGCCTTCCGGCAGTACACCGAATACTGCAGCCCCTCTTCGGTGCGCGAGTAATACCACCACCCGCCATCGCGATACGGCACAGAAACATCCGTCTGCTTGATGTGGCTCAGCATCTCCTCATACAGCTCTTCACGCAGCCCGCTCAGCGGACCCATCACCGTCTCCGCATACGCATTCTCCGCCTCGAGATACGCCGTAACCTCCGTGCTCTCCTTCTCGCGAAGCCACGCATAGTCATCGACCAGAACCGTGCCATGCAGCGGAGTCTGTTTGGGTTCGCGCCGCGCAACAGGCGCAGTCAAAGCAGAGGTTGAAGCCGTATCGGAAGCTGTCGAAGTCGTAGCGTGCGGAGTATTGCTGTCAGTTGTCATCTCACCTTCAAGGATAGCCGCCCGCAGCGCCCATAAGCCAGCGCCGCCGCTTCCAACGGAACCCCCACGCCCCCGCTTGCGTACAATAAAGAGCAATGCAAGTCCGCCGTTCCCGTTCGGTTCTCCACTGGCTCTTCGTGAGCCTGGCTTTCACGTTTTCCGCACTCTCCGGCTTTGCCGAGCGCGTCGAAGACCTACCCAAGCCCACCAACTGGGTCGCGGACTTCGCCCACGTACTCTCTCCCGAAACAACAGCACGTATCGACACCCTTTGCGGCCAGCTGAGCCACTCCAAGGCCAACGCCCAGATTGAAGTTGTCACCATCCGCACCCTCGACGGCGACGACATCGACGACTTCACCAACCGTCTCGAAGAGAAATGGCAGATCGGCAAAAAAGGCTCCGATCGCGGCCTTCTCATGGTCTTTGCCATCCAGGATCGCAAGCGCCGCATCGAAGTCGGCCTCGGGCTTCAGGGAATTCTCCCCGACGCCAAGGTCGGCGATATCGGCCGCAGCATGGTTCCCGCGCTCAGGGCGGCGGACTACGACCGCGCCGTCACCACCGGCGTCGTCCAGATCGCCAACGTCATCGCAGCCGACGCCGGCGTCTCCCTGACAGATCAGTCTCAAAGTCAGCCCCAGCGCCAATACGTCCATCGCGAACCGCGCCACGTCTCGCCCATCGGCCTCATCTTTCGCATCGGCCTCGTCGTTCTCGTGCTCGTCTTTCTCGGCGTACGCGGCCTCTTCGGCTTCGGCCTCGGCATGCTCTTCGGCGGAGGCGGTCGCTGGGGAGGCGGCGGAGGTTGGGGTGGAGGAGGAGGCGGCTGGGGCGGTGGCGACGGTGGAGGCGGTGGTGGAGGTTTTGACGGCTCCGGCGGTGGCAGCTCCGATGGCGGCGGCGCCAGCGGTGATTGGTAAAGGATTGATTGGTAAACGGGGTTAGGGTAAACAGGTTTAGGTAAGAGCCTTCAGCAGAAGGCAGAGGAGAAAGAACTGTATGCGTCGTGGACTTTGGATTTTCCTTGGAATTATCGGCGTCTTTGTTTTGATTGGCTTGTTCGTTTACGGCAGCTTCCAGAGCGCCCAGAACCAGATGGTGCAAAAGGACGAGCAGGTAAAAGCAAGCTGGTCGCAGGTCGATGTGCAGCTGCAGCGCCGCGCCGACCTCATCCCCAACCTAGTTGAAACCGTCAAAGGCTTCACCAAGGAAGAAAGCACCGTCTTTGGCGACATCGCCAACGCCCGTGCCGGCCTGTTGAACGCCCGCGATCCTAAGTCCAAGATCGCCGCCAACGGCCAGCTCGACTCAGCCTTCGGACGCCTTCTCGCGCTCACCGAAAACTACCCGCAGCTGCGTTCCAGCCAGCAGTTCATGCGCCTCCAGGATGAGCTCTCCGGCACCGAAAACCGCATCGGCGTAGCCCGCCGCCGCTATAACGAAACCCTGCGCGACTACAACACCTTCGTCCGCCAGTTCCCCAACAGCATCTGGGCCAACATCCTCGGCTTCCACGTCAACGACGCCTACTTCGAGGCCAGCGCCGCCTCGCGCAACGCTCCAGCCGTCAAGTTCTAAGGCCACGGTCAGGGTCTGAACGTCCCAGTTCAGACCCGTCAGTCTCAAACGCAAAAAAGGGCTGCACCCACGGTCTCCCGCCGGTGTAGCCCTTTTCCTTATGCCTCTGACGTAAGCCCCGTATGCGAAGTCTTACTTGAAAGACGCGATTGCGCTCGCTTCGTCGTCGTAGATATCGAACACGGTATAGAGCTTCGTCACCTGCAGTACGTCCTTGACCTTCCGGGTCAGGCTCAGCAGCTTCACGTCGGCGTTCTGGTTCTTGGCCGTCGTAAACGCGCTCACCAGCTCGCCAAGGCCAGAGCTGTCGATGTAGTTCACATCGCCCAGGTTCAACAGAATGCTCTTTTCGCCCTTGCCGATCAAGTCGCGGACGGCATCGCGCAACTGCACACTGCCCTCGCCGAGAGTGATCCGCCCACTCATATCCAGAATCGTAACGCCGTCCAGCTGCCGGGTAGAAATTGAAAGTGCCACAGAAAATCCCTCCTTAGGGGTGATCGATTATTTCGCGTCCAGATTGTGATTCGTATCCGTGCTTGCCGCAGGCGTCAAATGCTTGACCAGCGTCAGCTCAGTCCCAGGGTGCAGTTGTCGAAAGTGTACCTCATCCAGGAAGGATCGAATGAGAAAGACTCCACGTCCCGTGCCGTGCAGCAGATTTTCCTGCGCCAGCGGGTCGGGAATCTTGTCGGGATTGAACCCTTCGCCCTCGTCGGCGATCTTGATGATGACCGATTTGCCATCGTTCTCAAAGCTCGCGCTCACCTGCTTGTTCGGGTCGTACCCATTGCCGTGCAGCACGGCATTCACCGCCGCCTCCCGCACCGCCATCACCACGCGAAAGCTTTCATCCTCGTCGAGCCCTGCAGACTGGGTAAATTTCTCCGCAGCAGCCTCTACCTCGGCCACGCTGTCCATCGTCGACGCCAGCTTAAAGCTGAGCCGCCCTTTCTCAGGTCCGCTTAAGAGAGGTCCGGTCAAAAGATAAATCTCCCCAGGAACACCCCATAACGGCGGTGGGATCAAAAAGTGACAGTCTCTTTGAGCAAAACCGCTCTCTGCTGTCGCTGAAAATCCTTTCTCGCAGTTTCGTTGCTCTACCTCATTGTGTCAAGAACCGTTCCCGGCGACACACCAAACGGAGCTTCGTGGTGTCTATTGGAGTAGAGGTTTCCACCATGCTGAGAGCGGTTTCGACAGCTGCATTGCTGCCCCTTCTTGTTTTTCCCACGGCAATTCTCGCGCAGCAAAAAACCCATAAGCCAATCAGCCTCGCACGCCTCGAAGTTTCCTCCGAAGTCGCCGCAACCACCCGGCAGGGGCAACCCGCAGTTCTGCGAATCACCCTGAAAAACGTCGGTAATATCTCCGTCGATCTGCCCATGCCAAACTCCGGCTGCACAAATGAAGATGGCTCAGTGATCGTAAGGCTCGTGTGGAGCTCCAGTGACCCCGATGATCACACCGGCTTTGGCGAAGCGTGTGGCGGTGGTGTGACAGATTGTCCCAGCCTTATGGATCGCGCCCGCGATGAATGGGTTCACCTGCTGCCGGGGGAATTTCTCACCTTCAATGAAAACATCCACACACGGACCGCTCGTTGGAAGCCGGGAAATGTGGAGTATTGGGTAACCTATGATCCCCCAAGGCTCAATGTGAAAGATATTTCCGAATTACAGGCCGCAGGTTTCATCGTCCCTGATGAAAAACTAACCACAGACCATAAAACCTTTCCCATCCACTGACCACTGACCACTAATCACTAATCACTAATCACTAATCACTAATCACTAACCACTAACCACTAGCTCCATAAACACATCCGCCCGCGCATAATGCATATCCGGCAGTTCCTCTGGAGGCACATGCCGGAAGCCCACCGACTCATACAAATGCACCGCGTTCTTCAGCACCGAATTGCTGCCCAGAAATAGCTTCTTCGCCCCCAGCGCTCGCCCCTGCGCAATCGCAAACTCCAGCAGCTGCCGCCCAATTCCACGTCCCCGCACCGTCGGCGAAACCGCCATCTTCGACAGCTCATACACCCCGTCGCCCATCGGAATCAGCGCCACGCATCCCACCACCGCATCCCCGGCCCACGACTGAAACACCTGCCCGCCCTTGCGCAGAATCGTGCTCTCCGGATCGCCCAGCGTCTCGCGATCCTTCGGCTCCAGTACAAAATATCGCGAGATCCACTCCTCATTCAGCAGCCGGAACGCGCTTCCATCCTCGCCAATCTGCAGTGGACGTATCGCGATCGCATCCGTCGTCAATCCTGCCTCGCCGTCCCGCACCGCCATCTCGTCAATCGTCGCCATCGTTCTCACTCCTCACACTCAAGTCTGAACATCTCATTGCGATATGTCCAATATCTTGTTTAACCTGATCAAGACTCGCTAGATATGAATGCAGGCATCCATGAATACTGACATCGAGCTCCGCCACCTCCGCTACTTCGTCGCCGTCGCCGAAGAGCTGCACTTCGGCCGTGCCGCCCAGCGCCTCCACCTCGCCCAGCCTCCGCTCTCCCAGCAGATACGCAAGCTCGAAGAGATCCTCGGCTATCCACTCTTCGACCGCACCTCGCGCTCCGTCAGTCTCACCGCCGCGGGCCAGGACTTTCTCGAGCGCGCCCGGCGCACCCTCCGCAACGTCCATCGCGACATCGAAGAGACCCGCAGCATCGGCCGCGGCGAAGTCGGCTCCCTCCACATCGGCTTCGTCGGCTCGGCCATGCTCACCACCCTGCCCGCCATCTTCCGCCAGTATCGCGCCGCCTACCCCAGCGTGCGCCTCCACCTCCACGAATCTTTCACCGCCAAAGTCCTCGAAGGCCTGCAAAACGGCAGCCTCGACGCCGGTCTTCTCCGCGACGGCGGCCCCGCCGACCACATCGACGGTCTGGTCAGCACCACCATTTACTCCGAACCCTACGTCGCCGTTCTTCCCGCGCGCCATCCCCGCGCTCATCAGAAAAGCATCTCTCTCGCCACCCTGCGCCACGAGCCATTCGTCTTCTACCCTCGCAGCGCCGGCGTCCACGCCTTTGAAAAGCCCGTCGCTCTGTGCGAAGAGCACGGCTACCGCCCCCAGATCGTCCAGGAAGCCTCCAACTGGCTCACCATCTTAAGGCTCATCGGCGCCGGCCTCGGAGTCTCGATCGCCCCCGCCTGCGTCCGCTTCATCGCCTCACCAGAAGTCGTCTGCCTGTCCATCCAAAGCGGCCGCCGCGGCCCGCGCACACTCAGCCACATCGAGCTGGCCACCTTCGCCAACGAATCCCGCCCCATCGTCAAACACTTCGCCCAGATCGTCGCCGCCACCACTTCGTAGCTCCAACAAATCCGGGTGCCGGGTGCCCCACATCTCGCATTTGAGATGTGGGCCAAATTCGTGCGAAGCACGAACCGGCCTTTGCTGTTGTCCTTACCGTTGTCTTTCTTGCTGTCATTCCCGCAGGGAATCTGCTTTTCTGTCAGGTAGCTCGAAGACGCAAAACCCCCGCAATCATCTACTAATCGTCATGACGATAGTTGTTGCTCATACAGTCAGGATTTGTTCCCGATCTCAGCAAACATCAACTCCTTGCTTAAGAAGCCGTTCGCCACACCACCCCGCCTCAAGCTAAACTCAACCTGCCGTATCTGATCGAAAATGCGCCCCCGCACCACATCCCGCGTCAGCCTCACCGCCATGCTCGGCACCCCCGTCACCGACGCTCAGGGCATCGTGCGCGGCAAGCTCAAAGACGTAGCCGTAGCCACCGGCGCGGAAGCCGGGCGCGTCGC
>DATAZR010000108.1:0-15726 GCA_036271955.1 Acidobacteriaceae bacterium
ATCACCAAGATTCGCAAAGCCTTCAAGGAGCTCGTCGCGCTTGGTCTCGTCGAAGACAGGCAGGTTAAGTTCTTCGGTGCACAGGCCACCGGATGCTCGCCGATTTCAACCGCAGTCAAGATCGGCGCGGACGGCATCGAGCCGCAGCGGCCCAACACCATCGCGCGCTCGCTGGCCATCGGCAACCCGGCGGATGGACCGTATGCCATTCGCGCCATCCGTGACTCTGGCGGCTGGGCAGAGGATGTGTCGGACATTGAGATTGTCTCCGCTATTCAGGAACTGGCCGAGACCGAAGGCGTCTTCACCGAGACCGCTGGCGGCGTCACCACGGCAGTCACAGCGCGCCTCTACGCTCACGGACGCATCCATCCTGATGAGCTGACGGTCAGCTGTATTACAGGCAACGGACTCAAGACCACCGATGTCTTACAAGGCGCATACGACCAGGCCGTGCCGGTGCGGCCGCGCATGTCCGACTTTGCCGCGTACCTCGAAGAACAGCAGGGCGTAGGCCTCGCGGGAGCAGCATATGCCGGTTAAAGTCCTGTTGCCCAACGCATTTCAAAAGCACACCAACAACGTACGCGAGATCGAGAGCTCCGCTCTTAACCTCCCTGAGCTTGTCGTGGATATGGAAGCACGCTTTCCCGCACTGCGCCAGCATCTGCGCGGCGAAGACGGCCAGGTGCGCAAGTTCATCAACTTCTACGTCAACGAAGAAGACATCCGCTTCCTCGGTAACGAAAAGTATGCCTTCCAGGATGGCGATGAAGTGCTGGTGATTCCGTCAATCGCAGGCGGTTGAGCCTGCGGGTGGCTGAGGCTTGGCGCAGGTGCTTCATTGCAAGGAAATATGACCACTCCAATCATCCGCCCCATCGTTCATAAAGACTACGCGCAATGGCTTCCACTCTGGCAGGGCTATAACAAGTTCTACGGCCGCTTCGGCGCGACAGCCCTGCCCGACGAAGTCACGCAGATGACCTGGACGCGCTTCTTCGATGCCTCTGAGCCGGTGCATTGCATCGTCGCCGAGTGCGAAGGAGAGCTGGTCGGCTTAGTCCACTACCTCTTCCATCGCACTACGACTTCGATTGCTCCCACCTGCTATCTGCAGGATATTTTCACTGCTGAATCGACGCGCGGCAAGGGCATCGGGCGAAAGCTGATTGAGGCGGTGTACGAGCAGGCGAAGCTGGCCGGCTCAGCGCGTGTTTACTGGCTTACCCACGAAACCAACACCACCGCGATGCAGCTCTACGGCAAGGTTGCCGAGCGCTCCGGCTTCGTCGTCTACCGCAAGCTCTTCGAATGAAATAAGCGGCTCGTAAGTAAATAGGCAGCATATTTTCAAGATTTATTCACAATTCAGTGTTGCACCATATATGCAGCAGGGTTCAAACGCCTAAATTTGCATTCCATTCGCATTGTCTTCACCGTCCTTTAGCAAACTCCGGTCAATACTGTCCCCGTGAACACTGAGATAGGGGTTCCATCAAGAATGGTGGCGGCTTCATCGCCGCTTTGGGAAGTTTCAGTTTCCGGTTCACCTTCCGGATCGGGCGTAGCGTCGACTCAATTACCGGCTATCACGCCGGAATTTCCAGTTTCCTATCCATCGACTTCTCGCGCGACGCATCCACGCGTACACGCCGAGGTGGGCCGCTATCGCCTGCGCCTCGCAGAATCGGTTGCCGACCGCGACGCGGCCTGCCGTCTGCGCTTCAAAGTCTTCAATATCGAACTCGGCAGAGGTCTTGAAGCCTCGTACGAGACCGGCCTCGACACCGATCACTTCGATCTCTTCTGCGAACACCTGCTGGTCGAAGACAAACTTGCCGAAATTGGTTCAGCCCGCCGCGTCGTCGGCACCTACCGCATGCAATCTGGCGCAACGGCTGCCGCCAATCTCGGCTACTATTCCCAGCAGGAATTTGATTTCTCTCCTTATGAGCCGATGCGCAGTCAGATTCTCGAGCTGGGCCGCGCCTCCATCGACCGCGAACATCGCACGCCCGAAGTGCTGACGCTGCTATGGCGTGGCATCGCGCAGTATGCTACCGATATGCAGTTGCGCTATCTGATCGGATGTTCTTCGCTCAACTCGGTCGACCCGCAGGAAGGCTGGCAGATGTACAACCAGCTCCAGAACTATCGCGTTGCAGAGGCTTTGCGTACAGTCCCTGCCGCAGGCTTCATTTGCGAAGGCGAGTACTCTGGCGAAAACTCAGTATCGTCATCCGAGGACGAACCGGAGACGGTGAGAGAGCCAGTGAAGGTCCCCAAGTTGCTGAAGACATATCTGGCGATCGGGGCGCGTATCTGCAGCGTGCCGGCCTGGGACAAGGAGTTTGGAACCATCGACTTCCTGACATTGTTGGATCTGCGCACCATCTCATCTTCCGCGCGGAACCGCTTCCTGGCCCCACTGGCAGAGTGAGCTGGCGCGCCGCGCGCCGCGGCACTCTCCTGGCAATATCGCTCCTCTTCTGTGCGCTGCGATTTCTCGGCACTCAGCTGGTTGCACTCTTGCGTGGCCGGTCAGTAACAGGGCAGCAGCGCGCCGAGTGGATGCATCTGGCAGGCACGGTGGTGCTGGCGGCGTTGGACATTCGCTATCGCGTCGAAGGCCAGCCGCCAGCAGGCAGCACGCTCATCGTCGCCAATCATTTGAGCTATCTGGATATCGTGATCGCCAGCGCAGCATTGCCCTGCGCCTTTGTCGCCAAGAAGGAAATTGGCAGCTGGCCTGCCTTCGGGCCGCTATCGAAGATAGGCGGAGCTATCTTTGTCGACCGCGGCAATCGAGCTAGCTCCTGGGAAACAGCCGACGAGATGGCTGCGCGGCTGGCTGAGCCGGTTCCCGTAGTGCTCTTTCCCGAAGGAACGAGCACCGATGGCAGCGAAGTGATTCGCTTTCACTCAACCCTGTTTGCGCCTGCCGTCGAGGGCGGGCTCCTGGTGGTTCCCGCTGCCGTCTTTTATGAAATCAGCGGAGCCGCGACGGAGCGCGATCTCTGCTGGTTCGGCGACGATTCGTTCCTGCCCCACTTGCTGAGGGTGTTGGAAATCACCGGATTCACCGCCGTCATCCGTTTCGGAGCGGCCGAGGTTTTTCCCGACCGTCAGACAGCGGCCTGGCGAAGCCACGATGCGATTGCAGGAATGCGAGCGGCACCGTCTCAGCCAGCCGGGCGCGGGGATTAAGATTTGGCGTGCCCGTTCGGCTTGTCGGCAACCGGCGCTGCTGTCGATCCGCGAACGACAAGGCTGGTCGAGACCAGGAATTCGCGCTGGATGACAGTGCTGCCGGAGTTTGCCGCATTCTCAGCCTGAAATCGCAGTGCGTCGAAAGCCGCTTTCGCCAGCTCGGAACGCGAGAGCCGGATGGTGGTTAGCGGCGGCAATGTGAACTCGGCAAAGTCGATATCGTCCAGGCCGATGACCGACAGATCCTCCGGCACTCGCAGGCCAGCCATATAGACCGCGCGCAGCACGCCGATCGCCGTGATGTCGTTGGAGCAGATCAGCGCCGTCGGCCGGTTCTCCAGCGCCATGATTTTCTCGAAGCCGGCAACGCCGCCCTTGAGCGTGTGGTCGCACTCGATGATCCAGTCTTTGTGGACCTTGAGATTGGCTTCCTGCATGGTCTGCTGAAAGGCATTGCGCCGGGTGTTGGCCGAGTGCAGCGTGTGTGGCCCAGCAAGAAAGCCGATGCGCGTATGTCCCAGCTCAACCAGATGCGCCACAGCCGCATGAATGCCAGCCGAATAATCCAGCAGGATGGTCGAGACCTTCGGGTCTTCGAGATGAAACTCGGCCAGCACGATGGGCATATTGTGAATCGCCAGCTGATCGAGCACCGGTTCTTCGCCGCCAAAGGTCAGCACGGCGACGCCTTCAACTTTGCGCTCCAGCATGCGGCGAACGCAGCTTGTGAGCTGGTCGGCATTGCTGTTGGTGGAGCTGACCAGGATCTCGTAGCCGTGCGCCACCGCGATCTCTTCAAAGCTCGCGATGAGCTCCGGAAAGAAGGGATTGGTGATGTTTTCGACGATGATGCCCAGAATGCGGCTGCGCCCTGAAACCAGGCTGCGGGCATGCGTGTTGGGAAAGTAATTGAGCTGTTCGATTGCCTGCCAGACGCGCTGCGAAAGTTTCTGACTCACCGCCGGCGAAGCATTAATGGTGCGTGAGACGGTGGCGATCGAAACCTTGGCCAATGCCGCCACGGTCCGAATATCAGGTTTGCTGGGAACGGTGGTGCGGCTTCCTTTTCGGCTCACTGAAACATGTTACTTTGTTTTGTTCAAGTGCAAAAGTATGAATACTTCCAGGAGTATGGATGCTGGAGGCACAATGCAACCCACGATCTCGTTAACCGATGCGCCGGATGGCGGTGCGCTGAGAACAATTACCCGCCAGATCACCGAGTTCAACCAGGTCGCCTCGGATCGCCCCAATGACTTTCGTCCGCTGGCCATTCTGCTCACCGATCCAGAGAGTGGAGAAACCCTCGGCGGCCTTTGGGGATGGACCTCGTTCGACTTCCTGCACATCGATCTGCTCATCGTCCCCGAGCCTCTGCGCGGCTCGGGCCTTGGGCGCACAGTGATGCTTCAGGCAGAGGCCGAAGCCATCCAACGCGGCTGCCATGGCGCATGGCTCGACACCTTCAGCTTCCAGGCGCGCGGATTTTACGAGCGGCTTGGCTACACCGTCTTCGGATCGATCGAAGGTTATCCACCGGGTCACTCGCGCTTCTTCCTGAAGAAGTCTTTCGATGAAGCTGAGGTCTGAGACTTCGAGACTTATTCGCAAGCAAAGAAAAGCCCCCTGCGAACCGAGGGCTTTTCTTTTTCTGCTGCTAACGGCAAAGGGTTATCGCGGCAACGGCTGCGTTCCAGTCACAGTGAAGATCGTTGCAGCCCTAGCTTTTGCTTCGTCTGGCTGCGCGCCCCCAAGAACCAGCTCGTACTTGCCAGGCAGAACGCTGCGTTCACCTTTCTCATCCACGCTTGAGATCGCGCGCGGATCGAAGTGCAGCGTGACTTCGCGTGTCTCTCCAGCCTGCAGATGAACGCGCTCAAAGCCTGCCAGCGAGTGAACAGGCCCATTCGCTTCTGGAGTTTTCACATATGCTTCCACTACTTCATCGCCCGCAAAGGCGCTGGAGTTGGTCACGCTTACCGTCGCAGTCAGCGGCTCGCCCGCCTGCAGCTTGCTTGCCGAGAGCGTTACCGGGCCGTAGGTAAAGCTGGAGTAGCTCAGCCCGAAGCCGAACCCGTATTCGGGCTTGCCGGTGTAGTAGCGGTAGGTGCGGCCCTTCATGCTGTATTCGGTAAAGGTCGGCAGGTCATCGACCGAGTTGTAGAAAGTTACCGGCAGCCTCCCCGCAGGATTGTTGAGCCCAGCCAAGGTCCGCGCAATCGCCGTTCCGCCTTCGACGCCCGGATACCATGCTTCGATGAGTGCTGCCGCGTGTTCTCGCGCCCACGGCATGGCGACCGCGCTGCCACTCATCAGCACCACAACCACCGGCTTGCCGGTTGCTGCGACTGCTTCGAGCAGGTTCCGCTGTGCTGCGGGCAGCACGATCTTGGTGCGGTCGCCGCCGGCAAATCCATCGATCTTGATGGGCATTTCTTCACCCTCAAGCTGCGGCGACAGGCCGACGAAAGCCACCACCACATCCGACTGCTTCGCCGCGGCCACGGCCTCGTCGAGTTGCGCCTGCGCGGGAGCTGCCCACTTCAAGTATACTCCGCCGCCGGCCTGGTCGCCGGAGTGGCTGTACTCCAGCTTGAACTCATGCGGATTGGTGTCGGCGAAGTCCACCGGGACTTCAACTGGTACGCCGCCATTCATGATCGGCGGCGCGCTCGGGCTCGCTCCCGGAGCGGATTTGAAATTGCCCATGCCCGAGATATCCATTTTCCTGCGCAGATCGCCCTCAGCCAGCACCTTGCCGTCCAGCGTCAGCCGGAAGCTATCATTCGGCGAATAAGGGAACGAGTCCGCAGGCTCAATCGAGAAGGTATAGTGCCCGGCAGCGGGAGCCGTCAGCGTGCCGCTCCAGCGCACGGAATAGACATGCGTGTGAATCTCAGGCACGGGCAGGGAATCGCCCCACTCCGCCTGAATGTCGTGATCGCTGCCGACTGCTACCGGCCGCCCGGTCCAGTCCGGCGTGGCAAAGAACTCCGTCTTAAGCCCGTCGCCAAATGCTGTGCGTGGGACAGGAACCTTGGCGCCATCGGCCAGCGTCGAGCCCTGCGCGTAATGAATCTTCGAGGCAGGGAACTGCGCCGCAATGCCATCGACCGGCTCAACCGGATGATGCGGCACGCCGTTGTAATTGCCTTCGAGAGCGAAGATCAGATCGGCTTCCGGCCCAACGACGGCAATGCTCGCCGGAGCCTTCTTCAACGGCAGCGTGCCATCGTTCTTCAGCAGCACCATCGCTTCCTCTGCTGCCTTAAGAGCGACGCTGCGATTGGCCATCGAATCATTCGTCGTGAACGGAATATTGTCCAGCGGATTCGAGCCCTGCGGATCGAACAACCCCAGCTGGAAGCGCGCCGTATAGAGCCGCTCGGCAGCCTGCGTCACCAGGTCTTCCGACACCAGCTTCTGCTTCACCGCATCGGCGAGAGTATCGAAGCCCGGCGCCCAGATGCTGCACGAGAGATCGGTGCCCGCTTCGAGCGAAATCGCCGCCGCATGCGTGATGTCCGGCGCATTCTTGTGGCCGTTGGTCACGTCCATGATCGCTGCGCAATCGGAGACGACGAAGCCGTTAAATCCCCATGCCTTGCGCAGATGATCCACCAGCAGATTCTTGTTGGCGCATGCCGCGTACGTGTCGATGGCGTTGTAAGCGCACATCACCGACTTCACATGCCCATCCACCACCGTCGCGCGGAAGGCTGGCAGATAGGTCTCTTCGAGATCGCGCGGACTGGGATGCACATCGAAGGTATGCCGCTGCGATTCCGGGCCGCTATGCACGGCAAAATGCTTGCTTGTGGCCACAGCTTTGGGATGGTCGAGATCGTCGCCCTGCACGCCGGTCACGAAGGCCACGCCCAGCTTGCCGGTCAGGAATGGATCTTCACCATAAGTCTCCTGCCCGCGTCCCCAGCGAGGATCACGAAAGATGTTGATATTCGGCGACCAGAAGGTCAGGCCATAAAAGATGCGATGATTGCCTTCCTTCTGTGCCTGGTTGTACTTGGCCCGCGCCTCGGTGGAGATGATGTCGCCCATGGCATGCACCATCTTCGGGTCCCACGTCGCCGCCATGCCGATGGCCTGCGGAAAGACCGTCGCATAGCCCGCGCGCGCCACGCCATGCAGCGATTCGTTCCAGGTCTGGTAATCGGGAATGCCCAGACGCGGAATCGCCGGCGCCCAGTCCTCAAGCTGCGAAGCCTTCTCCTCCAGCGTCATCTTCGAAACCAGGTCATGCGCCCGCGCCTGCGGCGTAAGCTGCGTATTCATGTAATCGGACTGTTGAGCCGCTGAGGAAACAGGCAAAATCGCGAGCGGGAGCGCAAGCAGAAGCAAATGGGCATTGCCCAGAAAAGCGGAACGGCGGGTCATACAGATTTCTCCTTCGAGCCGAATGAAACAGGTCCAGATGCGCAAGTCAGAGCTGGGCAGCTTCTGCCGCAGTCCGGCTTTTCGGACCGTGGTTAGGAAGCCGCAATCTGACCGTGGGATCACACCCGAAGAAATGTACAGCCCGGAGGGGTATTCTGGCTAGCTTTATCGCTTTACTAAATAAGAAACAACGGCCTGACAATCCGACAGGGCCACGAGCGGAGAGTCTTTTCCCGCTCGCGGTCCTGCCCGCTTTGACTTAGGGTGAAATTACTTACGTGTGAAGTTGAAACCCAGTCCGGTCGTCAGGATAAAGTCGTTGGTCTTGGTCCCCACCGGCGGATTGGTTACATATACATCGCTCACAGTCGTCTGCCAGCTCAGGAACGACTTGATCTTTGTCGTCAGGCCGGCGTTGAGCGTGAAGCGATACTGGCTGGTGTCCTGCAGATCGGGAAAGATATATGCCTGCTCGGTAAAGGCGCTCGCCGCTCCAATCTTGCGGGTGTACTGCTCGCCAAAGTCCAGCGCAGCAAAGCTGTTGACCTCGGCCGGCACGGGAGCCGTCGGCGGAGTAGTCGTGTCGTTTCCAGGAATGCTGCTGTAGCTCTCATGCGTCCAGACCAGGCCGCCGAGCACGTCGAGCTGCTGCTTGGGTTTTGCGAGTGCATGCCAGCCGAACCCGCCGCCGAGCACCGTGCGCAGGTCGAGATACTGCAGCGCGTCGGTCGCGAAGTCGCCCGTCCCAAACGCAAACAGCTTTGGATTGAGGTTGTGATCGTAGCGAGCACCCGAAGCCGTGTGATCCGCAGTCGTCTCGTCCAGGATGCCATCATGCGTGTAGATGTTGGTGTAGTAGAGCGAAGTCTTGTCGGTTGAAGTAGCGCGCACAGCGTTGATTCCGGTCCCGATCGTCGTCGTGTCGCTGTTGCCGCGCGCCAGGGCAAAGCTCACATTGGCGCTGCCCGTCCAGGCATGCAGCCAGCCGGGGTGCAGCGAATCCTCGTAAGCCTGCTGCGCTGCGGCCGTACGTACCATGCCCACCTGCGCTGCCGCCAGCGCCTCTGTGCCCGTCGATGTGGTCACCGTGAATCCGCCCTCTGAGCGGTCGATGGCGGTGATCTCCGTCTTGTGAATGTCGACGTGTTTGCCTTTCTTCGTCTCCTGGGAGAGCACAATCGGCTTGTCCATCTTGACCGAGCTGACGGAATCGAAGGCGATAACGACGTCTCCCGCATAGTCGGTATGGACGGTCAGCTTGCCGCCCGCAAGTTGCGTCACAACGCCGGTGAGATGGTCGCCATTCTTGAGCACTACCGTATCGGCTATGGCTGCTGCGGGCAGCATTGCAGCTGCGCATGCTATGGCTGCTATCCGGGCCCGTCCGGGCTGAAAAAAAGAGGTTGTGAAGCCTGGAGTACGCAGAGACCTGAAGGGAGAAAAAAGAGATAAAGGGTTCACAGGGGTTGAATCCTTTCCGCGATGGGGAGGTTGATCGGAATGAACCGGCCAGTTACGAGGGGCGATCCCGCCGGCTGGCCCGCCTGCCTTTGTGCATTCTAAACGCGCACCCCGGTGCAAATGTCTTGAATCGGTCCCCCGGCTTCTTTTCGCCAACGCCGGGGCGATGCGCAGCATGGGTTTGCCTGTATGATGTCCGTTGTCCTGAAACCACGAATCCCATGGTCCGGAATCTGAGAAATTTCGGTCATGGAAACGATACACCACCCACGTTTCGAGGCTAAGATCGAGAGTCAGACACCGGGTGAGGCAGTTAGACAGGGAGAACGATGCGACCCAACTTTTACTTGATGAAGGCCACATTGAGCGGCGCTCTTGGTGGCCTGCTTTTCGGATTCGACACCGTAGTCATTGCCGGTGCGATCGACGCAATTGTGCGGCTCTACCACCTTAGCTCTGGAGACAAGGGATTCACAGTCGCCATCGGCCTGGTTGGCACAGTCATCGGGGCACTCGGCGCCGGCGCAGTCGGCCAGAAGTTCGGCGGACGAGAGACGCTGCGCATCACGGCCATGCTGTACGTAGTTTCGGCGCTCGGCTGCGGCCTGGCGACTGGATGGAGTGTGTTTCTGATCTTCCGCTTCATCGGTGGACTGGGCATCGGGGCAAGCTCGGTTCTGGCGCCGGTTTATATCGCCGAACTCGCTCCGGCCAAATGGCGCGGACGCCTCGTGGCTGCCTTCCAGTTCAACGTGGTGTTGGGAATCCTGGTCGCCTATCTGTCCAACTACGGCATTCGCCTCCTGCATCTGGGTGCAACGGAATGGCGCTGGCAGGTCGGCGTCGCGGTTCTTCCCGCAGCAGCTTTTCTGGTTATGCTCTTCGGCATTCCGCGCAGCCCACGCTGGTCGGCCTCGAAGAACCAGATCGACGATGCTCTTAAGGTCCTCAAGCTCATGGGCGATCCCGATCCGGACGCTGAGCTAGCGGATATTCGCGCGGCAATCAGTCAGGATCACGCTTCGGCGCAGGAACCCGTCTTCCGCTGGAAGTACCGATATCCGCTCTTTCTCGCCATCTCAATCGGAGCCTTCAACCAGCTCGCCGGCATCAACGCCATCCTCTATTATCTGAACGACATGTTCGCGGCCGCCGGATTCAGTCAGATTTCCGGTGATCAGCAGGCGATTGCCATCGGCGCGACCAATCTGCTTTTCACCATGATCGGCATGAGCGTGATCGACAAGATCGGCCGCAAGACGCTGCTGCTGATCGGCGCCGCCGGCACGGCCAGCTGCCTGGCAGGTGTGGCATGGCTCTACGCCAGCCACTCCCACCCGGGAGCGCTGGTGTGGGTGCTCGTCACTTACGTTGCATTCTTTGCGCTCAGCCAGGGCGCGGTTATCTGGGTATACATCGGTGAAGTCTTTCCCACCGCAGTGCGCTCCAAAGGGCAAGGTCTTGGGTCGGCCAGCCATTGGTTCATGAACGCGATCATCGCGCAGGGCTTTCCTATCGTTGTGAATTCGATGAGCACGTCAGCTCCTTTCGTTTTCTTCTCTGCCATGACCGTGGTTCAGTTCGCGGTAGTTCTCTTCTTCTACCCGGAGACCAAAGGCCAGACCCTCGAAGCCCTGCAGCGGCGGCTGGTAAAGCCTTAATTTTCGCTGGCAACGTCTCGTATACCGGCAGCAGGAGCAGACCATGGAAGCCGCATTGAAGGCGCTAAATCGGCTGGTGGCGGACCGCGTGCTTGAGGATTACGCCATAGGCGGCGCAATCGGGGCGTCGTTTTACATTCAGGCGCTCCAAACCGAAGACATCGATGCATTCGTGTTCCTGCCTAGATCCTCGTCACTGCTGGTTTCTCTGACGCCCGTCTACGAGGCTTTGCAGGCACAGGGAGGACGGATCGAACGGGAATATGTCAGGTTTGGAAACTGGCCGCTCCAGATTCTTACCGACGCGAATCCGCTAATTTCCGAGGCAATTCGCGAAGCACTCGGCGTGGAATATGAGGGCGTTCCTACGCGCGTTTTCGCGCCCGAACACCTGTGCGCGGTTGCCCTGCAGACCGGACGTGCGAAAGACTATCTTCGCGTTACCATGTTTTTAGAGCAAAATGAAGTAGATCTGGGCACTTTAACCGCGTTATCGGCTCGTCATGGCCTCCAGGATCGACTCCAGCGAGTACTGGACGATTTCGGAAAGCGAGGGTGAAAGAATGAGGACTGTCATAGACCAGGAAAAAACCACATTCAACGCTCACGCCAAGGCGTCCATGCTTCTCTATCTCAAATCGTTGTCCTGGCCCGAAAAAGTCAGATCGATTGAGCGTATGAACGAGGCTGGACGGATCGCTCGCGCGGCGATGAAGAAGGCTAGGCAAGGACACGCAACTGACGAAGGCTACCACTAGGCCAGCGTATGAGCGCCAACCCGGCGGTAAAGCCAGTAAAGGTGAGGGCTGAAGTGGAGTTGGAATAAAGCAATTCTCACGTTGACCTCGCGGGGCTGCTCTGTTTCAAGGACCTGCAGAGCCGTTCTCCGCTAAATGCTTTTACCAGCGCAATCGATTGTTCATAACGGTTCATTAGAAAAACCTCGCCTGGCATTACGAAGTCCAAAGTCTCGTTTGTTCGATATCCAACAAAATATTGTTTTACCTTCACCATGCCTCCCAACTAAATCGATTCCCCTCGTTCTCGGCCAGTTTTCTCGTAAAACCTTTTTTCACAGTAGTTTGGCGGTTTGAGGAATGTGTGCGTATGATAGGGCGTTTTAACGGAGGAATTTAAGTCTGATGAAAGCCCTGTTCTTTTCTCCAGACTTCGGACGAGACAATTCGCAGGTCCGTCCCTCGTTCCAATCCTTAGCTGGATATCTCCTGCCCCGAGTCCTTTTCGAACTGGGGATGCGCGATGCTGCTCTGTCTCGCGGCATGCTGGGGCGGAGTTGTTCTAGGCCAGACGCCGGCTGCGGCCGACATTCTCTGGCCGGCAAACGGGCTCATTCTCGCCTTTCTACTTGGCCTACCGCGACGTAGCTGGTTCTCTTACCTGTTTGGCAGCGTAGTCGCAAACATGCTCGTACACGCCCTGTACCCTTTCTCGTTCTGGCAAACACTGCTCTATTCTTTGGCCAATACAGTCGAGATCCTGGTGGCGGCAATCGGGCTCGCGCCCAGGCCGGGCTGGCGTATCGATCTCACCAATGTGCGGACACTGATTCGCTTTTTTGTCTATGGTGTGGTGCTCGCACCTCTGGTCTCGACGCTCTTTGTCGCTTTGCTGTGGATACTTTACGGACATCCTGCCGGCTTACTCGGCCTGCTCAACTGGTTCGTCGGCGACGCTACCGGAATCATCATCATGACGCCATTGATGCTGGCGCTGGAACGCCATGAGATCGCAGCTTTGTTCGATCGGGCAAGAAGGTGGGAAACGGTTGTTATCCTTGGCGGCCTTCTGATGCTCTCTGTATGCATCTTTGCGCAAAGCAAGGCGCCGGTGGTGTTTCTGCTTTTTCCCGCTCTCCTGCTGATCATCTTCCGGCTGGGCAATGCTGGTTCAGCCATCGGTATATTTTTGATGGTGGCGTCCGCAGCTATCTTCACCGTGCAACTGCGTGGTCCCTTCGCACCGGCAATCACCGGATCGCTCATCCACAGCATCCTGCTGTTACAGAGCTTTCTTTTCGTCTCCTTGCTCACGATATATATGGTGTCCGCTGTGCTGGCAGGCCGCGATCGGCACCAGCAGCAACTGACCGTGGCATATCAGGAAGCTGATGCCAACGCCGCCACCGATCACGTGACCGGTCTGGCAAACCGGCGCGCTTTTGACCAGAAACTGGCGCAGGAGTGGAGGCGTGCAGTCCGTGACAGGGCGGTACTTTCACTCATCATGATCGACGTCGATCAGTTCAAGCTCTACAACGACTATTACGGGCATCTTGCCGGAGACGCATGCCTGCGAACGATCGGCGAAATTCTCGGCAGCGCGCCTCTGCGTGAAACCGATTTGGCCGCCCGCTACGGTGGAGAAGAGTTTGCCATTCTCCTCCCGCGAGCAGGGTCTGAGGGGGCTGCGATGCTGGCACAGAGGATCTGCCAAACCGTCGCCGACCGGCATATTCCTCATCTGCCCTACCATCCGGGAATCGTAACCCTCAGCATGGGCGTTGCCACGATCCGCCCAATCGATGAGTGGAGCGAATCGATGTTGATCGAGAAAGCCGACCAGGCTTTGTATTGCGCGAAGAAAGAAGGCCGGAACCAGGTGAAGTTGTGGGAGAACATGCCTCAGCCAAGCACCGCGTTTTAAGGATTGCGATTGATTGCGGTTATCTTGCGGAGTATCTTTTTGTTGTCGTGGCGGGATCGCGTCAGCCGTCCTCCTGCTCCAAGAGATCAAGTTCCCGGCATCCGAAAGGAGCACACAATATGAGCCGTCTCACGAATCCACTGGCAACCATCTCTTTTGTCGTTCTCTTCGGTTCCGCAGTTCTCACCGCCCAGACTCCGGTCACGCCGGATCGCAAGATCGGCCACGCCTCGGTTGGGAGCTTGTCCCAGTCTCAAACCTATGTAATTCCTGCTCCATTAACCCCCGAGTGCCCCGTCTCCATGCGCGCGCAACACGGCTCCGGAGGAGGGCTCATGATGACTAGAAGCCCGAAATCCGGCCCTAACGCCCAACCGAATCAGGATGGTCGTTCCGGTCTGGAGCAGCGAATTCACCTCATCCTCGGCAAAGTGAAGGATTCGGCAAGAGTCGTAGCGGCGAAAGTCACGGTTCGCGGCACCAACGGCAAGTGGCTCGCGCTGCCGGCATCATCCTTGCAATTGGAATCCTCAAGGGATGGCTCCTCAAACGTCGGGTCAGGGAGCGCAATCAAGACGATCGACGTAAGATTCGGCGTGACCCCAAACTCGAGCTCTGACCAAACCGAGTTTGCCGATCTGGTCCTGCCCGGCTTCTCCTCTGTCCAATCCATCACCCTGAACTCGCTGACTTACTCCGACGGCTCAACCTGGAACTCCTTCAAAGGCAATGCCTGCAGGGTCGCGCCGGATCCGTTCATGCTGGTTAGCGCGCGCTAGGCCGTTGCCGGAGCAGAAAAAGCCTCGCATAGGCACCGCCCTTTCCGTTGACTCTCAACCCAAAATCAAGTATTCTGAACTCCTTGCGCGGTGTTGCGTCTGCTGGTCTGTGTGGTTTTCCTCCGGATCTGGGCTTCCTAAGAAATTAAAGAGCCATCGCAGAACACATCCACCTTGCGGAACGTGGTCGGCTGGTGCCGAATCCTGATCCAGAAGGTCAAGAGGTCCCAAAAAGGACCCTCACGCCAACAGCTTTGTTTAGCCGTGGGTTTGAGTTTCAGCCCGGCCAATTGGCATGGGCGAATTGCGTTTGTTTTGAACTGTGTTTGGCAATGTGCCTGAGTCAACCGGCACACAGAGATTTGAAGGGAAGCGGGAGCGAGATGTCGACTTATATTCCGAGTGCAAAAGAGATTAACCGCAAGTGGTTTGTGGTGGATGCCAGCGGCAAGACCCTGGGCCGCCTGGCCACCCAGGCAGCCGATGTGCTGAGTGGCAAACTGAATCCGAAGTACGTTCCGTACATTGACATGGGCGATCACGTCATCGTCATCAATGCGGAAAAGATCCGGCTCACCGGCCTCAAGTCGCAGCAGAAGCTCTATCGCCGCTACACCGGTTTCCCCGGCGGCCTGCGCGAGGAGTCGTTCACCCGCCTGCTCAATCGCCGTCCCGAAAAGATCATCGAAGAAGCCATCAAGGGCATGCTTCCCAAGTCCAAGATGGGCCGCCAGATGGGCACCAAGCTTAAGGTCTACAAGGGCGACAAGCATCCGCACGAGGCGCAGACGCCCGAAGTTCTGGAAGTCCAGGCATAACGAGTTTCGCATCACGAATTTCAGATTGACTCCGGCGAAGCCGGTCAAAGCCCGAGGAGGGCGAGAATGGCAGATTTGGTTCAGTACTACGGAACGGGACGCCGCAAGTCGGCAATCGCCCGTGTTTTCCTGCGTCCCGGTTCGGGCGAGTTCAAGGTCAACGGCAAGGGCTACGAAGAGTACTTCGTGACCGAGCAGCAGCGCGTCGCCGCCAAGCGGTCGCTGGTGCTGACCGAAATGCTCTCGACCTTTGACGTGGTCACCACGGTCAAGGGCGGCGGCGTTTCGGCGCAGGCCGATGCCGTCAAGATGGGTTCGGCTCGCGCTCTGGTTGTCTTCAACCCTGAGCTGCGCAAGCTGTTGAAGTCGGAAAACCTCCTGACCCGCGATGCGCGCCAGAAGGAACGCAAGAAGTACGGACAGAAGGGTGCTCGCGCACGCTTCCAGTTCTCGAAGCGCTAGTTTTTAGTGTCTAGTGATTAGTGGTTAGTCGTGATTGGTTAATCACTAACCACTAGCCACTAACCACTCGGTAACCAAATCTCCCGCCCTCAGCAAAGCTGAGCAGGGATTCAATCCGGACAAGGCGAACGTCAGCCCGGATGCAACGCACAAAAGGAGCCCCATTGGCCACGATTACCATGAAGGAGTTGCTCGAAGCAGGTGTTCACTTCGGGCATCAGACCAAGCGCTGGAACCCCCGCATGAAGGAATACATCTTCGGCGAGCGCAACG
>DATAZR010000109.1:0-6838 GCA_036271955.1 Acidobacteriaceae bacterium
GCTGGGTTCGGGCGGAACCATCGCACTCGGCAGCGGTGGGAACATCACGCTGGGCAGTGGCGGGACAATCGCTCTCGGCAGCGGCGGTACGGTCACGGACGGTGGAGTCACAACCTCGTACGGTCCTGGCAGCAACAATATCTCTGTGGGCGCCGGTGGAACGATCACTCTCGGTAGCGGCGGCAATGTCACCCTTGGCAGCGGCGGAAATGTAACGCTGGGCAGTGGAGGCAATATAACGCTGGGCAGTGGCGGCAATATAGCTCTGGGCAGCGGCGGCACGATCACCCTTGGCTCTGGCGGCAATGTCACTTTAGGCAGCGGTGGCGTTGTCACCCTTGGCAGCGGCGGTTCTGTCACGCCGGGCAATGATGCGGACATACCTGTAAGCACAAACACGGTCACCAACACCGCCACGCAGGGCAGCGGCGGGCCTCTCTCCAACGAGTTGACCTACGAAACCGCCAACTCCGTCGTTCGTGTGCCTACTGCGCCCACCGAAACTCCGACGCCCGCAGGTGTCAGGGTGACCTGGAAGGCTCCAGCCTTCGGAGTCGTTCAAACCTACACCATCTACCGCAGTTCCAATGGCGCCACGCCGATCGTGATTGGCAGCGTCAGTGGTGTGAACGGCAACCCTCCGGCAACCGAGTTTACCGACACCAACCCGGATCTGGTTTCCCAAACGGTGGTCTACACGGTCACCACCACCCTCGTTCCTGATACTCAAAGTGCAGCTCCACGCCAGAGCCAGCAATCGGCCCCGGCGGTCCTCAAGAACGATCAGACGATCACTCTTGGCCCATTGCCCAGCTCCGTCTTGATCACAGCTCCGCCCACCATCACTGCGACCGCCATGTCGTCCGGCGTTCCCAATGGATTGCAGGTAGTCTTCGGCGCAACCGGCTCCTGCTCCATCGGCAGCCAGACGATCGTCAACAACGTATCCTCGGCTACAGTGACCCTCAACAACACGGGAAGCTGCACCGTCTCCGCATCGCAGCCGGGCTCGACTGCCTTCAATGCGGCTAATGCTGTCTCAGGCACATTCATGGTTCTGCCGCAGGGCTCCGGCACGCAGTCGCAGACTATCACCTTTGCCCTGTTGCCAAATGTGCAGTACGGCAACTCGTTCTCTCTGAGCGCCTCGTCCTCCTCCGGCCTGCAGGTCAGCTTCACGGCATCCGGGCCATGCGCGACCAACGGAAGCATCAGCGGCATTGGCGTGTGCTCGATCACGGCGTCTGCGCCAGCCAGCAACACGTATAGCGCCGCTTCACAAACGCAGTCGTTCACCATCTTCCCGGCTGTATTGAAGGTGACCGCCAACAACCTCAACACTGCGTATGGCCAGCCTCTTCCATCGCTGACCTACGCATACAGCGGCTTCGTTATGAACGATACCGCCGCGGTAGTGAGCGGCGTACCGGCTCTCTCCACGACTGCTACGGCAACCAGCAATATAGGCAGCTATCCGATCACGGTATCGACCGGCACGCTGGCCACGGCGAATTACTCCTTCCTGTACGTAAGCGGCACATTGAATGTGCAACTGGCTAACCAGGCCGCTCTGACACTGAAGACGACCTCGCCGTTGACCTTCAACCAGAGCGAAACCCTGAGTGTCACCGGTGGAACATCGGGCGGAGCCGTGACTTACAACTTGATCGGCGGCCTCTGCACTCTTAACGGAAACCAGCTTACCGCCAAGAGCGGAACCGGCTCTTGCCAGGTAACGGCAACCATGGCCGGCAATGGCAGTTACGGCCCAGTCACCAGCGCGCCCGCCAACACCGTAACCCTGGCGCAGGCAAGCTCGACGATCAGCATCAGCGACACCCCTGCTAGCGCACTGTATGGCGGCAGCTTCACGCCAACGTACAGCTACTTCGGCAATGGAACGCCGATGGTGACTTCGAGCACGACCAGTGTCTGCAAGGTGAGCGGGACACAGGTGAGCTTCGTGGGCGTGGGCACCTGTACGCTGACCGCGAGCGCGGCAGCAACCACGAATTACCTGGCGGCAACGGGTAGCGCGCAGTCGTTCACAGTGGATGAGGCTCCGGCTATCACGAGCGCGGTCAGTACGACTTTCACTGTAGGCACGGCCGGTACATTCACCGTGACCACAACGGGTTATCCGGCGGCTACGATCACAGAGACCGGGGCGCTTCCCGCCGGCCTGACTTTCATCAATAACAATAACGGCACTGGCACGTTGAGCGGGAAGGCTACCGTCGGCGGCATCTATCCCATCACCTTCGTTGCACAGAATGGAGTGGGCTCGACGGCGACGCAAAGCTTCACACTCACTGCAGAGGCAAATGTCCCGGCTTCCAGCACGACTTGCAACGGCGTCTATATCGGCACGTTCAGCGGCAGCATTATGGTTTCGAATGGGCAGAATTGTATCTTCAAGAGTGGGGGTGTCAGCGGGAGTATTACGGAAACGGGCGGCAACCTCAATCTGAGCGGCGCCACGATCGGCGGCAGCGTTCAAGTCAACGGGGGCACGTATTCTATCGGGCCCTCCACAACAATCAAGGGCAGCCTTACGGTCCAAAGCATTCCCAAGGGCTCGGCTCAAAACCAGATTTGCGGCACAAGCGTGGCCGTCAACCTGGTGCTTCAAAGTGTCGGGACGGCTGCGGTGATCGGCTCGGGAACGGCCTCATGTCCGGCCAACACAATCGGTGGGAGCGTTACGCTTCAAGCCAACACTGCTGCCATTGGATTGACGGGGAACATTGTGAAGGGGAGCCTGACGGACCAGAGCAATTCGGCTGCGACCACTTTGTCCGGAAACACGGTCAGCGGCAGCCTTACAGATCAGGGCAACGGGGGTGCAACCGTATTGACTGCGAATTTGATCAGCGGGAATCTCGTTGTCCAAAGCAACACGGCGTCTTCTGTGCTGTCGCTGAACACAGTCGGCGCGAACCTGACGGATCAGGGCAACACAGGACCGGCCCAGGTTTCCAGCAACAAAGTAACTGGCACATTGCTCTGCCAATCGAATACTTCAATCACGGGAAGTGGAAACACTGCTTCAAAGAAGCAAGGCCAGTGCTCGACCTTCTAATCGAGCTGGGTCGATGCGAATTGCAGCCCTCGAAACCACAAGCCGGTGGTTTTGAGGGCATGATCGCTCTCTCTTTCCTTGTTCGACGGACAGAGCGCATCGATAATGTCGCGATAATGTTTGGCGAATTGCGATTCATGATTGCCTGTTCGGAATCGAGGGTGAGATGGCTGTATCACTATTTTTATCCGGATAAATATATTTTATCCGGGTGGAATACAGAGATAGGCAGAAATAATTTTGCCCGGATAAATTATGGTCTTTGGCAAAGTAAGCAGTAATTTTACCCGGATATAAGATGAGCTTTTGCCGATCTATTCCTATTATTACCCGGATGAATTAAGGCTGATTTGCCGGCTCACTGTCCGATCTGATGGCGGATTTCGGGAAGCAGCGGATCGTCCGTGGACTGGCCGCGGATGCTGAGGTAGCTCTTATACGAGTCCGCAAAACCTGCGTTCTTCATTCCTTGCTGCGCGCGCCCACGGAAGTAGTAGACCGGCGGAAACCAGGCATAGGTCGGCACGTTGCCGGTAAACAGCTCGATGGCTTCGCCGCGTCGCTTCAGGCATTGATCGAATTGTGAATCGGCATCGGTGAACGATCCGGCTTCGAGGTAGGCGCGCCCCAGTTCGAAGCGGCCGAGCCATGTGTCCAGCAGGGTGTTTGCGGCGGTGATCTGCTTGATGGCTTCTTTCGTGTCTTTCTTTTTCAGAGCAATCAACCCGAGAATGATTTTGCTGTCGGCCTGCGGTTCGCCGGACGATTGTGTAGCGAGAGCGGTGGCCATCTTTTGCGCTTTGGCGAGGTCTCCTGCTTCAACGTATATGATCCCGGCTAGCAGCTGAGTCGGGGTGGACTGGCTGTTGGCCAGCGCTTTGCCGATGTCGGCGAGAGCCGCCGCATTGTGCCCCTGCAGTTCGTCGATCTTTGCAAGCGCTGAGTATTTATTTGCAGCGTTGTCGGCATTCTTAGCTGCAATATCAACTGCTGCTCCCGCTGTGAGGATGCGCGCTGCCTCTGCGTAATTTCCCTGATAGGCAGCGAGATCGGCCAGTCCGTCGGCGGCGGTGGATGCGCCCAACGCGCCAGACTTCTCGAGCTGATGGTAGCTGTCGACTGCTTTCTTGAGTTGACCCTGTCCCAGCTGGGCTTCGGCGAGCGACGGATTTCCCTGCGACGCTGCGGGATTGATTTCCAGCGCGGCGCGCACCTCTTTCTCGCCGCCCGCAAAATCGCTGGCGAAGATACTGATGAATGCGAGGTTCAGCCGCTGCGCCACGCCTCTCGGCTCGATTTCGACTGCGTGCCGCGCGGCTTCCAGAGCTTTGGGCGCGTTGCGTAACTGCGTGTAGCACGAAGCAAGATTGTTCTGTCCTACGCGATCGGCGGGATAGTGAGCGACCAGCTGATTGAATTGCGCAACGCAGTTTTGCCAGTCGCCTGAAGTGAGGTAGAAGAGACCCTGATTGCGATAGCGTTCCCGCTCGGTCATGCGATCCACATTGGCCATCGCCAGCCTCATATACTTCACGGCATCGGCGGACCTTCCCATGTTCTGAGCCATCGCCGCCATGCCGCTATAAGCGCGGGCAAACTTGGGGTCCAGTTGCGCGGCCTTCTGGAAGGAATCGAATGCTGCCTGATACTTGCCGGCGAACTGTTCCTCAACACCGAGAGAGTCCTGATGGACAGCTTCAAGGGATGAGGCGGTAAAACCTCCGCTCACCTTTTGGAATTGGACTGAGGCGGGCGTTGTATCGCCCAGCGCTTTACGAATCGGCACTGCGAGCTTGGGAAGCTCGCTCAGGATGGCCTGTTTGTTGGCAACGGTGACGTCTGCCTTGGCAAGCACTTTGCCGCTTACGGTATCCAGAGCAATCGCCGAAATATCGTACTGGTCGCCGCGCAGGCTGATGTCGCCGGTTATCACTGCGTTGACGCCCTGGTTCATGGCGACAAGCCGCGAGGACTGCTCGTCGAGTACGTCTGTCGGATTAGGCAGCTTCTTGGCGAGCTTACGCGCACCTTGCCGGCTGTAGACGTTGATGAAGCTGGCGCCTTCCATGGCCACACCGAGCATCGGCTCCAGGGTGTTATCCAAAACGGAATCGCCGGTATGGTTGGCAAAGTCGCCAATCAGCACCGAGACCGGAGCATGCGGCGCGGTTGAAGCGGCTTGCTGCTTGTGGATCACGTACCAGCCGGCTCCCGCTGCGAGGGCCACAACCAAACCACCAGCAATCGCTATACGCGGCCACGGCAGCTTCGATACGGGTTTCGCATCCGGCCGCGGTGCAGGAGCAGAGATAACCGTCCTACCCCCGCCCCGGCCTTGCCACACGCGCAGATCTTCGTCCAATTCCACGGCGCTCGGGTAGCGGTTTGCCGGATCCTTTTCGAGACACTTGGCGACGATATTGCTGAGCGTGCTCGGAATATTCTTATCGACGTCAACCAACGAAGAGGCGCGTTTTTGCGTGCGCATCAGTAAGCTCGCGATGGCACTCTCTGCGTGGAAGGGTGTGACTCCGGCAAGCAGCTCATACAGGATCAGGCCAACGGTAAAGATGTCGGAGCTGGCCTTCACCTCCATGCCCTGCGCCTGCTCGGGAGACATATACTCCATCGTCCCCAGCATCATGCCGGTCTGCGTCATGCCATCGCCGGCGAAGGTGCGAGCCAATCCAAAATCCATCACCACGACGCGACCGCTCTTGTCACGCATGATGTTGGCTGGCTTCAAATCGCGGTGGATAATTCCTTCGCGATGCGCAGCGGCGAGCCCGCTGGCCACCTGCTCCATGATTTCAACCGCTTCGGCAATCTCCAGTTTTCCCCGCTGCTTCACGATGCGATGGAGGTTCTCACCCTCCAGATACTCCATGGTGATGAACTTCACGCCCTGGGCTTCGCCGAGGTCGTAAATTCGGATCACGTTGCGGTCGGTCACTTTGGAGGAAAGCAAAAGCTCCTGTTTAAAACGGGCCAGGATTTCAGGATTAGCAGCCATCTCGGGACGGATGACTTTCAAAGCGACGATTCGGTCTACTTCGCGGTCGGCTGCCTTGTATACAGCGCCCATGCCGCCTTGTCCGAGAAGCTCGAGAATCTCATAGCGGCCGCCAAGGATAGTGCCGATTTCGAGCAGGATCGCGCCTACTCTGAGGACACTCTCGCTTTGCCGAAGCGGTTCCTTGCGGACAGTGGAACCCGAAACGATGGTGTCAGCGCCAGACACGATTGTGGCGCCATTGCTGTTTATGCGCGGCGGGGCGACGATAGTCGGTGCATCTGTGTTTTGGGCTGGAGCTTCGCCAGCCATCTTGCGTTCAGAATTCGGACGCAACGGCACAGCAGAGATAATTGTTGCTTCAGAATTCAGCGGCGATGCGGCCTGATCCTGGCGATTGGGAGGCAACGAACTGTCAGGCGCTTTGGCATAGGAAGCTGCGTGCCCATCGCGAGACGTTGCCTCTTCTGGAACACGTATTTTGTCGCTCCCCGAAGGAACATCATCCATATCGCGCTTCGCAACCTGCCGGAAATTGGATCGAGAAAATCAGCTCAAAAAGCTCGTTAAAACTTTAGGACCGAATGTGATGCCAGAAGTATAAATGATCCTTTGATCGCCGATTTGCCTGCCCAACTGCAAACACGGAACAGTCGACGCATTCAACCAGTTCACAGCCTGCAAACTGCGCTGCGATGAGACGAGCATCGCGCCCTCCACGATGCTCTTCGTCTGCTCCATTG
>DATAZR010000110.1:0-10427 GCA_036271955.1 Acidobacteriaceae bacterium
GAGTCAGGAGGATCGCAGAAGCGATTCGATTATAGGTCATGGGAAATATGATAATCACGATTCGAGCGAGCGTTGCCGGAATCGTGGCGAGATCATTGCGGCCTGCAATTGGGCTCGCGATTGGATGGGGTTGCTTAACGGCGCTGCTTATTGCGGCAGGGCAGGTTTGACTGCGTATTTTGTGGGTGCGGCTTGTGGCTTAATGGCGACTGGCGGAATGTCTGTCTCGGTGATTCCGCTGTGAGGTAGTTTTACTGGCGCTGGCGTAACTGGTTTTGGCTTTGCTGCTGCTCCGGTGGCTGGTTTCGGAGTGGATGGCGGAGCGGTTGCGCCGGGCTTTTGGGGCGTTATTGCGAGCTTCTGAATTGCTGCCGGCGATGGCGTCCCTAGCTTGGTTGGTGCGATAGCAAAGGGCGGCTTGACTGCGGCTTTGGCTGGCGCGGCGCCAGCGGTAGGTGCCGGAGCGGCCTTGGCTGCAAGCTCTGCTGGAGCGGCCTCGCCGATGAAGTGCTCGCTGTCTTTGCCGGCGATGGCGGCTTTCATAAAGGTCATCCAGATGGGCAGGGCGGCTTTGGCTCCGGTCTCTTTTTCACCGAGGGACTGGCGGCTGTCGTAGCCGACCCAGACTCCGCAGGTGACCGAGGGCGAGAAGCCCAGAAACCAGGCGTCAGTAAAATCCGAGGTCGTGCCGGTTTTGCCGCCCAGGGGATGCTTGAGCGCGGCTGCCGCGGCTCCCGTGCCGCCGCGGATGACCTGTTCGAACAGGCGCATCATGGAGCGGGCGGTCTGCTGGCTGGTGACTTCCTGGACGGCTGGGGCCTGTTCCCAGAGGGTGATGCCGTCGGCGTTGGAGACCTTTTTCAGCAGGCGCGGGGTGACGCGGATGCCGTCGTTGGGGAAGACGGAGTAGGATGCGACCTGCTCCTGGAGGGTGATTTCAGCGGCTCCAAGAGCGACGGGCAGATAGGCGGGGATGTTGCTGGTGACGCCGAAGCGGTGGGCGGTGTCGATAACCTTGCGGATGCCGACGCGGGCGGCGAGCTTGAGCGCAGGGATGTTGCGCGACTCGGCGAAGGCGTTGAGGACGGTCATTGCGCCTTTGTAGTCGCCCTCGTAATTGTGCGGGGTGTAGCTGCCGAAGCTGGTGGGGCCGTCGACAATGATGTCTTCGGGCTTGACGCCGGCTTCGATGGCGGTGGTGTAGACGTAGGGCTTGAAGCTGGAGCCGGTCTGGCGTTCGGACTGGGTGGCGCGATTGAACTGCGAGGTGGAGTAGTCGCGTCCGCCGACCATGGCGAGGACGTCTCCGGAGGTGTTGTCGATGGCCAGGAGCGAGCCCTGCGCACCGGAATCCTGCTCGAGGGTGGCCTTGCGGGAGGTGCCTTCCATTCCCTGCTGCAGCTGGACATAGATGACGTCGCCGGGCTTGACGAGGTCGTCGCCGTGCGGCTTCGTGGTCCACTTCCAGTCTTCGGGAGTCATGACGATGGGCGTGTTGCCGACGCGGGCGCGAATTTCCAGGGGCAGGACGGAAGTCACGAGGGCGTGGACGTAGTCGCCAGGCTGGGAGCGCATGGCCCAGTCGGGATGCTTGTAGTCTTCGAGCGTCATGCCGGCGGCCAGGACGTTTTGCTGCGTGCCTTTCCAGCCGTGGCGGCGCTCGTAGGCGGCGAGGCCATCCTGCACCGCGTGGTTGGCGACCTGCTGCAGATCGATGTCGAGGGTGGTCTCGACGCGCAGGCCGGCTTCGTGGACTTCTTCCGCGCCGAACTGCTTTTCGAGCTCGCGGCGGACTTCTTCGATGAACCAGGGGGCGACGGAGAGCTCGGGCTGGGCGACGTGCAGGCCGAGCGGGGCAGAGCGGGCAGTGTCGGCCTGCTGGCGGGTGATGGCGTGGTCGCTTTCCATCTCGGAGAGGACGAGATTGCGGCGGCGGAGGGCTTTTTCTGGATTCAGAAGCGGCGAGTAAGCGACAGGGCCTTTGGGCAGTCCGGCGAGCAGGGCGGCTTCGGTGAGGTTGAGCTGGCTGGCGTGCTTGGAGAAGTAGAACTCCGAAGCAGCTTCGAAGCCGTACATGCCGTGGCCGAGGTAGATCTGGTTGCCGTAGAGGGTGAAGATCTGCTCCTTGGTGAAGGAGCGCTCGATCTGGATGGCGAGGTAGGCTTCCTGGACTTTGCGGGCGGTGGTGCGTTCCGAGGAAAGGAATAGGTTGCGGGCGAGCTGCATGGTCAGGGTTGAGGCGCCCTGAGCGCGGCCGTGGGAGACGATGTCGTGCCAGGCAGCTCCCATAACGCGAAAGACGTTGATGCCCCAGTGGGACTGGAAGTTCTTGTCTTCAATAGAGATGACGGCCTGGCGCAGGACAGGCGAGAAATCGTCGTAGTTGACCAGAATGCGGCGCTCCAGGGCGAAGGAACCGAAAGGGCGGCCTTTGCGATCGTAGAGGTCGGTGGTGGTGGAGGGGCGGTAGCGTTCGAGATCGTTGATCTGGGGCAGATCGACCGAAAAAACCAGCGTCAACCCGGCGAGCGAGCCGGTGAGCGCGGCCAGGGAAAAGAGGACGATCAGTGTGGTGCGGCCGGCGAGCATGCGCTGAGGCTTCCGGGCGGTCCTGGCCTGTGCGCGCGGAGGCTGAAAGCCGCGCCTTGCCGGGGGGCGGTCCGACGATTGGGCCGGGGGTTGGGCTGGCGCCTGTGGGGAGGTGGAAGCCAAAATCAAATGCCTCAGCCCGAGGCTATCACGCAGGCGGCCTGTTGAGAGGCTACTTGGGCTCAGGGCGTACCTGTGATTGCAAGGCTCGGAGCAAACGAATGGGCGGCTTAAGAGATCAGCCGCCCACGGTTAAATCTAGTTGTATTCGGAGGTTACGCGGCTTTGGCCTTGAGCACCGACAGCGCCTTGTCCAGCGGGGCATCGGTCTTGGGAGCTTCGCCGGTTTCGTCCTCTTCGGCTTCCTGCTCGGGAGTGGGGCCGGCGAGGATGGACGGCGTCACCGCGTCTTCGAGGAACTTTTTGCCGTTGGGGCTGGAGTAGGTGGCCACGGTCAGAATGACCGCCGCGCCGCTGGGCAGCTCGATGGTCTTCTGCACCGAACCCTCGCCAAAGGTGCGCTCACCCACCAGGTCGGCTCGCTTGTCGTCGGCCAGAGCAGCGGCCGTGAGTTCGGCAGCACCGCAGGTCCCGCGATTGACCAGCACCACCAGCGGGGCGTCGGTGACGAAGCGGGATGGATCAGCGGTGAAGGTCTGGGTGGGGAACTTCTGTCCGCTCAACGTTGCCAGAGTGCCCTGCTTGAGGAAGAAGTTGGCCAGCCGCTCGCCCTGCTCCTCATCGCCGCGGGTGACATCGCGCAGATCGAGCAGGACTTTCTTGTTTCCATTCTTGGCCATCTCCTTGAGGTGCGCGGCGATCTCATCGACGCGTGCCGGGGTGAGGACGCCGGGCTTGAGATACAGAATGCTGGCGTTTTCATACTGCTGTTCATTGAGCCCTGGGAGGGAGGGCAGAACGCGGGTGAGGGTAACCTTGTCGGGGTCCTGTTTGCGGGGGCGGATCACGGAGAGAGTGAGCTCCGAACCGGGCTTGCCCTCGAGCATGACGCGAATCATGGCCAGGGACAACTCGCGCGTCGACTTTGCCCCGATCGACTCGATGTAGTCGCCGTCCGCAATGTGCTCCTTGTCGGCAGGCGAGCCAGGCAGTACGCTCACAATCACGGCATAGCCGCCGCGCTTGGATACAGTGAGGCCCACCTGGGCATCGGCGCCAGCGGGATGATCCTTATAGAGCTTGTACTCAGCCGGTGTGAGGTAACTGGAGTCGGCGTCGAGGGTCTCGAGCAGGCCGTGGAGCGCACCGGTAGTGACGTCGCTCATATTGGGCTCGGTGACGTATTCGGCCTGGATGTGCTTGAGCACCTGCTGGTAGACGTTGATCTGCTTGTACGCTCCATCGTCGGTGGAACCGGCGCGAACGGCCCGCAGCCCAAACTCGCCGGCGATGAGAAGGACCAGAAGTCCCAGTGAAAGCACAAAGACAGAGCGCTGAAGAAATCGGTTCATTGCCACCCCAGGCCGGGCTCTTGCAGCCGCAAAAAGCGGCGAAAACCCATACTCGATAGACGAATGATACCGCAAAGAGTTTTCCGCCGGGGACCGGGACGGAATACCGAAGGCGATTTCCTCGCCCAATTCCCCTTTCGGCCTCGAGAGGCTTTCGCAGCTGCATCCCAAATCCGGTCATAAGTAACACTCGTTGGTCATCTTTTTCTTGCCGTTCGTCCCTGCCAGTGGTACTTTGCGTTAACGCAACCGCAGTTGGTCCCACCTCACTCAAATCGTAGCGCCCGCCCAAAGGAGAAATCATGATTCGGAGAATAGGTCGATTTTCGTTCGTAATCGCTGCTCTTCTGTCGGCCGTAACCATCGCCGCACAGGCGCAAACCATGCTGACGCACCACGTTCGCGACGCGGTGCGAAGCGGACGGGCGCAGGCCCTGGGGCGGCTCGCCGGCTCCCAGCCCATGCAGCTGAACCTGGTGCTGCCGCTGCGCGACCCTGCAGGTCTCGACCAGTTTCTGAGCGCACTTTACGATCCCTCCAGCCCAACTTACAGGCATTACCTGACGCCTACCGAGTTCACTGCTCGCTTTGGGCCGACGCAGGCGCAGTATGACGAGGTTGTCGCTTTTGCCAAGGGGAATGGCCTGACGGTGGTCGGTGGCTCGCGCGATGGCATGAACGTGGAGGTCAGGGGGGCGGTATCGGCCATCGAATCAGCCTTTCACCTGAGCATGCACACCTATCAGCATCCGACGGAAGGCCGCGAGTTCTACGGGCCGGATCGCGAACCGACCACCAGCCTCTCCTTCCCGCTGTGGCATGTTTCAGGATTGGATAACTACTCGATTCCTCACCCGATGCTGTCAAGAAAGAGCGACTACGCGGCGGCACATGGGATGAATGTCAAGGATGTGGTGAAGCACGCGACGACTGGGTCTGGACCATCGGCATCGTTCCTGGGCAGCGATATGCGCGCGGCCTACTATGGCGGCTCGGCACTGACCGGCGCGGGACAGAATCTGGGCCTCTTCGAATACCTCGGGACTGACCTTGCCGATCTGGCCACGTATTACAAAAACGTCGGTCAGACCTATAACGCATCTGTCGTGTCGCTGCTCTCGACCGACGGCACCAGCACGGCCTGCGTGGATACCAGGGCCGGCGGCAAGTGCGACGATACGGAACAGAATCTCGACATCACCCAGGCGCTGGGAATGGCTCCCGGCCTGTCGAGCCTGGTGGTCTATGTCGGCTCGACCGACACGGCGATCATCAGCGCCATGACCACCCACACTCCGCTACCCACGACGATCGGCTGCTCGTGGGGCTGGACGCCAGCCGATCCGAGCACACTCGATCCTTATTTCAAGAAGATGGCGTCGCAGGGACAGAATTTCTTTGCCGCTTCGGGCGACAGCTCAACCTGGTCAACGAAAAATGAAGCCTGGCCCGCGGATGATGCGTATGTGGTTTCGGTTGGCGGCACGGATCTGGTCACCGCCAGCGCAGCAGGACCATGGAAGTCGGAGACGGCCTGGGTGGATTCGGGTGGCGGCATCACGCCGGACAAGATCGCGATTCCGGCCTGGCAGCAGCTCTCGGGCGTGATCAACTCCAGCAACAAGGGATCGACGACACTGCGCAATGGTCCCGATGTTTCGGCCAACGCCGATTTCACCTTCTACACCTGCTCCGACCAGACGACCTGCCTGGCCAATGAATACGGCGGCACCAGCTTTGCCGCTCCCATGTGGGCCGGCTATATCGCGCTGGTGAACCAGCAGCTGGCAGCCAATGGACAAGCGCCCATCGGCTTCATCAACCCGACCATCTACGCGCAGAACGTGACCTCGAGCTATGCGGCGAATTTCCACGACATCACCAGCGGCACTTCGGGCAGCTATTCGGCGGTGACTGGATTCGATCTGGTTACCGGATGGGGCAGCCCCACCCCAGCGCTGATCAATGCGCTGGCTCCTACGAGCGCCACTCCAGCATTCACGATCGCGGCTTCGCCGGCTTCTGTTTCTGTCGTTAAAGGCAGCAGCGGTTCCTCAACAATCACAACTTCGGTTTCGGGCGGCTTTGACTCTGCGGTTGCCTTGTCGGCGAGCGGCCTGCCGTCGGGTGTGACTGTCAGCTTCAGCCCGACTTCGATCTCGGCGCCAGGCTCAGGCACTTCGGCGATGAGCATCACGGTAGGCTCCGCCACAGCTACAGGCACTTATCCGATCACGGTCACCGGCAGCGGCGATAGCATTACGCATACCACCAGCGTTTCGCTGACTGTTACGGCGGCGGCCACACCGGCATTCACGCTATCCGCTTCACCGGCTTCGGTGTCGGTCAAGGCAGGCAGCAGCGGGACCTCAACCATGACTACAGCAGTCTCCGGCGGATTCAGCGCGGCGATCGCTCTCTCAGCCAGCGGGCTGCCTACCGGGGTAACCGCGGCATTCAGCCCAACCTCGATTGCCGCACCGGGCTCGGGCACCTCGTCGTTGACGCTGACCGTGGCATCCACAGCGGCAGCGGGCACTTACTCGATCACTGTGACCGGTGTCGGCGGCGGAATCACGCACACCGCAACCGTGTCACTCACCGTAACTGCGGCCACGGCTGGCGCATTTACGATCTCCGTTTCGCCGACTGCAGGATCGCTGAGGCAAGGACAGAGCGGATATGCGGTGGTGACCACTGCAGTCTCCGGAGGCTTCAGTGGAGTGGTGGCGTTGTCCGCAACCGGCCTTCCTTCGGGCGTAACCGGGAGCTACAGCCCGTCGTCGATCGCGGCGCCTGGCTCGGGCACCTCGGACTTCACACTCACGGTGTCCAGAACGGCAGCGACGGGCACTTATCCCATCACGATTACCGGCACCAGCGGCGGGGTTTCGCATTCAACAACGCTGAGCTTCACTGTCACGCGCCGCTGATCTAAACGGACACTGCTGCTGTGCGGGCAGGCGTCTCGCAATAAAAGAGGCCCAGACTTCCCGGTCTGGGCCTCTTCTTGTCTGAAATCAAAGCGTTGGAGTATCGCTGAAATCGCCACTGTTCCAGGGCGCGCCAAGCTGTGCCTGAGAAATACTCAGGCGCGGCCGGCGAACTCGTGCGTCTCGGTGTAGACCTTGATCTTCTCGTCCTGCTTGATGAAGAAAGGCACACGAATCTCGATGCCGGTTTCGAGCTTGGCCAGCTTGGTCACCGCGCCGCTCGCCGTATCGCCGCGCACTCCCGGCTCGGTGTAGGTCACGGCCAGCTCCACCTGCTGCGGAAGCTGCAGGCCGATGGGGTTGCCGTTGAACTTATGGATCTGCAGCATGGCGCCCTCGAGCAGAAAGTCGAGCGCATCGCCGACCATGTCTTCGCCGAGAGTGAGCGTCTCGAAAGTTTCCTGGTCCAGAAAATAAGAGCCATCGCTGTCGCTATACAGATAAGACGCCTCGACCAATTCAAGATCCGGCTCTTTGAACTTGTCGCCGGCCTTGAATGTCTTGTCAAAGACGGCGCGGGTGAGCAGGTTGCGCATCTTGAGCCGCACCAGCGTCTGGCCGCCGCGAGCGGTGGGCGTGGAGATCTCCGACTCCAGGCAATAGAAGGGTGCGTTTTCAAACTCGAAATACATCTTGCGCTTGACGTTGATGGCGTCGATCAGTGCAGCCATGAGTTCCTCAAAACAGGATTGGATTGTGGGCGATTCAGCGCCCGAAGCATGCGCCTTCAAAGTACTATCGATGCGGCGTTGCATAACGCATCGCCACGGGCGCGCTCCTTTATCACTATACAGTCGGCGTGCCGCAGGACAGCCTAGTCCCGGAACGGGCTACGCATGCGAGCGCGAAGTCCCCAGCGCGACAATCGCCGCCATCAGCGAGGCGACATCGCCGATGTTCGCGCCAAGTGCGGCAGGCAACAGCTCGCACGCAGCCGCGGCCTGGGGCAGCGCCTCGGAGGCGACCACCTGACGAGCAGGGCCGAGAACGCGCTCGCCAAGCACCACGCCCAGCGAGCCGAAGGCGATCGCTTCCGGGTTGAAGGCATCGATCAGCAGCGCCAGTCCCCGGCCCATCCAATGGCCGGCCCGGGCGGCGACCGCGAGCGCTTCCGGCTCGTCGCGCAGCATAGCCTCGACCAGTTCACGAATCGAAGTATCGCGGCTCCAGCGCCCGGGATGCATCTCCGCTGCCAGCTCGATCAGGCCCGCGCCCGAAGCGAAAGACTCCCACGAGCCGCGCTTGCCAAAGCCCCACGGGCCATCCTCGGCGAGCCGCCAGTGGCCGATTTCGCCTGCCGTATCGCTGGCTCCGCGCAGGATACGGCCGTTGACGATAAGCCCGGCGCCGATGCCGGTGCCGAAGGTGAGAAAGATCAGATGCTGAAGATCGGGGCGGCTTCTGCCGACGCCAAAGTAAAACTCGGCCAGCGCTCCAGCGTTGCCATCGTGCTCGACGTATACCGGCACAGCGGGAAAGACCTCGATCAGGCGCGCCTTCAAAGGAACGCCGTGCCATCCCGGCAGGTGCGGAGGATCGATCAGCTCTCCAGCATCGATGCGGAGCGGTCCGCCAATGGAGACACTGATCGCGGCGATGCGGCGGTCCTGGCTGACTGCCTCGGCGGCGATGGCCCTGATGTTGTCGACGATCTCCGGAAAGACCGCCGCGAAAGGCTCCGCGGCTCGCGTCGGCATCTCGATGCGCTGCAGGATGCAGCCGTCGAATGATCCTTCGACACAGGCAGTCTTGGTGCCTCCGATGTCGAGGCCGAGGATTGAGTTGGCCATAGTGCGCTTATAGGCTTGTGGTGGCGGAGGGCGGGATCGAACCGCCGACCTACGGGTTATGAATCCGTCGCTCTAACCATCTGAGCTACTCCGCCGGGAGGGGGGCTTGCAGGGCAGGGACGCTCGCAGGCGTCTCGGTGCGGGAAGGCGCCTCATGACGATGCGAAGGCGTCTCTTTGATGATACGGACCGCTGGATGGGAGGTCAAACTCTGCTACCCGATTCCGCCATGGCCGGAGCCGGATCGCGCAGCAGCAGCCACAATCCCACGCCTGCCGCGGGGAGCGCCGCCACCAGCCAGAACGAAGCCGTGTACAAGGCGCGGTCGAACATCCGCCCCACCAACCACATCAGCACGCCGGTAGTCAGCGACCAGCCCGAAATGCTGAACCCAGCGAGAAAGCCGGTGTTTTCCGCAGCCTGCGTAGTCGCTCCATGAGCCAGCGCGATCACTACGTAGCCGCCGGAGAGAAACATGACCAGGAAGAAGATCGCCATGGTCAGGGCCACCGGGTAAACCGATCCAGCTGCGTAGGGGATGATGCAGAGAACAGCACTGCCGGCGGCAAACAGCGCGAAGAGCCCAAGCGGCGAAGCGGTTGCGTTGCCGGCCTGCAGAGCGTTTTTGCGCCGCCGGTCGGCCACCGCTCCCCACAAGAGATAGCCAGCCTCCCAGCCCGCCGGAGGAATCCAGAGCCAGTGGCCGAGCGAGGCCTGCGGCAGGTGCAGAATGCGCGTGAGATAAAGCGGCGCAGAGTAAAGCCCGAAGGCCAGCGGCGCAGCGCCCAATCCGTAGATGGCCGCAGTGGCGAAGAGATCGCGATTCCATTTGGGCTTGGTAGCGCCAACCCTGGCCGGCTCAATCGTTTGGATTGGCTGGGCCGTCTGGATTGACTGGATCGGCAGGACCGCCGACGTGTTGCTGCGATACAGGCCAGTCGCGCGCAGCAAGACCCATCCGCCGATCCAGGCGAATCCGATGGTTGCCGAAAGCACAAAGGTCGAGCGCCAGCCCCAGCGCGCGGCCAGGGGAACCACCACAATCGGCGTCAACAGCGCCCCCAGCGAGCCGCCACTATACGCCAGCCCCAACCCGAACGAGCGCCGCTCCGGGGGCAGCGTCTCAGTCACCGTTTTCAGCCCGGCGGGGAAGGTCGCTCCCTCGCCAAAGCCAAGGATTCCACGCGCCAGGCAAAGGCCCAAGAAACCGCCCACCAGCGCATGCGCCCCGGAAGCCATCGACCACAACACCACCGCGAGGCCGGTCGCAGCGAAAAGGCCAACGCGATCCATCAGCAGCCCCCAGACCGGGTTGGCCGCCATGTAGCAGATGCTGAAGACCAGGATCGCCGTGCCGTATTGCCCCGCGCTCAAATGCAGCTCACGCAGCATCACCGGACTGAGAATCCCCAGGATGCTCCTGTCGACCAGGCTGATGAAGGAGAGCAGCAGCATGGCCATACAGGGCGTCCAAAGCGCCAGCCGCGCACGCAGCGGGCGGTTGCTCAGGTTAGATTCAGGAATGCTGGTAAGGCTCAATGCTGCCGGCTCGCAGGGCTCTACAGAAATGTAAGATCGCGAAT
>DATAZR010000111.1:0-7030 GCA_036271955.1 Acidobacteriaceae bacterium
GAGATTGCGGAGATTTTGCGCAGCGGGGATCGCGGTAATACTGGCGGCAACAAGTGGCGGCGTGGGGGATTGATTGCCGGGGAGATTGCGACGGCGGTGGTGGTACTGTTTCTGGGCACGCTGGTGATGCGGAGTTATGCCAAGCTGCTGGCAGTCAATCCGGGATTCCGGACGGATCATCTGCTGAGCGCGGAGATCGAGCTGCCGGAGCCGGTGTATTCGGACACAAGCCCGGCGACGAATCTGTTTTATGAGCAGGTGCTGAACAGGCTGAGCGATTCGGCGGGTGTGGTGAGCGCGGCGACGACGACGCAGACTCCGCTGAAGCCTTCGCTGGTGATGACGCGGTTTGCGGTGGAGGGCAAGCCGAGGCCGCTGCCGGGGGCGTTTCCGCTGGCGCAGATGCGGTATGTGAGCCCGGCGTTCTTTTCGACGCTGGGTTTGAGGGTTCGCGAAGGACGGGTATTTCAGCAGCGGGATATCGATCAGAATCTCAATGCGTTTGTGGTGAATGAGACCTTCGCGAAGCTGTATCTCAGTGGGCGCGATCCTATTGGATCTCGAGTGATTGTCGGGGTGCTGAGCCTGCATCCGGATGTGGTGCCGGTGATTGGGGTGGTGACGGACGCGCACGATGTGGGCGTGGACGCGGCGGCACAGCCGGAGATTTATATCCCGGGATTTGGGCTTCATGCGGTGCTGCTGGTGCGGTCGACGTTTGCGACGGAGAGGATGGAGTCGGTAGTGCGGCAGGCCGTGCATTCGGTGGACTCGAACCAGCCGGTGTTTCATGTGCAGGCGATGGATGCGCTGCTGGCGGATTCTCTGGCGCGGCAGCGGATGACGGCGGTGCTGCTGGGTATCTTTGCGCTGGTGGCTCTGATGCTGGCGGCGATTGGGATTTATGGAGTGCTGTCGTATTCGGTGGAGCAGCGGACGCGGGAGATTGGTGTGCGCATGGCGCTGGGCGCGACGCGCGGGGATATTCTGCGGCTGGTGCTGCGGCAGGCGGGGATCTTTATGGTGATTGGACTGGCTGGCGGGCTGGGGGCCGCGCTGATTGGGGCGAGGCTGATGAGCGGATTGCTGTTCCAAACCACGGCGATGGATGGAGCTTCAATGGCGATCACGGTGGCGGTGCTGGGCTGTGTGGCACTGATCGCGGTGAGCCTGCCGGCTGGACGGGCGGCTTCGGTGAATCCTACGGAGGCGTTGAGGGCGGAGTGATGGACAGGGAACAGGGGTCAGAGATCAGGGGCCAGAAAAGCTATAAAGAACTGTAAACGGCTTGTAGATACAGAGCATCCCATCCTTGCCGTAAGTACGTGGTCACAAGTGCGCGGTCGCAGGTGCGTGACAAGGATGGGTACTCGTTGCCCGGCAAACTGATACTCTATCGCCGAATTCATGGCGGCTCTTTCAGCGCGATGAAAGGAGAACTACTTGCCCTGTAAGTCGCGCTCATGGACTCGATGGATGCTTCTCGTCTGTGTCGCCGCGTCTGCTGCAATCGCGCAGACGAACGAGCCGCAACCGACTCAAACTAGCCAGCCTTATGTGCCCACGCTCACCTTCGATGTTGCATCCATCCGTCAAAGCCCCATGGCAAACTCCTATGCGGTCAGAGGCTTCTTCGAAAACCATTCCAGCTCCATGCGCATGGACAATTTTCAAATCGAGAACATACTCTCCATGGCCTACGGTGTCCGCTGGGACCAGATCGTGGGCCTGAAAGACAGGTGGGGTATGTTCAACATTCAGGCCAAGGCCGATGGCGCCGCAGATCAGAAGCTTGCACAGCTAAACAAAGATCAGGAAGAGCTTGAACACCGGCACATGCTTCAGCAATTGCTCGCGGACCGTTTCAAGCTGCAGGCGCATTGGGAAACGCGCGAGACTTCGACATACGATCTTGTCATCGGCAAAAAGGGATTGAAGATGCAGGAGTCGAAAGGCGAGCCACCGAGTGCAGCCGAGCTTGCATCGTGGGGTAGCAGGCCGATTCCACCGCTCCACCAGCGAGGCGACAGCCGGTACGGTTTCGACTTTATCGCTCACGCCTGCTCGATGGACGATATAACCAAAATGCTATCCGTCCAATTTGGCCGCCCGGTCGCGGATAAGACAGGGCTCAAAGGTAAATACGACTTCATTCTTCACTACCTGGATGCACGGATCACTGATAGAGACGCCGACGATCTCAATCCCACCCCTACGCTGGACCAGGCTATCCAGGACCAGCTGGGCCTCAAACTCGAATCGGCGAAGGGGCAGGACAGATTCCTCCTCATCGACCACATCGAGAAGCCTACGGAGAACTAATGGCGATTTTGCGGGGTCGGGTGGTTACTGGGATGGGCAACTTCTCTTATTGGATTGAGAAGTTGCAGGATCACTATGAGCGAAAGACGGGGATGCGGCTGTTTCCGGGGACGCTCAATATCGAGCTGGATGAGCCGTATTCGCTGCCTGGGCGGGTGACCCGGCTGGAGGGGTGGGAGTACGACGGGAGCGTCTCGGTGAATATGGTGCCGTGTCTGATTCGGGGCTCGATTCAGGGGAAGAACGGGTTTATTCTGCGCACCGATGCCAATGAAGAGGGGCGCGGGCATCATCCGAAGACGATTGTCGAGGTGGCTACGGATGTGAAGCTGCGCGATTACTTCGATCTGAGTGATGGGGATGTGGTGGAGATTGAGACGTTCGAGGGAAGGGACTGAGGGACTAAGGGGACTGAGGGAACAGGGATCAGAAAAGCTGTAAGAAGCTGTAAACGGCTTATAGATAGAAATGCCCACCTTCGCCGCAAAGTGCGCGTTGAAGGTGGGGCTGCTGGACTGCGGCTTGCGGGCTGAAAATTCTTCTAATAACGCTGGCAACAGGAGCCGGATAGATTCACCCATCGATCTATCCCGTCCGATTCAGCTCACCGAATGCCGGGACCCAACGCCTAGCTGATTCCTGCCTTTAATCGCGGCCATTTCGCAACATCGGCCCAGGCATCGCCCGAAGGCTTGCTCTCGCATTCCACTTCGATAACTGTGACCGGATCGTCCGGGGCCTGCTCGGGGAGTCCGGTGAGACGTAGATGAAACTCGTCCTGTGTGAAGGCGACGGAAGCGCCGGTTTTGAGCACGCGGGCCGACTTGACCTTGCTCTGCATTCCGCCGAAGGAAATTACGCATGGAGGCTGATAGAAGGTAAGCCATTCCTGTGCCGGGGTCGATCCGGGCCACGCATGGACGTGGATATAGAGTGTATTGCCGCTGCCGGTGAAATTCGCACATCCCCCCGATCCGGGAGTGGAGATGCGTTCAGCGGGATAAATGGTCTTTCCGTTGGTATCCATCCAACGGCCTACGGTTTCCAGAATGCTCACGGACTCTTCAGGAACGGAACCATCCGCTTTGGGGCCGATATTGAGCAGATAGTTACCGCCGCCTTTGGCGCAGGTGGCCAGATTGTCCAGGATGGTCTTTGGAGTCTTCCAATCCTTATCGCTTTTGGAGTAACCCCAGCTGTCGTTCAGAGTCATGCAGGACTCCCATGCGCGGCCTTCTTTTGAGGCCTCGATGTGTTGCTCAGGGGTAGAGAAGTCGCCTTCAAGCCCATTGCGATTGTTGACGATGATCTCGGGCTGTAACTCGAAGACCATTTTGTTCATTCGTTCCGACTCCCATCCCTCCGGGCTTAACGGCGAGGAGACATCGTACCAAAGGATGTCGATTTTGCCGTAGTTAGTCATCAGCTCGCGGATGAGCCCGTGCGTGTATTCGACGAAACGCTTACGGGCATTTTCGTCGGTGGCGCAACGCGCGCCGTCGGGATGATGCCAGTCCATGAGGGAGTAGTAGAACCCGACCCGCAAACCTTCAGCGCGGGCAGCTTCGACATATTCGCGGACGAGGTCGCGCCCCGGGCCTTGCTGCGCGGCGTTGTAGTCGGTGAGCTTGCTGTCGAAGAGGCAGAAGCCCTCATGGTGCTTGGTTGTCATCACCATGTACTTCTGCCCGGCGCGTTTTGCCAGTTTGGCCCAGTCGCGAGCGGCGTTCGGCTTAGGTTTGAAGTGTTTGGCGAGGATTTCATATTGAGCAAGCGGGATGCCCTGCTCTTCAATTGCCCATTCCTGTCGTCCTATGACGCTGTAGAGGCCCCAGTGAATGAACATGCCGAATTTGGCTTCATGCCACCACTTCATCCTCTGCTCGCGGGTAGCGTCTCCCGGTTGGGGTTGGCCCGGCTGCGGCGTGTCTTCAGCTATGGAAGCGGCTAGGGCGTTGGCATGCGTGGCTGCTGCACCGAGCGCTCCGGCGCAGCTCATCTGCTTTACGAACGACCGCCTTGAGAGAGATAGGTTTGGCATAGGTGAACCTCATGTTTCATTAGCGAATGAATTGTACACGATACAAAACCATAAAAGCTTTCATGGAATGCGCTCTAAAACGCGAGGTATGGAGCCTCCCTCATCTATGTCGAATCAAACGTGGGCGCCAGCTTGCGCTCGAACAAGTTGCGGGAGTGTATTGGTCTGGGCAGTCCAGTGCATAGTGCGAGCGTATGATGGGGCGCATGAACGAGAGCAAGACACGCAAGCCACGAGTGCGATTGAATTCGCTGCCCAAGATTGAAGACAAGCTTAACGAGCAGACTGCGTCTGCGGATGGGGCGGCGCACGGCACGGACTGGTTTGGGCAGTTCGCTGCCAAGGCTTCGGCGCAGCTGGGATCGAAGTGGGCCTTTGCCGGGGCGGGGCTGGTGATCCTGATCTGGGCGGCGACGGGGCCGGTGTTTCACTACTCCGATACATGGCAGCTGGTGATCAATACGGGGACGACGATTGTTACGTTTCTGATGGTGTTTCTGATTCAGAACACGCAGAACCGAGATGCGCGGGCGATCAACCTGAAGCTGAATGAACTGATACGGGCGATCGATAAGGCGCGGGATCAGATGATCGATATCGAGAGCCTGAGCGATGTGGAGCTGAATGAACTGCAGGTGAAGTACGGGAAGATCAAGGCGGCCAGCGATGAGGGGCCGGTAGAGAAGGTTTAGGGAGTTTAGATAAAAGCGGATTCCCTTCGGGAATGACAGGCTAGAAAAGCAAGAGCAAAGACAAAAGCAGATCCTTCGACTCGCTACGCTCGCTCAGGATGACAACTCTTATTTTTTGATCGTGAGCCGGCGGATCAGTGCGCTCCGTTTTCCTTGCGCCAGGCGCGCCATTCTTCTGCGGTGATTTCCCAGGTTTCTGTGGGCAGGCGGCCGGAGACGTAGTCGCCTTCGCCGGTGGAGACGATGCGCATGCCGGTCTTTTCGGAGATACGGCGGGAGGTGACGTTGGCGACGGCTTTGGGAGCGCGCAGCACGGGGAATTGAAGCGTGTCGAACCAGTAGTCGTTGACGGCAATGACGGCTTCGGTCATGAAGCCTTTGCCTTGCCAGGGCAGGCCGAGCCAGAAGCCGCGATTGTTGTCTCCTTTGAAAAGGCCGATGGCGCCGATGATCTGATCGGAGGCGGTTTTGAGGCGGAGGGTCCAATGCCACTCTTCGCCGCGAGCCATGGCTGGTAACGCGTCTTCGCGGTAGTAGGTCAGCGCGCCGTCGGGTGGGAATGGCCAGGGAACGCGATTGTTGAGGTGCTGGACGATCTCCCATTGGGCGAAGAGAGGCTCGACCTGGGCGGCGTCTTCGAGCTGGAGCGGGTGCAGAGTGAGGTGCGGGGTTTCGAGGGTGGGGATCATGCCTTTGGGGAAGGATAGCAAGAGACGGTGGTTCGTGCTGCGCACGAATGTGGCCCACATCTCCCGGCATAGAGCGCCGGTAGATATGGGGCACCCACGTCGAGTTATCCGGGACAGAAGATTCCCTTCGGGATTGACAGCAAGAAAAGCAAAAACAACAACAAAGACAAAAGCAGATCCTTCGACTCGCTACGCTCGCTCAGGATGACAATCCTTTTCTTCTGGCATCGATGGCAGAGCGGCCGCATTAGACTTGGGGCTGGAGCGTGCGCACGATGACGACCCTTGAGCTGCTGAGCGTGCTGATCTCGATTGCGGCGGTCTTTGGCTGGGTGAGCATGCGCTGGCTCAAGCTGCCGATTACGATTGGGACGATGGTGCTGACGGTGGCGGCTTCGCTGTCGCTGGCCTGGGTGGGAGCGTATGCGGCGGGGCTGCGGCCGTGGGCGTTTCAGCTGGTACGGCAGATCGATTTCGAGAGCCTGATTTTGCATGGGATGCTGGCGGTGCTGCTGTTTGCCGGGGCCTTTCTGCTGGACCTCGAATACCTGGCTAAGGAAAAGCTGGGAGTGGCGCTCCATTCGGTCTTCGGAACGCTGCTGTCGACCATCGCTGTAGCTGCGCTGATGCGTGTGGCGCTCCCGCCGATGGGCGTGCATGCGAGCTGGCTGGAGTGCTTGTTCTTTGGAGCGCTGATTTCGCCGACCGATCCGATTGCGGTGTTGGAGATGCTGCGGCGGGTTGGGATTCCCAAGCATGTGGAGGCGCAGCTGGCTGGCGAATCGCTGTTCAATGACGGCGTGGGCGCGGTGATCTTTCTGGCGCTGCTGGATGCTTCGCGAGGGATGGCTCCCTCGGCATGGGGACTGGGTGGGATGGTGGTGCTGAAGGCCGGCGGCGGACTGGCGCTGGGAGTGGCGCTGGCGTGGGTGACTTCAATGCTGATGTGCCTGGTGGATGCCTACCAGGTGGAGATTCTGTTTACCCTTGCACTGGCGCTGGGCGGGTATGCGCTGGCCGAGGCGGGCGGGTTGTCGGCTCCGCTCGAAGCTGTAGCGGCGGGGATTGCTCTGCGGCGCTTCAACATGAACCATCCGCACCCGAGTATTTCGCATGCGAGCATTGACGAGTTCTGGAGGGTGATAGACGAGGTGCAGAACTCGGTGCTGTATGTTCTGCTGGGGCTGGAAGTGCTGGCGATTCCCTTTCACCGCGCGTCGTGGGAGTCGGGGCTGCTGGGGATTGTGGCGGTGACCGGGGTGCGGCTGGGGGTGGTGGCGCTGCTG
>DATAZR010000112.1:0-6356 GCA_036271955.1 Acidobacteriaceae bacterium
GAATCCGTTCACCGTTCCGAATTTCAAAAAAATGCCCTTCAGAGACAGGACGCTAACACGGAACGCCCCTCCATTGCGAATCGACGGTTGCTGTTCTCTGTGGGAAAATCAGAATCCGCGAACGTAATTCTTGCCCGGAAGCGACCGTATGCGCCCCGCCAGCTCCAGCTCAAACAAGGCCGTAAAGACCTCAGCCGAAGTAAGTTGCGTCTCTACCAGTTCGAGAATCTCATCGATCTGCAGCGCCGCATCCTGACGAAGCACTTCTAAAACAATTGCCTCGTTGGCTCCAATCGGCGGCCCAGTCCGCTGGTCAGCCAAATCAGATGCACCACCCCGCGATTTGGATTCAACCGCCCACCCGGCCTCAAGCTCCAGCCGCACCTGCGACGACAGCACTTCCCAAACATCCTCCCAGGTCGCCGTCAGCTGCGCGCCCTGTTTAATAAGTGTGTTCGGCGTCCACGAATTCTTATTCGTAACATTGCCCGGCACCGCAAAAACATCCCGCCCCTGGTCCGCCGCGCACCGCGCCGTCACCCGCGTACCGGAGTTCTCGCTCGCCTCCACCACTAGCACCCCGACACTCACTCCCGACAAAATCCGATTCCGCCGCGGAAAATTCTGCGGCGCAGGAAACGTCCCCAACGGCAGCTCCGAAACGATCGCCCCGCCCGTCGCCAGAATGTCCTCCGCCAGCTTCTTGTTCTCTTTGGGATAGATCACATCCGCGCCCGTGCCCCACACCGCCAGCGTCGGCTTGCCCGCAGCCAGCGCCCCCTTATGCGCCGCCGAATCGACCCCGCGCGCCATGCCGCTCACAATCAGCATCCCCCGCGCTGCCAGGTCCCGCGACAGCATCTCAGCAATGCCCGTCCCGTACGGAGTCGGATGCCGCGTCCCCACCACCGCAATCGAAGGCTTCGCCAGCAGCTCCGCATTCCCGCGCACCCACAGCACCGGCGGCGGATCGTAGATCTCCTTCAGCCGCTCCGGATACAGCGCGCAGCCAAAGGTCACCAATTGCACGCCCTGCTCCAGCGCCCGAGCCCACTCCTGCTCCGCCGCCGCCCGCGCCTTCCCATCGAATAGAAATTGCGCCGCAGGGGCAGGAAACTTCAACGCCTCGATCGCAGTCAGCGGCAGCCCAAAGATCTGGCTCGGTGCCTCAAGCTCGCGCACAGCCTGCAAAATCCGCCGCGGCCCCAACCCCGGCGAAAGCGTCATCGCCAGCATGCCCAGGCGATCTTCATCCAGCGAAGCCGCGGACGCAGCCTGCCCGTCCAAAAAATTTGATGTCGTAGTCATAAGCGGACTCAGGTCCGCAGACAGGGAATAAGTAAATCAAAGCATCTTCAGAAATCGCATCTGCCCTAACTCGCGAGCGCCTTCCGAAGACATGAATCTATCTTTCCTATGCAATTTCGCAACACTATCCGCCACGCCTGCGTAAGTCAATACAGCGAGACAAAAACTTCCGGCGGCCTTTCGTCTCCATTACTTCTTTTTGGAAGCCTTCAGCTCTTTCCGGCTCGACTCCTCCATCTCCACGCCAAACTTCTTAGCCGCAGCCTTGATCCGCTTCCACGCCTCATCCTTCTCCGCCTCTGAAACCCCTTCCACCTGATTGAACCGCGCAATCGCATTGCGAACATGCGCCGCATTCTCCAGCGGCTCCTTGCGCTCCTTGGGAAAGGCATACTCCTTCGCCGAAATCTCCTTGCGATCCTCCGCTGCCAGCTTGCTCATAATCTCCTCCAGCACTAATCTTGGCCCACTTCCGACAATCGCTCAGTCCAAAATAGAACTCCGCATTGAATGCGGCGATTCACGCCACAGTATTGTCATCCTGAGCGGAGCGAAGGATCTGCTTTTGCCAAAGAATCCGCCCCCTCCAAAGCCTTGTCATCCTGAGCAAAGCGAAGGATCTGCTTTTGCACGAATCAGCACGCTGCCCGTTACAACTTCCAAACTCCCCGCACTCGTTCGCGCGAGGCCGTTGTGGAACTCGCAAACGAGGCCCTTGATACCCTAAAGAGGTGAACGCACCTCTCGACAGTCTTTCCGATCCAGCCACCGGAAGACTGCGGCTCCGAATAGCGGCTATCAATTTCCTCAATCCAGCGCCGCTGATGTGGGACTTCGAACACCAGCCGCACCGCAGCGAACTCGCCACCCGCTACCATCTCAGCCTCATGTCGCCCGCCGCCTGCGCCGAGCGCCTCGCCCTCCCCATCGAAGAGCCCGCCGCAGCCGACATCGGCCTCGTTCCCGTAGCCGCGCTCGCCACCATGCCGAATCTAAAGATCATTCCCGGCACCGCCAGCCAGCCCGGCTGCGTCATCGCCTCCAAGCGCAAAGTCCGCTCTATCCTTCTCGTCCGCAAAGCCAGCCAGCCGCTCTCCGAAATCAGAACCATCGCCGCCGACACCTCGTCGCGCTCCTCGCTCGCCTACCTGCAAATCCTCTTCCGCAAGCAGTGGAACCCCAGCGCAACCTTCGTCCCGCACTATCCCGACCTCGACCCCATGCTCGAAGCAGCCGACGCCGCCATGCTCATCGGCGACCCAGCTCTCTTCGCCCTCGAAGAACGCGAGAATCTATTTGCCCGCACAGGCCAGGAGCTCATCTATCACGACGTAGCTGAAGAATGGATCAAGCTGACTGGCACCCCCTGGGTAGCAGCCGTCTGGGCCATCCGCGATACCTCGCTTCAGGCCAGCAACCGCTCCCTCGAAGAAATCGCCCAGAACTTCACAGCCTCCCGCGACCGCGGCCTCGCCAACATCGAGACCCTCGTCGAAGAATGGAGCGCACGCATCCCCCTACCCGCGAACACCATCCGCGCCTATCTCACCAGCAACATTTTTTATAAATTAGACGAAGAGGTCCAATCCGGCCTGCGCAAGTTCTACGAGTTAGCAGCAGAAGCCAGCGTCCTGCCGCCTTATACCTTCTAAGGTTTTTCATATTGGAATGGGCTCACACAGGCCTTATCATCCATTGCAATGCAACTAGCTGATTACATGTCCGTCACATTTCCTGGCCTTCACCTGCGCCCACCTCTTTTCTACGAATGGCCGGTGGGAATCCGCTTTGAACTAGGGACAAATCAGGACGGCATGAGTTATGACGATGTCGTGCTACATCGCGCCTGCACTCTCTACGAAACAGTATTCTATCCAGGCGACCTCAGCTACATAGTGTCGGGAGCGGCTCAATATACCTCCATTCGTCCTAGTGGAATCAAGACTAAGAGCGGCAGGTATCGCACCTTTTCCGGCACGGTATTCCAACTTTCGAAGCGGTACTCACTTGGGCTATCCGGTCCGGCAGGACGCTACCGACTCGTGACGGACGAAGACGAGGACACCCGTGAGATCACGACTCTCCGCTGGACAAATATCGAACCCAGGCGCATCGACTACAAGCGCATTCTTCAAGCCAAAGCCAACGCCGATTACTATATGAGGCGACCTCGAACGAGTGATCGGGTGTACTTCGTCAACCGAACGCGCAACATCATCCTGCATATGTATGACGACCGTGGTTTAGACCTCGTGGCGCCAAAACGCAGCGATCTTCAAGCGATCTATGATGCACACAAGTCTTGGATACTGGAATATGACCGAACGCGGATAGAGAAGACTTTTCAACCGATGGCTGGGTAAACAGCGATCGGGTGCCCCATGTCTCGATTCTGAGACATGGGTCTAATTCGTGCGAAGCACGAAGAAAGCGGCTAAATCTCCCACCTAAGCAGCGCAGCCCCCACAGTAAACCCAGCCCCAGCCGCAGCCAGCAGCACCAGATCGCCCTTCTTCAACTTCCCCTCTTCGACCGCCGTCCCCATCGCCAGAGGAATCGTCCCACCCGAAGTATTCCCATACTTTTCTATATTGATAATCACCCGCTCCGGGTCCATCCCCAGCCGGTCCGCAGTCGCCGTAATGATGCGCTTGTTCGCCTGGTGCGGAATGAAACATCCCAGCTCCGGCCCAGTCACGGAATTCCGCTCCAGCACCTTCGTCGTAGCCTCAGCCATCTTGCGCACCGCAAACTTGTAAACCGTCTGCCCATCCTGGTGAATGTAGTGCTGCTTGGCCGCCACCGTCTCCGCCGAAGCAGGCAACAAGCTCCCGCCAGCCGCCAGATTCAGCGCCGGTCCACCCGACCCGTCGATCTCGTGCACAAAATCAATCAGCCCGATCTCGCCCTCTTCACAAGGCTCAATCAGCACAGCCCCCGCGCCATCGCCAAAGAGGATGCAGGTCGTCCGGTCGGTGTAATCCACAATCCGCGAGTTGGCATCGCCGCCGATGACCAGAACCTTCTTATGTGCGCCGCTCTCCACCAGCTTCACGCCCGCCTGCAACGCAAACACAAACCCGCAGCAGCCCGCCGACACATCGAATCCCCACGCGCCCTTGGCCCCAATCTTGTCCTGCACCAGGCAAGCCGTCGACGGGAAAGCCATATCCGGAGTTACCGTCCCAACAACGATCGCCTCAACCTCGCTTGCCTCAATTCCCCGAGCCGCCAGGCAACGCCGCGCGGCCTCAGCCGCCATATCGCTGGTTCCCTGCCCTTTTTCCAGGATGTGCCGCTCCTTGATCCCCGTCCGCGACGTAATCCACTCATCGTTGGTCTCGACCATCTTTTCCAGATCGGCGTTAGTCAGGATTTTCGGAGGAACATAAGTCCCAAGCGCGCTGATCTTGGCCCGAGTGCAATGCGGAGCGCGAAAAACCTTATTTGTCTGGGGGGTCAAATCTGAGGTCAAAGCCGATACTCTCCTTCAGGCCATCCGTCCGCGGGGAGAGACAGAGCATCGCCTGATCACGGGTCCTATAGATCAAAAGGTCATCAAAAGGTCCAGGGGACCCAATAAGTACCGGGTGACCTACTGCGCCCACACTAGCCCGTTACCGTTGCTTCCTTCCGGACCTGGCGGGGTTGGCGGGATTGTGTCGCGTAGGGCCCGGCACTGATTGATTCTACCATCCAGCGCCGCCCCGGCTAGTGTTCCAGCACCCCGGCGCGTCCCACCTTATTGGATGGAATTCGCACCGCCACGATGCAACTTCGCCCCCGAAACGGTACAATCGCTGCGCTCGAAATTTCACAGAGGAACACCACATGAAGCATCCCAACCGGAACCATCTTCGCTGGATACTCGTTCTGTCGCTGGCCGTAGCCGTCCAGCCCGCCTGGTCCGCCGGCCCCAAAAAGATCACCGTGCAGCAGTTGAGAGAGCTGCTCGCCGCCGATCAGGCCGCCAAGAAAAGCGACCCCGACACCGCCACCGACCTCAAGCAATCCGAGCTCACAGAAGAGCTATCCTTCGCCGTCATGAACGACATGGCCAACATGGTTCCCGGCCCGCTCACCACCGAGCAGATGTACGTCCTCGAGGCCCGCAGCGCCACCCTGCCGCCGCCCGCCGCCGACCTGCCCTCCGCGCCCGCTCCCGACGCCGCCGCCCAGCAAGCCATGCTCGCCAAAGCCGCCGACTACGTATCCAAAACCTATGCGCAGCTTCCCCACCTCACCGCTACTGAAATGACCGCCCGCTTTCAGGACCGCATCGAGGCCCCGCCCTCCAGCGGCGGCGGCCTGCACTCCGGCGTCAAGTCGGAATCTGACCCCATATTCGACCTGTACGCCAGCTACGTCCGCCTGATGAACACCAAGACCGAGCAGGTAGAAATCGAAAACGGTCTCCCCAAGGAACCCGGCAAGGACAAGACGCAGTGGGGCATGAACGGCATGGTTGCTTCCGTCGGCCCACCCCCCAACCTCACCACCACCATGCAGGAGCTGACCTCCAACGGCAGCCCAAAATTCCTCCGCTGGCAGACCGTCGACGGCAAGCAGGCCGCCGTTTACTCCTTCGCGATCGAGAAGAAGAAGACCCACTTCGGCATCGTCTACTGCTGCTTCCCCCAGACTGACACCACCGGCACCTCGCACATCAGTTCAGGACAGGGCGTCAGCGGCGCGGGCGGCGGCAAGAGCCTGTACGGCAATATGCAAAACTCCGCCGACTGGCATAACTTCAAAACCAACGCTGGATATCACGGCGAGCTATTCGTCGATCCCGACTCGGGCTCAGTCGTCCGCCTCATCACCGAGGCCGAGTTCAAGCCCAGCGACTTCGTCCATTCCGAAGACATCCGCACCGACTTCGAGCCCCGTGACATAGGCGGCAAAAGCTACATCGTCCCGATTCGCACCTTCACCATCGCCGAAGTCGTGCCCAACGGAGACGCCAACGCAGCCCACTACGCCGTCCGCCACCAGATGATCACCGAAGACATCAAAGACTACCAGCTAGCCGGCGCCACCACCGCCCA
>DATAZR010000113.1:0-4078 GCA_036271955.1 Acidobacteriaceae bacterium
CGCGCCCAGGCCGCCGCAACCGGCAAGCCCGCGCCGGTGGTCGAGAAGATCGTCGAAGGCAAGATGAGCAAGTTCTACGAAGAGGTCTGCCTGCTCGATCAGCCCTTCATCAAGGAGCAGTCGATGAGTATTGCGCAGCTCATCGCGCAGAAGGTCGGCAAGCTCGGCGAGAACATCACCGTGCGCCGCTTCGCCCGCTTCAAGGTAGGCGATCCCAACTGGACCGTCGCCACCACGAAAGCGACTGCGGACGACGCAGCCCAGTCGTAAGCCTCAGAACGCGATAGACAAAGGCCCGCTTCGCCCAACGAGGCGGGCCACTTTGCTTCCGCGCATATACACGTTGTATCGGCGTGGAACGATCTGAGAATATGTCAGCCAATGCATTGGATACTCAGGCTCGGGCTATTTGTCTTCGGGCTATTTCTGATGCTGACCGCGAAGACGGAGCTCGATGCCGATCACTGGGTTTTTCTCAACGGTAGCTACCGGCAGACCACTTTTGCTGCCGGAGGCTTCGGAGTCGGCATCGTCTTCTGTTTGCTTGCCTTTCTGCCACCCGAGAACTGGGCTTACAGGCACATCACGACTCTGCGATCAAAAGGCACCAGTCTCATTCGCCGAAACCCTCGTCGTCGCTGGCGTTGAACCACCGCTTCACATCGGCTGACTCGCCGCGACCCAGCCCAGGCGTAAGCCTCAGAACACGATAGACAAAGGCCCGGTTCGCTCGGTGAAGCGGGTCTTTGTTTCTACATCTCAACGGCAGTGACAGTGATCTGAGGAGGGGCGGGCAAGCTGCTTGGAATCGCTTCGTCACCCTTGCGCAGCGGCTTGATCTGCATGTCACCGGTGATTCGCGTCGGCTTGCCAAGTACAAGGTCAATCTTCCGATCGAATGACAGATTATGGTGGAGCGGTTCTGCGGAATAAGATGGCGGAGCCTTGCCCACGCTGTCCATGGCAAAGGTTACGGTCGCCGCCAGCCCGGCCTCTGATTCCTGCACATCGGTGCATTGAATCTTCTCCGCAACACTCTCCTCCAACTGCCCAGTCAGTCCAGAGTTCACACTCATCTCCGATGTTCCGGGCCGCTCGCGTGTCACGGGTATATCCAGCACGAAGCTCTGCGGTGGCTGCTGGTCTTGTGGATAGGTGAGAACGAAGGTAAGACGATAGTGCTTCGTTGGAGCCGATGGCGTGGCTGTTACTGCCGGCTGGGCCGCGCAGATACCAGCGGCACACAGCGCCAAAAATGCTGCGGCAATCTTGATCACGGCTTCTCCTGAATGTGCTTCTGGGACGGCATCCCGGTTCGTCCACAGCCATGACGCACAGATGCGCCCGTTCGTTCGAAGATACTGCAGGCTTTGCGCTGCTTTGCTCCCGGCATTCCAACGACTCGTGCATTCCAACGACTCGTGGAGGTTTTTCCTATGCGCTGGCAAGCTTCTAACAAACATCACCGGCGATCCCGGCGCAGGGTCGCCCGCTTCTTCCTCCTCGCAATGAAGAAGCGGGCCTGATTTTATTAGGAGACTGGAGCTGCCATCCGAACCGAACGGAGAGACTCGGTCTGCTTGCCTGGCGCAAGCGCCCGCAGCCGATACAACGTGCACAAATGAAGGAAGAAAAACGAGGGCACCAGGAAGCAGGGAATCAGGACCCATGGCAGGTTAGTCATGATGGCGGTACCCGGCTCCCCATAAAAGATGCGTAGCGGCCCCGCGGCCGACGTAGCGCCCAGAGCCACCGCTGTCACCAGGTCCAGCAGCCCCAATACATTCCACATGACAACCATTCCCTTAGGAGTCGCGCCCGTGCTGCGTGCCAGCAACACGGCCAGCGGTATCGCCAGCAGTCCGACCGAGACATCGCCCCAGCCTGCCGTGGGTGCGAAGGGAGCCGGCAGTCGCTTCGCCCAGTAGAGCAACACAAACGTGATGCCGAGAACGCGCAGGCCCTGGACACCCACCAGCGCCGCGATCGGGATGCGCCGCACCCCTTCACGCCCGCGCGCTGTACCCAGCACCAGCAGGGTCAGCAGCGCGAGCGGGATCAGCACCGCGACTCCTACTCCCGGTACCGGCCCAATTGAATGCGCCAGGACACCCGTTGCGCCCGCCGCCAGCACGAGGCAGAACCAGAGAGTCAGCGCCGCGGCAATCAACACACGTTGCCGAACTGTGGACGACAGCATGGATGAAATGAAGAAGACGACGATTGCAGCGCTGGCGGTCAGCTCCGCGGTGGACACCAGATCGAACATAATTACCTCCGTGTATCTACACTCATTGGCCCAAAATAAGCACTTGCCCTGTTACGCAGCCAAAGGCCACACAGAATCCTATGCGGCTGTCTGCGGCAGCCGAAACCGCTTCAGCACCTTCCCCACACTGGCCTCGGCCGCCATCCAGTGCGGCAGGCACGTGTGCAGCATCGCGTCGCCCGACTTGGTCAGCAACGCCTTGCGGACGCGGCCATCTTGCTCACCGGTCCATGCCACCAGCCCCTGTCGTGCTAATACCATCAGATTGCGGGTCAGCGTCGTTCGTTCCACGCCCAGCAGATCGGCAAGCCGCGTCATCGGCAGAGGACCGGCCTGTGCCAATACCGACAGGATCGTAAATTGCGTTCCACGCAGCCCCGATCCGCGAAAGTGCCCCTCATAATGCGCCGTGACCGCACGCGTCGCGCGCCGCAGGGCAGAGCAGCTGCAATTCCGGGTCCGGGCAAGCTGTGTCTGAAAATCCTTCATATAAGTGTATATACACTGATATGTGCAGCCCCACCATGAATCAGGGAAAATTATCCGGAGTTCGTCACTGGGTTCAGGCACATCACACCGGTATGCCCCTGGATTCGGGCGAACATAGATTCGGGCCATCCTTGATTCGGGCCATCCTTGATTCGGGCCATCCTGGATTCGGGCCATCCTGGATGCGGGCCATCCGTTCCGAAGCTTCTGACAATCTCTCTTAAGAGCAATCGCGATGAAATACCTTCCGCCCTTCTACGTCATCACCGGCGGCCCAGGCAGCGGCAAGACCACGGTGCTCGCCGAACTCGCCCGCCGCGGCCACCTCTGCATTCCGGAGGATGCCCGCGCCGTCATCCAGGAACAGATCGTCAGCGGTGGCAATGCCGTTCCGTGGCTCGAAGCGTCGCGTTTCGCCGACCTCCTGATGGAGCGGTCGATTGCCACATATCGCGCACAAGCCGCGAAGAATCTGCAGCTTCCCGTCTACTTCGACCGAGGCGTCGGCGATGCCTTCACCTGCGCCGACCTCGTCGGCCACACCCTCTCCACGCATCTGCGGGAGCAGGCGGCTGCATGCCGGTATCGCAACCCGGTCTTTCTCGCACCATATTGGCCGGCCATCTACACCACCGACACGGAACGCCGCCAGACCATCGAAGAAGCCGAGCGCACCGAACACGCCATCGTGCACACCTACACGGATCTCGGCTATGAGATAGTGAGGCTGCCGCGCGTCAGCCCAGCCGAGCGCGCAGACTTCATCCTGCATCACTCGCGATAGATGTCGCGCTACGCCGGCTTTTTCTTTGCCGGCTTCGCCTGCGCCAGCCGCCACGCCATCTCCAGCGAGTGCACCAGCACCTGCGGCTTGACCTTCGCCAGCCGCACCAGCGTCGAGCCCTGCCGTCCCCACGCGCCCGTCGCCGGCGTGAATGCGTCCGGCATCGCCTCGACCAGCTTCTGCTGCTCATCAAGCGGCAGCTTCACCATCCCCCACGCCGCATCGGGATGACCCAGCGTCGCAAAGATCCGGTTTGCCACCCGGAAGTCCGGATGCTCCATGTGCGCGCTCTCGATCGCGCCCGGCAGCGTCAGTGCGGCACGGCGAAACGTATCGGGAGTCATACCGCCCCGTGCGTCCCCTTCACGGCCTCTTCCATCTCGGGAACCGTCATGCTCTTGATCTGTGTCCCGATCCACCATTTGTAACCGAATGGATCCAGAACGCCTGCCATGCGATCGCCATACGGCTGATCCGCCGGTTCACGCACGCTCTTCGCGCCCGCCGCCAGCGCACGCGCATACATCGCATCGCAG
>DATAZR010000114.1:0-31922 GCA_036271955.1 Acidobacteriaceae bacterium
GACGATGACAAGGTGCGCGAGCTTACCCATCGTGCCATCGATCGCGGCTTCCGCGCCTTCAAGCTCAAGGTTGGATCAGCCGAGGAAGCGCGTGATCTGCGCCGTGCCGCGATGCTGCGCGAGCTGGTAGGCGAAGCTGGCATCCTCATGTTTGACGCCAATCAGCGCTGGAACCTACCCGACGCAAGCCGCATGTGCACTGAACTGGCAAAATTCCATCCGCTGTGGATCGAAGAGCCGACGCATCCCGACGATGTTTATGCTCATGCTGAGCTTGCGCACCTTATCGCGCCAGTGAAGATCGCGGCAGGCGAGCATATTCCCAACCGCATCCTCTTCAAGAACTTCTTCCGCTATGGCGGCATGCATTTCGTTCAGGCCGACTGCACGCGTCTGGCGGGCGTGAGCGAGTTTCTCACCGTTAGCCTGATGGCAAAGAAATTCGGCTTGCCCATCGTGCCGCACGTCGGCGATATGGGACAACTGCATCAGCATCTGGTGCTCTTCAATCGCATCGCGCTCGACCACGAGGTCGTCTTTCTCGAGCACATCCCGCACCTCAAGGATTACTTCGTTCATCCAGCCGACGTCAGTGGAGGCTTCTATAAAACTCCGCAGGAGCCGGGCGCATCCTCCGACATGATTCTGAACGGCAGAGAGAGCGTATAAATGTCGACGTCGCTCTGGACCGGGCTCGCGCTCACGCTGATTGCCGGGCTCATGTCCGGCAACTGCATGCTGCCGATGAAGTTCGCTCGCCGCTGGAAATGGGAAAACATCTGGCTTATCTTCAGCGTGGTCTCGCTGGTTATCCTTCCGTGGGCCTTGGCGCTGGGCCTGGTCGATCATCTCTTTGAAACTTATCGCGCACTATCGTTTTCGCAGCTTGCCGTACCCTTCCTGCTAGGCGCCGGGTGGGGAATCGCGCAGATCCTCTTCGGCATCTCGGTGCAGCGCCTCGGCCTCGGCCTTGCCTATGCCATCATTGTCGGCTTGGGAGCCATGCTGGGCACGCTGGTGCCGCTGTTCATACAGCATCGCGCCGAGGTGCGCACGACCGCGCTCATCGAGATTCTCTCCGGCGTCGCTGTGATGATCGTTGGCATCGGCCTCTCCACATGGGGCGGACACATCCGCGAGCGCGATTCTCACGAGACTGCGCAACGCAAGCCCGCAAACCGCTACCTCGCCGCTGTTCTGCTCGCGATTCTCTGCGGAGTGATGGCGCCGATGCTCAACTACTCTTTCGCCTTCGGTCAGCAAATCGCGCATCAAGCCGTGCTTCTCGGCAACCCTGAGCTGCATGCCGCCTACGCCGTATGGCCCATCGGCCTCGCCGGCGGCTTTCTGCCCAACATCGTCTACAGCCTCTATCTGCTGCGAAAAAATGCAAGTTGGTCTGCTTTTGCATCGGCCCCCGCAGAGATCACGCTCCCGATCCTTATGGGTGCTCTGTGGATGGGCGCATTTGCGCTCTATGGCATGAGCGCAACATACCTAGGGTCGCTCGGAACCTCCATCGGCTGGGGGCTTTTCCAGATCTTCATGATCATGACCGCCACGCTCTCCGGTGTATGCACAGGCGAGTGGAAAGCCGCGTCCCGCACATCGAAAACGATGCTAGCCGCAGGTCTCGGCTGCCTCACCTGCGCCACCGCGCTGCTCGCCATGGGCAATCATTGAGCGCGGCCGGGTCTTAACTCTAAGGCCGCTCGCATCCGCAGGCAATCGAGAAACATCTATTGATCAGGGGTTGTTGTTTGTCCAACTCGCTGCGGCCTTGAAGGCCATAGCTGCGGAGAGTAGAGTAACCCTTTGACGAGGAGTGTGGTTATGACAACGGAACGTGCGGTTTTGGCAGGCGGGTGCTTCTGGGGTGTTCAGGAATTGGTGCGGGATCTACCCGGTGTGATTTCAACCCGCGTCGGATACACGGGCGGCGATGTACGCAATGCCACCTACCGCAATCACGGCACCCATGCCGAAGGCATCGAGATCATCTTCGATCCGGCGAAGATCAGTTTTGTCGATCTTCTCGAGTTCTTTTTCCAGATTCACGATCCGACCACGCGCAACCGCCAGGGCAATGACATCGGCGCCAGCTATCGTTCTGCAATCTTCTATACCTCTCCGGAGCAGAAAGAGGTTGCCGAGCAGACGATTCGTGATGTGGATGCCTCGCATTTGTGGCCCGGCAAGGTCGTCACCGAGGTCGTCCCCGTGGGGGACTTCTGGGAGGCGGAGCCCGAGCATCAGGACTATCTGCAGCGCATCCCCAACGGCTACACCTGTCATTGGATCAGGCCGGGCTGGAAGCTGCCTCGCCGCGTAGCTGCCGAACACGCGTCCTGAGCGTATGAAAGAGTCAATATGGAGCCAGACTCGCGTCTCTGCGAAGCTGGGCATTCAATATCCGATCATCCAGGGCCCGCTGGGAGGCTTTCCTGCCCAGCGCCTCGCCGCCGGTGTATCGAATTTTGGCGGCCTGGGCTCCTTCGGCGCTCACTCCCTTGAGCCGCAGGCAATCGCAGATGTGGTTGCCGAGATTCGTTCTCTCACCGCCAGGCCGTTTGCTGTAAACCTGTGGGTTTCGATGGAAGACGCCGGCGCGGGCAGTTCCGGTGCCGGGGACTTTGACCGTGCGGCGGCTCAGTTCGCGCCACACATCGTATCTGTGGGCGGTGTGAAGCCCAGCTATGCGCCATATAAGCCTCTGCGCTTTGAAGATCAGGCGCGTGCAATTCTCGACGCAAAGGTTCCGGTATTCTCATTCATCTACGGCATCCCTCCCAAGGAGATTCTCGATGAGGCGCGCAAGCAGGCTATCGTCACCATCGGCACGGCCACCGTTCCCGAGGAAGCGGTTGCGCTCGAGCAGGCCGGAGTCGATCTGATTGTTGCCTCCGGATTCGAAGCCGGCGGACATCGCGGTTCGTTCCTGCGCCGCTCCGAGGATGCTCTTACCGGCGCCATTGCATTGGTTCCTCAAACCGTCGATGCGGTGAGCGTCCCGGTGATAGCCGCCGGTGGAATCGCCGACGCGCGAGGCATTGCGGCCGCCTTTGCGCTGGGGGCTGAAGGCGTGCAGATGGGCACTGTTTTCCTCGCGTGCGAGGAGTCCGGCGCGAACGCATTGCATCGCGATGCCATATTGAATGGCAGTGCCGGCCATACCGCACTAACCAGGGGATTCACGGGCAGGCTGGCGCGCGGGATAGATAATCAGCTTCTCAGGGCAATGAACGAGCCCGGCGCTGAAATTCTCCCCTATCCATTGCAGAGATTTCTCATGCGCAATCTGGCTCTGCCCGCGCAAAAAGCCGGGAAGGCAGAATTGCTTGCGCTCTGGGCAGGACAGAGCGCCAACCTGGCTCAGCACGCAAGCATCGACGAACTCATGCAATCGCTGGTCGACGGCGCCGCGGACAGGCTCGATCGCTAGCGTACCGTCTTCTCATGAACCAGACTGCGGCCAGAGACCGGGATAAATCCGATTCCATAAAACACAGATATTCGAACCAGTTACCTATACATCCGGCTATGGGAATGGCATCGAGTGTCGATTCGCCCCCAGAGTAGGATGATTAGCGATGATCCTCCAGTCGGTCTTCCGTGCGGCTCCGCGATTCTCTGATTCGGTTTGTTGAGCAGCAACCTCGGCTCACAGGGGATGGGGTTGCAGGCCAACTTGTCGATATGGATGTGTCTTCCGAGACCGAAGTTCTCTCATCTGCAGGTACGGATTACCCACTAACCCAGCTTTTCCATGCCCACAAGCTTTAAAAACTTACCACATCGAATACCGCATCAAGTAAGGATTGTGCTTCTAGTCGCTGCCGTAGTTACACATCGTACAGAGCGCTTCTGGGTAGCTGAGGCCGGATAGAGTTGCCAGCTTACAGCGAAAATTTTGTTTCAGTTCTGATGTCGACGACGCTAATCTCATTGGAGTAGGATTCTCGGATGCCTGCCATCGTTCTTAGTTATTCTGACTCCGACGGACAGCACTCTCTTGTTCTGGATCGCGCCTCTATCTCGATAGGGCGCTCTCCGGACCGGGATATTGTGCTGCACGACGCTCTCGTGTCCCGCCAGCATGCTGTAATCACGCGAGACGGGGAAGTGTGGACGATCTCAGATCAAAAAAGTACTCATGGAACCTATTTAAATTCGGTGCGCATTCAGCAGGAAATACTGAAGCCCGGCGATGTGTTGCAGTTAGGCTCTCTGAATGGAAGGGAACTGCGGCTTCTAGTTGAGCAAGCCGACCAAACCATCGGCCCTGCGGAGCACACTTCGCTGCATGATTTGCTGACTTCCATTCCGGAATTGCGTGAGTTCTCTGCGGAAACCCGTCCGGCACGCGAAATGGAACAACTAGGCTGGCTACTTCGCGCAGCCCGTCAACTCAACGAGGGCGTGGCAATTGACGAAATTCTGAGCGAACTGCTCCAACTGACCCTGCAGCTCACTGGTGTCGAGCGAGGTTTTGTCTTTCTATCGACCGATGGCGATCTTCGCTTTGTCCAAGGCTTCGGTCTCGCAGGGAAAATTACGGAAGAGGACCACACGATCTCCCGCAATGCCATCCGTAAAGCGGTAAGAAGTAAATCGAAGTTTTCGGTGAGCGATACTATGTCGGACGATATTTCCTCCGGATGGTCCAGCGTCATAGTCAATGAGATTCGCACCATACACTGCATTCCCCTGCGAAAGCGCATCCCTGGAGAGAAGCAAAAACAACTGCTCGGGCTGTTGTATCTCGATAGCCGGACCAAACCAGGCTCTCTTACGGAGATCGATCATCAACTGCTTGACACCATCGCGACTGAAGCTGCCACACTCCTTCAGAATGCGCTGCTTGCCGAGGCTGAGCAAAAAGCCCGGCAGGCAAGGGAAGAGCTTTCCGTCGCTGCAAAGATTCACCGCGGTCTCATGTCCATCGTACTGCCAGTACTTCCCTATGCAGAGCTTCGCGCGAAAAGCGTTCCCTGCCTTGCTATTGGCGGTGACTTTTACGACGCCGTGGTGCTGGAAGATTGTGTCTGCACAACGATTGTGGATGTGTCGGGAAAAGGAGTGTCGGCGGCGATCGTGGCTGCTACCTTGCAGGGCATCATCCATGCCCAGTTGCTGACGCGGCAGGGATTGCCGGAGATAGCTGCCGTCGTGAATAAGTTTCTCTACACGCGCAATGTGGGCAAATACGCAACCATGGTCATCCTAAAACTCTTCCCCGATGGCCGGATCGAATACATAAACTGCGGTCACTTGCTGCCTCTTGTGATCAAGGGCAAGGGAATCCGGCGGCTGGAAGCAACAAACGTGGTTGTTGGACTCATCCCAGGCGCAGTCTATACATCTGCCGCAGATTTGCTCACGCGAGGGGAGCGCCTGTTGCTCGCGACCGACGGCATTACCGAAGCCGAGAACAACGAAGGCCGTCAGTTCGATGAAATATGGCTGAGCGCAGTCACCCACTGCCACAACATTGGAGAAATCCTCGACCAGGTCGCAAAATTCCACGCCCCCAACCCCGCCCAGGATGACTGCACGCTGGTGGAGGTGCGCTATACAGGCCGGGTTTGAGGTTTCCCGTTTGTAGGCGATTTGCGCACATCTTAGATAAAAATCCGCGGAATTGGTTACGGACAGAAACCATCATGGAACGATCTTTACGATGCATTCTCCATTCTCACAGTCGACTGGCTTCTTAACCTTTCCCCCGGTGGTTACATTGACCGATCCCATATGTTCACACTTATCTTCGTCGGAACAAGTCAGACGTTGGTAGCGCTTGTTATATGTCTGGCCGTCAGAAGGCAGGTCTGAAGGATAGAAGCCTGTTTGCGTTTTATCTATTGAAGTCAGCGCAATTCCATTTTGGTTCGAATTGCAAGTTGCCGTTGGTGTAATTTCGATACCCTCACTTGGGTCCGAAGTGAAGTCGGGTAGGCGGCCGTGGAGGTCAACCACCCAATCGCCGGTTAGCGTGTACACAGTCTCCACCGAGGAAGTATCGGAGTCTGGGTCGGAGTCCGGATCGGTAATTATCTTCAACTTTACCTTACCACCTGTAGTATCCAACGGAATGCACCAGCCACTCGTTCCGTAACTGTGCCACTGAGTATTCCCTTGTGAATCCCCAGGATATCGAAAGGTCATTGCGCCGCCACGCACTTTGATTGGCGTGTTTGTCGAACCACCGCTCATGGGCCACATACGGTGTATTCCAGGAATAAGGGCAATGGCTAACGCCGCGACCCCAGCTACAACGCCGCCGCCGAGCATTCCGGCCAAGCCAACTTCCGTCAACTTAATTGACCTTAATCCATTCATGGGTTAACTCTCCTTTGTACTCTGGCCTCGTGAATAGAATTCTCACTGGTTCCTGCTACGAGCTCGTAGTGCCGCCGCCGAGCCCGCGCCTCTTGTGATCGGCGAATGCGAGGAAGGTAACTCCTGTGGTCAATAGAACGCCCATGCTGGCGACAAGAAAAAGATGCCTAACTCTGATCGATCTACCTTCGAGCATAGATTAAGCCTCCTTTCTGTCACAGAGACTCTTTAACTCGCTCTTAGCAATTTGATAGTCGGGGCATAGCTCATAAAGCTTGATCGTAGGGGAGTCCCAAGTCTGTTCCAAGTGTGCCAGATTGTCAAGGGCGTTTTTCGCGTATTTTTTGGCGCCTGTCATATCACCGGAATCTCTTGCGGCTCTTGCCATAAATGCCAGACTAAGCCACTGGGATTCCAGCAAGTTTCTCTCCGTGTAATAGCGGTTGGCATCCCTCGCCTCTTCGAACGCTCTCAAAGAAGAGTGAGCCTGCAAATCGACCCGTGCGTAGGCAAGCTGTGCCTGCGCCATCATGCTCGCGCTGTAATTTCTTCGGGCAAGTGTTGCAATGTTGTCGGCATGCTGTCTTGCCGGGGGTATATGGCCTAACTGTGCTTCGGCGCCGGAAGCTACGGCCTCCAGATCCGCAATCTTCTCTGCTGTTACATCGGGAAATTGCTTAAGGGCATCTTGCGCTATCACGAGCGCTTCACGGTAGTGCCGCTGATTCAACTGGATATGGGCCTGTCCCTGTTTAACTCCGGAGCCGATGTCATGCCGCGTTTTCTCGTCATCCGATATGGAGTCCAACATTGCCGAAGCTTCTGGGAAGCGTCCGAGATGCCACAATACTTCAGCACAGCCAACCTGGTTGTATCCCGCGCGGAGCCCAATCTCCTGGTCTGTCTTCACGGCTTCCTGATAAGGCTCAAGGGCTTCTAGGTACTGTTCCTGCCCGCTCAGGACGCTGCCCAAGGTCTCCTTGGCTTGCGCGATGGATTCCTTATTGCCTTCTTCGCTCGCCTGCCTTAGCAGATCCTTGGCCGACTGAAGGTTTTGGGTCAGGTTTCCCAGTTGTTCCCGGGCCCGGAGGATGAGCGTCGACGCTTCGCGAACATGATCTCTATAACCAAATTGCTCAAAATACTTCAGAGCCATCTGGGCATGGGATATCTGTTCAACCCTCTGCTTCCCCTCCTGGTCGTACAAACTGGCCAAGGTAAGATTCACAAATGCCTCTAGTCTGGCGTATTTACGTTGTTTGGCTTGCGCGAGAGCCTGCACTAACGTAGTCTCGGCGTCGGAATATCGCTCCTCATCGAGATACGCATTGCCCAGCCGCATCAGGCTATCCGTCGACCAATACTCCAGTCGGAACGCCAGTCGATTCTTGTCGGATAAGCTTCCCTCTTCCTCTGCGTACGCAATGGCTTTCTTGTCATTGTCCTTGTTCTTATCTGTAGTGGAGTTATATTCCACGCTGCTCATTTGTGAGAGAACGCGGACTCTCAGCTGGTCATCGTCCGTCGCTTTCGCGATCTCCATAGCTTTGGCCAGATATTTCCGCGCGCTATCGAATTCGAAATTCTCGTTGGCCGCATACCCGCGGCGAAAGTTGACTTCGGCCACCCCTTCCTGGTTGTGGTGATCGCGGTAAAAATTTTCGGCCAGGTTAAACGCGTTGTTCGCTCCGGCTGAATCGCTCAGACGGCTCATCAGAATCCCCTGATGGAGGAATGCGGCAGGATTGTTTGAATTCAACCTTGCGGCTTCTTGATATTTTTGTAGCGCCTCTTTGGTGCGGCCATCTTTCTCGTAGGCGCGTCCCAGATCGACAAGCCCCTCAGATTTCAGGCGTCTTGGAAGAAATTTCTCAATTGCTTCGTAGTCCAGGCTGGCCGTGTGGAAGTCGCCGATCAGGGTGGTACGGACAGCGTCCAAATACATTCTTTCTACCTTCGATAAAGAATGCTGCTGCCTGGGAGCCGTGGCGTACAACATTTGTTGCTGTGCCTCTCCTGCAAAATCGAGTTCATTCCATGCTTCAGCAAGGCGAGCGTGCGTTAGAGGATATGTGCGATCTAGTTGAATGGCCCTTTCGAATTCGCTGGTTGCATTGAGATAAGTACCTTCGCCAAGATCATTGACGCCCAGGTCATACCAATATTTCACTTCCGAGCTCATATGGTAGGAGAACGGATTGCTGAGCATAAATAGAGTTGCGGCAGCCATGGCCAGCAGAGCACCCGCTATTATCGTGACCAAACTTTTCCGCGCGAGCGAGATACGCTGGCCCTGCCGGAATCTCCAAATCACCAATCGATGCTGGTGAAATGCGTGAATTACTTCAGCCGCAGATTGATAGCGGAGTTCCGCGTCGAACTCCAGGCACTTTGCGATAACATCGTCCCAAACCGAAGGTATGCCGCGCCGCACTAACAATGACGAATCGGGCCGTTTCCCTCTCCGCACTGCTGCGGCAAAAGGAGTGCTGGCTGCAAATAACTGCTTGCCGGTCACTAACTCATACAACACTAATCCCAAGGCATAGATATCCGTCGCCGGGCTTGCGTCACATCCCTCGAACTGCTCCGGGGCCATATATTCCGGCGTACCCATGATCACTCCGGGCAACGTGTGGCCAGTTTCTTCTGCCATAGACTTGGTCGCGACCACGTGAGCAAGGCCAAAGTCCATGACCACAGCCTTCTCGGACCCCATATGTGGCACCAGCATGATATTTCGGGGTTTGAGATCCCGATGAATTACGCCGGCATCATGGATTGCTTGCAAAGCAGCACAAAGCTGAAGGGCAACTACTAAAGCTTGTTGCAGCGGAAGCGGACCGCTCATCTTAATACGATCCGACAGCGTTGTGCCTTCGAGACGCTCCATCGTAAGAAATGCAGCGCAGTCTACCCCAGCCTGTTTTGGAAGCACGAAAAGTTCGTGGATTCTGCAGACATGTGGTCCGCTGACTCTTCGCGCTAGAATTACCTCTTCCTTGAAACGTGACAGGATTGCAGGACTCTTGGCTATTGATGGCCGAATGGTCTTTAGAGCTACTCGTCCCATCTGAAGTTCCTGGTCATGTGCCTCATACACGTCGCCCATCCCGCCCGATCCCAGATGACGGATAATCCGAAAGCGGCAAAGTAGTAATTCTCCCTCAGAAAGGATCGTATGATTTCGCGCGATAAGATCTCCCAGCCTGAATAAGGGAGAATCGAAAGATTCCCCTGAGTCGGTCGTCGCCTTCAGGAGCTTTTCCAACTCCTCTTTTAAAAGAGAGTCACCTTGGCTCACCTCTTCTATAAACTTGACGCGCTCCGCCGTTGGTGTCTCGAGAGCAGCTTCATAGAGCGGCTTCAGACGTTGCCAGAGTTCGGGAGTCATGGTCGCTTCGATGCCAGTTCTCCTTTCAACCATGCGCGCGCCATGCTCCAGTCTCGCTTGATCGTGCGTTCGGACACTCGGAGCACAAGTGCAATCTCTTCGAAGGTCAATCCTCCAAAGAAATGAAGTTCGACAATCCGCGACTGCCGGGCATCAAATTCAGCTAGCCGTTCGAGAGCCTCGTGCAGAGCGAGTACGTCTACGGATTGATCGGCTGCGGAAAGAACCGTCTCATCTAGCGTTACCTGGTGCCGCATCCCTCCTCGTTTTGCTGCCTGATGGGCCCGTGCGTGATCTACAAGGATATGCCGCATCAGTTGCGAAGCAGTTGCATAAAAGTGAGCGCGGCTCTGCCAGGGAATCTGCGGTTGCTGAATGAGACGCTCGTATGCTTCGTGGACCAGCGCCGTGGGCTGCAACGTGTGATTCCTGCGCTCATGTTGCATGTAGCGGGCAGCCAATTGACGCAGTTCCCCATAGATCTGAGGAATCAGATCGGCTTCCACTTCCCGATTTCCTTCGCTGAGTTGCTGGAGCAAAGCAGTGATAGAGTTCTTCCCGCCAGGCTCCAGATTGATGGCTTTCATACGTGATGCCCCGGCGTGTCCGCGAGTATAGCATGGTATCTTATCTGGATCTTAAGAATTACCTCTGCCAAGCCAAGTAAGGCCGCATTTTGCACGGAAATGAGTGCTGGAGAAATGGACGGGTATCAGCTGACCGTGACTTACGGTAAAGCCAGCCAAGATACAGGTGAAACGGCCCAAGAGATACCAATCCCCAGGGCCGCCTCATTGCATCTTGTTCCTGCTATTTGAGTGCTGCCAGGGCAAGTTCACCCCGTTCTCCTCTGGGCCGCTCAGTCCGCACCCTCTTCTCCGTCTTCGAAGTAGGAAGACCAACATTCATGGCGACGCTCGTCGGGCATAGGATTTGGTGAAGAAAGTACTGATCACCGTATTTCGCGAACACCAGCTTGCTGTCGCCAGTCGTCTCATTGTTCATGTGTGAAGCGATGGCCATGGCCGCGAAGTGTTTATCAATGCTCTGGATCAACACGAATCCATGCATTGGCGAAGTGACAGTGTAAGTATCCGCAGGCAGGAGCTTGTCGCCCAAAGCGAACTCGAAGGGAATCTTAACCTCCAGGCCCTGCTCTTGTGCCAGAATCCCGGTGCTTGCGCAGAAGGTTGAAATGGTAAACAACGCGATTGCTATGATCCGTTTCATGACCGTGTCTCCTTTGGTTGAAGTGTCGTGTTTCAGACTGCCTTCACTCTCTAATGCGGAGACCCAGCACAGTTCGTGCCAATCATTTGTGTCTTTTGTCTTCCTGCAAAATCAACCGCTTTAGCCAGTTCGCGAATTCATCGCACGTCGGTGAAGACTTGGAGCGGCTTTCACCAACAGCCATCAAAACAGCCACCAACGAAAATGACCTCTCGCCAGGAGAGGCCATTTCACTTGCAAGTCTTTTCGAATCTTGGTGCCGGGAGGGGGGGTCGAACCCCCACGAGGTTGCCCTCGGCGGATTTTGAGTCCGCTGCGTCTGCCAGTTCCGCCATCCCGGCATGGGTGGAGCGCAGCTATCAGTATCGCATAGCTGCGCTTGCCTCGCCACCTGCTCCCGCTGCTCTCCCGCAGGCCTTTCGGCGTGGTCGAGAGATGATTTCCACGTTACAACCGTGCGACAATAGAACGTGACCGAGATGACAACTCCCTCTCTTTCTGGTCCCGGCGAGAGCCCGGTTTCGAGCTCTGGCGCGGCAGAAGCTCCCACCCCGGCAACTGTTACCCCGGAGTTGTTGAAGCTGCACAGCATCACTCCTGACGAATACCAGCGCATCCTCGGCGCTCTGGGCCGCATTCCCTCGCTGACCGAGCTCGGCATCTACTCGGTCATGTGGAGCGAGCACTGTTCTTATAAGTCCTCCAAAGTCCATCTCAAGCGGCTTCCGACTAAGTCCGACCGCGTCGTGCAAGGACCGGGCGAAAACGCCGGCATCATCGACGTCGGCGACGGCTGGGCCTGCGCCTTCAAAATCGAAAGCCACAACCACCCCAGCTACATCGAGCCGCATCAGGGCGCCGCAACCGGCGTCGGCGGCATCCTGCGCGACATCTTCACCATGGGCGCGCGTCCGCTGGCAGTGATGGATTCGCTCCGCTTCGGCCCCATCACGAATGAGGGGTGCCCCATCCTTTCTGCGTCTTCTGCGGAAAGGGTGGGAAGCGATGCTGAAAACCAGCAAATCATCCACAAGAATCACTCCATCGTCGAGGGCGTAGTCAGCGGCGTGGCCAGTTACGGCAACTGCTTCGGCGTGCCCAACCTGGGCGGGGAAACCAAGTTTGAGGCCTGCTACAGCGGCAATCCGCTGGTCAACGCATTCGCTCTCGGCATGGTCAAGATCGATGAAATCTTCTACGGCAAGGCCAGCGGCGTCGGCAACCCCGTCATCTATGTCGGAGCCAAGACCGGCCGCGACGGCATCCACGGCGCGACCATGGCCAGCGAAGAGTTTCACGAAGGCACCGAAGCCAAGCGCCCCAACGTGCAGGTCGGCGATCCCTTCATGGAAAAACTCCTCCTCGAAGCCTGCCTCGAAGCCATGCAGACCGGCGCCATCGTCGGCATTCAGGACATGGGCGCTGCCGGCCTCACCTGCTCCACCTGCGAGATGGGTGCACGCGGTGGAGTCGGCCTCGACGTCGAGCTCGACAACGTTCCCCAGCGCGAAACCGGCATGAACAGCTACGAGATCATGCTTTCCGAAAGCCAGGAGCGCATGCTGCTCGTCGCCGAATCCGGCCGCGAGCACGAAGTCCTCTCCGTCTTCGCCAAGTGGGGCCTAGACGCCGTCATCGTCGGCACCGTCAAGCCCGAGCCGCGCCTGCGCATCCGCCATCACGGCGTCCTCGTAGCCGACATTCCCAACCAATCCCTCACCGACGACGCGCCGCTTTACCATCGTCCCGTCGGCACATGGAAGGCGCCAGTCCCCGTCGATCCGCCGGAAGAAGTTCTTGCGGAACTCAACAAGCCGCGCGACTATACCTCCGACCTCAAGAAGCTGCTGGCCAGCTCGAACATCTGCAGCAAGCGCTGGGTTCACGAGCAGTACGACACCATGGTCCAGACCAACACCGTGCAGGGTCCAGGCGGCGAAGCCGGCGTGATGCGCATCAAGGGCACCGGAACTCTAGGTCATGAACGCGGCCTCGCCATGGCTCTCGACGGTAATGGCCGCTGGTGTTATCTCGATCCCAAGCTGGGCGCAATGCACGCCGTTGCAGAGGCCTGCCGCAAAGTCGCATGCACCGGCGCAACGCCCGTAGCTGCCACCAACTGCCTCAACTTCGGCAACCCTGAAAAGCCGGAGATCATGGCCCAGCTTTCCGCCGCCATCGACGGCATCGGCGAAGCCTGCACCGCCCTCGGCACTCCCATCACCGGCGGCAACGTCTCGCTCTACAACGAGACCAAAGGCGAAGGCATCTACCCCACACCAGTCATCGGCATCGTCGGTATTTTGGACGACGTAACGAAAGCCGTGCCATCGAGCTTCCAGCGCGATGGCGACGCGATCGTGCTGCTCTGGCCCATTCCTGCGGGCGAAGAACCGAATCCAGATTTGGCTGTACCGTTTACGCCTGTGGGCATCAATCCTTACATCGTTTACCCACTGGTTCCGGTCGACTCAATTGACCCTGTTCCCGACGGAGATCAGCCAGCGGATGCCTCAGCTTCCGCTGCGCTCACTGCATTTGGATCATCGGAATACGCCAGGGTCCTTCTGAACAGTGTCTGGGGTGCGCCGCCCAAACTTGATCTGGACGCTGAGTCAGACCTTCATACTTTGCTGGGCACATTGGCCCACAAGAAGCTTCTCTCCTCGGCGCGCGATATCTCCGACGGAGGCATTGCCGTCGCCCTGGCTCAGGCAGCTTTCTCCAAAGGCATCGGAGCAACCATCGAGCAGGAACCATCGTTGATGAGCCATCCAATTTTCGGCTTATTTGCAGAACAGGCCTCCACGATGCTGCTCTCCGCCCATCCCAGCAAGATCTCCGAGATCGAAGCGCTTGCTTCCGAGCACAAATTCATGGCAGTTCGCATCGGCACGACAGGCGGCAACCATCTGCAAGTCTCGGTCTACGGCGATCCCTTGGTCTCCGCATCCCTTTCTGAGCTTCGCCAGCCCTGGTCTACTGCTCTCGAATCCGCTTTGTATGACGAGGTGACGGCATGAGCCGGTTGCTGTATCAAGGCGTCGAAGACATCTTCGACGAGTCGGAAGCAATCAAAGCTCAATCCATCGCTTGTCATCCTGAGCGAAGCGAAGGATCTGCTTCTGTATCACCTGACGACGATCCAAAGCTGCATGAAGAATGCGGTGTCATGGCCGTCTACGGCCACCCGGAAGCAGCCCGCCAGGTCTATCTCGGCCTCTACGCCCTGCAGCATCGTGGACAGGAATCCGCCGGCATCGCCACCGCCAACGGCCATCATCTTTCCAACATCAAAGGCATGGGCCTGGTCTCCGAAATCTTCACCGAAGATGTACTGCGCAAGCTCCCAGGCGACCTCTCCATCGGCCACACGCGCTACTCCACCACCGGCGACTCGGCGCTGCTCAATGCCCAGCCCATCCGCGTCGAGTCCACCAAGGGCCTCATCGCCATCGCCCACAACGGTAACTTGGTCAACCTCGGCAACCTCCGCGCCAAACTCGAGCGTGACGGAGCCTACTTCCAGACGACTTCCGACTCCGAAATCATTGTCCAGCTCATCGCCCACTCCAAAGCCGCCTCGCTGGTCGACGCCATCGCCGATTCGCTCGGGCAAGTCGAGGGCGCATTCTCGATCGTCATGATGACCCGCGACCGCATCTTCGCCGCCCGCGATCCACGCGGCTTCCGCCCGCTTTCGATGGGCCGCATCCGCAATGCTGATGGCCCCGATACCATCGTTTTCGCCAGCGAAACCTGCGCCTTCGACCTGCTCCGCGCCGAGTATGAACGCGACGTGCAGCCCGGCGAACTGGTCATGGTCTCCGCCGACGGAGTCACTTCACGCCAATACGCCACCGGCGCGCAGCGCACCAGCTGCGTCTTCGAACACGTCTACTTCGCCCGCCCCGACAGCCGCATCTACGGCCGCTGGGTGCAGGAGAGCCGCGAACAGATGGGCCGCCAACTCGCCCGCGAGTCCCACGTTCCAGCCGACATCATCGTGCCCGTTCCCGACTCCGGAGTCACCGCAGCCCTCGGCTACGCAGAAGAAGCCGGCCTGCCCTTCCGCTTCGGCCTCATCCGCAACCACTACGTAGGCCGCACCTTCATTGAGCCCGAGCAGCGCGTGCGCGACTTCGGCGTCAAGCTCAAGCTCAACCCCGTCCGCAACCTTCTCGAAGGCAAGCGTGTCATCCTCATCGATGACTCCATCATCCGCGGCACCACATCGCGCAAAATCGTCCGCATGGTGCGCGGCGCGGGAGCCAAAGAAGTTCACCTGCGCATCAGCTGCCCGCCCACTATTTCGCCATGCTTTTACGGCGTCGATACGCCAAGCAAGCGCGACCTCATCGCCGCCAACAAATCCGTCGAAGAGATTCGCCAATACATCGAGGCCGATACCCTCGCCTATCTCTCGCTCGATGGCCTGCTGCACTCCTGCAGCGACGGCACGCCTCACGGAGAAAACGGCGGTTACTGCACCGCCTGCTACACCGGCAGCTATCCAACGCAATGGGTCGATGTAGATGAGATTCTGCCCGCGCAGGCTGATCGCAGAGACGTGCAGCTGAAGTTCGCAGCAGTCGAGTAACCGCCGCGAACTTCACTTCCATCCGTCCAGTTAGTCGGGCTCAATCCAAGAGGATCGCGCAGCCTTAGCTGGCCGTTGTCGAAGGCGCAGAACTGGCGGCCGCAGGAGCGGCAGGCGTTGCAGTAGAGCCGCTACCGTCGCTCGCGCCTGCTTTCGATTCGGTTTTTGAATCGGACTTCGCGTCTTTCGCTCCATCTGTCGAACTTGCAGCCGGCTCCGCTTTCTTCCCGCCCTTGCCCGCGTAGTCGTTCACATACCAGCCCGCGCCCTCAAAGCGCAGCGCAGGCGCCGTCACCGGCCGAATCAGCTCGCCCTGGCATTTGGGACACACCCGCTCCGGCTCCGCGCTGAAGCTCTGAATCTTCTCGAAGCTGTAGCCGCACGACGTGCAGCGATATTCATAAAGTGGCAAAGCTACAACCTCCGAAAACATCGTTCTATCTCAATTCTAGTCTTCTCTTCGGAACCGTCTGCAACTTGCCTCAACGGTTGACCTCAGCGATTGAATTGTTCAAATCCCCTTGCCGGATGACCGCCGCCATGCAGTAACGTTGAAAGCATTATTCAGGACAGCCGGTTTTCCATCTCCGCAGATGCCGCCGAGCACTTCGCATCAATTGCAGCACGTCTCATGTCAGGTCGGGATCCAAGGGGGAATACAAGCAAGCATGAAAGCCGCACAATTTCTGGCTGTAGGTATGGCATCCGTCTTCAGTCTGGCCACTGCTGGTTGCGGCGGCGGCGGAAGTAGAAGCACCACGCCTCCCAAGCCCGCCGCCTACACCCTCACCGTCAACTCCTCCGGAGCCTCGGCCGTCGCCATCGCCGTTTCTCCCGCCGATAACAACAAGGCAGGCAATGGCAGTACCAGTTTCGCTCGTGTCTACAACTCGGGAACCAGCGTTACTCTGACTGCGCCCGCCACCTCCGGCACAGCCAAATTTGCCTCCTGGTCCGGCTGTACATCGGCCTCGACCGTCACTTGTACCATCGCCATGAGCGCCAACACCACCGTCACCGCTGGCTACGCCGCGCCCGCCGTGACCGTGACCGTCACTCCCGGACCGGCCACCACCGCGACCATCGGCGCCATTGAACAGTTCTCCGCCACAGTCACCGGCAGCACCAACAGCACCGTAACCTGGTCTGTCACCGGCCCAGCCGGCAACACTCTCAGCGTGGGCTCCATCGATCAGAACGGCAATTATGAAACCCCCTATCCCGCTCCCGCAACCGTAACAGTCGTAGCCACCAGCAGCGCCAATCCTGCGATCTCCGGCACTTCCGTGGTCACGCTGACCCCTCCGCCCGCGCCCGGCACGCCGCTGGCCATGAGCGTCGACTTTAGCAATGTGACCCATCCCATCAACCCTTACATCTATGGCTGGAACGCCTTCCAGGTTCCGCAATCCGAAGCCGCCGTCATCGACCTGCCCCTCAATCGCTGGGGCGGAGACGCCACCACCCGCTACAACTACCTCACCGACGCCTACAACAGCGCCAGCGACTTCTGGTATCTGAACGACCCGAACACTCCTTCCTTTGACGATCAAGTCGCGGCCAACAACGCCACTTCCACTGTCACCCTGGGCACCATGCCTCTGATCGGCTGGACCACGCTGAATAATTCCAACTGCAGCTACTCCGTGGCCAAATATGGCCCCCAGCAGGCCACCGATCCCTATAACTCCAACTGTGGCAACGGAGTTGCCCCCGACGGCTCCACGCCCATCCAAAACGACCCCACCGACACCAGCGAACAGATCGACGTCAACTTCACCACCGGCTGGATGCAATACCTGGTCGGCAAATGGGGTTCCGCAGCCAGCGGAGGCGTGGCCATCTACGACCTGGACAACGAGCCGACCTGGTGGGACGCCGTTCACAAAGACGTGCATGGCAGCCAGATCAAGACCGCCCAGCCCGTGCCCTACAAAGGGTCCTTCACCTACGACGAAGTCACGCAAAAAGGCCTGCAATATGCAGCTGCCATCAAGGCCGTCGATCCCACCGCGCAGGTGAGCGGCCCGGTCATCGACTTCTGGCCGGCCTACTTTTACTCCAAGAGGGATATCGAGACCGGCTGGGGCAGCGGCCCCTGTTACTGCTACAACGGCAATCCGGTCGATCGCCTGGCGCACGGCAACGTACCCATGATCGAGTACTACCTGCAGCAGTTCGCTGCCAGTGAAAAAAAGAGCGGTGTGCGCCTTCTGGACTATGTCGACATCCACGGCTACTTTGCCGCTGACGGCGCCGGGTTCAACCCCGCCGGCGATACCACCTTGCAGCAGGCGCGCCTCGACTCCACCCGCGTCCTCTGGGACCCCACTTACACCGATCCCAGCTATACCGACCCAAATGTAACCGAGAACGCACCGCCGCTCGCGCCTCAGTTGATTCCCATGCTGAAGACCTGGGTGGCCAACGACTATCCCGGCACCATGACCGCTATCGACGAATACAACTGGGGCGGCCAGGAGCACATCAACGGCGCGCTCGCTCAAGCCGATATTCTCGGCATCTTTGGTCGGGAAGGCCTCGATCTGGCAGCGCTCTGGGGAACCCCCGATCCGGTCAAGCAGGTGCCAGGACTGGTGGCCTTCGAGGTCTATCGCAACTACGACGGCAATCATTCCAGGTTCGGCGACATGGCGCTCGCCTCAACTACCGTCGATCAAAGCAAGCTGGCCATCTATGCCGCCTTGCGCTCTTCGGACCAGGCAGAGACCATTGTGGTCATCAATAAAACCTACGGCCCGCTAGCCGGAACCATCTCTTTGCCCAACCTCACCGCGTCCGGGCCGGCCAAGTCCTTTCTCTACAGCACCGCCAATCTTGCCGCCATCGTCGCTCAACCCGATGCCCCCGTAACCCCTGCAAGCGGAGCCAATCCGGAAAGCCTCAGCCAGACCTTCCCCGCATACTCCATCACCATCCTGGTAATCCCCACGAAATAAGCCGCTACCGGCCCGCATTCCAGCAAGATGCGGGCCCGTCCCACCGCTCGTCGGAAAAAAATTCAGAAATTCCTCTTGCGCGCTCACCTACTTCATGTGTTACCGTCTGTAGCATTATGATGAGTAACGCTACACAGGGTCACGAACCGGCAGGAGTCGAGCTCACAGGCCACGATCCCTCCGAATTGGGCGAACTGGAGCGCAGTGTGCTCCAGCTCATGTGGCAGCACGGTACATTGTCTGCCGACCAGGTGCGCGAAGAGCTGGACCTCCAGGACCGTCCGCTCAAGGATTCGACCGTGCGCACCGTCTTGCGCCGCCTCGAAGAAAAAGGCTACCTCACTCATATCCTCGACAACCGCACCTTCCTCTATTCGCCCGCCGAGCCCGCGCCGATCGTTGCCGGCCGCGCCGTCAAGCGCATCCTGGAGTGGTTCTGCGAGGGCTCGGTTGAGCAGCTGCTCGTCGGCATGGTCGACTCCTCGGTGCTCGACCGCAAGGAGCTCAAGCGCCTTGCCGAGCGTATAGCTGCCGCGCAATCCGCGAGTAAGTCTGCCCAGCATCCCGGTATGTCCGTCGAAAAGGCCAACGCCAAAGGAGAGAAATAATGCTCGCTCCTATCCAACCCTTGCACACGCAGTTCTGGATTCTCGAAGCCGCCTTCCGCTCCCTTCTCATGGGCGCCGCCGTCTGGGCTGGAATCCGCGCTCTCCGCGTCCAGGCCGTCGTCGCGCAAAAAGTAGCGTGGGTGCTCGTCCTGCTGGCTGCCGTGACCATGCCTCTGGTGATGCGCGCTCCCTGGCCTGCCTTGAATACAGCGCTTCGAATCCCCGTCAGCACGCCGCACGAACACGCGCAGAAGCTGGTCGCACCAACAGCTCCCCAGCCAGCAATCGCGTCATCGGCGATCCTCTTTGAAGAATCCGCAAGCAGCGCGCTACCGGCGAGCGTGGCCAAGGTGCATCCCGGAACCTACAACATCCACGCCGGCAACCACGCGCCAAAGCCCTCAGCCGCACATAGAATCAAATACGACGATGCCGATGCAGCGCTTTCCTCTGCCGACGTCACCCAGCTCCTCGCTCCTGATTCAGTAAGCACAGCCGCAAATACAGCGTCGTCCAGCCTGACGCTTTCCGCTCCATCTGTCCCGTCTGCTCATCCAGCCGCCGTCCCGGCCAGCTTCTGGACCTGGACCCGTCTCGCCCAGTCTCTGACCATCCTCTATCTCGCCGTAGCCGGCCTTCTGCTTCTGCGCACGCTCGTCGGCCTGACTATCGCCTTCCGCATCTGGCATCGCTCCAAACCGGCCTCGCTGCCGGTCGCCAGCCCGCTTTCCGCGCTGGAAGCCTGCCGCGTCCGCATCAGCTCCGATCTCTTCACGCCAGTCACCATCGGCTCCACCGTCATTCTCCCCGCCGACTGCTCCGAGTGGGACGAAGCCAAGCTGCGCATCGTCCTCGCCCACGAGCAGTCGCATGTCCGCCAGCGCGATTTCTATCTCCAGCTTTTCGCCGCGCTCCATCTAGCCGTCTTCTGGTTCAGTCCGCTCGGCTGGTGGCTGCAGCGCAAGCTCTCCGAGCTCGGCGAAGCCCTCAGCGACCGCGCCGGCCTCGAGCAGGCTCCTAATCCCGCTTCCTACGCGCAGATCCTGCTCGAGTTCGCAGCACGGCCGCGCACCAACACCTTTTCCCGACCACTCGCAGGAGTAGCCATGGCACCCAGCAGCAATCTCTCCAGCCGCGTCGAGCGCATCCTCAACGCAAGCCTCTTCCGCCTCGCCTTCCGCGGCAGCCGCACCTCCGCCTTCCTCAGCGCGCTCCTGGTTCCGGCAGCGCTCATAGCCGCCGTCGCCTGCATCCGCTTCGTACCGGCAGTCGACGCAGCCCAGGCGCCAGCCCCAGCCCCTGCTGTCTCCACTTCTTCGCCACAACCTGCAATCGCGCCCGCTGCTGGCCAGGTCTCCGTAGCCGAACAGGTCATCACCGCCGACCCTCAAGCCGATCCCGATGCCGAGCCTCAGGACAGCCCATCCCAGGACAGTCAATCCCAGGACGCCACGCCCACGCCGGCCGTCGCCCCGGTTGCTGCGGTCGCACCCACACCGGCTGTCGCACCGATGCCAGCACCGCAGGCCGTCCAAGCCCCCGAGCCGTCTGCGGATGTAGCCCCGGTTGCTCCCATGCCGCCCGTACCACCAAGGCACCCGCGTGGCCGCACCTACGTCTATACCGACGATGACGACGACCGCGATTCCTTCGCCATCGTTCACGGAGACAACAGCAACGTGGTCATGATGAACGGCCACTCCAACGAGGAGTTCAAAAGAGCCCGCAAGCAGTATCACGGCGACTACATCTGGATCGAGCACAACGGCAAATCCTATGTCATCACCGACCCCGCCATCCTTGCTCAGACCCAGTCCTTCTTCAAAGGTGACGAAGCCCTCAACGCCCGCATGAAAGAGTTCGAAATGCAGCAGGCGGAACTCGAAAAGAAGATGGCTCTCTTGCAGCCGGAAATGGAAAAAGCCAGCCTCCCCGGCCCGGAGTTTGAAGCCCAGATGGCCAAGCTGAACCAGCAGCTCGCCTATCTACAAAGCGACGAATACAAGAAGCTCACAGAAAAAATAGCCAAACAGATGGCCGACAGCAAGAAAAACATTGATGAAGCCACGTTGCAATTAGCCCAGGAAAACCTCGGCAACCTGCAGGAGAAGATCGGCGACATCCAGGGGCAGCTCGGCGACATTCAAGGCAAGATCGGCGAACGCCAGGGCCGCATCGGCGAGAAGCAGGGCGAGCTCGGCGAACAGATGGGCAGAATCGGAGAGCAGATGGGCCGCATCGGCGAAGAGCAGGGCCGTCACGCCGAAGAAGCCGCCCGCCAAATGCGATCCGTCTTCGATCAGGCCATCAAAGACGGCCGTGCAAAACCCGTCGAATAGCTCCCTTCTCAATCGAGCTTCTCTGCAACTCATGGCCTCAGTGGCAGCCCCGCCGCTGAGGCCAAATTTTCTTTCTCTACAAAACCGGGTGCCCCGCCTTCACCGCAGTCTCATCGCGGTTAAGGTGGGATGCTTTGTATCTAAAGTCCTTGATAGCTCTTTATAGTTTTCTATCTTCCGCTGAACCTTCCTGGCCATTTCACAACATGCTTTCCGTTTTGCGCACGGTACACTGGTCGCAACGGAGGAATGTCCCCACGCATGGCGCATCCGGTAATCAAGTTTGGAACCGACGGCTGGCGCGGAATCATCGCCAGCGACTTCACCTTTGACAATGTCCGCATAGCCGCCACCGCCGTCGCTGCTTACTTGCACGCCAGCAAGGATCCAAGAGAAGCCCCATCCAAAGGCATCTGCATCGCCTACGACTCGCGCTTTCTCTCCGAGGCCTTCGCCCGTACCTGCGCTGAAGTCGTCGCCGCCACCGGCATCCCAATCAAGCTCGCCCGCGAGATCACCCCCACGCCCGCGCTCTCCTACGGCGTCCGCGAACTCGGAGCAGCCGGCGGCATCATGATCACCTCCTCGCACAACCCCGCGCAGTGGAATGGCGTGAAGTACAAAGCATGGTTCGGAGGCTCCGGCAGCCCCACCATCATCTCCGCCATCGAGTCCCATCTCGGCGAACCCGTCCCCAGCGCGCCAGAACCCGCCGCCATCGAGGAAGTCGACTTCATCACCCCCTACATGGCCGCCATCGAAGCCTTCGCCGATCTCGACCTCATCGCCGCATCCGGCTTCAAGTTCGGTATCGACTCCATGTACGGCGCGGGCCGCGAACTCATCGCCGGCGTCTTCACCCGCATCGGCGTCGATTACGTCCAGATTCGCGGCAACGTCAACCCGCTCTTCCCCGGCATCAATCCCGAGCCCATCGAGCCCAACATCCGTGCTCTCGGCGAAGCCGTCGTCGCTAACAAATGCGACTCCGGCCTCTGCACCGACGGCGACGCCGACCGCATCGGCGCAGTCGACGAGCATGGAGTCTTCGTCGACCCCCACAAAATCTTCAGCATCCTGCTCAGCTGGGTGCTCAAGTACAAAGGCTGGCCCGGCGACGTCACCCGCGCCTTTAATACGACAAAGATGCTCGACCGCATCTGCGCCAAATACGGCCGCAAGCTCCACGAACACGGCATCGGCTTCAAGTACGTCGTCGACTTCATGCTCCAGGGTGAAATCCTCATGGGCGGCGAAGAATCCGGCGGCATCGGCTTCCAGCGCCATCTCCCGGAACGCGACGGCCTGCTCAACGCCTTGCTGCTCGCCAACGTCATGGCCCAGGAAAAGAAGACCCTAGGCCAGCTTGTCGCCGACCTCCAGGCGGAATACGGCGAGCACCAGTACGGCCGCATCGATCTTCACATCCCCGACGAAATCAAGAACGGAGCAATCGCTCGCGCCAAGGCTCTCAAGCCCGGCGAATCTCCCTTCGCCGCCATGCCCATCCTCCGCATCGAAACCCTCGACGGAGTCAAGTTCTATCTCGACAACCCCGAGGCCAAAACCAAGCCCAACGCTGCTGAAACCTGGCTGCTCCTTCGCGCCAGCGGAACCGAACCGCTGATGCGCATCTACTCCGAGTCTTGCTCCAAAGAATCGGTCGCCACACTTCTCGAATCGGCGCGGAGGTTTGCGCTCGGGAGTTAGGCTTTTGCCCAAAGTGCATCGAAACAGACAGTGTCAAAGATTCCTGCGCCCGCTCGCAGCCCCCCTGCTGCTGCCTCCGGTTTTCCTTGCTTTGATCTTGCTCGCGCCGGCATCGCCCGCACACGCCCAATGGGACATCGAAGAGTCCCATTCGACCGCTAGCCTGCGCGGTATTTCGAGCGTCGGCGCAGGCGTTGCCTGGGCCAGCGGAGCCAACGGCGCCGTCCTCCGCACCGAAGACGGCGGCTATCTCTGGCAGACCTGCGCTCCCCCGTCCGGAGCCGGAAAGCTCGACTTCCGCGCCATCCATGGCTTTGACGCCAATACCGCGCTGGTCATGTCCTCAGGCCTCGGCGATCTCTCCCGCCTCTATCTCACTACCGACGGCTGCGCCACCTGGAAACTGCTGCTCGCCAACACCGACCGCGACGCCTTCTGGGATGCCATGGTCGTCGCCGACCTGCAAACCATAATGATCCTCGGCGACCCCATCGACGGCGCTTTCCAGATTCAGCAATCTGAGGACGGCGGCCAGACCTGGACATTGGAGAAATCCCAGCCCACCTGGCCCCGCGAAGCCGCCTTCGCCGCCAGCAACAGTGCCCTCTCCATCGACTGGGAAAACGGCCCCACCATCTTCGGCACCGGCTCGCCCGCCGGCGCGCGCATCTATCGCGACAAATGCGACCCCTGCAAAGGCTCCAACCTCGCATGGTCGGCCGTTCCCATACCCTGGTTCCCCTGGGGAGAGAGCGCCGGCATCTTCGCCATCCACCAATCCACCTGGGACCACATCGTTGCCGTCGGCGGTGACTACAAGAAGCCCGATGACGCCACCAACAATTCCGCCTGGTCCCTCGACGGAGGCCGCAGCTGGCATCGCTCCGAGACATGGCCCCACGGCTATCGCAGCGCCGTCGACTACAACAAGCAAGGCAACTTCTGGATCACAGTCGGCCCCAACGGCACCGACGTCTCTCGCGACGACGGCCGCAATTGGCAGCCCCTGGCTCCCGGTCCCACAGAGCCGGAAGACGCCGACAAAAATTGGAACGCCCTCTCGCTGCCCTTCGCCGTAGGCTCCAAAGGCCGCATAGGCCGCCTCCGCCCCATCGATTTCACCAAACTGCCCCAAGTAGCTCCCCGGCCCGAGCCAGCCAAACCGCAGGAAGACAAGCCCCAGGACGAAAAATCCAACCCCTTCAACCGCCTGAAGAAAGTCTTCAAGAAACCCGAGTAATCGGGTGCCCCATGTCTCGCTTTTGAGACATGGGCCAACTTCGCGCGCAGCACGAACCGCTTCTGCTTTTGCCTTTGCTTTTATTGTCGTCATTACTGTAGGGAATCTTCCCTCCAGCCCAGCGCCAAAGGCGCGAAACCATACCAGCCCAGGCCAACGGCCTGGGACCAAGGCATCAATCAAAACCCAAAGGGCTGAAAGCCCGGCCAATTGTTTTCTAGAAGAAACCTGTCATCCTGAGCGCATCTGCTAACGCTGCGGCTCCTGGTATAGCCCCAGCAGATTCCCGCCCGGGTCGCGAAAATGCGCAACCAATTCGCTCGGATGAAAGCCAAGCGGCCTCACGATCTCACAGCCGGCCTCTTCTATCCTGGCAATCGTCTCGCGAATGTCACGGACCATGATGGATAGAATGAACCCCGGATCATCGACTGCTTTACGTTTGGTGTCAAAGGTGCCGCTCACCTCGACTGTGTCATCGAAGGAAACCGAGCCACCCTCGCCGCGGCGGATCTTCCAGTCGAAGATATCCTGGTAAAACTTCGCCGAGCGCTCAACGTCGAGCGTGGGCAGCTCAATGTAGCAGACCTTTCCGTGCTCGCTGCGATACATGTAGACCTCCTGGCAGGCAGGGCAAGCCTAACATCCGATCCGCAGGCACGAAAACAGCAAAGTCCCAGACCACGTCAGTCGTATTGGAAAAAGTGTGGGTGAGTTGGATTGGAGGAAATGTGGGTGCCCCTGGTCTCGCTTTTGAGACCCGGGCCTCATTCGTGCGTAGCACGAACCTCCTCCACATAAACAAAAAGAGGCGAGCCGCAGTCCGCCCCTTCACCCCAGATATCCTCAGCCCTTGATAAACGCCAGCAAGTCCGCATTGATCACATCCGCATGCGTCGTGCACATCCCATGCGGATACCCCGGATACGTCTTCAGCGTCGCATTCGGAACCAGCTTCGCCGTCAGCACGCCCGCGTCTTTGTAAGGAACGATCTGGTCGTCCTCGCCATGCAGCACCAGCACCGGAATATCGATCTTCTTCAGGTCCTCGGTAAAGTCGGTCTCAGAGAACGCCTTGATGCAGTCGTACTGGCCCTTGTGGCCGCCCAGCATGCTCTGCAGCCAGAAGCTCTCGCGCACACCCTCTGATATCTTTGCGCCCTCGCGGTTGTAGTTGTAGAACGGCATCGACAGGTCTTTGTAGAACTGCGACCGGTCCGCCGCCACTCCGGCGCGAATCCCATCGAAGGCCGAAAGCGGCAGTCCGCCCGGGTTCGACTCCTTCTGCACCATCACTGGCGGCACCGCACCGATCAAGGCTGCCTTGGCCACGCGCTTGGTCCCATGCCGCCCCAGATAGCGCGCCACTTCGCCGCCGCCCGTCGAGTGGCCGATCATCACCACATTCGTCAGGTCCAAGGTTTCGAAAAGCAGCGCAAGATCGTCGGCATAGGTGTCCATCTCGTTGCCGTCCCAGGTCTGCGTCGAGCGCCCATGGCTGCGCCGGTCATGCGCAATCACCCGGTAGCCCTGTTCGCCCAGAAAGAGCATCTGCGCATCCCAGGCATCGGCGGTCAGCGGCCAGCCGTGAGAGAAGACGATGGGCTGGCCCGTTCCCCAGTCCTTGTAGTAAATCGAGGTGCCGTCGTTGGTCGTAATCGATTTCATGATCCCTTTTCCTATTCAGGTTGGGCGCACGCGCTGCGCAGTCGAGGTTGGAGTAGAGGAGTAACGGACTGAAAACTCCGGGGGCTGTAACGCCGCCCTTTCACTAGGATTTCAGTTCCGCGGAAATAGGCTCATTCCATTTCCATCAAAAAACGGCAGCGTAGGCAGCCCCCGCCGCCTGTGAGTCGCTTGTGAGATGCTGGAAGGCGAAGACTTCTCCGCGGAGGAAATATGTACATCCACATCTTCGGATTTCACTGGAAGCCGCAAGCCACCGAAGCCCAGAAACATCGCGCCCAGGCCGACATCCTCGCCTTCGGAGGCAAGATCCACGGCCTGCTCGAACTCCACGTCGGCCCCAACCAGTCGCCCAACGGCCACGGCTACACTTTCGCCGGAATGATGCGCTTCACCGGCAAACAAGCCTTCGAAGCCTACGTTGCCAGCCCCCAGCACCAGGCCCTCCTCAAATGGCTCAAGCCCCTCATCGACCCAGTAGAACTAGACTTCCTCGCCATGGACTCCAAATAAAAACTGAGAAATGAGGTTCAAGAAATGAACCTCAAGAACGCGGGTGCCCCACATCTCGCCTTTGAGATGTGGGCCATATTCGTGCAAAGCACGAACCGCCGTTGCCCTTGCTTCTGCTTTTGTCCTTGCCCTTGCTTTTCGCTTTTGTCTTTGTTCTTGCCCTTGCTTTTCTTGCCTGTCATTTCCGCAGGGAGCCTGGTTCTCATCGAAAGACATTGTCATCCTGAGCAAAGCGAAGGATCCGCTTTTGTCTTTGCTTCTGCGCCTGCTCTTCTTGCCTGTCATTCCCGCAGGGAATCTGCTTCTAACTACCGCCCGCCATCCCCGCACTCTGTCCCGCAAATCCAGCCCAGTGCCGAAGGCGCGACACCGCACGAACCAAGCGCCAACGGCGCGAAGTCATCCCAGCCCAGGCCAACGGCCTGGGTCCAAGGCTCCCATCAAAAAAAGAGGGCTGAAAGCCCGGTCTATCGCAGGATGTCAAGCCTCAGCCGCTGCAAATATTTCGCAAGCTATTCTATAAAAACAACTTAGATCGGTAGCGACAATTGCCTTGAAATGATTCCAATTGCGTAAAATGGAAACACGCGACCGGGCTGGCTCAAAACGACCGCGAAAAATTGTCGCGAATCATTTTTGCGTTAATCAGAAAATTAATATCCCCTCCCCCCTGTAGGGGATGTACCGTTATCTCGTCTTCAACTCGATTCTTATCCCAGCCGCACCAGCCGCGCCTGCAGCAGGTTGGGAATCTTCTCCACCGCTTCCAGCACATCTGCGCCGATCGGCTCATCCACCTGCACCACCGAAAGCGCCTTCAGCGGACCATTACTGGCATCACGGTTCCGCTCGCGTCCCAGAGCAAAGTTGGCAATGTTCACGCCAAACTCGCCCAGCACAGTTCCGATCTTGCCGATCACACCCGGAACATCCAGATTCCGACAGACCAGCAGACTGCCTTCGAGCGGAGATTCGATGTCCATGCCATCGAAAGCCAGCAACCGCGGCTGCTCGCCATGCAGCACCGTGCCCGCGCCTTTGGTCGAGCCCGCAGCATCATGCAGCGTGATCGAAAGCACCGAAGCCGCGCCGCCGCGAATCGTCTCCCGCTTCTGCTCCTGCACGCGAATCCCGCGTTCCTGTGCCAGCGTGAAAGCATTGATGCGGTTCACATGCTCTGACTGCGAAAGCAGCCCAGCGATGGCCGCATTGCGCACCAGGTCGGTCTTGCCCTCCGCCAGCGTGCCTGCGTAAGTGATGTGAATGCTCTCGATATTGCGCGGCGCAGCCTGCGACAGAAAGCTGCCCAAACGTCCGGCAAGATCGATAAACGGAGAAAGTTCCAGATACTCTTCATGCGAGAGCGAAGCGACGTTGACCGCATTCTGCACCACGCCAAGCTTGAGGTACTCACGCACCTGCCGAGCAATCTGAATGCCGACAGCCTCCTGCGCCTCAGCCGTAGAACCGGCGATATGCGGCGTGAGAATTACGTTGGGCAGATTGGCAAACGGCGAATCCTTAGGCGGCTCGACAGTGAAGACATCGAGCGCAGCTCCGGCGACGTGGCCCGACTGCAGCGCAGCAGCCAGCGCGCCTTCTTCGATCAGCTCGCCGCGTGCGCAGTTGAGAATGCGGACGCCTTTCTTCATCGTCGCCAGCGTGCGCTCGTTGATGATTCCCGCGGTCTGCGGTGTAAGCCCGACGTGCAGCGTGAGGTAATCGGCTTGGGCAAATAGCTCTTCCGTCGAGACCAGCTTGATGTTGGCTTCGCGCGCTACGGCAGCAGAGACAAACGGATCGTAGCCGATCAGATCGAGCCCAAAACCAGCCGCGCGCCTCGCGACTTCGAGCCCAACGCGGCCTAGTCCAAGAATGCCCAATGTCTTACCGCGCAGCTCTACTCCCTGCAGCGACTTCTTCTCCCACTTGCCGGCATGCATCGTCGAGTTAGCCAGCGGAAGCTGCCGCGCCAGTGCCAGCATCAGTCCGATGGTCAGCTCGGCGACAGCGATGGCGTTGGCTCCGGGAGTGTTCATCACCACGATGCCGCGCCGTGTGGCTGCATCGGCATCGATGTTGTCCACGCCGACTCCAGCGCGGCCGATGACGCGAAGCTTGGGCGCATGCTCCAGCAGCGCATCGTCCACCTGCACAGCGGAGCGGACCACGAGGGCGTCAGCATCGGCCAGCGCCTCGGCAAGCTTGCCGGGAAGTTTGGCTACGTCTTCATGAGTGAGGATCTGCCAATCCGGTTCGGAGGCGAGGACGGCCAGCGTGGCAGGCGAGACTTTTTCAGCGAGAACGATCTTCATGGTATGGCCTTTTCCTTGGTAGGCGTCGAAGCGGATGTTGTTCTGTTCGCAGAACATCTCGAAGATGCGGACCACGGAGGCTTGCGGCTTGCCCTCGCCCTGCTCGTACTTCCAGATCGAGTTGGGATGGACGCCGAGCTTCTCCGCCATCTGGTACTGGTAGAGGTTGAGCTGCTTGCGGGCGAGAATGAGTTTTTCGCCAAAGGTGAGTTCGGGCATGGTTTGTTCCTGGGTGTTGGTCGATCTGCTTCGGCGATCCCACCTTAGCCACAAGTACAAAGGCGTGGCGAAGGTGGGGCACCCGAATCAATGGGACTGCTAGACGGCGACTGCAGGGAAGGTGGCTTCGAAAACCTGTTTTGGCTTGCGGCTGGCGAAGACTTCCTGCGCTGCGGCTACGCCTTCTCCGAATCTCACGGGAAGGTTGAGCGTGTCGCGGGCTATCAGTTCCAGTGCGCCGAGCAGTGCGATGGTGTCCATGTAGTCGAAGAAGCCGAGATGGGCGATGCGGAAGATCTTGCCCTGCATCTCGCCCTGGCCGTTGGCGATGACCGCGCCGAAGCGCGTCTTGAGCGTCTTGACCACAGCGCCTGAGTCCAGACCTTCCGGAACAGCGACAGCGGTAGCGGCTGCGCAAGGCGCAGTGGGAGCAAATAGCGTGAAACCCAGAGCGACCAGCCCGGCGCGGGTCATGGCGGCGACGGTTTCGGCGTTTTCGATGAGCGAGATGCGCCCCTCGACGAGGTTGCCGCCTTCCTGCCCGGCGATGTAGTCGAGCGCCGCGCCGAGCCCGGCGATCAATGCGACCGACGGCGTGTAGGCGCTCTCGCCCTTGGATGCCACCTTGCGCTCCTTGCGCAGGTCGAAGTAGTAGCGTGGATTCTTGCTGGTCTCCATCGCTGCCCAGGCCTTGTCGCTGACCGAGAGATAAGCCAGTCCCGGCGGAATCATGACCGCTTTCTGCGAGCCGCCGATCAGCACATCGATTCCCCAGGCGTCGACGTCGAAGTGCGTGGTGCCGAGGCCGGTGATCCCATCGACAATCAGCAGCGCTTGGGAATTCGCAGCGCGCAGCGTTTCCGCTATGGCCTGCACATCGTGGCGCGTCGCGGTTGAGGTCTCGGTGGCCTGGACGTAGACGGCTTTCGTATCTGGATGCAGCGCGGCCTTGATCTTTTCGAGGTCGAAGGTTTCGCCATAAGGCGCGGTGACCAGATCGACCTGGCAGCCGAAGGCTTTGGCCAGCGAAACCCAGCGCTCGCCAAACTTTCCGGCGGAGAGAACCAGAACGCGATCCCCGGGCGACGTGAGGTTGGAGACCGAGGCCTCCATCGCGCCGGTGCCCGAGCAGGAGAGCAGCAGGACATCGTTCTTGGTCCCAACAAACTCCTTCAGCTGGGCCAGAACCTTGGTGTAAAGCGCGCGGAACTCGGCCGTGCGGTGGTGCAGGTCCGCGGCGGCCATGGCGAACTGGGCAGCGGGAAGCAGAGGCGTCGGTCCGGGAGTGTAAAGGCGTGTTTTGCGGAACATGGGCGAAATCTCCTCGAAAATCTGGCCGGAGCAATCACGACTGCAATCACGGCTGCAATCACAGAATACACACAAATGTGATTTATGTGAACAGCGATTATGGCTTGAGAAAGATCGAAAAGCCAAATTTTCAGAAGGTGACGGTTGCGCTGTCGCTCTGGCGGGCTTCGTGCAGAATGGCTTCGTACTCCTGCCCACAAAACCCAAAACGTTCGCAAATCTCCGAGGGGAGCCATCGTTCTGGAATGCGAGCTTGGATAAGCTCTCCATTTAGAAAGAGATCAAAGCTGCCGTCATTTCCTTTTTCGATACGAAGGGAATTGAGGTTTGTAGCCCGACGAGAGGAATCTTTGAACGTATTGCCCATGGAATGCGCCTCCGGAATTACATCTTGCAGTAGAAGTCTTTAGAACTGCGGCTTAGCGCATTGAGGTTCTGGAATCGGTACAATCGCCAGGGATGAACACTCTTACGATATAGGTGATTCGAAGATGAGCGAAACATTGGAAGCACGGGTAAAGGCGGAGACGATTACCGCCATGAAAGCGCGCGACAGCGAGCGCACGACGACGCTGCGGCTGATTACGACGGCGCTGAAGAACAAGGCAATCGACAAGCGCGCGGGCTCGGATGAAGGGTTGACGGATGCCGAGTCGCAACAGATATTGGCGACGATGATCAAGCAGCGGCGCGACTCGATCGAGCAGTTCACCAAAGGCGGACGGCCGGAGCTGGCGGCAAAGGAAGCGACCGAGATCGCGGTGATCGAGGAGTTCCTGCCCAAGGCGTTGAGCACCGAAGAATTGAGCCTGATTGTCGGCCAGGTGGTAGCGCAGATCGCCGAAGGCGCGGGCCAGAAGCCTGGTCCTAAAGAGATGGGAACGGTGATCAAGGCGGTGCAGGCGAAGCTTGCAGCCGATGGCCTGCGCGCCGAGGGCCGCGTGGTGAGTGAGGCTGTGAAGGTGGCGCTGGCTTAGAAGCAGGGAATAGGGAACAAGGACTAGGGAATAGCAAAAACTAAGGCGTGTTCAGTCCGAGGTGAGTGCTGATGGCGACGCGGCGGGAATTTCTCAAGCAGGGAGTGGCGGTTGGTGCGGCGGCGCTCATTGGCCATAATGCGGCGGGCGAGGCGGTGGCGCAGACTCCGCTGCAGGAGTTTGGCTATGGCGATGTGGAACTGGCTCCGGGGCGCATGCGGACGCAGTTTGAAGAGACGCAGGCGGTGCTGCTCAGCCTGAATGAGGACTCGCTGCTGCGGCCGTGGCGGCTGCGTGCGGGATTGCCTGCGCCGGGCGGGCCTCTGGGCGGATGGTACGACGAGGTTCCGCTGATCAAGACGCCGAGCGGCGGCGAGGGCTTTGCGCCGGGGCATTGTTTTGGCCAATGGATTTCGGCGCTGTCGCGAGGCTATGCGGCAAGCGGCGATCCTGCGGCGAAGGCCAAGGTGGAGCGGCTGCT
>DATAZR010000115.1:0-14970 GCA_036271955.1 Acidobacteriaceae bacterium
GCCTTTTCGGCGTACTTGCGGCGGAAGCGCTCGACGCGGCCAGCGGTGTCGACCAGGCGCTGCTTGCCGGTGAAGAACGGGTGGCAGTTGGAGCAGATTTCCAACGCGATCTTGCCTTTGTGGGTCGAACGGGTCTCAAAAGTGTTTCCGCACGAACAGTAGACCTGGGTCGCTTCGTACTTGGGGTGAATTCCTGGCTTTGGCATGACTTGAAGATACCTTTCCTGCAATTTACTCAGTTTACATTGGATTCGGATCCGTGGCAATGGATGCAAAGGCACTCCGAGTAGGTTCATGGGACGGCTATTTCGCGCGAACCAGGCGGATGCTCATGCGCATTTGGCTGCCGTCCGAATATTGATCGGGCATTTTCCTGTCGCCCGAGACGGCGTACCCGCCGCCGTCTGTCAGCTTGAAACCCATGTAGCTGGCCGTGTATTGCCCCGGTGTGTTGGAGGACCAATAGTCTTCGCCTTCGGTTTTGGCGAAGATTTCGGTATAGACCATGCGGTCGGATTTGGACGTGTTGATGGTGCGGTACTGGGCGATGGTGGGGACTTTCCAGTCGCTGTAGCCGCCGTAGGACTGGGCGTTGATCTTGCTGGGCCAGGCCATGGCGTCGTTCCAATTGTTGGAGAATTTGCCTTCGATGTTGCGGTAGTCCTTGCGCATCCACATCAGGCCAGTCTTGGTGTCGAGGACAGTCTGCGCGTCGTCCGGGCCGGCGATGGAGAAGCGGGAGCTCACGTTGAAGGCTGCTGCGGCCGGGTTGGCGTTCGGTGCTGAACTGGCGTATTCGGGCGGCGCACTAATGGGTTTCCCCGGGCCATTTGCAGCTGGAATGTGAACTGCATTTGCAAGGTGATTTTCAGCGGGGTTGGCGTTGGGTTTGTTCTCGTCCTGAGTGGCAGGCGTCTGGGATGGAGATGCGGTGGTTGTGGCGTTACCAGTTTGCGGCTTTTTGTCGGGAGAATGCGACAGCCACAATCCTCCGCCGACCAGGACTGCAAAGATGAGGAACCCGCCAAGAATCTTGACCGCAGGGTTATCCCGGAAGGATGACGCCTTGTTGGCCTGCTCGATTTGCTTGGAATGGCTCGCTGGTTGCTTTGCCTGCGATCTCTTCCACTCGGCTTGTTGTGCCCGGGCGCGTGCTGCTTCTGCGGCTTTGCGTTCTGCGTCGGCCTTTTGCTGGGCAGCCTTTTCTTCCCTGGCGCGTTCCTTCTTGGCGAGCTCTTCCTCGGCACGCTCATTTTCGGCACGTTCCGCTGCGGCACGCTCGGCTTCAGCGCGTCTCGCCATTTCAGCGCGTTGCATCTCCCTGAAGCGTGCTGCTTTGGCCTCCTCAAACTTGGCGCGCTCTTCTGCCTCGGCTTTTTCTGCGTCCGCTTTCTGTTGAAGGAGTTTCTCCTGAGCCGCTTTGTCTGCTTCGACTTTTTCTCGGGCAAACCTTTCTGCCTCGGCTTTCTCTGCCTGTTCTGCGGCCACTCGCCGCCGCTCGGCTTCTTCAGCTTTCTCCCTCGCGAGACGCTTCTGCTCCTCGATTCGGTCTTCTTCCGCTTTCCTGCGTCGGGCGATCTGCTCGGCAATCGCGTCGGATTCATGGAAGGCGGGGTTGGGGAAGATCGGGATGGAGGCGATGTCGCCTTCGCGCTGGTCGGGGGAGTGGACTTCGGGGCGGACCCAGCTATCGGGGTAGGCGGTGCGCAGGTTTTCTTTGATGAGGTCGCCGAGCTCGCTGAAGGAGAGGCGTGAGCCGATGCCTTCGCGGCCGTTGCGCAGAGCCTGGAGCAGGGCGTTCGAAAACATGGTGTGTTCGAGGCCGCGCGGGGCGAGCGACGGCTCATGGGCGTTGGAGGAGCAGAGCAGGGCGGTGCCGCGCTCGGGGAATTCTTCGGCAAGCTGGACACGGGCGGCGGTGAGTGGGCCGGATTGGAACTCCTTGTGAATGCTGGCGGCAAAGCAGCAGTCGAAGATGAGATAACGGCGTAGGAAGGCTGCGTTTTCCTTGATGACTCCGGCGAGGTCGCTGGCGCGAATGCTGGTCGCGCCTTCGTTGATTTCGTTGGTGGAGCGGATGGCGAGGCAGTAAGCCTGGTCGCCGCGGGTGAAGAGGCCGTGGCCGACGTAGTAAATGAAGAGGTCGCCGACGCGGGTGCCTTCGGCTTTCAGTTCGAGCGAGCGGCGGGTGAGGAAACCGGCAACTTCGACTAATTGATCGGAGGGGGAGCGGGAGTCGTCGAAGAGTGAGAGGACATTGCGCCGGGGTAGGGCGAGTCCGGCTTGATCGCAAAGATATTCTTTGACATCGGCGGCGGAGATGTAGAAAGCACGGCCCTCGGCCAGCTTGGGCGCGTTGGGAAAAGTGCTGGCGCCGAGCAGGACTGCAAGAGTTCGAGCTGGCTGTTCGTCCGGCATGCGTGCTCAGTTCCGGCGGTTGAAGGCCTCGGCGATCCGGGCGGCGTCGGCGCTGTCGAGGTTGGAGGCGACAACGCTGCCGTCGGCGTTGATCTGAATTTTGGCCCCGCTGTGGCGCGCGAGCCATGCGGCAACGCCTTTGGCAACGGCGGTAGCGGAGGCCGTTCCCAGGATGACGATAAGGGTAGCGCCGAAATCCTGCGTGTCTTCGCGGTCGCGATGCTGCTCGGCTTTGAGATCCTGATCGACTTCGCGAAGCGCTGAGGCGAGTTCGGCGGCGTAGCGATTAGCTTCGGCGGTTGACGCACCGGGGAAGGAAATCAGGAAGGGCGATTCGTTCACTTGGCTTTCCTCCTGAGCCGGCGGGGCTGATTCGACGTGTCTGGGGAATTATTGTAGCGATAGAGCAGATGATTGGCGAGGCTCTGTTTTCGAAGAGCCTTTGTTTACAGGGCTGTTTACTGAGAGCGAGGGACCGGCGCGCTATACTTGCGCTCGTGTGGAGCGATTTCGATCGAGGGAGCGGGCATGGATCTGGGATTGAAGGACAAGGTAATTGTGGTCACCGGCGGCGGAGCGGGAATTGGGGCCGGGATCAGCCTGGCGTGCCTGGCGGAAGGCGCGCGGGTGGTGGTGTTGAGCCGGCCCTCGGAGAACGTGCACGAATTTATGGCGGAGAGAAAAGCCGAGGGCGCGCAGTGCAAGATGGTCGAGGCGCACCTGGACGACGCGGAGCGATGCAAAACTTCGATTGCCGAGATCGAAGAGCAGTATGGGCAGATCGATGGCCTGGTGAACAATGCCGGGGTCAATGACGGTGTGGGGCTTGAGTCGGGAACTGTCGAGCGGTTTCTGGAGAGCATCAACAAGAACCTGACCCACTACTATGCGCTGGCGCATTATGCGCTGCCGGCGCTGAAGAGGTCGCAGGGCTCGATTGTGAACATCAGCTCGAAGGTGGCGCTGACCGGGCAGGGCGGGACTTCGGGATATGCGGCTTCGAAGGGTGCGCAGCTGGCGTTGACCCGGGAGTGGGCGGCGGAGCTGCTGCCGTATGGAATTCGCGTGAATGCGGTGCTGCCGGCCGAGGTAATGACTCCGCTGTACCGGCGATGGCTGGATACGCTGGGCGATCCGGAAGAGACGCTCAAGTCGATTACGGACAAGATTCCGCTAGGGAAGCGGATGACGCTGGCTTCAGAAATTGCGGCGGCTACGGTGTTTCTGCTTTCACCTACGCAGTCGGGGCATACGACCGGGCAGCACCTGATTGTGGATGGTGGGTATGTTCACCTCGACCGGAAGCTGACCTAGAGCCGGGTCTTTGAAAAGACGTCTTCATAAAACCATCCGTTAGTTACCAGTGCAGGATGGGCAGCAGGCTGGAGTAGTCGTCGGTCCAGGCATGAACGGCTGGATTGATCGCTGGCTTGTGCGCGCTGTTGAAGACTTCCGGAGTGTCGAAGAAGGTTGGGCTGTTGGAAAGCAGCATCCAGGTGGCGGCAAATTCGCCGCGGTCTTCGCTGCCGCCCGATGAGACGCGCATGGCTTTCATGCCCGCGGCCAGGGCAAGCTGGGCGGCTTCGGGCTCGAGATCGACGTGCTGGTTGGAGATGTGGAAGGCGAGAACGCCGTTGGGCGCAAGATGACGTTTGTAGAGTTCGAGCGCCTGCGTGGTGAGCAGATGCAGCGGGATGGCGTCTCCCGAGAATGCGTCGATGACCAGGATGTCGTACTGCTGCGGTGCTTCAGCGGCGAGCGAGGTGCGGGCGTCTCCGTTCACCACACTGATCTGCGCGCCCGACTCGCGGATATAGGTAAATAGATTGCGCGCGATGGGCTCGACGGCGGGGTTGATCTCGTAAAAGGTGATGCGGTCGCCGGGGCGTCCATAAGCGGCGAGGGTGCCTGCGCCGAGGCCGACGACGCCGATGTTGCGTGGCTTGCCGTCACAGCAAAATCGCATGGCGAGGCCTACGCCGGAGTCCTGGGCGTAGTAGGTCGTGGGCGTCTTGCGCAGTTCATCGGAGAAAATCTGCGTTCCGTGCTGGATGGTGCCATTCGACAGAGTACGGATGGTCGCGCCGGGGAATCCAATGGTCTGTTTGACGCGCAGGCCGCCGTAGAAATTGCGGACGGCGACGGGTGTGTCGCGATGGTAAGCCCTGCTCAGCATGAAGACCAGGGCGAACATGAGAATACTGGCGCAGGCCCAGACGAGGCGCGGAGCCCAGCCTGAGCTCCAGAGGACTGCGAGGGCGAGGATCGCGGTGGCGGCGAAGGAAAAGGCGAGGTCGTAATTGAAGGAAAAGAGGAGCGGCGAGGCGATGCCGATGAGGAACGAGCCGAGTGCTCCGCCGGCGGCGAAGAGCAGATAGAAGAGCGTGGTTTCACCAGCGGTTTTCGGGCGCAGGGCGTAGGCCTCGGAGTGGAGGAAGAGGCAGGCGACGAAGAGTTCGACGAGGAAGAAGAGGATGCTGATGCCGAGGGGCAGCGAGCCATCGGGCTGGGTGAGCATGTAGGCCAGGCCAGCGAGCATGACGACCAGCAGGCGGGTGATGATCCAGCGGGGCAGGAAGCGGGCGAACTGGAAGGTGAGGATGAGGGTGACGAGGTAGACCGCGAGAGGGAGAATCCACAGCAGCGGAATGGCGGCGATGTTTTCGGTGAGGTGGCTGGTGACGGCAGCCAGTTGCATGGCGGCGGCCATGGGGAGCAGCAGCCAGAGGAGCTTGCGGAGGAGCGGAGTGCTTTCGGCCGATTCTGTTTCCTGGGTTTGCACAGCTTCCGCTGGAGCACCCTGGGCAGTGGAGCGGGTTTTCAGGGTGATGACCGAAGTGATCAGGGCAAAAATCGCGAAGCCGCAGGCCCAGAGTATTCGCTGCGAATGCAGCGTAAGGTGAGGTTCGATGACGGTTGGATAGAGGCTGAGGGCCAGCAGGGACGCGAGGTTCGAAAGGGCGAAGAGGCGGTAGGGAACAGGGCCGTTTTCGATGCGGGCGAGCCAGACCTGCAGCAGCGGGCTGGTCGCTCCGAGGGCGAGGAAGGGAAGGCCGACGGAGAGGCTGAGAGCAGCGAAGATGGCGAGGAAGGGATGGATTGAACCCTGTGCTGTGCCGAGGATGGGAAAGGCGAAAAGGATGGCCGAGGCGAGCGCGACGGCGAGCAGTAGAAGATGCAGATTCGTGCGCGCCGGTCCTGTCTGTCGATCCTGCCGGCTTAGCCAGTGGGCGTAAAGGTAGGCGCAGAGAAGCGCGGTCTGGAAGAAGACCAGGCAGGTGATCCAGACGGCTGCCGAGCCGCCGAAGATGGGCAGCAACTGTTTCGCGGCCATGGGCTCGACGAGGAAGAGCAGGAAGGAAGCGAGGAAGATGGCGCTGCCGAAGAGGATGCGCGAAGGGACCATGCTTCCACCTTAACAATCCTGCGCGAGGACACCTTAGCGGAATGAGTCAAGGCATGTTGATTGTTGGGAGCAGGTAGAAAAGCTTAATAAATTTCCTTGACAATAGTTTCCTAAGAAACTATATTCCGATTATCGAGGATGTATGTCGAAGCTGGGGCGAAAACAGGTCGAGGTTAGTGAGCTAACGGAGCACGTGGGCTTCTGGCTGCGGTTCGTTTCGAATCATGTTTCGCAAGCATTCGCGAGGAAGCTGCTGGCCAGCGGTGTGACGGTGGCTGAGTGGGTGATGTTGCGGGAGATGTACTCGGAGTCGACTCTGACGCCGAGTGCGCTGGCCGGCAAGACGGGGTTGACACGCGGCGCGGTTTCGAAGCTCGTAGACCGGCTGCTGCACAAGCGGCTGCTGACGCGGGAAGAACGCAGCGACGACCGGCGGTTCCAAACGATTGCGCTGACCGACGAGGGCCGGAAGATGGTGCCAAAGCTGGCGGCGCTGGCGGATGAAAACGACGCGGAGTTCTTCTCAGCGATAACCAAAAGCGAGCGCGAGGCGCTATTGGCCACGCTCAAGAAACTGGTCGCGGCGAATGGATTGACCAGAGTTCCAACGGAGTAGGAGAGGGCCAAAAGGAGAGACACGATGAATTCGGAAGCGATGCATGCGGCATTGGAAGGTTCGGAACGGGGGCAGATGGTGTTTCCTGAAGTCGTGGGGACGCTAATGAGCGCTGGAGTGGAATCGTATTACGCGGACCTGCTGCGCCGGGAGTACACGTATTACATGCCTAACGGTGAGGCTCATGTAGAGCGCGGGACGCTGCCGGAGGCAGTGGTGGCCGAGGAGTTTTCCAGAGATGGGATTGTCGCGGCGATTCGGGGGGCGCAGGCGGATACGGTGCGGTATCCAGAGTTTGTACGGCTGGCGACCGCGGCCGGTGCCGCTGGATACCATGTCTTCCTCACCGGACGGCGCGCGGTGTATTTTGGCCGCAAAGGGGAAATTCACATCGAAGAGTTTCCCGGTTCAAAGTAGAGGTTGTGGATGCGCGTTGCGGTGGTGTCGGACATTCACGGCAACCTGACTGCTCTTGAGGCGGTGGTCGAGGATCTTCGCCATGCTGCGCCGGATTTGATATTTCATGGCGGCGACCTGGCGGATGGCGGGTCGAGTCCGACGGAGATTGTGGACCGGATTCGCGAACTTGGCTGGCAAGGCGTGATGGGCAATACCGACGAAATGTTGGTCCGGCCAGAGGCGTTTGAGGCATTTGCGAGCCAGTCGGCGGCTCCGCCTGCCTTGTGGGATGCGGTCCGCGAGATCGCCGAAGCGACCCGCACCGCGCTGGGAGACGAGCGGCTGGCGTGGATGCGGGAGCTGCCGCGGACGCTGATGACTGAGACTTTGGCCGTGGTTCATGCCACGCCGGAGAGTTGCTGGAAGGCGCCTGCTGAGAGCGCGTCAGACGAGGATCTGAGCGCGGTGTATAGGCCGCTGGGCAGGGCCATGGTGGCTTACGGGCATACGCATCGGCCTTCAATTCGGAGGGTGGCCGGCGGACCGGAGTTTCTGGTCAATACGGGAAGTGTCGGGCTTCCGTATGACGGCGATCCGCGAACGTCCTATTTGCTGATCGATGAAGGAAAGCCCTCAATTCGCCGTGTCGCGTACGACATGGAGAAAGAGCTGAACGCGCTTGCCGAATGTGGATTGCCGGGGGCGGCGTGGACGGCAAAGATGCTTCGGACGAGCTCACCCCAGATGCCTTAAACGCCGTAAATGGCTGATTTGCCTATGGGCGGCGAAGAGGCTCGCCGAATCTTCCACATTTGCAGAGGCTGGGCGGTCAAACGCGAGAGAGGCCTTCTGCGCTACGCTGGTAATTGCGATGAGTGAGATTTGTTCAGAATGCGGCGGGGCTGGCATGATTTTGGGGATGAACGACGCTGGGCAGCGTGTGGCTCGCGTTTGTAATTGCCAAGATGCTGCGAAGGCCAATCATCGGGTTTCGGCAGCTCAGGTTCCTCCTCGCTACCAACACTGCACATTGGAAAGCTTTGACACCACCTTCCGCGGAGCTGATCCATCGCTCCAGCGAGCCCTCTTCATGGCTCAGGGGTTCATTAGAGACTATCCCTTTGGAACCGAAGGCCGTGGACTGCTATTTACCGGGTCGATCGGCGTCGGTAAGACGCATCTGGCGGTAGGAACACTTAAATCTCTTATCGAAGATCGGGGTGCGCGGGCGCTTTTCTGTGATTATCGTGAGTTGCTCAAACAGATCCAACACAGCTATAACCCACAAGTGAACTCAACCGAACTCGACGTACTCCGACCCGTTTTCGAAGCTGAAGTTCTCGTTCTGGATGAGTTGGGCGCTCAAAAGCCGACTGAGTGGGTTTGGGACACAGTAGCGCTAGTTTTGAATACTCGCTATAACGAAAAACGGACAACGATCATCACGTCCAACTATGCGGATTTGCCACCGGGAGGAACACTTCTCTCTGCAACGCAGCGCGCAGCGCGCGAGGACTCTCTTGGTGACCGTATCGGGGAACGCATGCGATCAAGGTTGGCGGAGATGTGCGGAGCGATCGAAATGACAGGTAAAGACTTTCGACAGGTCAAACGTGCATCGTTCGCTTTCGCCCAATAGGACGTGAGCGAAAGCGAGCTAGAAGCTGACGAGTAAGAGCAGGATGGCCAGAACTGTGGCCGCCTGATAGAGAAAATTACCGGTCTGCTGCTGTTTCTGCTCTTCGTTCTCAACTGCACAAGATGCCATAGTCGAGCCGAAGTGATCAGTGAAGCTGGAGTTCATTGCCTGGCATCCTTTCTGAAGAGTCGCCGGTTGAGCGAAAGCGATTGCGGTATGGGCTTTTCGGCCTGCGTGATAAATCTGGCTACCTAAAGCGTTAGACGCAAATTTCATTGCCCATGATGCTTGAAATTTGATGCTGCTTGGTATTCCCTATTCTGTGTACGTAGTGGAACTATCGTCGGATTCGTTACACACCTTTAGAAAAGTTTCCGCACGAAAGTTCTGCTGAGCGCTGTCTCCTTCAAAGAACGCATTCCATAGCGGAAAGTTCCGTCCCAGCGAAGAAAATTCATTTCCTCTTCATCTGCACCGGCGTGAGCTCTGGCGTGAGATGAACGCGGTGTAGAATCGGCGGTGAACGAAGGGAGACCGCAGCGCATGGAGCCCAAATTCGCAGCATCGGAATCGGCAGCGGCGCGCGAGCGGAACTGGGCGCCGGCAGTGATTGCCGCAGCTATCGTGATCGCAGCTGTTCTGATGCTATGGCTGACGAGTGGGCGAATCAAGCCCGATGCGGGCAGCTCATCCGGTGCTCCCGATCCGTATGCGGCATCTTTGCCGATCACGGAACTCGCGATGAGCGAGGCCGCCAATATGGTCGGCGGCAAGGTCACATATGTGAGCGGGCATATTGCGAACACCGGCAGCCGGACAGTGACAGGCGTTACGGTGCAGGTGGTCTTTCGCGACTATAAGAAAGAAGTGGCGCAAAGCCAGAGAATGCCGCTGACGGTGATTCGCATGCGTGAGCCATACATCGATACGGCGCTGCTTTCGGTCTCTCCGCTGAAGCCGGGCGGGGCAACGGATTTCCGGCTGAACTTCGATACGGTTTCACCTGAGTGGGCTGGAACCATGCCGGAAGTGCAGATCGTGCGGGTCGACTCGAAATAGAACGATACGGCGGCCGGTTTCCGCTCAAACTCGTATCGTTTCCATTCGTTACACGGTAAAAATTACCTTTCACTGCAAAAACTACATTCCATTTGCCGGTCCGATATGGGAAAGGCTGATTTGCCGATCTCCGAAGATCAGCATAAGTTACTCATTTTAAGGTGGTTGAAGAAATGGCTCATGCGGCGAAAGAGTTTGGCACGGACCTTGCAAACTACTAAAGCGAGCAGGCATGACCTGTTCCCCTCCGGAAGGACATCGGAGCAGACAAAGATTAGGGAGTACCCAATGATGAATCGGACATACTTTCCCGGCCAGGTCGCTGCTTTCGCGCTGGCATCTGCGTTATGTGTATCTGCGGCTGCTCAGCAGCCTGCGGACGGAACCAGCACCCCACCTTCGGCGACGCAGCCCTCCCCCGGCTCTCAGGACAAACTGAGCGCACCGCCGAAGGAAGGGTTCTGGGGTCATATGAACCCCTTCGCCCGCAAGAAGTGGGTAGACAAGCGGCTTGATCCTGTCAGGGGTGAACTGAACGAGCTCGATGAAGTAAACGCAAAGAATGCAAACGACATCAAGGATGTCGATAGCCGAGCCCAGGCAGGAATCAACAAGGCCCAGACAACTGCAGACGCTGCAAATCAGGTCGCAACCAACGCCGGCCAGCAGGCGCAGCAGGCTGGAACGATCGCAGGACAGGCCAGCAGCAAGGTCGAAACGATCAACGGTACTGTGAACGGTCTGGACAATTACGCCGAGAAGAACACAGTTTCCATTCACTTCCGTCGCGGATCGACTGCTCTTTCCGCCGACGACAAGAAGCAGCTTGACGATCTGGCGACTGCATTGACCGGACATCAAGGTTATCTTCTGGAAGTGGAAGCCCACGCACCCGGATCGGGCAGCGTCGGTATCCAAGGTTCAACACGATTGGCCGAGGCAGTGAAGCGCTACCTCGTAACCCAACATGAGATTCCCGTCTACCGCATGCACTCCGTAGCGCTGGGCAATGCGCCCATCGCAGCGGCTGAAACTGGCGATACGAAAGCAACGCCAGTTCGGACCAGCTACGTTGAGCTTCGGTTGATGGAAAACAGTTTGGCGGCCCAGGATGGGACTACCCCCCGGTTACCCTCATCCCAGTCAGGTGCGGTTCAACCTTAACCGGTTGTAGCCACGCCCCGAGGCTTTTAACCCGCGCCGACGACCCCCCGGTCGAGGCCGCCAACCAAGCTCTCGCAACACGAGAGAACCAAGGCAACTTGGCCCCCGACGAAATCGGGGGCCGTTTTTTTTCTACTGAAATGATTCTGCACCATCCTTTGTGCACAATCCATTCCCTGAATTCGTGTTAACTGTTCCACGAAACTGTCATAGCCGGGCTGAAAAAACACGGTTACACTTAGAGCGATGCTCACTCAAGACTCCCCCATACTTGTGACTGGCGGCGCGGGCTTTATCGGCTCGCATTTTGTTCTGGATTGGTTTTCCACCGTCGGCACGCCGCTGGTGAACCTGGATAAGCTGACCTACGCGGGCAATCTGCGCAATCTGCTGCCGATTGCCGATAATCCCGGCTATCGCTTCGTTCGCGGAGACATCCAGGACCGGGCGCTTGTCGACAAGCTGCTTGCCGAGTTTTCGCCCCGGGCGATCGTGCATCTCGCTGCGGAAAGCCATGTGGATCGCTCGCTGGTGGGTCCGGGCGACTTTCTGGCGACCAACATCAACGGCACATTTGTGTTGCTGGAAGCGGCACGGGCGTATCTGGACAAGCTGGACGCCGAGGATCGGAACAAATTTCGCTTTCTGCATGTATCGACGGATGAAGTTTTTGGCTCGCTGAAGCCGGGCGATGCTCCGTTTGAGGAGACTTTTGCATTTCGCCCAAACAGCCCTTACGCGGCCTCGAAGGCTTCGAGCGATCTGCTGGTGCGGGCGTGGGGCAAGAGCTATGGATTTCCGGCGGTGGTGACCAACTGCTCGAACAATTACGGACCGCTGCAGTTCCCAGAGAAGCTGCTGCCGCTGATTCTGGATCGCGCGGTACACGGTAAGCCGCTGCCGATCTACGGCGACGGATTGCAGGTACGCGACTGGTTGTATGTCGGCGACCATGCGGCGGCGCTGCGGGTGGCGCTCGAAAAGGGTGTTCCTGGTCAGACGTACAACATTGGCGGATGGAATGAGCAGGCGAATCTGGATACTGTCCAGATGCTTTGTGCGCTGCTCGATGAGTTTTTGCCGGATTCGCCGCACCGGCCGCACGCGCAGTTGCTAACTTATGTGACCGATCGTCCGGGACATGATCGCCGCTACGCGATCAACGCCACCAAGGCAGAGCGCGAACTGGGCTGGAAGCCGAAGGAGACCTTCGCTTCTGGTCTTCGCAAGACGGTTCGCTGGTATCTGGATAACCAGGCCTGGGTCGAGGAAGTCACTTCCGGCGCGTATTTGCAGTGGATGGAGACAAACTATGGCGCCCGATAGACGTATAGAACCCTGCGCCGCAATTGCGTTGCGGTGATTCAGGACAACGGCTCGTCGTCGAGCTGTGACGGGCAGCGTGTACAGCTTTCTCGGGATGGCCTAAACTGGTGCGAGACCGTCGTTTCGGCTTTTGAGGCGCTATGCGTGCTTTTCTACTTCGGATGAAAGCGGAGTGTTTACGGCATCGGGGCCAGCTGCTGTCTGTCGCGGCGCATTCTGTCCTGCTGCTTTGCCTTTTCGGCGGGATTGGGCGGTCAGCTCAGGTAGTGCCCTATAAGCTGCCAGGCACGGCGACGGGAATCACTCTGTTGACCTACTATGCTCCAGGCAGCAAGCAGCCGATGACTTCAAAGTCTCCTTTTAAGAGCCCGGAGAAGGCGAAGTCATCGTCTTCGCTGCATCCTGTGGCGAGCGCTCCGCAGGTGGAGCGGGCGCAGGCGACGGAGGCCAAGGCTGGCGTCGGAACGGCGGCCGAAAGCGGGCTGGGGGAGGGAGATATCACCATCGCGCTGCAGAGCTATTTCCCCTATCCCAAGCCGGATCTGTCGGCGTTGCCGCATGGGACCAAGGGCGACGTGATTCTCGACGCGGTGATTGACGAGCACGGAAAGATCAAGGAACTGACGCTGCTCAAAGGGCTGGGCTCGCCGGTCGATCAGTCAGTGATCGCGACGGTGCAGAGCTGGACCTACACGCCGGCGATGAAAAACGGCGTTCCGATTACGAGCGAGCAGGAACTGCATTTCCACTACGAGCGCGGTTGATCTCTATGGTGGCGCATTCTCAAGCCACGAGCCTTGTGACGGAAGAGAAAATCAATCTAAACGGTTCTGGAACGCTGGATGCTGCCAGAACGCAACTTCGCGAGCAGGGGATTGCCCTGTTACGAGGTGTGTTTCCTACGGATTCTCTTGCCGCATTGAAAGAGGCGGCAACCCGATGCTTTGAAGCAGTCGAAGCTGGACAAGCTCTTCCCGAACACTACAAATTCAATCGCTACTCTCATTCGCTCCTACTGACAGCGCTGACTGGCTTCGGTTGCGAGCCGGACGATCTGACGGCTCCGCTGGCTGCGGCTGGCCTGGAGAGTCTGTTTTCCGAAGCAATGCATGGCGCGTGGGCCGGCAGCATGGAGCAGTCGTGGGTGCGGAAGAAGATTGCGCCAATGCGCGCTCCGGCTGGCGAATATCAGTTGCAGGGCTGGCATCAGGATGGCGCGCTGGGAGTTCGGTTCCCCAGCGATGCAGCACCGGATGCGATGGCCGCGATTCCCATGACACAGCTCTTGACCTGCTGGATTCCGCTGGATGCTTGCGGTGCGGATAGTCCGGGGCTGGAGTTTGTGCGTGGGCGACAGCCGAAGTTACTGCACTTCTCTGAGCTGGATGACGCTAGCGTGCGGCGGCGCTTCGATGTTGAAGAGTTCTGGGCGCCCGAGCTTGCATTCGGCGACGGTCTGATTTTTCTGAAGAGCGTGCTGCATCGGACTTACACTTGCCCGGAGATGACGCGCGACCGGATGAGCGTGGAGTTTAGGATTTTTCCTAGCCGATGACAGCTTTCAGACCGACACTTTGGTCTCGCCAAAGCTGATGCCACCAAATCGCATGCAGTGCTTCTTCGCCAGCTAAAATCAAATGAGTATGACTCCTTTGATTGAGAAGCCCGATCTTCCGCTGGAGATCACGGGCGGCAGCCGTTTTTTGCGTGCATGTTTGAAGAAGCCTGTGGATAGACCGCCTGTGTGGTTTCTGCGCCAGGCAGGGCGGTATATGGCCGAATATCGCGAGGTGCGCAAGCATCACACGCTGGTGGAGATCTGCAAGCGCCCCGATCTTGCAGCCGAAGTGACCATCACCGCTGCTGAAAAGTTGGGTGTGGACGCAGCGATCATCTTTGCCGATCTGCTGCTGCCGCTGGAGCCGATGGGGCTGGACTTTGAATTTGTAGCGGGCGATGGGCCGGTGGTGCATCACCCACTGCGAAGCATCGAGTCCATTGACAAGCTGCGCACCGACCGTGCCGGACAGCTTGACTACGTGGCCGCGGCGATCGAGAAGGTAGCCGGGCACTTTGGCGATCGCATGGGCATGATCGGTTTCTGCGGCGCGCCGTTTACCCTCGCGAGCTACATGATCGAGGGCGGCAGCTCGCGCAACTACATCCACACCAAGCAAATGATGTATTCCGAGCCGTACGCCTGGCAGAAGCTGTTGGACAAGCTGGTGACTGTGCTGGTTGCGTATACCAGGCAGCAGGTGGATGCGGGCGCGGATGTGATCCAAATCTTCGACAGCTGGGTCGGCTCGCTATCGGTCGAGGATTACCGCGACTATGTGCTGCCGGTGACCACGCGCCTCGTTCGCGCGGTGCAGGAGATGGGCGTGCCGGTCATCTACTTTGGCGTGGAGACGGCAAGCCTGCTGCCGGCGATGCGCGAGACGGGCGCGGATGTGATCGGGCTCGACTGGCGCACTCCGCTGGACGAGGGATGGAGAGCACTGGACTATAGCTGCGCGGTGCAGGGCAATCTCGATCCGATCACGCTGTTTGCGCCCGAGCCGATTCTCGAGACGCGAGTTGGCCAAGTGCTGGCGCAGGCTGCGGGCAGGCCGGGGCATATCTTCAATCTGGGGCATGGCATTGTGCCGGGAACGCCAGTTGAGAGCGTGCAGGCGGTAGTACGCATGGTGAAGGCGCTTGCGCCGAAGTTCGCGCGAGCCGAGGCCCAGGCTGCCAAGGCTGGAGTCGAAGGGGTGATGCTTGGCTAGGCGCGCGGTCCTGTTGCTGGCGCATGGCACGCCGGGGACGGTCGACGAGATTCCCGAGTATCTGCGCAATGTGGTCAGTGGCAGGCCGATGCCGCAGCATGTGATCGAGGAGATCCAGCATCGCTATTCGCTGATTGGTGAGCCCAAAGGGCACAGCCCGCTAACTGATCTC
>DATAZR010000116.1:0-14589 GCA_036271955.1 Acidobacteriaceae bacterium
GATGGTTGCGGTCATCACCAGCAGATAGCGCGGGGCGGATTCGTCGTGCTGATGCGCCGCTACGCTCTGCTGGTCTGCTGGCGATGCCATAGGGCAATTCTAATCAGCTGAGTTGTGTGGATGGACTCACGCACGGGCGATAAAACGCAGACGGACGTAGTCGCCGGTCCAGTTACCCTGCTCGTCGCGCAGGGCAGGCTCGAGCAGTGCTACGGTTTCATCGACGACTGTGGAACGCAGCGCCTCAGGGATCGCCTCGAGCACTCCTTTGCGGAAAGTGGTGAGCCAGTGATGCATGCCCGCAGCCAGGGGCGTGGGCCTGGGAATGAGCTGAATTTCTTCGACGGTGAATCCATGCCTTTCGAGACGCGCGCGATAAGCGGCTGGCGTGGGATAGTAGTTGACTCCATCTTCAAGGCCGGTGAAGCCATGGCGCTCGAGGACTGCGGTCAGAGCTACGAGAATGGCCGCGACGTTGCCATGGCCGCCCATCTCGGCGACGAAGCGGCCGCCGGGCTTGAGTGCGCGCCTGACTCCGGCGAGCATTGCTTCCTGATCGCGGACCCAGTGCAGAGCGGCGTTGGAAAATACGGCGTCGAATTCTGAGCGGAACGGCAAGGCTTCGGCATTGCAGATGCGGGCGTCGATTCCCTTGCTGCGGGCGCCCTCCACCATCGAGGACGAAGCGTCTACGCCGACTACAGTCGCTCCAGCGGCTACGATTTTGGCGGTCAGCTGACCGTCGCCGCAGCCCAGGTCGAGGATGCGCTCGCCCGGTTGCGGAGCGAGCCACTCCAGCACACCAGCGCCAAGGGCGGGGACAAAGGAACCTATCTCTGCGTATACCGTGGGATTCCAGCTCTGAGTCATTTCTTCTCCTTGAAGAAGATTCTCGGCTGGCGAGCTGTATAAAACAAATGGCAATAAAACGCTTGACGCACATGTGTCCCAAGTGTACTATTTCTATATGGACGCTCCTCGCACACTTCAAGCGGCAATCACTCGGTTTTCCGATCCGCAACAGGCTTTCGATGCAGCTATAGAGTTCCGCTGGCCAGATGGTAATGTGACTTGCCCTCGATGCGAGCAGTCCAAGCATTCCTTCGTGAAGACGCGCCGCCTATGGTTCTGCTACGTGTGCAAGAAACAGTTCACGGTGAAGGTTGGCACGGTGATGGAGGATTCGCCAATCGGCCTTGACAAGTGGATGATTGCCTTTTGGATGCTGGCCAACTGCAAGAACGGAATCAGCAGCTATGAGCTTGCAAAGGTTCTAGGCGTCCGGCAGAATTCGGCATGGTTCATGCTTCACCGGATTCGCGAAGCAATGAAGGACCAAAATCCTCCGAAAATCGGCGGTCCTGAAGGCGGACCCGTTGAAGTCGATGAAGTCTACATTGGCGGCAATCCGAAGAATATGCACAAGAGCAAGAGAGACCTTCGGACGGCGACGCCGGATTATTGGTTTGCGCAGGAGCGGAAGACTCATCTGAAGACTGGACGCGGAAGCGATAAGGTTCCTGTCTTCGGCATGTTGGACCGCGAAGCTCGGCAGGTGCGAGCAAAGGTTGTGCCCAACGTGAAGCGCGAAGCGCTCATGGATGCGATCTTGGATAACGTGCAAAAGGGCGGCAAGGTCTATTCGGACAGCTACCCCGCGTACAAGTCACTGCCGGAGCAGGAATTTGTTCACGAAGCAGTAAACCACCTGAAAGAGTATATACGCGGTGAGGTCCACACGAATGGGATTGAGAATTTCTGGTCGCTCCTGAAACGGACACTGAAGGGAACGTATGTATCAGTCGAACCCTTCCATCTGGGAAGCTATGTAGATGAGCAAGTCTTTAGATTCAACAATCGAGCAACGAAGGATAACAAGCTCACGGACGCTGATCGCTTCGCGTATTTAATGACTCAGGTAGCCGGGAAACGCCTCACGTATGCGCAACTCACTGGCAAGGGGACAGACTCGCTCCACACGCCCACGGCAGGGACGGGGCAAGAGGAAATCTTCTAAGCCTTATCCTTGCCGGTAGCTTTACGCTTCGCAGCTTTCTTGGGCTGTTTTTTGGGTGCCGCGACTTTCGGCAGCTTGAAGACAGCCCGTGCCAGATTCTCAAAGTTCTCGCCAGCCTGTGGTCCTTCGTGGTATTCGTGCTTCATCTCCTAATTATGCCCCTAAAGGCAGGTGCACAGCCATGCTCCCTAGTCAATTTAAGCGGTTAATCGAGTCCTTCCGCGCCCACGGGGTTCTAATTCAAGAAGCACTGAATGAACAGGGACGTGCCACCCGCGACGCTGCAGAAGCAGCCGATGAAAAGTGGCGAGAAGTACCAGGGATCATCGCTTCTAATATCTTGGGCACGGCAAAGGACAAAGAATCCGCCGAAGCCTATCACCAAAAGTCCGAGGGACAACAGGAGTCTCTCGTAAAATCTCAAAACAAGCTGGTATTTTGGACTAGACTCGCCTTCATTGCTGCTGGAATATATGCGGCGATTGCGGGAGTTCAGGCTTGCGAAATGCGGGAGTCTACCAAGGCCACACAACAGGCCGTTGGCATTGCCACCATAACTCTCGGTGAGACCATCAGAAATGACACCGCTCAGGAGGTACTGAATACCAATACCCTTGATGCGACGCTCAAAAATTTTCGCAACGATCAGAGGCCATGGGTAAGCCTCCAACCGCCTCCCTGCGACCACTGCAAACTTGAAATGGGAGTGTTTTACGCCAATAGCGTGACAGGGGTAATCTCCAATACAGGGAAAACCCCCGCCGAGGACGTTAAGGTAGATTTTTCTATCAAATACGGCGGTTATTATTGGGTTGAAGACGATTGCAGGCTGAATATTAGAAACATAAAGTGCATTGTCGGGGTGACTAAGATTCAAAAATTTAGATCCCAAACGGAATGGCACGCTCCCTTGATTGTTGGTGTTGTCCCTCCAAATCAAACCGCCCCTATAACCTTCTGGGCTGACAACTACACATATCCTGATCAGCCGGACGGTATTAGCGGAGTTGTTTACATCGAAGGGGAAATAACGTATCGAATGCCCTGGGGAGGGAATGGGATAACAAGATTCTGCTACCCTCTTCGCGATGTTTATTTCATGCAAAAATCCAACACTGAAGATTATTGCCAAGAACGAGATAGAAACATTATGCGTTAACTTGCGACATCCGCACACCTTTCACCGCAAAATTCCGGATGACACACGTTTTAGTTATTGTTTGGAAGCTCGGAATCGCGGCAATACGGTACATGTGTGTCATCCGTTTTATTGCCAAACAAATTTATTCTATTTCGCCTAGCGATAACAATTTTTAATGATAAGAATATTGGATGCCGCAAGCTTGAATGCTTTGAAGACAGCCCACGCTAGCTTAATCAAAGTTCTCGCCAGCATTCGGTCCTTAGTGGTATTTGTGTTTCATCTCTCCAATTACGCACCCTTCATAATTATGAGGTCGCCATGTACTACGGAAAATTGCTTCGGCAGATTGCCGAGACGCTGCAAACCATCGCAGGCTCTCTTCCAGCGCAGTTATCTGATGTAGGTAAGAAGATCGATGATCATGCCGCCGCCGTACGTGATGCATCCGAAGCACAAAATGAGACATGGAAAGAACTGCCAGCGTACCTCTCTGAATTGCGCATACCAGCAGATGAACGCACTAAAGCTGACGTCTATCGCAAAAAAGCTCACCGGCAACAAGTATGGCTCACATGGGGAACTTGGCTGGCTTTCATCGTCGCCTCTATCTATGCAGGCATATCCGGTTGCCAATATTCGCAAATGAAAATCGCCACTGATGCTGCTAGTTCCTCCGCGAAAACCGCCGAATCCACATTGAAGCAAGCAGAAGCTGGGAATAGACCGTGGATCGGATTCAAGGGAGATACCGTTAGAATTGACTTTCGCACCTCACTGCATCCAGAAATACCTAATTATTCTCCTGGTGCCGAGGTTATGATTTCTGGAGTTTTGAGAAACTTTGGGCCAAATCCGGCTACCAAGGTCTATACGAGTATAGGCTTGACTTTTGCTAAAAATTACGGCATCCCTCCCAGTGATCCTCTCAGCATAACTAGCCTCAAATCCCAGTGCCTTATTGCAGAACCAACTCCTAACACTCCAAACGCATTCATCTTCCCGGCTAATGATTTTCCGTTCCAAACCACTACGATGACCAACTTCCGTTTTCCGATGAAAGACGTGCGACAAGTCTGGATTCCCGTATGCATTATCTACACTGACGCTCTCGGTAGCCTTCATCACACGAAGCTGCTCTATGCCTCGACCGAAATATCTGGCGCGGATAAGCCGATTGAGAAGTGGGTACTCTATAGCGAAGAGGCAGATTAGAATCCAAAATTCGATAGTTGAATGTACTGCAGACACAACTCACCGTGGCATGTCTGATGACATTTGTGTCATCCGTTTAATTGCCCTGTCTCTAATGATTGGCTGAGCGGTCGAATGCGAGCTGGCCCTCGATCAGATCGATTGAACGGGAATTAGTGTCAGATCGTCTACCAGTCCTACCTCGCGCTGCACGAAGGGCTCGCCGTAGCGCACGCCTGCGAGCAGGCCGTAGTGGCGGGCTTCGGCGAAGGTGCGTTCGCGGATCTCTTCTTCGGGAACGAACAATCCCCCGCCCTGCTGCTGGTTGGAGTACTGCGACTTGTAAGCCATCAGCGAGGCGTGGCGCTGCTCAATGAAGGGCGTGATGTCGACGATGAAGCTGGGGCGAACGTCGGCGTAGAGGCTGGCGTAGACTATCTTGAATGGGCGATGCGGAGCGCCGCTGCCGGCCTCGACGCGGGAAAGCCCGGCGAGGAAGCAGGCTTCGTAGCCCAGCGTTGCGGTGATGGCGTGATCGGGATGGCGAGCCTCCCAGTAAGGGAGGATCACGACGCGGGGACGCAGTTCGCGGAGAACGCGCGCGATCTTGAGGCGGTTTTCGAGAGTGTTGGCGACTGCGCCGTCGGGCAGATCGAGCGCCTGACGCGATGTTACGCCCAGGATGCGTGCTGCTTCGGCGGCTTCGGCGGCGCGCTCGGCGGCGCTGCCACGGGTGCCGGATTCGCCCTGAGTGAGATCGAGAATGCCGGTGTGAAGGCCGCGGGCGGCCATGCGGAGGAGGGTTCCTCCACAGGTCTGTTCAACGTCATCACGGTGGGCAGCGATGGCCAGCACATCGACTGCTTCGCCTTTCGGAAAGGAATCGATGTTGCCGGCCACGGTGTGCATGAGGCTAGTAAACGGTGTTATTGCCGTCGGATACCGCGTCCATGTAGGCGACGTCGTAGGCGGTTCCGGTGACAGTCACGTAGAAGTTGTTAATGGCCGAGCCGTCGGTGGTGGTGTAGATATACACCTGGCCGCCCGCTGCGACATACACCTTGTTAAGGCCGGTGACGGCGGCAATGCCGGTGAGGTCGCCCTGATAGGGTTCCAGCAGCTTGACGGTGTTGCTGGAGGTATCGAACATGGTGAGGCAGCCATAGCCGGAGCCGGCAGGAAGCTGGCTCGATGGATTGTTGTAGCGCTCGCCTTCGGTGCAGCGGATGCCGCCCAGCCACAGGGTGTTGTTATCGCCCAAGATCATGCGCGTGCGCTGGCCAGGAGCGCTGTCGCTGACGGAGACCGGGCTGCCAGCCTTGTTGCTGGTGAGGTCGATAACCGTAAGGTTGCCGCCAAAAAAACCATCCGGCATCAACTGCTGCCCGAGCACATAGAGCGTCGTTCCATTCTCAAGCGCGTTGCTGGCGCCGCCGGGAACGGCAATCGTGGTGAGGGCGGACTGCGAGGGTATCGAGCCGGTCTGCTCGCCATCGACAACGTTCAGAGGCGCAACGGGCAGCACGCTGACGGAAGAGGCATTGCCGCCGCACTCCGGACCGCAGCTGAGGATGTAAGCCGAGCTGCCATCGGAGGAGAAGAGGGCTTTTACAGGACGATCGAAGTTGATCGGATTGCCGCTTGGGTCCTGCACCTGGGCCACGCACATCGCGGGCAGGTTTTTGGGCTCGCAATCGGTGTAGGGAGCCGGCCAGGTCTGATTGGCGAGATAATATGCGGCCAGCGCGGTCGAATCCACAGAGGTGAGCTTACGCGGATAGTAGGCGTAGTTGGAATTCTGCACGAAAGCCATCATGACCGAGCCGCCGGGATTCATCGAGACGCGATAGACGCCGGGCAGATTGAGGGCGTAGGTGGCTCCGGTGGCCTTGTTGGCGACGGTAAGCACCTGCGATTGCTGGCTGGCGGCGATGACCCAGGCTCCACTGCGGGCAATGAAGACGCTGGACGAAAGGCCATTCAGGGTAGCGGCCGAGCCGGTGGTCGTTTCTTTCTGGTAGTTGATGAGGGTAAGGCTGCCGTCACCCGAGCCGTAAACGGCGCCAACCTGCTCTTCCGGCATGTTCTGGATCGTGGCAGGCAGAGCGCCGCTATAACCGGAAATGCTGAAATTGGGGATCTTGTCGTTATAGCTCTGGCGAATGTCGTAAAAGGCGTCCACGAATTCGAGCAGCCCCTTGGTAGCCGGGCTGGGATTCTGGACCGCAATCAGGACGCGATTTGCGATTCCGCTGGGAGGCAGAACGCGGCCCGCAAAGTAAAAATTGTTTCCACAGCCCGCCAGTACACCCGCGGTCGATAGTGCGGCCAGGGCGCAAAACACGAGACTTCTCTTCTTCAAAATCCTATACCTCAGATCAACAGGCTGACTGGCCAAGTATAACAAAGCGGGCAGTGTTTCCGCGCCCGGCGCAGGAGGCGCCGGCGCAACTGCGCTTTCCTTGGCAAGGCTCTCTGAGCTTGGACGCGGGATGGCAGACAAGGACAGCCGACTTCGAAACGCGATAGCATGATTTGTAGTATGCGAACTCTTAAGGACCTTTTTGCCGACCGGCCGGTGCTCTGCGATGGAGCCATGGGCACTGTTCTCTACGCTCGCGGAGTCTTTATCAACCGCTGCTATGACGAACTCAATCTTTCCGATCCAGCGCTGATCCTGGCGATTCACGAGGAGTATCTGCAGAGCGGCGCGGAGATTCTGGAGACGAATACCTTCGGAGCCAACCGCTTTCGCCTGGGCCGCCATGGATTGGCGAGCCGGACGGCGGAGATCAACGAAGCAGGCGTCAAGCTGGCGCGGCAGGCCGCCGATCATCTGAAGGACAAGCAGGCGGGAGACGCGTGGATCGCAGGCTCAGTCGGACCTCTGGGCGTGCACCTCGAACCGCTGGGCAAGACCGGCCTGGACGAGGCGCGGGCGGCCTTTGTGGAACAGATCTCGGCACTGGCAGGCGCGGGCGTGGACATGCTGATGATCGAGACCATGCCGGCGCTGAATGAAGCACAGCAGGCGCTTTTAGCAGCGAAGGAGGCCGCTCCGGGGCTGCCTATTTTTGCCATGATCACGGTGGATGACGACGGCAACTGCCTCGATGGGTCGACGCCCGAGCATGCCGCCTCACTGCTGACCGAGTGGGGCGCGGACGCAATCGGCTGCAACTGCTCGACCGGGCCCGCGACCGTTCTGACAGCGATTGAAGCGATGCGCGGGGTTACGCCTCTGCCTCTGGTGGCTATGCCCAATGCCGGCATGCCCAGGGCAGTCGAGGGGCGCAACATCTATCTGTGCTCGCCGGAGTACATGGCCAGCTTTGCGCGCAAGGCGATCAAAGCGGGAGTGCAGTTTGTCGGCGGCTGTTGCGGAACGACGCCGAATCACATCCGGGCGATGAAGTCGGCCATCCGTGCAATCGAGGCACAGAATCGCAACGACGCGCGCAAGGATTCCGGAGTCGAGGTACACGAGAACGCGGCAGCGGCGCTGAACACTGAGATTCCTCCGGCGCCGCTGGCAGAACGCTCGCGCATCGGGGCGCTGCTGGCGGAAGGCAAGTTCATCTCGCTGATCGAGATCGTTTCGCCGAAGGGGATCGATTGCAGCAAGGAGATCGAGGGAGCGCGACTGCTGGCTTCGCTCGGTGTACACGCGATCAATGTGCCTGACTCTCCACGAGCCTCGCCGCGTATGAGCGCGCAGAGTCTGTGCATTCAGATTCAGCAGCAGACAGGCATCGAGACGGTACTGCACTACACCTGCCGGGATCGCAATGTGCTCAGCATTCAATCGGACCTGCTGGGCGCTTCGTCGATCGGGCTGCGCAACATTCTCTGCCTGACCGGCGACCCGCCGAAGCTGGGCAATTACCCGGACGCGACAGCGGTTTTTGACGTGGATGCAATCGGACTGGTCAACATTGTGCGCAGGCTCAATCATGGCCTGGACATCGGGGCCAACTCCATTGGCGCTTCCACGAATTTCACCATCGGCGTGGCTGCGAATCCGGGCGTGCCGGACATCGAGCAGGAGCTGCGGCGATTTGCCTGGAAGGTTGAGGCCGGAGCGGAATATGCCATTACGCAGCCGGTCTTTGACCTGCGGCTGCTGGAGTCTTTCCTGCGCCGCATCGAGGAATTTCGCATTCCGGTGATTGCGGGCATCTGGCCGCTGACGAGCCTCAGAAATGCAGAGTTCATGCGCAACGATCTGCGCGTTTCTATGCCGGAAGAAGTGATGCAGCGGATGGCGAAGATCGACTCGCCTGAGGCTGCGCGCGCGGAGGGCGTCAAAATTGCCCAGGAAATGCTCATGGAAGCCAGGCCGATGGTTCAGGGAGCGCAAGTCAGCGCGCCCTTTGGGCGCTACACGCTGGCCGCAGAGGTGCTTGCTTCGGTGCTTCCCGAGGCGGCTCAGGCCGGGCGCTGAAAACGGAATTGACGTTTCACCCCGGATATTGCTTCCGGTAAGGAGCAGTTGGCGCTATGGCAAAGTTCGAGGAGTCGGTCAGGAAGCTGGAGACCATTGTGAGCCAGCTGGAGCAGGGCGATCTGAACCTTGAAGATTCGATCCGCCTTTTCGAGGAGGGTGTCGGCCTTTCCACTGCGTGCCAAAAAGAGTTGGACGCGGCCGAGGGCAAGGTGCAGATGCTGGTGAAGCAACGCGATGGAAGCACCAGGCTTGAGCCCTTTCTCGAAAACGAATGATGCAGCGTGACGAATACGGCTGGATCGTCTCAGGCCAATCTTCTGCTTTACCATGATGGAGACATGACAGACACCGCATTTCGTCTCGACGGCTTGAGCGCGCTGGTAACCGGCGGCGCCAGTGGCATTGGTGAAGCGACCTCAAAGGAACTGGTTCGAGCTGGTGCCTTTGTCTGGATCGCCGACATCAACCTTGGTGCAGCGGAAGCGCTGGCAACAACTTTAGGCAACGCTCGCGCGGTGCGCATGGATGTGACTTCGGCCGACTCCATCGATCAGGCGGCAGAGCAATTGAAAGGTCTCGATATTCTGGTCAACAACGCCGGTATCGGCCATGTGGGCAGCATCGCCACAACGCAGGGCGAGGACTTTGACCGGCTCATGAACGTCAATGTGCGGTCGGTCTTTCTGGTCACGCAGAGGCTGCTGCCGCTGCTGCTCGCCAGCCCAGCAAAGGGCTCGATCGTAAATATCGGCTCGGTGGCCGGCATGATCGGAATCAAGCAGCGGTTTGCGTACTGCACCAGCAAGGGCGCGGTGCTGGCGATGACACGCCAACTCGCCGTGGAATATGCAAAGGAGTTGCGCGTCAACGCTATCTGTCCGGGTACGGTTGAGACTCCGTTTGTCGAGGGCTATCTCGACAAGTACCACGCGCATGAGAAAGAAAAGATTCGCGAGGAGTTGCGCGCCCGCCAGCCGATGGGCCGTCTGGGCCAGCCGGAAGAAGTGGCATCGATGGTGCGCTATCTCTCGTCGCGGGAGGCTGGATTCATCAGCGGTTCCCTATTCACGCTCGACGGCGGCTGGACCGCTGCCTAATTCAAATCTGGAGTTCGCATGAAGCTGGTTTCTTTTTCTGTTGCCGATGGAGCGCCTCGCCCCGGTTCTCTTCTGGATACAAATGAAGTTGTTGACCTTACCACTGCGGGCGTTGCCAGCACGCTGGATGTGATCGCTGGCGACGCAACCGTGGCAGGCTCAGTGAACAAATTCCCTTTGTCCTCGGTCAAGCTGCATGCCCCGCTTACCAATCCGCCTCGCATCTTCTGCATTGGTTTGAACTACCGCGACCATGCGATCGAATCGGGCATGGAAATTCCGAAGTTTCCAGTGGTGTTTTTCAAGATGGCGCCATCGATCGTCGGCCCTGGAGACAACATTGTCCTGCACTCAATCACAAAAGAGCCGGACTATGAAGCGGAGTTTGCTTTCGTGATCGGCAAAGGCGGATTTCAGATTTCTGCGGACGCTGCGATGGACCACGTTTACGGCTACACGATCATCAACGATGTAAGCGCGCGCGATATTCAGTTTTCGACATCGCAGTGGTCTCTGTCGAAGAGCCTGCCTACCTTTTGTCCGATGGGCCCAGCCATCGTAACCAAGGACGAGATCGCCGATCCGCATGTGCTCGATGTGCAGCTATCGATCGATGGCGAAATGCTGCAGCACTCGAATACAAGCGAGCTGATCTTCAAGATTCCAGCGCTGATCGAATACATTTCTTCCATCACGCCGCTGCTGCCGGGCGACATCATATCCACAGGCACGCCGTTCGGGGTGGGTCTTGGCCGCAATCCCAAGCGTTGGCTCAAGCCCGGCGAAACGGTGACGATCACGATTGAAGGGCTGGGCCAACTGACCAACCCTGTTGTCTCGGATTAAGCTTGCACGGCACGGTTCATGGTTAAGCGAACTCTTCATCGCCAGGTTTGGGCTGGGCGAAGAGCCACGCGTAGAGTGCGATCAACACAAAGCATGCTGCAGGCACCAGATACGCCATGGCGACACCAGCCAGATCGGCAGTTTTACCCATGATCGGCGTGATCGCAGCGCCGCCGATGATGGACATCACCAGCAGCGATCCGCCTGTCTTGGTGCGGGTGCCGAGACCCTTGATGCCCAACGCGAAAATCGTCGGGAACATCATGGACATGAAGAAGCTCACGACCACCAGGCACCCCAGGCCGAGCCATCCGGGATGAAGCGCAGTGAAGGTGACGATGACGGCGTTGATGGCTGCAAAGATGCCCAGCAGAAGCGATGCTGGCACAAAGCGCAGCAATGCGGCTGAGATGAATCGCCCCAGCGTAAGCGCGCCCAGCGCTCCTGTGAGCCAGAGGCCGGCGCTGCGTTCAGCGAGCCCAGTATAAGTCTGCGCGTAGGTGATGAGGTAGCTCCAGATGCCCACCTGCGCTCCAACGTAGAGAAACTGCGCGAACACTGCAGAGACGAAGTGCCTCCTAAACCACACTGGCTTGGAATGGTCTTTCGCTATGGTCGCCCGTGAGTAATCAAGACCTGTATGAGGAAAGGGTGTGCGCGCGATCAGCACGGCCCAGATCAATACGACCGCTCCGAGCACCAGATAGGGCACGATGACGCGCAGAGTTTCCGAACGAAGATAGTCCTGATACTTATGCTGCGCTTGCAGTGCCGCGATTTCAGCGGGCTTGAGCTCAATTCCAGAGAAGATGAAGCGGCTGCCTACCAGCACCGCGGATATACTGCCAAGCGGGTTGAAGGCCTGCGCAAGATTGAGCCGCTGTTCGGAGTTCTCTGCCGGTCCTAACTGTGCGATGAATGGGCTGGCGGCCGTCTCAAGAAAGGCGAGGCCGCTTGCGATCACAAACAACGCCATCAGAAAGAACCAATACTGCGCAACGATGGCTGCAGGCCAGAAGAGAAAACAACCGCAACCGTAGAGGCATAAACCGGTGAGAATGCCTGCCTTATATCCGGCGCGGCGCATGAGTTGGCCGGCGGGAATCGCGAGCAGAAAGTAGCCCATGTAGAAGGCCGACTGCACCAGCCCAGCCTGCAGGCGGCTGATCTCGAAGGACTTCATGAACTGGCGAATCAGAATGTCATTGAGGTTGTTGGGCACTCCCCAGAGGAAGAACAGCGCGGTGACCAGAATGAACGGCAGCCATCGGCCTGCTGGTACGATGGGCCCTCTATCGCCATTTGCAGAGCCTGCGCCAGCATGGCCGGAAGAATTTGGTGTTGAGATATTCAACTGTTTGCTACCTCGCGGGAGTTGCCTGTGTCTGAAAGTCGATAGATGCTCTCGCAGTTGCCGCCCATGATCATGCTCTGCTCATCGGAGCTGAGCTCTTGGATGAAGTCTCTCACCACTGTCACCCAGCGCTGATAACTTGCGCATACTCCACAGACGGGCCAATCTGAGCCGTAAAGCAGCCGTGCGGGGCCAAACGTCTCAAGCGCTACCTCGACATACGGACGAAGTTGATCGACGCTCCAATGCTGCAGATCTGCCTCTGTTACCATACCGGAAATCTTGCATGCCACATTCTGTCTGCGTGCCAGCTCACGCATGTTCGCGCGCCAGGGCTCAAGTTCGCCGTCCGCGATCCGAGGCTTGGCAACGTGGTCCAGCACAAATACCTGATCGGGATGACAGTCTACGAGATTGATCGCTGCTGGAAGCTGACGCTCTACTACGAGAATGTCGTAGACGAGTCCCAGCTTTACCAGCTTGGCGAGGCCTGCATTGAAGTCGGCGCGCTCGAAGTATTCATCCGGCTCGGCCTGAAGCACATGGCGTACGCCCTTGAGCTTCGGGCTCTCACCGAGCTTCTCCAGAACGGCCTGCACATCCGCGGAAGCCAGCGGAGCCCAGCCGACTACTCCTGCAATCCAATCGTGCTCGGCCGCCAATTCGAGCAGCCACTCTGTCTCTTCAAGCGACTGGCGCGCCTGCACGGCAACGGTCTCGTCGATGCCAGCCTCATCAAGCAGGGGACGAAGATCGCTGGGCAAGAAGTCTCGCCGGATCGTCGCCATCGCGTCGTTGATCCAGCCATATTCCTCTTCGGAATATCGCCAGAAATGCTGGTGCGCGTCGACGCGCTTCAGTTCCCTGCTATCGGCCATAATCATCGCAATCCTATCCGCTCGCGCTTATGCTTGGCTATGGTATTCTCCGCGATGTCGATGTGAGGTCGGAGTCGCTGACGATGAGATTCGCATCCAATGAGATAGAGACATGAAACCGATCTACATCGCCGCCTACCATCAATCGAAATTTGGCAAGCTTCTGACCTTGACTCAGGAGCAGATGATCTTCGATGCCGTCATGGGAGTCTGCGCAGAGATCGGCGTCACACCCGAGCTCATCGACTCCGGCTCCATCGCCGCTGCCTGCAACTTTTCGCTGCATCAGCAGGGGTTGATGGCTGGGCTTCTTGCGGGAGTTCCAGGAATGGCCGCCAAGCCAATTGAAGCGGTCGAAAACGCATGCGCCTCGGGCGGGCAGGCGGTGCTCTCGGGAATCATGAAGCTTCAGGCGGGAGTGGGTGAAACCGCAATCGCGGTGGGTATCGAGAAGATGCGCGACAACGAGGGCCGCGCCGATGGCAAGCGCGTAGGCGAGGCGCTTGGATACTTCTCCGACCCCGATGAGCGCGAGGGAAAGACGTTTGTCTTCCCGCATATTTTCGCGGAGATCATGCAGCAGTACATGCAGCGATGGTCCGTCTCGGAAGCTGAACTCGCGGCTATAGCCGTGCAGGAATATGCGAATGCGAGAAACAATCCTTATGCGCAGATGCAGAAGGTTGAGTTGACACTGGAACAGGCCATAACCATCGGTGGCAACAATCGCTATCTCATTGAAGGGCTGCCGCTCAAAACGTATGACTGTTCGCAGATTACAGACGGCTATGCAGCACTGATTCTTGCGACCGAAAAAGGGCTTGCCCGTCTCGGCGTCGACTACCATGACTGCGTACAAATCGCAGGTTGGGGCGGAGCTGTCGATCCTTTGCAGCACGAGCAGCGCAATGTGCTGGAGCCGGCGGGCGCATACCGTGCTATGAATGCTGCTTACGCGATGGCCGGTGTGAGCACGGCAGAAATTCAGGCGGCGGAGATTCATGATTGCTTTACAGTGATGGGGGCTCTGGGAACTGAGATTCTAGGCAAGGCCAAGCCAGGCAAAGGCGCTGCATTCTGGGCCGACGGGAACGCGGCCCCGGATGGGAAGTGCGGCATCAACACTTCCGGCGGCCTCATTGCGAAAGGCCATCCTGTGGGCGCAACGGGCATCGCGATGATTGGCTGGGCTGCGTGGCAATTGCTGGGCAAAGTGCCTGCGGCTTTGCAGGTTCGCGACGTGGAACATGCTGCGACCTTCAACATAGGCGGACCTGTTTGCGCCTCGGTCTGCACGGTGCTACGCGGACCGCAGTAGGCGCGGGCCTAGCCCAGCGGAATCCAACTGCTGAGTGCGCCGGGGAGAATACCGAGCAGCACGACCGCAAATGCAATCACCGTCAAGATCAACAGCTCTATCGCTGAGACTCGCATCGGCGTTATCTGTGAGTGTTCTGTCTGCAGCGGTTTGCTGACATACACTCGCTTTAACACTTGCAGATAGTAGTAGAGCGATACCGCGCTTGCTGCCAATGCCATGATCACCAGCGGCAAGCCCCAACTCCCTGCATCTGGAGCACGCAGAACCGACGCGAAGAGATTGAACTTGGCCCAG
>DATAZR010000117.1:0-25688 GCA_036271955.1 Acidobacteriaceae bacterium
TGTCATCCTGAGCGCAGCGAAGGATCTGCTTATTCTTGTTTCCATTTCCGCCAGAGTCGATGAGGGTGGCCCAGGTCTCGACTTTGAGACCTGGGATTGCGGAATCGGAGGCACCGCAGCGCCAGCGCTCAGCCTGTCGGAGGATTTCGTTACTGGAGCCTTGATTGGATGGGTGCCCCATGTCTCGCTTTTGAGACATGGGAAGTGGAGCAACACTAGAGGTCTCGATACCGAAACAAGAACTCAAAGCCCGCGCCGGATCAGCAGCCGAAACCAGCCACAGGGAATTCGTAACGGCGTCCAATCGGGCGTCTGATTTGCCCCAGCCTCTTATCAGGCGGAGACATCGGCCGCAGAGCGCAGCCATTCGATGAATTCTGCCGTCCTCCGTCATGCGGACAACCCCGGCAGGCGCGTGAGCCCAAAATAAGCTGCCCAGCTCGCGCGTCTTCTCTAAAGAAGACGAAGCCTATCACACCAAGGGAAGCAAGCTCAACGACTTCCATCACGGAATGCGTTGCTTGCAACTCAAAAGCTCAATGTGGGCTTAGCGCTTAGAGGCGAACCGCTGAAACGATACAATTCCTGTAAATTGCTCTTCGAACAGAAATCGACGCCCAAAAGCCATGAGCGAACCCGAAGCGCCCACAAGAATTATCCGCGTCTATCGAATGAACGAGCTACACCAGGTATTCAGCCTCGTCTTCCTGGCGGTGGCATCCTTCCTCACGATCAATTTTTGGATTGAACTCCTCAGCGGTAAAAAAGAGCCAAAGCTGCTCGAGATAATCCTCTGGCCTGTATTCCCAATCGCAGGGGCCGTTTGGGTAGCTTTTGCCTTCACCTCAACCATCACGCTCTTCGACGACGCCATCGAGCTGCGAACTCTACTCAAAACCACCCGTTTACCGTTCACAGGAATTCGAGGCCGCCGGGAATACGTGATTCAAACCGACGACGGCACGATGACCTATCTCAAACTGGAGCCCAACGACGACCGCCTGCCTGTCCTCGACTTTCAAGACGCATACAACTTCGACAGCACCTTCTACGATTGGTTCCACAAACTACCCGACCTCGACAAATTGGGTAAGACCAAACCCAAAAACTCAAACTTCGGCCTGGTCTAATCAAACGGTCTAACGTCCCGTCATGCGATCCTATCCCCAGCCATGAAATTCGTCATCGCCTCGGTCATCCTCCTGCTCATCGCCGTCTCCTTCTACGCCGACTACCGATGGAAGCAGTGGATCGCCCGCCGCAAGCAGGAACGCGACCACCCGCCAACGCCCGGCTCCTACGACTAGATGGAAGGCCAGAAATAGCTCTGATTCCCAATAGCGGACCGGTTTGAATCCGCAACTCCGAATAACGAACAATCACAGATCTTCCCTTTTGAAACCAAGACCCACTTTAGGTGTATGCACCAATCCAAAATTTCTGCGCAAAGCTGAATTTAAATTTGTAAGCTAAATAGTATGCCCTCAGGCTTTTCAGCCCTGCTCCGCGCCACGGCCATCGCTCTGCTCGCCTTCGCCGCTCCTTGGGTACACGCGGCGCAGGCAGGCGTGCAAGCGGGTACGAAGAGCGTGGCAGCCCCCCCTCTCGTGACCGCGCCTCTTGTGATCGAGGCGCTCGGCAAAGGCACTTACACCCTCAAAGGCCCATGGCAATTCCACACTGGAGATGATGCAACCTGGGCAAGTCCCGCCTTCGACAGCTCGAACTGGGAGCAGCTCAGCGCAGACCAGCCATGGGGCACACAGGGTCATGCCTACCTCACAGGTTTTGCCTGGTACAGGTCTTCTGTCACCCTTATCCCAGCCCCCGGAGTAGCTCAGAACTTCTCGCTTCTGGTGCCGAAGATCCACGATTCTTACGAGATTTATTGGAACGGCTTGCTTATCGGGCATAACGGCAAGCTGCCACCGCGTCCAGTCTGGTATATCTCGCAGCCGGCGCAAACCTTTGAGCTTGGCCAGGTAAAGCAGGGCGTTCTCGCAATTCGCGTTTGGAGGGCTCCCCTCCTTTCCGATGATTCCGGCGAGCGAGGCGGCTTTGATGCTGCTCCTTTGATCGGGAGTCCCGAAGCCATCGCGACTGCCAGGGCTGCGTATGAATTTCAGTGGCTTCGCAGCCGGCAGCTCCATTTTGGCGCCAATCTCCTCTGCGCCGCGATTGCCTTCCTGAGTTTTCTACTCTGGTTGCGGGCCCCCAGCCGGTGGGTTTTGTTCTGGACGGCAGGCTTTGCCATCGTTCAACCGGCCATTCTGTTGCTTCTGCGTGCTCATCTGGGCTGGTCTTACTCACTGGCTATGGGAGCTGTACAACCCCTGCACGCCGTCCAGGATGTATCGCTCTGGTTTCTCCTTCTCTGGATTCTTTCTCTTCATGAGAACCGCAGCCTTTGCCGCATTGCACGGGTCCTGGCTTACATTTACACCTTCGGCGAGGCACTGGACGGAGTGCTGGTTGCCCTGAGTTGGAATCCACGGTGGACCGGAGCCGCCCAGGTCTTTGACGTCGTATTGACGGCCTTCTTGCTCCTCTTCGAAACTTTTCCCCTGGTTCTGGTCGGCTATGCGCTTTTCCAGCGGAAGCAGTTTGATTCGGCCCGCTGGCTTGTAGCCATCCTGGCATTTCTCGACGAAATGCTGCTCGTCTTCACCGACACGATCAGACAAGGCCGCCAGTTAACAGGTTGGTCCGTCGCGGAAAAGATCGACTCGCCTCTCTTTTTCCTCGATGGCAATGGCATCTCCTTAAGCACACTTGCTGGAGCGCTCCTGCTGGTTGCGATTATTTACGCCGTCTATGCCAGCGTTCGCGAGGATCAGCGCCGCCAGGATGCTCTGGAACTGGAGAAGTTGGAATTGCTGAACCAAAGCAACCGGATGCGGCACTACGCCGAGCACGATGGTCTCACCGGCCTGTTGAATCACCGCGTGATCGTTGAGCGGTTGGGCGAAGAGATGATCCGCTCGCTTCGCGATGGCACACAGCTGAGCGTGATCCTGGCCGACATCGACCATTTCAAGAAGGTCAACGACACCTTTGGCCACCTGGCAGGCGACCTGGTGCTGAAAGAGGTCGGCACAGTCTTTGCGCGCACTCTGCGTCCCTATGACTGTGTAGGCCGGTACGGTGGCGAAGAATTTCTAATGATCCTTCCAAATTGCGGAACGGAAAGCGCGCTGATCCGCGCCGAACAACTACGAGCAGCCGTGCAATCGGCGCGCATCCTGGATGGCGAGACATTGCTGCAGGTAACCGCAAGCTTTGGCGTGGCCCTGGCTCTTCCGTCCCATGAGGATGCTGAGGTTGTAATCCGGGCCGTCGATGCAGCTCTCTACCGGGCCAAGAGCAGTGGACGCAATTGCGTCGTCAAGGCCGAAATGGATACCTCTGTTTGCAGTGGCTAGACTCTTGCTGCATTCCAGGCAATGGGTCAGTTTGAATCCAAAAGATAATTCCACTCCTATAGGAGCGAATGGGTGACTCGATTTTTCCGGCATACGTTCAATGAGTGACTCGGCCTGTTATTGCTAGTCGAGAATGAGGAACGGACTGCTGACGATATGCCGGCTTGTCGTTAGCTATTGGGCATCGGCATTCCAACGAGCAAGCGAAGCGATCCTTCAAAGAAGGGCAGGTTGCGCAGTGCACCGTATTTTCGATCCCATTCAGCAGTCTTGAGATCAGCTTCCAGCTTGTTCGCAAAACGAGCTTCAGCACCCGAGTCCACGAAGCTCCAGGCAGAGTTGGCGCGTCTCGCACCAGGCTCGAGGAGGCGCTCCGGGCGACCGTAATAAGCTTCGCTGAAGCCATCCGTGCAGTCCAAAGGAATAGGGACCCGTAGCACCGTCACGACTGATCCCAAGCCTCTGACGAGTCTTTCCATGGACGGATAACGCCGCGTTTCCACCTCGATCATCTCCGGCGCATATTCATAGAGCCATGTGTCGCGAAGTGCGGCAGGGTCGCAAGTGAGAATGAGCACAGGTCCCCTTGTGACACGCCGCATCTCCCTCAGCCCCTTTTCAAGGTCCGACCATTGATGCACCGAGAAGGTGGCCATGCTGGCATCAAAGAAAGCCGTTTCAAACGGCAACGACTCTGCCGTAGCGTCGATTGCTCTGCTGAGGTAAGGGGGCCTTTGCTCGCGCATAGAAGCGGACGGTTCGACAGCGGTCACATTTCGATTGACCGGTTCGTATGAACCAGCACCAGCGCCAACATTGAGCACCGTGTCCGAACCAGCGAGAGCTTTCTCGATAAAGGATGCAATCGCCGGATCAGGCTGACGGTACCCGGTGTATCCCTGCCCGATCTGCCCGTAGTTAGCATCTCCAGCGCTTCCATCATCGTGCCTGTTCACAACATCACCTCACGAGTAGTATGGAGCCTGATAGGTCCTGACAAACGCGCTTGTTGGAAGTGATGCGTTTTCGCCTCAATGGATGACAAATCGCCGAGCATCAATTCGAACAGGTTGGAAGTAACCGGCTTTGCAGTTCGTTGAGTTCATAACCCGAAGAAACAGATGGTTGTTTATTCGGAACTACGGATTCAAACTGACCCGCTACCGCATCCCAGGACCGGCTTCGTTGTAGTTTATTTTCTTAGGTCACAACGACAAAACCAGAGCGGCTGTACCCCATCCATGACTGTTTTAAGTCATCTTCCGGATACAGCGTCTCTGGTTTTTGTGATTTAGCCTTGCGATCCGGCCTCGTGAGAACGCCTGGTTATAAAGACACACGGTTGCAGGCCGTGTGACGACCCTACTGGTCTGTGTCTCCGATAAGCGGCGCTTGCGCTGCGAATATCTCCTCCGTGCTGGCTCTGACCTTTTTGACAATGCCCGTCCAGACAGGATTGGTTGTCGATGGATCGTGAGCCCCGCTTGCAACCTCCGCTTCGTTAGCCGCGCTCTTCTCCAGTCCGTTTTTGTGGGCCGGAAGCTCTTTAATCAGCTTGAAGGCAGCGGCAATCACCACGCCGACGTCGTCCTTGAGGTTCTCCGGCACGGAAGCGTAAACCTCTGGTTTGTGCTCCTCAATCCATTGGAAAGCGATGGGCAGCACGTAAGAGCTCACCCAGTCGCCGTAGGCATTCAAGGCTTCCATGCCGACGATCCACGACGGGTGCATCTCCCAATCCCGGGGACCGCCGGGCAGCGGAGGTTTCTGATGAGGTGGTGGGCAGTAATCGCAATCCTTTTTCACGATTTTCGGCATAAGGGGGAGCTCCATAGGCTCGAGTGCCACGCAGGACAATTCGATGCCGGGTTATTGAAACAATTTGTTTACAACGCAGGACATTCTTCAAAGCCTTTGTTTAGCAGTGAAGTTAGTTTGCACGCATCTCTGCGCCAATGGGGATGGTAGATATTTTGGTTCGAAAGACGAGTGAATTCTATCACCAGACACAGAACTTGAGCGCAGGCCAATAGCATCCTTGAATGCGGAGATGAAGGAGATGTGAATGAAGAGATCGACCCGATCGGAAGATGCGGCGTACCTGGAAACCTAGGCCGATCTCATTGACAGCGTTCTGTGGTACATAAGCTTATACAGTGATCTATAGCGATTACGAGGCGCGGCCATGTTCACTCCACAAGAATTGCAGCAAGCCGAAATCTTTGCCTGTCTTGATGAAGCCGAATGCGCTCGCTTGGCGCAAACCGCTGCCGATGTGCGGCTCGAACCGGGAGAATGGCTCATACGAGAAGGAGAGATGCCTTGGTTCTACGTGCTTCTCGAAGGCCGGCTGCGGATTGTCAAAGATATTCTCGGAAGGCAGACGGAGTTTGCTGAGTACGATTTCACCGAAGGCGATTTCCTGGGGGAAATCCCTCTTCTGCTAGGCACCCCAGCTTTTAGCTCAGCACGAGCCCAAACCTCGTGCCGCATCGCCCGCCTGAATAAGCAGCAGTTTCAGCACTTGATTCGGGACTCAAAAGAGGCCAGCGCCCTCATTGTGCAGACTCTGAATGAACGGATTATGCGGGTGCAGCGAACATCCATTACCTTATCGGCCTCACGGGTGCTCATCTTTGGCCGCAACAGAGATACGGACTGCCACAACATCCGCGCATTTCTTTCGGCGAACCGTATTCCTTACGAGTGGGTCGATCGCGATCGTCAGCCGGAACGACTGCCTGCAGGCGTGTCCAATGAACATGATTGCCCAGCCGTAAGCGTTGACGGGCAGCTTTTCATCGAACCACCGACGACGAGAGAAGTTGCGGAGGCTCTGCAATTGCAGACCGCGCCAAAACGTGACAGTTATGACGTGGTGATCGTGGGGGCCGGACCGGCGGGTATGGCGGCAGGCGTTTACGGAGCTTCTGAAGGGCTTACGGTGCTGGTTGCCGAGCGCTGTTCTGCAGGCGGCCAGGCGGGTACGTCCTCCCGTATCGAAAATTATCTGGGTTTTCCCGAGGGGGTTTCCGGGGAAGATCTGACCGGACGCGGATTCAAGCAGGCCACTCGTTTTGGTGCGGAAGTTGCGCTGACGCGCAGCCTTGAAAAGCTGACTCCGTGCAGCGAAGGCTATCTCTGCGAACTTGACGGAGGCGAGACGGTGTCAGCCCGAGCCGTGGTGTTAGCCACAGGCGTGGACTGGCGCCGATTGAATGCGAAGGGTGAAGATCGCCTGCTGGGGCGCGGCATATTTTATGGAGCCGCCCGTCAGGAGGCGACCAATGTGGTCGGTAAGAAAATATTCATCGTAGGCGGCGGCAATTCAGCCGGACAAGCGGCCATGTTTTTGTCGAGTTATGCGGCTGAGGTCAAGGTCGTAGTGCGGGGTGAAGGGCTAAAGCTCAGCATGTCGCAATACCTGATCGATCAGATTGCATCGAAGGCCAACATCGAGGTGCTTCCTTACACCCAGGTTGTTTCGGCTGACGGCGAAGATCGGCTGGAACGAATCGAGGCTCGAGTGAAAGCGCCAAATGAGATTGAGAAGATCCTCAGCTATGAAGCGGATGCCCTGTTTGTGATGATCGGCGCCGATGCCAGCACGTCATGGCTCCCAGGCGAGTTGGAGCGGGACCCACGCGGTTATATCTGTACCGGGCGCGATCTCACCACCTGGAAGCTTGCGCGCGCACCGTTCCCGCTGGAAACCAGTCTGCCGGGCGTCTTCTGCGCCGGAGACGTGCGCCACAACTCCATCAAACGAGTATCGAGTGGAGTAGGAGAAGGCAGCATGGCCATCGCTTTCATCCATCAATACCTCGCCCTGTAGAAGACCGGGCTCTGTAGAAGACCTGGCCCTATAGAAGGAATCGCAGGAGTCTGCGATCGCTGCCGGGGGCTAAACATCTATCATTGACATTTTTACTCAGACATCTATATAAAGACATCTAAGTATGACCAGGACCGCCGCGTGCAAAAAGCAACTGGGCGCGGATGAATAGCGCTGGCAGTCAGTCAGCCTGGCAATCAATCGGGTTCTCAGAGAAGCCTAAAAGCGAGGCCTGAAGGGAGTCTTGACATGTCTTTGTGGTCGCGTATTTCCAATGCCGCGCGCGGCGAGCGCTTGAATCGCGAGATCGAAGAAGAGCTGCAATCTCACATGGAAGAAGCCATCGCCTCAGGCCGCGATCCAGGGGAAGCGCGCCGTGCCTTTGGCTCCGCGCTGCGCGCCCGCGAGGCCGGCCACAGCATTCGTGTTGCCGGATGGCTGGAGTCGCTTCTCGCCGATGTCCGTTTTGGCTGGCGGCAGCTCTGCCGTAATAAGGTCTCATCCGCGGCCGCTGTGCTTTCGCTCGCCCTCGGCATCGGCTCCTGTGTCGCCGCCTTTCGGCTGATCGACGCCCTGCTCTGGCGCCCACTGCCCATTGCCGGTTCCAGCAGGCTCTACTTCCTCTCCCGCCAGATGACCGGCTTATACGGCAAACCTGCCGAGGACGGCTACTGGTCCACGCCGGACTTCAAGGCAATGAGCGACGCCGTCCGCGATACCGTGAAGAGTCAGGCCGACCTCATCGCCATCAGCGCCGCCGACCGCACAGACATGACATGGTCCACCGACGATGCGATGGAGAAGGCCCACGTCGCGTACGTCTCCGGCAATATGTTCCCTCTATTCGGTCTTGAGCCCGCGCTCGGCCGACTGCTCACCCCCGCCGATGACCGGGCTCCAGGCGCAGGGCCCTATGCAGTTCTTTCCTGGAACTACTGGAATCGCCGCTTCGGCAGCGATCCCAGCGTTCTCAACCGTCCTGTCCACATCGACGGCCATACCTTTGAAGTTATCGGCGTCGGCCCTCGCGATTTCACCGGAACGGAAAAAGGAACTGTCACCGACATCTTTCTGCCCATCAGCATGAATAGCCTGGCCGCGCAGGATGGCTTCACCTGGCACCACACGTTCCTGATGCTGAAACCTGGTGTCGATCCGGCCACCGCGCTCGAACCGGCCGGGCTCGAACAGCTCCGGCAGCATCTCTCCGCTGTGAGCCGCGCCTTCGAGGCCCAGTGCTCCAGGTGTTATAAGGGCGTGACGCAGGCGGACCACGACCGCCTCCTCAACAAGAAGCTTGTTTTCTATCCCGCCGGCGCAGGCATCTCCGACCTCCAAAAGGACTATCGCCGATCCCTCGGCATCCTAGGCCTGCTGGCCGCTCTCGTGCTGCTCATCGCCTGCGTCAACGTCGCCAACATGATGACCGCCCAGGCCGCCGCCCGCGCCCAGGAGATGGCTCTGCGAATCTCGATCGGCGCAGGCCGCCGCCGACTGGTTCAGCTCATCCTTTGCCAGAGCGCGCTGCTCGCCCTCCTGGCTTCCGTGCTTGGCGCATGCTTTGCGGCATGGTCGGCTCCCTTTGTGCTCAGTCTCATCAATCCGTCCGACAATCCTGCGTACCTCGCGCTTCCTGCCGACTGGCGTGTACTTCTTTTCGGCTTCGGGCTCATTCTCCTCATCGTTCTATCGCTTGGTTTGTTCCCTGCTCTCCGCGCCTCTGCCGTAAGACCGGTCGCCGCCCTCAAAGGTGGGGAAGACCCTCACTCGCCGCGCCGTCTGATCCGTGGAGCCATCGCTCTTCAGGTTGCTTTCTGTTTCCTGGTTCTGTTTCTGTCCGCGCTCTTCGTCACATCCTTCCAGCGCCTGCAGAACCGTCCACTCGGTTTCTCCACCGATCGTCAGCTCCTGCTCCAAACCCTTGCCGGCAAAGGCCAGCTCCCCGTTGTGTGGGAACAAACTGCCGAAGCGCTCCGCGCCGTCTCCGGCGTCAACTCGGCCGCCATCTCAGGCTGGCCCCTTCTCGGACGCATCAAAATTAACAGCGACATCTCCATTAACGGCGCACCTCCCAGTCCGACTCCTGCCTTTTTCCTGAACGTTTCCCCAGGCTGGCTCTCGACAATGAAGATTCCCATCATTTCAGGCCGCGACTTTCGCCGGGAAGACACCTCGCCGGGAGCCGCCATCGTCAACGAATCCTTCGTCAAAACCTTTTTCCCCGGTTTGAACTCCAGCCAAGCCGCCATCGGACGCACCTTTGCACGCGGCGTCAATGAACCCGTCAACAAGATTGTCGGCGTTACACCCGATATCCCGGATCACGACCTGCGCGAGCCCAGCCGCCCCGTCTTCTACGTCCCCTTCAATGAGGTCGGCGCCCAATCGAATCCTCAGGCCGCTGGCTTCGCCACCTTCGTCATTCACACCGACTCACAGAACCCGCTCGCTCTCGCTGACTCCCTCCGCCAGCTCATCGCGCAGCGCCACAACGGCCTTCGCGTCTCGAACATCACCACGCAGCTCGATCTGGTCCGCGATCAAACCATTCGCGAACGCCTGATCGCCATGCTCGCCGCCTTCTTTGCCGGAGTTTCGCTGCTGCTGGCCGGCATTGGACTCTACGCCGTCCTCAACTACTCAGTCCTCCAGCGCCGCCGCGAAATCGGAATCCGCATGGCGCTTGGCTCGTCTAGCGCCGGCATCGTGCGCCTTGTGACTTTCGATGTCTTCCTGATGATCGCCCTCGGGAGCTGCACAGGCGTCGCCCTAGGATTCGGCGCAGCGCGCTATGTCCAGTCGCTTTTCTACCAGGTCAAAGCAACCGACGCGGAGATGCTTGCGCTGCCGGCATGCGCAATGTTCTTCACTGCTCTCATTGCCACGTTCCCCGCCGTGCTCCGCGCTCTGCGCACCAACCCCACCGAGATTCTCCGCGCGGAATGAGTAGCTGAATCCTGCTTATTGCGAAATTGACGACTTTGCGTCTAAGTGAATCGCTGTTACTTCAGACGGGTATTCAACATGTTCGCCAGGCGATACCCTGCCAGCAGCACCTGGCTATTGGCAACGCGGGTTGCGGATGCCGCATATTTCGCATCGATACGAGGCGAGTTCCTCTGGGTCGGATCGTTGTCGTCGCTGACCGGGGTCTTATAAACCTCTGACTTGGCCAGTTCAAAACTCTCATCGACCCATTTTGCGGGATCGGTCTCCGCGGCCTTGGCCGGCTTCTTTCTGCTTAGCAACTGATTTCCCGTAGCTGTGGTCTGCGCTATTGTGGGCCCATCTCCCGGTATACCGTCCCAGTAGGCATGAAGCTCATCCTTGCACGGCTTGTCGCAGAAGTAGATGAGGTTGCCGCCCGCGTCGCCGTCAGGATGGTTCTTGGTGAACCGCGAGGTGGCATGCAGCGGCTGGTGAATATCCCCCACCAGATGCTCAAGCCACACCACGTCGTACGACTTGATATCGTCTGATTCATCTGTGGCGATGGCGTCGGAGAGCAATTTGATCTCCGTCAGCGCGTTGGGCTCCTTCGGCGGCTGCCCCGGAGCTCCGGCGCTGTAGGGCATATCGACGAAGTGCCAGTATTGGTGCATCAGGTGGTCGTCGTAGCCGATATTTTGTGCGTCGGTGGGCTTTCCTGGAGGCGTGTTCCCTCCGTCGCTGGTATAGCCCGAAATGCAGGCGGACGTTTTGATGCAGTCAGGCCATGTCGCCGCTGTTACAAAAGCTACAAGTCCTTGCTGATCCGCCGAAATCCCCATCGTCCAGCTGGCGTACATGGGATTCAGCTTGAGAAGTGCATCGACGCGCTTACGCGTGGCCGGTGTCAGCTTTTTGTAGGCGATGTAGGCGACTAATTCGTGCCCGCCGTTCCACCATGCGTTCGCTGTCGACGTAAAAACCGCCAGCACCACTACGAGTGCGATGAATGACCGCAGTTTCATTGGACCCCTCCCGCTTGCCGGACTGACTGATTCAATAGCTCTGTAATTGTAAGGACCGCGAATTATTCAATGATGAATTTCAACAGCGTCCCGGCCCGCTTCGCCCATGATAACGTCCTTAAACGTGTCGAAAGCCGGCGACTCCTAACGACTGAACTTCCAAATCGACGCTACCGGGAGTATCTATAACAGCCATAGAGAACTCGCCTACACGCCGATGCCGATACAGTCGATGAGCGCATCAGCGATTTATCATCAACTGAATTGGCGCTGAGGCACGAGATCGTCTGTGCAACCTCTCGTAGCTTCTCTCTGATTCAATTGTCGATTACCGCTTTTGCGGACGAGGCTTTCGCCATCATCTTCAAACTGACTGGAAACCGCACATTGTGAACATCTCATCTGCTCCCGCCTCCACGCGCCATCGCGGCTTCGATCTCCTGCGCGTCATCGCCATTTACATGGTCATGCAGATCCACACCGGAGAGTTCGAGTACATAGCGTCCGACGGCACCGTGCTGCACACAGCGGGATCATGGGCTGTGGGATGGACCAATTCGCTCCTGCGCGTCTGCGTGCCGCTCTTCGTCATGATTACCGGATTCTTCCTGTTCCCCATCGAGAACGAGCGCAAATTCTTCCGGAAGCGCTTCACCCGCGTCTTGATTCCCTTCGTGATCTGGTGTGCGGTCTACTCGTTCTATTACTACGCACAAGGAGCGATCTCTCTCCGGGCCGCCTTGCTCAATATCGCCAAGATTCCCGTCAACTACGGTACGGAAGTCGGCCATCTGTGGTTTGTCTATATGTTGATGGCGATCTATCTCATCGCACCTGTCTTCTCGCCGTGGATCGTTTCAGCAAGCCGCAAGAGCATGGAGCTCTTCCTGGCGTTGTGGGCCGTGACCCTGATGCTGCCCTTCATTCATCTCTTCTCAGAGGTATGGGGCGAGTGTTATTGGAACTCAACGCCAACCCTTTACTACTTCTCAGGCTTCATGGGCTATGCGGTGCTGGCTGCCTATATCAAGAGATTCTGGATGGCGCCATCGCGGCGTATCGACTGGCTCGCCATCGGCATGATCGTTGCGGGTTACGCTGCCACAGCCGGAGGATTTCTTTACCAGCTCCGTTACCAGCACGAAGTAAAGAGCCTCGAGTTGACTTGGAACTTCACAGTTCTGAACGTTGCAGTCATGACAGCCGGACTATTCCTGCTCTTCCGAAACATTCACGCCAATCGCAGCACCAGTCCTGTATGGCGATGGATCGACGATCTCTCGCGCATGAGCTACGGCATGTATCTGGCGCACATCATCGTACTCAACGCGGTTCACTCCGCACTGGCTCCCATCCTCGGGAATCCGTTCCTGCGCATACCGGCGATCGCACTCACAACCTTCTTGATTACCTACCTCGGGGTCAAGCTGCTTTCGCTTTTACCAGGGAGCAAATACATCGTCGGCTAAAGTCCCCAAACACCGGATGCGCGCCTTCCGGAACGGTGCAATCGAATTGACCCACCCCCAAATTCCGCATTTCCCAGCCCGCCCGTTACAATCGCAACCAGAACGAAAGTCAAGAATCAGGGTCTAATAGCGTATGTCTTTTTCTTCCAAACTCCGCTGCTCTGCACTGACTCTTGCAGCCCTCGCCATCGTGAGCCTAGCGCCCGTCGGCTCCATCGCCGCCACCAACCCGACCCAGGTCCGCGATGCCTCCGCGCTCAAGCCGCCGGCCGGCGCACGCGTCGCCATCCTCGAGTTTGAAGACATGGAGTGCCCGGTCTGCGGTAACGTCAACCCGCTCCTGCGCCAGGCCGTAAACCAGTACAAGATTCCCTGGACCCGCCACGACTTCCCGCTGCCCTACCACGCGTGGAGCTTCCAGGCGGCGGTCAATGCCCGCTGGTTCGATGCAAAGTCCAAAAAGCTCGGCGACGACTACCGGGACGCCGTCTTCGCCAGCCAGCCCTCCATCACCACCCTCAACGTGCTGCGCCAGTTCACCGAAAAATTCGCCAACGACCACAAAGTCGGCCCCATGCCCTTTGCCGTCGACCCAGAAGGCAAATTCGCCGGCGAGGTCAAAGCCGACCAGGCCCTGGGCCAGCGCATCGGCATCGACCACACCCCCACCATCTGGATCGTCACCAGCGGATCGCGCGGCGCACCCTTCATCGAAGTCCTCGACCCCAACAAGCTTTACCAGATCATCGACCAGGCCCTGGCCGACACCAAATCCGGCAAATAGCCCAAATCCGGAACGCCAAATCACGACACCGAATTCAGACGCAAAAAATCGCACGGCAAATTCTGCGCGTTAGTTGATGTCCGTCACAGCAAACATCTATTCCTTGCGGAGCATTAATTGTTAACCATCGATGCAAGGATCTATTACTTGCTTTCCCCAAAAACTGGGTGCCCCATGTCTCGTTTTTGAGACATGGGTAATATTCGTGCGCAGCACGAACCCCTATTCCCTAATCCCTGTTCCCTATTCCCTGCCTCTACTCCCTTACAATTAACCCGAGGACAACGTCCAACGCCTATGCATCTCTCTTACCTGCTTCGTTCCTACCTGATTCGCTCCGCCGCCCTTGCTTTTTCCGCCTTCAGCTTACTCGCAGTCATCCCGGCGCAAGCCCAGTTCAGCACCCCTCCGCCGACCACGCAGGTCCATGATCCTGCAGCACTTAAGCCGCCCGCAGGGGCGCGTGTAGCCATCATCGAATTCGAAGACATGGAGTGCCCCGACTGCCGCAACGCCAACCCGCTCCTCAAGGAAGCCTCCGACACCTACCACATCCCCTGGGTGCGCCACGACTTCCCGCTCTCCTTCCACGCATGGAGCTTCCAGGCCGCCGTCAACGCCCGCTGGTTCGACACAAAATCCAAGAAAACAGGCGACGACTACCGCGACCAAGTCTTTGCGAATCAGCCATCTATCGTCTCGCTCGACGACCTCCGCCATTTCACTGAAAAATTCGCAGCCGACCACAAACTGGCACTTCCCTTCGCCATTGATCCCAGCGGCAAATTGACCGCACTGGTCAAGGCCGACTACGCCCTCGGCCAAAAGGTTGGTATCGAACACACGCCCACCATCTGGGTCACCACCAGCCAATCCAAGGGATCGCCATTTATTGAAGTAGTCGACCGCACCAAACTCTTCCAGCTGATCGACCAGGCCATAGCCGACACCAAGGGAAAATGAATCACTCTTGACGGAACGCAGGAACGGCGTAGCCTGAAGCAAGGAGCCGAAGCCATGCCCAGCCTCGATTGGTCACAATGCCCTGCCGTCGAAAGCGTTCCTGGCAAGATGAGCGGCGCCTGGGTTCTCAAAGGCACTCGCATGCCTGTCACCGCTATCTTTGAAAATCTCGAAGCCGGCGCGAATATCGACGATCTCATGGAATGGTTCGATGGCCTCGACCGCGATCAGGTGAAAGAAGTAATTCACTTCGCGACCAGCAGCCTTGAGAAAGTCCCCGTCTACGCATAGCAGCTATAGTTCAAGATGCCTTTTTGACCAAGCCGCGCAGATTAATGCATTAAATCAGGCGCTTCCATAACTTAGAGAATTGGACACATCGATGCGCAATAACCCGCTTAGGAAGGGGAAGGCTCGCCCCACAGCGAAAGAGCGAGAACTCGCTGTCAAATCACTCGGTCTCGATGATAAAAGCCAACTCATCAATTCCTTGAAGCGTTACCTATCCGATCGCAGTCCTTATGTCCGAGCAACTGCACTCGATGTGATTCGAGACCAGACCCTGCAAGAACTGGAATCTCAAGTACTCGTTCTGCTATCCGACAGGAGCAAAGCGGTCCGTTATTCCGCTACAGATTGCGTTGGGTTCTTGCACGCAGATGAAGGAATCAGTGCTACCTGGCTCTATCCCCTTCTCGATGATCCAGACGACATGGTGAGAATCGAAGCGATTGAAAGCCTTTCGCAGATTGACGATCAATCAGCCCTCCCTTTGATAGCAAGAATGCTTAAAGATGAAGCACCGCTTGTCCGTTCTTACGCCGCCACTGCAATTGAAGACCTGGACGGGGCGGAGTTTGTGCAAGCGATCAAAAACGCGATGCAGGTCGAGGCGGACGATAGGGCCAAAGTCGGATTCGCTGGCGCACTCTTTTATTTCGGCGACGCAAGTCAGTTTTTAGTTTTGCTGCAACTTCTTTCCTCGCCTGACTACACCACGAGATGCGCCGCAGCAAACACAATTAGCTCGAATAAACTCACCTCTGAGCAGATGCAGTTAGCTTTCGTAGCGTTAGGCCACGCACTTCACCATCCGATTGCCAGAGCCGACCAAACGACAATGGAAAGAGTTCTTAAAGATTTGCTTTTACAGCAGGCCGCTGGCGGAGAAAGTAACTAGTTCGCACCGTGAATCGTCACAAGCCCGTTGCCCGGCGAGATCGTATTCGCCTGCGGCGCGCGCCAGTGGTCGATGTAGCTGATCTGGTGTACGCAGCTCACTGTGCAATTCGGCGAGCAGGACTTGGCAGTCACAAACTCCCGCTTTACATCCGCGGTTGTGTACTCGCTCAGCGGAACGCCCGGATACCCGCGCTGCTGCGAGCAGTAATGCACGAGGCCGTCTTCGCAGATGTAGAGGTAGCGAGAGCCAGCACGGCAGCGCCAGTCGTTCGGCTTGCCCTGCGCAATCGCTTCCTGGAACTCGTTGAAGCGCGAATAGCTTCGCCGCTCCATGTTCCGCACTTCGAAATAGATCTTTGCCTCTTCCGGACCCAGCGGCTTGAGCTGTCCGCTGCCATCGTGAATGATGCCGATGGTGTTGCTGAAGCCCAGCTCCAGCGCGCGCTTGGAGATCACCAGCGCGTCGTTGGGGTCCTTGATGCCGCCGCCCACCACCGAGTTGATGTTCACATGGAACTCGGCATGCTCGGCCAGCATCTCCAGCTTCTTGTCCAGCACCTTCAGGCTCTTCATCGACACATCGTCAGGATTGATGTTGTCGATCGAGATCTGCATGTGGTCCAGCCCAGCCTTGTTCAGCCGCTCGATGCGCTCCACGTTAAGCAGATAGCCGTTGGTGATCATGCCGGCCATCGCGCCCACTTTACGCATCCGCCGAATCACGTCGTCCAGATCGGGATGCGTCAGCGGCTCGCCGCCGGAGATGGTGATGATGCTCGTCCCCAGCCGGCCAAGATGGTCGATGCGCCGCTCCATCTCATCGATCGGCACCGGCTTCGAAACCTTGTCGTACTCATTGCAATACCCGCACGAAAGATTGCAGAAGCGCGCCGGCACTATCTGTGCCATCACCGGATGCCCGGTCGAAGCCAGCGCTTTACCCACCAGCGCAAGCTCGCGCACCCGGCGCATCGCCGCCAATCTGCGCCCGCGCACCGTCAATTTCCGAGGAATAGCCATCTCTACTATTGAACCACATTCAAGCAGAACGCCGCCAACTCGCCCCTTACGAGTTGTGGACCTTTGCTTTACAAATTTTCATACCCTTTATGCGTCGTTCACATTCTGCCCGCACCGCACTATGCTGTAGAAAACCGGAGGATTGAATGGGTTGGGCGATTCGATACATAGAAGTATTGCTGCAAGGTCAGACTGTGCAATTCAGACCTAGAGGCAACAGCATGAGCGGCAAGATTGAAAGCGGCCAGCTTGTCACGGTCATACCTCTTGCCGCTCGAATGCCTCAGGTCGGCGATATTGTGCTTTGCAAAGTCAATGGAGCAGAATATCTACACTTGGTGAAATCCATCTCCGGCGAACGATTTCAAATTGGAAACAATCGCGGCCGAATTAATGGATGGACACCCCTAAAAAATATCTTCGGAATTTGCACCGAGATTTCAAACTGATCGGCATCGGCCTTCCTGTAAATTCGGAACGCAAAAAGGCGCTCCCCAATACCTCGGAGCGCCTCGTTTAGTACTGATCTTCAATCGGCTGGATTACGACTTATGCCGCTTCCCATCCACCTGCAGCAGCACCAGTTGCTTGACGCGGTCGCGCAGAATCTCCACCTGCACCGGCTTGCCTTCGCTCGTCCGGATCAGCCGCTCCCAGTCGCTCGAGGTCGCCACTGCTTCGCCGCCCACTTCGAGGATGACATCGTGCGCCCTCAGACCAGCCGCATCGGCGGCGCTCTTGCGGGCCACGCTCTTGATCATGACGCCGCCGGAGAGGCCGAGAAAGTCCGCCATCTGCATGGTCAGCGGCTCGACCATCGCGCCGACATGCAGCGAGGGGCCAAAGATCGCCGCGCGGAAGTTGCCTCCCGACGGCAGATCCGCGCCATTCGAAACAAAGCTGTTGCCTGCGCTTGAAGTCACGCCCGACGCGCCCAGCCGCTCCAGCGCCTCTTCCTGCACCTTGCGCCGGTCGGCCAGCTGCACCGTTACTTTCAGCTGCGAGCCGTCGCGGCTGACTACCAGCTGCAGCTTACGTCCCGGCGGGGTGTAGTGCAGAATATCTTTCATCTGCTGCGCGCCATCGATGGTCTGCCCATTCACCTCAAGAATTACGTCGTGCAGCTTCAGCCCTACCTGACCGGCGGGAGCGTCATGATCCAGCACCGTAATCTCCGCCCCGTGGGCGTCCTTCAAATGCAGGGACTGGACGCGGTCCTGATCCAGATCGCCGACATCGACACCCAGAAAGCCCTGCGCATGGGAATGCAGCAGGAAAAATCTCGGCTTTTCGACAACCTGCTGCAGTTGCAGGCTCTGCGCATTGGCTGGAACGACCGATGCCGCAGCCAGCACTCCCAGGATCAAGCCGCCGCCCAGGATGCTGCTGCGCACCGGCAAGCCCTTCTGAATCCTCGATATATCAATTCGCGATGTATCAATTCTCGATACGTCAATGCTCGATGTGTCCACGGTAGACGGCCTCAAAAAGTGAAACATTTTATTCATCTCCCCGGCTGCCCCGCTTGTAGCTGGGCTGTTCTGCCAGTTCCTGGCCGCATTCTGTCTGACGATGCGATACCTGGAACGTGAGTGAGTTTGTGTTGGAACGCTTTCCCCAACACAGATGCCCGATTAGACGAAAGGAATTACTGAATTTCCGATACCCGGCGCAATACCAGCTTCGACGCATTCCGGATATGGGAATTTTGATCTGAAAGTGCCACGGTTGACAAGACCTGTCTTACGCTCGTGTCAGCCTCGACTGGCTCCAGCATTCCAATCGCCGTCGTCCGCACCTTGGCGTCGGGATCGTTGAGCAGCGTTTCGAGCACCGCGTCGCGCACCTGCATGTCCTCGGCGACGTAGGGCTGCAGGCCTTCCAGAGCCTTTTGCCGCACCGCCGCACTGCGGTCGTAGCGCAGCGCCACCATCAGCGCGTCGCGCACGCCCGTAGCCTGCACGCTGGCTCCGTCGCAGCCGTGACCGGCTCGGCATTCAGCCGCCAGCAGGCCGACCGAGTTGTCCCGCACATCGGGATTGGCCCCATTCTGCGAAGCCACCATCAGCAGTTGCCGGATCGCCGGATCGTCCAAAGTGCCCTCAACCCGGCGCGGTTCCACCTGGTTGTAGCTCACCTGCACCAGGTGGGAATTGGGCTGCTGCACTACGCCGGAGACGCTCGCGATCTCCCCTGAAGGAATCGGCATATTCGGATTCGCCTGCCGGGGCGCGGAAATGCCGGGCGCCTGAATGCCGGCAGTCTGAATCTTGGCCGCCAGATTGCTGGACGCAGCCGTTTCACCGTTTCCGGCCGCATGGCGCTCCGCGAACTCATAGCCGCCGAGACTGCCGAGTCCCGCCCCAGCCACCAGCAGCAGACAAGCCGCTACCGGAGCACCCTGTAGGCCGGTCGCCGTCCGCGTCATCCAGTCCGCAACCCGGTCATACCACCGCTTGGGCGGCAGAGCATCCAGCGCATCTTCAAGCCGTGTGCGGCTGCGCGCTACCAGATTGGCATTGGGTTCGATCACCGGGAAAGCCGCCGCCAGCTTCTTCAACGCCAGCAACTGTTCCTGCTCTTCCCGGCATTCAGCGCATCCCTGGTCGCCCTCTCGCAGGTGCAGAGCCAGCTTGTGCGCTTCTTCGTCCGGCAGCTCACCGTAAGCCGCCAGCACGATCCGTTCGTGGGCTTCTTCGCAAGTCATATCCAGCTTCATCTTCATCACGTCCTGATTGCCTCAAAAATTTGTTGCCGTGGTACTGCTGTTGCCGTCTATGGCGCTTTTCGCGCTCTGCGGCAATCTGTGTGGTGCCATTTCCCTACCCAAATTGTGCTGCTTAACGAATCCCCGCCAGCTGGCTGCGCAGCTTTTTGGTCGCCCGGAAGAGCGTGTTCTTGGCGGTTTCTTCGGTCGTGCTCAACATCTCTCCGATCGTTCTCAGCCGGAGCCCCTGATAGTGCTTCAGCTCAAAAACCATCCGCTCGCGCGGCGTCAATGTCTCCAGAGCAACCTGAATCCGCTGGCCGAGAACCTTACGGTCCAGCTCTTTTCCGGGATTCGAAAAAGCGCGGTCATCGGAAACCGAAGCCATCAGGTCGATCTCGTCGCCGGAGTGATCCACCACTACCGCCGAATCCTCACGCCGCGTCTTGCGCCGGCGCAGCTGGTCCAGGCAGAGGTTGGTCACGATGCGGTAAATCCATGTGTAGAAGGAGCACTCGAAGCGGAAGTTGTTCAGATACCGGTAGGCCTTGAGAAAAGCCTCCTGGTAAATGTCTTCGGCGTCTTGTTCGCTGCCCGTCAGATGCAGGGCCAGCCGCAGGACCTGATGCTCATATTGGCGAACCAGGGAGTCGAAAGCCGCTCGCGAACCGGCCTGCGCTTCGCGGATGAGGTCCATCTCCGTGGCCCGCGCCCGCAGCCGCTCCTCATTGGTCTGTTGGACGTGCGAGGTTACCCGTCCGCGGGTCTGCCCGTCGCTGGTGGTGGTCGCCATACCTGGCAAGGATTGTACGCCCAAGGTGCTAGGCCATGCTGTGCCAGCCGAAGCAGCAAGAGGAAGTGCGTCCGCCATACGTCCATTCTCCAAGGAAAAAGCGAATGCCAACTAAGCCGAGTGCAGCTTGCAAAATGGACGCAACCAAACCGCAAACGTAAGCATCGCCGGATGCGTCTGTAGGCCTTCGCCACCTGGAAGCCCTCGCCCGGTAAACTAATCCCGATGAACTCCTCTCTTTTCCCGCCTCCCTCCGACTCCTCCGAAATGCTCATCGCCCACTGCGACGGCGGCTCCCGCGGCAACCCCGGCCCTTCCGGCTACGGCGCGGTCATTGAAGACAGCAACGGCCGCGTCCTCGCCCGGCTCAGCGAATACCTCGGCAAGCGCACCAACAACTACGCCGAATACTCCGCCATGCTCGCCGTGCTCGACTGGTGCCTGAAAAACAACCAGCCGCGAGTCCGCGTCGTCGCTGACTCCGAGCTGATGGTCAAGCAGATGAAAGGCCAGTACAAGGTCAACAGCCCCGACCTGCGTCCGCTCTGGGTCGAAGCCCATCGCCGGGCCAATCAGCTGGAGAAATTCGAGATCGTCCACACCCTGCGCGGCGGCAACAAAGAAGCCGACCAGCTCGCCAACGACGCCATGGATCGAGGCATGGGCCGCACTCCGGCTGCCTCAACGGCCCCAGCTTCAGGCTCAAGCGCTCCAAAGCCGGCTTCCCAGCCCTCGCCAAAGATCCAACCGCGTGAAGCAGCTCAGCCCGCGAAGTCAGCCCCTCGGCAAGTTCTGGAAGGCTTCGTAAAAAACGGCGTCGTCCACCTAATCGACGGCGAGCTGCCCGACGGCATCTTCGTGAAGATCATCCGCGAGTAGGGATTATCTATAAATTCCTTATATTAATATAAATGTAAGGAGTATGATAAATAGAAAGGAATTCACCATGGCCAGCGCCACAGTCACATCGAAGGGTCAGATCACAATTCCGGTCGAAACTCGGAAAGCTCTGGAAATCAAGCCTGGAGACAACGTCGATTTTGTTCATACTGACGACGGAAACGTGGTGCTCTTCGCTCGGAATCAGCCGGTCCAACGGCTCAAGGGAATGTTCGGAAAATTTCCTAGAACCGTCTCGATTGAAGAGATGAATGAAGCCATCGCGATCCGCGGAAGCCGGTTGCGATGATCGGCCTCGATACGAACGTCGTGGTGCGCTATCTAATGCAGGACGATGTAGTTCAATCTGCTCTTGCAAACCGGCTTATCGACGCACTCACCGAAGCATCTCCCGGCTATATTTCACTTATTTGTTTGGCAGAACTGTATTGGGTGCTGGACCACACCTATAAACTGACTCGAACCGAAATTATTCAAGCCATTCGTGGAGTCATCACAAGCGAAACTTTGCTGCTTCAAGACAGTGAGTTGGTCAAAAGAGCCTTCTATATGTACTCAAAAGGAAATGTCGATTTTGACGACTGCCTGATCGCTCAATGCGCTTTCAGTGCAAGCTGCAACTCCATTATGACTTTCGACAAAGTCGCCGCGAAGAACTCCGGGATGCAGCTGCTGGCCTGACCTTCAGGTGAAATATAGAGTTGCAGATCAAATCCGCAACATATCAAAACCGCAGCGATAGACAGCTCAAGCCGCCATCCATTTTGCGAAACTCGCTCATCTCCAGCACCAGCGGATCGTACCCGCGCCGCTGCAGTTCCTCGGTCATCGCGGGAAAGCCTGCAGCCACCAGCACCCGGTCGTTCACCCGGACACAGTTTGCGGCATAGCTCTCTTCAGCCGAGACCCGCAGCAAATCGTACCCGGCAAACTCCGGCCAGTCGGCCATCTCTTCCATCACGACAAGCGTTTCTTCGCTAGCCGGTTCGGGGCCAATGTATGAGATCCCGCTTTTCAAATGCAGGATCGACGTCATCCCCCGCACATCCACGGTTGAAGACGTATACCCCTCCTTGCGCAGATGCTCTGCCAGTTGCCGCGCGCCCTCTTCATTCGTCCGATGCGAAAGCCCGAGGAAGAAATGCTTGCCTGCCTCGCAGATGTCTCCGCCATCCAGCGTTCCCGGCGCAACGATCTGCGCCGCCTCGGAGTAGAACCTTCGCACCGCCGGCGCAATCGCAGCGACTTCGCCCATCCGGCTCGCCGCGCCAGGCCGCGTAAGCATCGCGCCATGCGGAGTCAGCACCGCCGCATCCTCGACAAAAGTCGAGTCGGGATGCGCAAGGTCCGCCTCAAGCCGGGTCAGCGTCAATCCGCAAGTCTCCAGCGCCGCGCAGTACGCTTCCCACTGCTGCAGCGCCAGTGCATAGTCGGGCATACCCAGGTCCACCGAAGTTAGCCCATCAGCAAAGTTACTTCCCGGCACGCGAACGATCGCATTCTTGAACACCGCATCTCCTCACTCAACAACAAGCTCTTCCGATCATCTCAAGCCGCAACACGCATCCGCCGCCGCATCCACCAATACACCGGTCCGGCTAGCCCAAGCAGCACCGCCGTCCGCAACCCTGTCACCGGATCCTGACACACGTCCACAATCAAAAACGTAAACGATCCAAGCAGCACAATCGCCGTCGTCACCGGATAGCCCCACGCGCGAAACGGCCGCTCCAACCGCGGCTTCCGCAGGCGCAGTGTAAACATCGCAACGTAGTTGGCGCAGTACGTCACCACCATCAATACCGCCGCCATGGCGACGATCTCGTCGAACTTACCACTCAGCACAATCGCCGCAACCATGCCCGCCGTCACCAGCAGCGCCGTCCTCGGAGTTCCCCCTTTCGCCACGCGCGCCGCATTGGGAAACAGCCCATCGCGCCCCACCGCAAACAGGATGCGCGGCGCACCCAGCAGCAGCGCGTTGACCAGGCTCAGCAGCGTCAGCAGCGACAACACCGTAACGAACTCCCCGCTCGAATTAGGAAAGCCGATCGGAGCCGGAAACACAATCCGCGCCGCATCCGCTGCCGCAAGCTGCGACTGCCCCAGCTGCGCAATCGAAAGCACATGCAGAAACGACCAGTTCATCAGCATGTACAGCCCAGTAATCAGCAGCACACTGCCGATCATCGCCCGCGGCAGATGCTTAGCGGCATTGGTGTCTTCCTCGGTAAAGTAGATCGCCTCATACCATCCGTCGTAGGCCACCACAATCGCCGGCAGCACTGCGATGATCGGGACCAGCAGACTCATCAGGCCTCCGCCATGCTGCGGAGCCGAGGCCGCAACAGTAACACTGGCCGCAGGCTTGGAATGCAACAGGCACATCACCGCCAGCGCAATAAAGGTGATTGCCGTCGCGGTGCTAGTCATCTTCTGGATGCTGCTGCTCAGCCGCAATCCAAACCAGTGCAGCGCGCAAAACAGCGCCAGCACCCCCAGCGCAATCGCCGTCTGCAGCACCAGGCCAATCCCCGCCAGCTGCGGCACGAGCGCTGCAAGATACTCCGAAGCAGCCCGCACGGCATAGGCGATGCTGGCGCAGTTGACCATCCAGTCTGACCAGCCCACCGCAAAGCCCGCTGCCGGACCAAACGCGCGCTTCGAAAATACATAGAATCCGCCCGCCTGAGGCAGCGCAGCGCCCAGCTCCGAAGTCGAGATCGCGCCCAGCAGTGAGTAGACTCCGCCGAAGGCCCACACCAGCAGGATCAGCCACGGTGTTCCCAGCTTTCCCGCAATCTCGCCCGGCAGCCGCAGAATGCCCACGCCCACCGTGCCGCCAAAGATCACCGCAAAGCCAAAGCCCAACCCGAGTATCCGGGAAAGATGGCCTCGCGAGAGATGCCCGCGCGCTGGCGTCCGTATAGAAGACATGCAAGCTCCCGCGCTGGAAGAGTGGGTAGTGAACGAAGTCCGTTCTCCGACTCTATCGCACGGGCGCAACAATACCTGAACAATTCGAAAGAAAGTCCATCTGCTGTCGAGTGAACCTAGCCGACCGTCATGCTAAGTAACCGTCATGTAAGTCCGGTATCGCTCTTCGTGGACATCGGTAAACGGCATCAATAGCAGCGGCCCAGCCCCCGACTCCGCCATCCACACTGCCTGCCCCTTCATCTGCTTCGCAGCCAATAGCTGCTCGCGGCTTACCCTGGGAGCCTCTTCGGTGATCGCGAACAGCACCAGCGGCCCGCGCACCAGCGCCACCGTCTCCGCATGCTGCGCATCGATCGCCTCAAGCCGCATCGGCAGCGGCAGATTCAGTTCCACGCGATCGCCATCCTTCCACTTGCGCCGCAGGCTTGCGAAGCCCTTGCTCACCACAGCGTGCACCGGCAAGCCATTCACGCTAATCGGCCAGGTGCATACATTGCAATCCACATTGGGATCATTCGTCCACGCCGGAATCCGCAGCCGCAGCGCAAACTCCGTCGACTTCGATGTCTTCATCACCATCTCGATCCGCCCATCGACGGGATACGCCGTCGACTGCGTCAGCGCCACATGCGCGCCATTCTCCGTCTTCCACTTCAGCGTCGAAGGCATGTAGAGGTTCACATACACTCCATCGCCATCATGGAAGTAGCCAAGGATGTGATAGTCCGCCGCCACCTGCGGCAGCGTCCCCGCGCAGCACGGAAACTTATCGTCGAAGTAAAACTTGTTCCCCGTGTTGCTGTAGTCCGAGTAGTAGAAGGCGTGGCCGTCTTTTTCGAGAGTCTTCGCGCCCAGCACGGTGTTGTAGAGCACGCGCTCCATGCTGTCGCCGTACTTGCCATCGCGCGTCACACGCAGCAGATAGCGCGTCAGCTTGAAGTGCGCATAACTCCCGCACGGCGTCTCGAAGCTGTGCTTGGTGTTCGTGAGGCTTGCGTACAAAGCTCCCGTATTTGGCACACGAAAGCTCTCATCCGGACCCCAGCCGCCGGTCGCAAAGCTCTGCGTCGTAATGATCATCTCGTGCGCATTCATCGCCGCGCGCAGATGCTTCTCGCTGCCGCCAACCATGTATGCCTGCATCGCCGAGCTCAACGCATTGCAGAAGCTGTAAGCATGATGGTTGGGCAACACATTCTTGCCCTCGGAAAGCGGATCGAAGTACGTCTCATTCAATAAGTATTTTGGCGCCATCGTCCGGTAGCGCTCGCCTGCTCCGCGCTGCGCTGCCAGATACAAGTTCTCCGGCATGGTGTACGACTCGTCCCAGGTGTAATCGTCGGTCGTGTTCTCGCCAATCGAGGCGCGCCATCGCCGCTGCACATCGTCGCGATCCAGCGCCTTGGGAGGCAGATGCGGCCCGGCAGCGTCGGTCGTCTTATCCAGCAGCGCAAAGGCCCGGTCGATGCCCGCGAACTGGTGCGCATCGATCAGCGCGATCACCATCTTGTCGTAGTTGTAAGCGGGAAAGCGAAAGTTGGTATAGAACTTGCCCGAGATCGCCGGTTCGTATAAATCCAGCAGCCGCTCCACCTTGGCCTTCGCCGCAGGATCGCCGCTTGCCGCATAGCCTCGCGACAGCGCCGAAATCCATTGGCCAAAACAATGCCCCGGCGCAAAGCCCTCGCCGCCGCTCGGCGTCTTGATCAGCGGAACCTCG
>DATAZR010000118.1:0-4278 GCA_036271955.1 Acidobacteriaceae bacterium
TCTCAGCTTTATCTCCGGCGGAGCTACCCTGGCCACGGTGCCGCTCGACTCCGCTGGTACGGCCATGCTCACCACAGCCCTTCCCAACGGCAACGACTCGATCACCGCCCAGTATGCCGGCGATGCAAATTACCTTGCATCTACCTCCAACGCAGTCTCCGTCAGCGTAGGGATGCTGGCCACCACGACTTCCATCGCCGCCTCACCCAGCCCGGCCAATCTGGGAGCGAGCATAACTCTGACTGCTGCGATCATGCCCGCAACCGGCTCCGGCATTCCGACAGGCTTGGTCACATTCAGCGATGGCTCTACAAGCCTTGGCGCAGCAACAGTAGATGGCACTGGAACCGCCTCCTTCAGCACCTCCACTCTCGCAGCAGGAGCCCACTCCATCACCGCCGTCTACAGCGGAGACGCCGACTACACGGCCTCCACATCGACCGCCCTGGCATTGACCATCAATGCTCCTGCCTTCGCCTTGACCATCGCGCCATCCACGCTCACCGTCGCCGGCGGCAGCACAGGACAAGCCACCATCACTCTCACGCCCGCAGGCGGCTTCAACACGCAGACCACATTCTCCTGCACCGGCCTGCCCTCCTTCTCGACTTGCAACTTTTCTCCTGCGAGCCTCACGCCCAACGGAAGCAACGCCCCCATCACTTCAACCGTGACCATCGCCACCAACGTGCAGTCCACTTCAGCCTCAGCATCTCCGCATCCTAGAAGTCCGTTCGACAAGCCTAATCCAACACTGCTGGCGCTGGCCTTCCTGGGTCTTCCCAGCCTGATAGTCGCCCGCCGCCGCTTCGCAAAGATGAAATGGCTGAGTGCTCCCGTGCTTCTCTTCGCAGCCACGCTAGCCTTCGCCGCGATGGGCCTGCTCGGCTGCGGCGGTGGTGGCGGCTCAAGCAAGAGCATGACCAACACCACTCCCAAAGGCACTAGCACCGTCACGGTAACCGCCGCCGCAGGAACCTCCAGCCAGACCGCCGCCTTGACCTTTACAGTGAACTAGGGTCAGGTCATGCGCCTCCACCGGCTGCCCTCCGCCTGCCCTCTACGTCAGGCTCTGGGCGACTGGAAACAAGCAGCCCTTCGCTTTCTCCTCGCGCCGCGCATCCAACCGTTCATGAGCACTGAACCAGCCCGCGCCGCAAATCGCGACTTCCAGCTCGCCTACCTCCTCCTTCGCCTCATCCTGGGCCTCAACATCGCCATGCACGGCATCAGCCGCATTCTCACCGGAACAGCGCACTTCGCGGCCACGCTCATTCCCCAGTTCCAGAGCACCCCGCTCGCCAACTGGGCCGTCTACGACTTCGGCCTCGTCCTGCCATGGTTTGAAGCCGCCATCGGCCTCCTGCTCTTCCTCGGCCTCTACATCCGCCTGTCTCTTATCGGCGGCTCGCTCCTCATGCTCGCCCTCACCTTCGGCACCGCCCTTCGCCAGGACTGGAACATCGCCGCCACCCAGCTCCTTTACGCCGCAATCTACTCTGCCCTGCTGGCCTTCGCCGCCTACGACCGCTACTCCCTCGACACCCTCACCACCCATCGCCGCAAGCCCAACCCCGGCTTCTCCGCCTGACCGCCGCCTGCAATTCCTGGCTGCCGGACCTCAATATCAACCTCAGCATCGAGCTTCGCCGCTCTCAGGGAGAATTCACATGACCGCTCTCGACTCAATGTTGGAACGCAACAAAAACTTCGCCGCTCAACAGTCTGCCGCCGGCACGCTTATGCCTTCGCTTCCGCAGGCTATGCCTAACGTAAAGGCAATCATCGTCGGGTGCGCCGATATGCGCGTAGACCCTGTTCATGTGCTTGGTATCGAACCGGGCGAGGCCGTCGTGATCCGTAACATCGGCGGTCGCGTCACACCCGGATTATTGGAACAACTGGGCATGCTCGGGCGCATCGGTCAGGTCGCCGGAAAGGCGCCCGGAGGCGGTGGGGAGTTTCACATCATCGTGCTGCAGCACACCGATTGCGGCATCACACGCCTCGCAGATGAATCAGCCATGCTGGCGCACTATTTCCAATTACCGGAAGCGCAGCTCCAGGCCAAAGCGGTCACTCATCCCCGCACCGCGGTTGCCGTAGACGTAGCTACGCTCCGGGCAGTTCCCGCATTACCTGCCGAATGGTTAATTTCCGGCCTCGTCTATGACGTAGCCACCGGGTTCGTTGAGATCGTCGTGCCCCCTACGCCAATTCGTGCTGCGTGAATGTCGACACATCACGGCCAGAGGGGCGGCATTGACCCCTGTAGAGAAGAGATCGATCAGCCGCCCTTCTGACTTACCTCACGACTCCTCTGAGAATCAGGCAAAGGCCTGAAAATTCACCCCGGCTGCTCCGCCCTTCCCGCAATCCCCGCGCACCCCCTCCGCCATTCATCCCCGAAAACCGGCCTTGCATCCCAAAAAATCGATGTTAAGGTTAAATCTCTAGAAAAATCTGTACATCGCTGTTCCCGCACCGCACGACCATTCCACCTCTGAGGTTCCTGTCGTATGCGCCTGCCTGTTGCCGTAGCCTGCCTCTTTGCCCTCGCCGCACAAGCCGCTGAAACCGGTCATGTCCTCCGCGGCTACACCGCCGAATCCTCGGCCACCGAAGTCCAGTGGGAACAGAAGTTCCGCGCCATGCCTGTCCCCGACAACATCCGCGAAAGCATGCGCCGCCTCACCGCGCGCCCCCACCACGTCGGCTCGCCCTATGACAAGGACAACGCCGAGTGGCTCCTCGCCCAGCTCAAGTCCTATGGCCTCGACGCCAAGATCGAGCAGTTCTCCACGCTCTTCCCTACGCCCAAGTCGCGCCTGGTCGAGCTCCTCGGGCCCAAGCCCTTCAAAGCCAAATTGCAGGAGCCCGTCGTTCCCGAAGATCCAACCTCCAACCAGACCGCCGAGCAGCTCCCCACCTACAACGCCTTCTCCCATGACGGAGACGTCACCGCACCCCTCGTCTACGTCAACTACGGCCGCCCCGCCGACTATGAAGTCCTCGACCGCATGGGCATCTCAGTCAAAGGCGCCATCGTCATCGCCCGCTACGGCGAGAGCTGGCGCGGCATCAAGCCCAAGGTCGCTGCCGAACACGGTGCTCTCGGCTGCATCATCTACTCCGACCCTAAGGATGACGGCTACTTCGACGGCGATGCCTATCCCGTTGGCCCCATGCGTCCGCCCGACGGCGCGCAGCGCGGCTCCGTGATGGATATGCCCGTCTACCCCGGCGATCCGCAAACCCCCGGCGTCGGCGCAGTCGAGGGCGTCAAGCTCCTCCCCATCGAGCAAGTCACCACCATCACCAAAATCCCCGTCCTGCCCATCTCGTACGCTGACGCTACCCCGCTCCTCAAATCACTCGGCGGCGAAATCGTTCCCGCGGACTGGCGCGGCGGTCTGCCTTTCACCTACCGCTCCGGCCCCAGCACTGCCAAGGTTCACCTCGCCCTCGCCTTCAACTGGGATCGCAAGCCGCTCTACGATGTCATCGTCAAAATCCCCGGCGCAAAGTATCCCGACCAGTGGGTCATTCGCGGCAACCACCACGACGCCTGGGTCAACGGCGCAGAAGACCCCATCTCCGGCGCCAGCCCCGAGCTCGAAGAAGCACGCAGCCTCGGCGAACTCCTCAAGCAAGGCTGGAAGCCCTCCCGCACCATCATCTACTGCTTCTGGGACGGCGAAGAAGAAGGCCTTCTCGGCTCAACCGAATGGGCTGAAACCCACGCCGATGAGCTCAAGCAGCATGCAGTCGCCTACTTCAACACCGACGGCAACGGCCGCGGATTCTTCGGCGCCGAAGGCTCCCACTCTCTCGAAAACTTCGTCAACGACGTCGCCAAAGACATCACCGATCCCGAAACCAAGATGTCCGTCTGGAAGCGCCGCCATCTCGCCGACCTTTCCCGCGCCGGCGAAAAAGAACGCACCGAACTTCGCAGCCGCGCCGACATGCGCATCCCCGCTCTCGGCTCCGGCTCCGACTTCACCGTCTTCCTCGACCACCTAGGCATCGCCAGCGTCAACCTCGGCTACGGCGGCGAAGACTCCGGCGGCCAGTACCACTCCATCTACGACGACTTCTACTACTACACCCACTTCTCCGACACCGATTTCAGCTACGGCCGCGCCCTCGCCCAGACCGCCGGAACCATGGTCATCCGCATGGCCGACTCCGACATCCTGCCCTTCCAGTTCACCGACCTTGCCGACACGGTTCACGGCTACCTGACCGAGCTGAAAGCCCTGGCCGGCCAGAAGC
>DATAZR010000119.1:0-2746 GCA_036271955.1 Acidobacteriaceae bacterium
GCCCATCACCTTCTTTCTGCGCGAAGACGCACACTGGATGGATGGCTGTCTCCGCACCCGAGAACTTCCGGAAAGCGCCCTCGCCGCATGTTTGTCACCGCTCGCGTTACGTGTCCGCGCATCACTCGAGCAGGCTGGCGCCGCTTTCGCCGCCGACCTCGCGCGTCAGCTCGCCACGCCGATCGCAGAACTCCACAACGCACTCTGGGAGCTCGTCGCCGCGGGCCTGGTCACTGCCGATGGCTACGACAGCCTGCGCTCGCTCGTCGATCCGCGCCGCAAATCGGCCAGCGCGGCACCGTTCCGCATGCGCGGCCACAACATGGGCAATCTTGGTCAGCGCGCTCGCAACACCGCCGGCCGCTGGAGCCTGTTGGCACCCCCGCCGACACCACAATCGTCCGTCATCCTGAGCGAAGCGAAGGACCTGCAGTCCACGGCCATAGCCGAAGCGAAACAACGAGAGATGGAAATCGAATCTGCCGCACTCGTCCTCCTCTGGCGCTACGGCATCGTCTTCCGCGATCTGGTGCAGCGCGAAACCACCATGCCCCGCTGGCGCGAATTGCTTGGCATGCTGCGCCGGCTGGAAGCCCGGGGCATCGTGCGCGGTGGCCGCTTCGTCTCTGGCTTCCAGGGCGAGCAGTTTGCGCTTCCGCAGGCGGTCGAATCGCTCCGCAATTCACGCAAGGCAGACGAGTCGCGGACATCGGATTCGCACAAGCACGAACACGCCATCGCCACGGTGACGATTGCCGCCGCCGATCCCGCCAACCTCGTCGGCATCGTTGTCCCTGGCGACCGCCCGGCCGCCACCGCCGGCCGCACCGTACAATTCCGCGGCGGACACTTCGTCTCAGAGATCGGCCCGGCTCCAGCCGAAATTCCGCCGTCCCTGCTGCAGCCTGCCATCGCCGCAACTGGGCCGGCGCAGTTGGCATTCGGCCATGATTGACCGCCCCGGCGTGCCCACAAGGCCAGACAAGAGCGACCAGAGGGAGCGAACTCAACAGAACGCGCCGCAGGCGCAATCGCCCGTGCGGCCAGCACAGGAAGGCGAAGACTTCTACTGGGAAGGCCCCTACATGGTCTTTACCGAAGCTTGGCACCTCAAGCGCGGCTATTGCTGCGGCTCGGCCTGCCGCCACTGCCCCTTCGGCCACGAGAACGTTCCGCAAAAGGCGGACCGCTCAGCAGATTAAGTTCGGAAACCCGAATGTTGTAATCGCCGACCCTCAGAATCCAATTGAGCCCCGAAGCCGCTTCGAAAATACTTTGAGCGAAAACGTAACTTTCGCGTCCTCCTGATGGACAAACGTGCGGCGTCGATCGAAGGGTGCAGCATGATGCTGTGTTTTTCCTGGATGCACATTCGCGCTCCTGGCCATCAGTGCCTTGCAGCGGGAGCAGTTCTTATTGCACTTGCGCATCGAGAACGTGAGTTGACGATGCCTGATCCCGGAGAGAAGCCACAAAGATGGTGAAGTTCCGGAAAGTATTCGACACCGAATCGGAGAGGCGAGGAATGAACGAAATGAAGAACGACGAAGTTGGAAAACGGATAGCCGACCTTGCAAAGCTGCTTCCTGGGCTTATGCTGACTCTCACGCTCTTTACGCAAAACATGCATGCTCAGACGCAGCCTGCTGACTCCGGAGCCAGCACAGACTCATACCAGACTCTGTACCTCACCGCCCTCACGAATGAACACGATGCCAACCAGATTCAGACCGACCTTCGCAACATGCTGCCTCATGCCAAGCTGTACTATGTGCCATCGCAGAGCGCCCTTTCCATCCGCGGCACACCCGAAGAAATTTCGCTCGCGCAGAAGATTGTTTCCGATCTCGATCGAACCAGGAAGATCTACCGGCTGACCTACACGATCACAGAAACCGACAGCGGCAAGCGCCTGTCTCAGCAGCGCTTTTCCCTCATCGTGGCATCGGGAAGCAAAACCGACTTCAAGCAGGGCAGCAAGGTGCCCCTGGTTACCGGCTCGTACAATACGGCTGCGCCTGAAAGGGAAAACACCCAGGTGCAATATCAGGACATAGGCTTCGAGATCGAAGCATCTCTCGAAGGATATGTCGATGGCGTGAGGCTGAGTTCGAAGATTGCGGAGTCGAGTGTCGCAGAAGAGAAGTCCGGCATAGGCCCGCAGGATCCAATCTTTCGGCAGACCACTCTCGAAGGCACGTCGACCCTAACACAAGGCAAGCCACTCGTCCTTGGATCGCTGGATATTCCAGGCAGCACGCGCCATCAGGAGGTCGAGGTAGTCTCAGAGCTGGTCCGGTAGATTGTAGATAGCAGAGAGTGCGGCTATCCGGCTGCACTACTCTGTCTGTATGCACAACGCTCAGGAATTTCGCGATGATGCTGATGGAGTGTCCGTCCGCGGCTATCTGCACACGCCGTCTGCTTCCGGTGGCGGCTGCCTCGTCCTGACGCATGGCGCGGGAGCGAACTGCGACTCTCCGCTTCTCGCCTCGCTGGCGGATGCGTTCTGCGACGCGGGAGTGACTGTCCTCCGCTGCGATCTTCCCTTTCGCCAGTTGCGTCCGCACGGGCCACCGCCGCGTGGCAGTGCGGAACGCGACCAAGAGGGCCTCCGCGCGGCCATTGCGTCCATGCGTCGGCAAGCTCCAGGGCGCCCTTTTCTAGGCGGCCATTCGTACGGAGGAAGGCAGGCGTCGATGCTCTGTGCGGCTGAACCGGAAATTGCCGATGCGCTCCTGCTGCT
>DATAZR010000120.1:0-22275 GCA_036271955.1 Acidobacteriaceae bacterium
TCGTTTTGACCAGTGTTCATGCACCTTTTGATTGGTACGCACGACGGCTGTCTGTCGATTGCGTTAGCAGAATTTTTTCTTTTTATTCGCTGTAACCTTTGCTCATAAGCGGGCTCCTACGGATGCGCAGAGGGAGAATGCGACCGCATGATGTCGCGACCATGAGGCTCGTTTTTTCGGCTGCGCACAATCTGTTGAATGTAGGAGCAGTGACATGTTTCGAGTAAGTCGCAGTGTGTTGATGGTACTGGTCGGGATGGGCGCAGCTTCGGCCCTTCTCAGTGCGGCATCGCCAAAGGGCAATGCCGGCGCGGTGTATGTGATGACAAACGCCGCAGACAAAAACGAAGTGATTGCGTATGAACGCGACGCGCAAGGCAAGCTGAGTTACGACGCAAGCTACGACACGGGTGGACGCGGAAGCGGCGGCATCACCGATCCGCTGGAATCACAGGGATCGCTGACGCTGAGCCAGGATCATTCGGTGCTGTTTGCGGTGAACGCGGGCAGCGGCAATGTATCGGTCTTCCAGGTGCGCAAGAGCGGGCTGCTGCTCTTGGGCAAGAAGGAGTCGGGCGGCAGCCAACCTTCTGCTGTTGCTGAGCATAACAATCTTGTTTATGTGCTGAACTCGGGCGGCGCGGGAAGCGTGGTTGGCTTCACGCTGGACATTGGCGGGCAGATGCGTGAGATCAAAAACTCGACGCAGTTTTTGACGGCGACAACGACCGGTGGTGCATCGATTGCGTTCTCTCCCGATGGGCAGTTTCTTGCGGTGACGGAGCGGGTGGCGAACAACATCGACACGTTTCGCGTGAAGGCGGATGGGACGCTCGATCCCATTGTGGTGAACGCCGATCCTGCTCCGGGGACCTTCTCTTTGGCGTTTACTCCGGCGGGCCAGATGATCGTTTCTGAGACTGGTGTGGCGGGCGCGTCGAATGCTTCGGCGATCTCGTCGTACTCGATCGGAAGCAATGGGAAAGTGGTTCCGATCAGCCAGAGCGTGGCGGCATTTGCGGCAGGAAACTGCTGGAATGCGATTACTCCGAACGGCAAGTGGGTTTACACGTCGAACTCCGGCAGCGATTCGATTTCCGGATTCGCGATCGGCAAAGGCGGAGTGCTTACACCGATTGGAGCAACGGTTGTAGGAACGAATCCCACGGGCAGCCACAACGTCGACATTGCGGTTTCGACGGATGGGAAGAACGTGTATACGATCAACTCGCAGTCGGGCGCGATTGGCGTGTTTGGGATCAACTCGGATGGCAGTCTTACCAATCTGGGCGACGCGGGCGATTTGCCCAAGTCGGTTGGGTTTAACGGGATTGCTGCGCTGTAGTTTTTATCTTTGATGATTGGCCGCGAGTTATGGGTTGATGCCTGTGACTCGCGCTTATTTTATAGGTCGGGCCTTCAGCCCTCGTCTCTGTGGTGATTTCACTTCATGGGGCGATACCCCATGCTGGTATCGTGCGCGCCTTTGGCGCTCAGCAGCTGTCTGATTTTGTTATCACGTTCGCATTTGGCGCTGACCGGCTGCCTAATGCTGGCCTATTGGCTTGGCATTAGATTACGGCGCGCTCTTTGATACTCAGGTAGTGATTGAGGACAGAAGTGGTCATCTGGCTGGGCAGCGTGTCCAGGGTGATTGCGCCCTGGTCGCGGAGGCGGGCGAGTAGCAGGTCGCGGCGGCTGGCCATTTCCTGGGCGGCGGCGGAGCGGAACATCTCATCGATGCTGTTGGGGATGGCGCGGGCGATGGCCGCAACTTCGGGCTGGGCCATGGCTACGAAGAGGACGACGTGGCGATGAAGGAGTTGGGCTGCGCCGTCGATGACTTCGGGGCGCATGGAGGATTCGGCGAGGTCGGTGATCCAGAGGATGAGAGCGCGGCGGGGCTGCAGGCGGCCGAGGATTGCCGTGGCGCGGAGATGGTCGGCTTCGCTGGGCTCGGAGGAGAGCTGGGCTAGGGACTCGAGGAACTGGCGCATGTGGGCGGGGCCGCGGCCGGGGAGAAGCTGCTGCTGGATGCGGCGTCCATAGCCGATGAGGCCGACGCGGTCGCCGGAGTAGAGGGCTAACTGCGCGAGGGCTACGGCGGTGGAGCAGGCGTAATCCAATTTTGAGTGTGAAGTGCCCGCGAGTGTGGAGTGTGAAATGTGGAGTGTGGGCGGCGAGTTCACGCTTTTGACTTGAGCGCGCATCAGGCGGCCGGCGTCGAGGACGATCCAGACGGACTGGCTGCGCTCGGCCTGGTACTGGCGGGTGACGAGATCGCCGCGACGGGCGGAGGCGGTCCAGCAGAGGTCGCGGAGATCGTCGCCCGGGCGGTATTCGCGGAGGGATTCGAATTCGCGACCGAGGCCGCGCTGGCGCATCTGGCGCAGCTGTTGCTCGATGCGGCGGCTCTTGGCGAGGAAGAGCTGCTGGTCTTCGGCGGTGCGCAGCTCGGGGTAGACGCGGATGGGTTGCTGGAGCGGCGCGACGGCCCAGCGGTCAACGAGGCCGAGGCTCGATTGATAGCGGATGTAGAGCGCGCCGGCCTGGACGTCGCCTCGTTGGCGGGGGCTGAGGATGTAGCGGAGGGATGCCGGGATGCGCGGCCAGACGCGTAGGGGGCGCTTGGCTGGGGTTTCGAGGAGTTCGGTGGGGAGATCATCGGTGAGCTGGCAATCGAAGGCCAGCTTGTTCTGGTGAGAAAGGCTGAGCTCGATTTCGACGGAGGTGCCAAGGGATGGTGATGAGAGCCAGCTGCGGGTTGCGGTGATGGTCGCTGGGCTGGGCAGGCGAAGGCCATCCAACAGGGCGGCGATGAGAATCAGGGCATCCCATACGAGCATGACGTATGCGAGGCTGGGGATGTAGTAGCCGGGGATGAGCCAGAGGAAGCCGGCCGCGAGTAGATAGAGTGCGCGGGGAGTAAGGCCGAAGGCGAGGCGGCCGCGGGGTTGGCATTGCGCGGTGATGGGCTCGGGATGGAGGGTGCTCGGGAGCATCGTGAGAGGCGCTCATCCGATTATGTGGTATCTGGGGCTGGAATGGCAGACGGGTTCGTGCTACGCACGAAGTTGGCCCACATCTCCCGGCATAGAACGCCGGTAGATATGGGGCACCCGACTTCTCATGGATGCGGGTCGTCTTTTCTGCCGAAGCGGTAGCTCATGGCTATCTGCGAGTTCATGACGTCGAGGCCGGGGTTGTAGCTGGTGATGTAGGCGTTGGAGAAGTGGAAGTCGCCGAAGAGACCGACGCGCATGTCGACGCGCTCGGTCATTTTGTAGTAAAAGCCTATGGTTTCGTGCAGAGTGAAGTCGTAGTAGCTGGCGTCGGGTGAGAGCGCCTTTTTTGTAAATCCGATAGCGCCTCCGAGGACGCTGAAATAGGGCTTGAAGGTCTTGTCATGACGCCATTGCATGCGCAGGCCGATGGGCGAGAACGCAACGCCGTGCAGAAGCACGTCGTCGCCGGGCCTGCTGCGGCGGACGCCAAAGGGATTGAGCGTGCGCGGCTCTTTGAGGATCACGAGAGGCATGAAATCAGCGGCGTAGTCCATCTGCGCGCCGGCGAAGTATCCCCAGGAGTGGCGGTAGTATTCAAAGCCTGCGGTGTAGAGCCATTCGTGAATGCCTGCTGCAAAAAACTGCCAGTTGCCGTAAGAGACCATGCCTCCGAAGCCGATCTCGCTCTCGGGAGGCCCTTTGAGCTTTTTGGGGCCTGGCGGCACGATCTTGATGCTTTCGGAAACTGGGGGCAGGGCGTCGGGGGTTGGCTGCTGGCTGGAGGCTTGCTGACTTGAGGCGTCGGACGATGCGGAGGAACTGGCCGGAGCAAGCTCAGTCATCGTTTCAAATTTATAGGCTGGCGCGGGTAGAGGAGCTGAGGGAAGGTCCGTGACTTCTGCCAGCAAAGGCGGCGATTGCTGGGCGCGAACCGGGCCGGGGGCGGCGAGAGCGAAAGCGGCAAGGAGAATCCAGCCGGTGGCCGAGGGAAAGCGAAGGGCACGCAGAGAAGGGGGATATCTACATACGCGGGTTTTCTGCAAAGTGTCACCGGTCCTGAAACGAAGTGAAAAACGACCTATCGGTGAGAGCCCAAGGAAGCGAGAAGGTCAGGATGTACTGATCCTGAAAAGCTGCGGGAACGGACTGGGCGCTCTTTGGCGACCTCAACCGGATCGGCTTCACAGTTGCCTGTTTCGCAGTCGAGCCAGTATAGCCTTTGGATGCAGATTCTTACGCACACGAAATGGCGCGAGGAAAGGCGACAGCTGCCGTGTACAGGGCGCTGCGATAAACCCTTCCGAGTGGAGCCGAACTAGGCGCGGGGGACGGGGACTGCAGATACGACGTCGGCGAGGATGCGGTCGGGGTCGAAGCCTTCGAGCTCTGCCTCAGGCTTGAGGCGGACACGATGGCGCAAGACTGGCGGCAGGGCTCGCTTAACGTCGTCGGGGACGAGGTAGCTGCGGTCTTCGAGAGCGGCTACGGCCTGGGCGACGCGCATGAGGCTGATGGCGGCGCGGGGGCTGGCTCCGAGGGTGAGCGTGGGCCAGTCGCGGGTGCGGCGGGTGAGGGCGAGGATGTAGGTGAGCAGCTCAGGCTCGATGCGGATGGCGCGGACCTCAGCGCGGGCGGCCGCGAGCAAGCCGGCGGGGATGGGCTCGATGGCCGCGGCATCGAGCAGGAGCGCGCCGGAGGCGGCGAGGTGAAGCTCGAGGATGTGGCGCTCTTCGGATTCGGCAGGGTAGCTGACACGGGTTTTGAGCAGGAAGCGGTCGAGTTGGGCCTCGGGGAGCGGGTAGGTGCCTTCGAAGTCGACCGGGTTTTGCGTGGCGAAGACGGTGAAGTCGGGGGGCAGCTGGCGGAGGACGCCGTCGGTGGTGACCTGGCGCTCTTCCATGCATTCAAGCAGCGCGGCCTGGGTGCGGGGGGGCATGCGGTTGATTTCGTCGACGAGGAGCAGGTCGGTGAAGACGGCTCCGGCGTGAAAGGCGAAGTTGCTGCTGCCTTGGACGAGAATTGTTGTCCCGAGGATGTCGGCGGGCATGAGGTCAGGAGTGGCCTGGACGCGGTGAAAGTCGAGGCCGAGCAGGCGCGAGAGGGCTTTGACGATGAGGGTCTTGGCGATGCCAGGGACGCCTTCGAGAAGGACGTGGCCCTGGACTAGCAGGGCGATCAGGGCTTCGTCGATGACTTCGGTCTGGCCGGCGATGACGCGGGCCATCTGGGTGCGGGCGTGAGCGAGGAGCTGGCGCGTCGAGTGGAGCTGGGGTTCTGGGGCATCGGCCGGAGTTTCCGGTGCGATGGGATTGGCGGATTCCTCGGTCATGCTTTGTGCTCTCCGGCTGGATGGAGTTCGTAGCGAGATTTTCTATGTCTAAGCCCCGAGTGTAACTCCCGAGATTGCTGACGCGCCGACTTTGGATCTAGATTGGGCGTGGCTGCTGACGGTACGCAGGGTTTCTTCGTGGCGGCGGAGGGATTGGATCAGCCTCAAGGCGTCGCGGGGTTTTAGGCTGTCGTTGCTGCAGGCTTCTTCGGCTTCGATGAGATCTTCTTCCATTCCGGCGGCGATGGCGCCGAAGCGACTGTGGATGGCTGCGTAGAGCTGGCTTGCGTCAATGTGCCGGGTATGGCTTTGGCTTGAAGCGGTTCCACGAAGAGCTGGCTGGCCGGTGAAAAGAGATGCCTGGGTTCGGAAGCGCTCCCAGGCGATCTGCATGGCGGTTGAGGCGGCTCCGGTGGAGCGGTAGAGCGCGCCGAGGGCATCTAGGAATTTGATGGGTGTGGTGCGCGGGGCTTGCGGTAGGGCGCGGACTGGCCCGCTGCGGCGGCTGAAGCTGAAGATGGTAAGCAGAGCCAGACCGAGGGCCCCGAGTGAGAGCAGAGGCCAGGTGGGTCCGCTGACGTAATCCCACTGAGTGTGCGTGACGCCATGGATGGCTTCGTCCCAGTAGATGTGGCGGGGATGGCCCGAGACCTGGGCCGGGCCGAGGGAGTTGAGGAGCAGCTCGAGATTCTGCCCGCGGAGGACAGAGCTGTTTTCAAGCGGGGTGGAGCTGGCCCACCAGACTGCGGTTCCCTTGCCGATGGGGTATTCGACGACGACGGGCTGGTTTGCGCAGGTGTAGGCGGTGCGGAACTCGGGACGAATCTCCTTCCAGGTGGCGCGGGGACGAATCCAGATGGAGCCGGCGCCGGCAAGGGAGCTGAGGCCGTCGGGCTGGGCTTCGCAATCGGCAAAGGCGAGGTCGGTGGAGAAGGTGACTTCATTGCCGGGGAGGAGCATGCCTCCCTGAAAGCCGGTGGCGAGGACGCGTCCGCCTTTGCGGAGGATGTCGGCGATGGCGGTGCGGTCCTGGGCCTCGAAGGTGATGGGCTCGGCGAGGATGAGCACCGTTCCGGGGCCGGCCTGGGCGGCAAGGTCGCTGACTGGCTGCTCCCAGCGCTCGATGACGCCGCCACTCTGCTGGAGGAGGGTGAAGGCGGCTTTAGCGCCATGGGGACCGGAGAGATAGGAGTTGGGGACGGGGCTGTTATTGGGATCCTGCTCTGGAGCGAAGAGAGCAAAGACGAGGAAGAGCAGGGCGACTAGCCCCAGGGTGATGAGGAGCATGCGCCGGTCTTTGGGCGGGAGCGAGGAGAGGAACTTCATTGCTGGTCAATGTCCCCGAAGTGCGATTTGGGACTCCCGAAGTGCGATTGGGAGCTCCAGGAGTGCGGCTCAAGGCTCTCGGATTTTGACTGAAGGCTCCCGGAGTTGGATCGGGCTGCGGCGGCGGATTTTGCTCCGAGCTGGGCGGCCATTTGTTCGGCGGCGAGGTAGTCGGATTGGACTGCTGGGCGGCCCGCGTACCAGGTGCGCTCGAAGCTGCGGGTGAGGGCGGCCAGGCCGGTGCGTTCGGTGCTTGCGCCGGAGAGCATGGCGAGGTATTCGCGGGGAGTGCGGGCGCGGTCGGCGGGCCAGAGGCCGCTGGACTCGAGGCGCGAGATGCTGGCCCAGTAGAGATAATGGATGGCGTCGCGCCATGCGGATTGGGCTGCCGCGGACTGAGCGTCGGCGAGCCAGAGCTGCCAGTCGCGGGCGGAGGCGGCTCCGGCGGGCGACTCGGGATGGAAGCCGGCGAAGCGTCCGTTACGCTCGAGACGGATGAGGAACCAAGCCAGGGCGATGCAGACCAGCAGGCCGAAGGCGATTTCGGCGGTGATGCCGATCCAGCGGGAGCGAAAGCCTGCTTCGCGGAGGCGGCCAAAGAAGCGATCAAGCCAGTTGCCGATCTTTTCGAGAGCTCGATGGAGCAGGGAGGGGCGAACGACGGCGGTTTGATACTCCTTTGCGGCGAGGATCTGGGTCAATGCGCGGCGCCCTGAGGCGGCATCGGAGGGGCCTGCGGGTGGGGTGGCAAGCTGCTCTTCAGCGGACAGCCGCTGCTGGGTGGTCTGGAGTCGCTGGTCGAGGGTGGGCGGCGGGAAATCGGGAGGCGGCTCGGATTGCGACTGGCCGGCGGACGGCTTCTTGGGCGCCGGAGGTTTGGGCTGGCCTTTGGCTGCCTGATCGAGCAGTTCGCGGAACCAGGCAAGGCGAACCTGGCGGACTCCCATGGGCAGAGCTACTTTGAGGTCGGGACCAACCTGACTGGACGGGCAGGCGGCAGGGGTCAGGGCCTGGCGGCAGGCGGCGAGGAGTTGCTGCAGCGACTGGAGCTTTGCCTGGTACTGAGCCGGGCTGAGCGGACCGGTGTCGGCAGCGGGGGGTGGTTGATTCTCAGCCGGGGCATACGCGGCAAAGGAGATGGAAAGCGCGAAGGCGAGCGCCAGCGCTGGGCGCTGCCTGAGACGGCGGGTTTGCCGCAAGGATAGAATCACGCGCCGCTGGCCTCAGGGGCCGGAGAGGATGGAGCCGGAGGAGACGGATGCGGCTCGGGGATTGGCGGGGCAGGTTCAGTAGCGGCGGATGGGGCTGTCGCCATTTCTGCCGGGACCGGATATTGGGCGATTGGCGCTGCCGGAGGCAGGACGTAAGCAGGGGATGCGGGAGGGACGGGCGGAGGCATATGAGCCCAGCCTGCCTGGTCCATGAGGATCTCGATGTCGTAGCCCTCTTTGCGGGTGCGCTGATCGTTGTAGAAGAGCACCAGTGCGATGGCGTAGATGGGCAGGACGAAGGTGCGTTCGAGGCAGCTGACGAACAGATTGACGATCTGCAGCACTAATGGAGGCTTGGTGAGAAGGGCGATTCCTGCCATCGACTTGTAAAGGGTGAATTTCAAGACCAGGTCGATGGGCAGAGTAATGGCGTAGTAGGCGATGACGGTCAGAATGACGACCATCAGATACATAACGAAGATGCGTCCGCGGGTTCCTTTGCTGAGGCTGGCGCTGCGCTGCATGGAGGGCCATGCTTTTTTCTGCTCGGTGATGCTGGCGGCGAAGGCGAGGCAGTAGCGGAGCCATATCCAGACACAGACCACGAGTACGGCGACCACCATCAGAATGATGCCGAGGCCGACAATGATCCCCAGAGTCTGGGCCGCAGAGCGGGCAAGCAGAGCCGCGACCATGGCGGCGCCGAATGCTCCCACGGCGAAGACCGCCATGGGAATGATGACGGCGAAGAGAAGCTGGAGAAAGATGATGCCGGCATGCCGGAAGAAATGGCGGAAGGCATAGCCGTATGCCTCACCGATGGCGGCAGCTTCTCCGCGATTGCGCAGGGTGGCAGCCTGAGTGAGGGAGCCGAGCACGACGGCGGTAATGCCGAGCAGTAGGGGCACACCGATCAGGAAGAAGGCCAGTCCGAAGAGGCCGAGGGTGAGCATGGCCTGTAGGTTGGGCGTGGCGCCGGGGGCAGTGTTGGGCAGGTGGGAGTTGAGATAGACGCTGGCGCTGCCGGAAAGTATGACGTACGCGGCAGACGGCAGGAAGGAGATGCCGACGAAGAGGAGAAAATTGCGGCGATAAAGCTGGACGGTGCGATCCAGAATTTCACCCAGGGTTAGCGGTCGCATACTGGCGGCCATTGCGGGCTCCTATTCGCTCTTGCGCGGCGATTGCTTCAATCTGATTCTGCATCCGGCGCGCGTACGGCAGAGGGCTGGTCTGCTGAATAGCTGCTGTTTCGCACTCGTAACGTGTACGAAATGTTCACCACGAGCGTGCGGCAATCGAGAGCCGGATACGCCGGATGGTAGCACATGGCGAGCGCAATCGGTGGCGCGATGCAGGGGCCGGCAGGTTGGAATCGATCCCACAGATTCGCCATACGCACAGGTCTGGAGGATGGGATAAACTGTTGCCATTCAACATGCCTCCTCTTGTGGCAAACCGCCTGGCTCGACTGTGTGCCTATTCGGCGCTGGCCCCTGAATGGGAGGAATTTGTACGCCTGGTGACACCGGTGATCGCGCTGGCCGCGCGTCGGATCGGCACGGTGTGGGGCGACGCCTCCGAGGCGACGGTAAGTGAGATTGTGCAGGAAGTCTTCATGAAGCTTTGCGAAGACGACCGGCGCATCCTGCGGGAGTTCGACGACCGGGGCAACGACTCGTTTCTGAAACTGCTGAGGATGATCACGGCGTCGGTAGGAACGGACCACTTCCGGCGTATGCGGGCCGAGAAGCGAGGCGGACGCACCAACGCCGTCCCCCTGGAGCCGCATTTGTCGGCTGAGGATGTATCCGACAGCCATGCGACGGCAGCTGTGGAGTGGCCAAGCCTGATCACGCAGCTGGATGGATTACTGCGGCTGTATCCAAAGTCGGTAAGTGCGCGGGACCGGAATATATTCTGGCTGTATTACCGGCAGGGGCTAACTGCGGATGCTATCTCGCGGATACCTGCGATAGGATTAAGCGCCAAGGGAGTAGAAAGCGCGCTGCAGCGACTTACCCGATTACTTCGCGAAACCATCATTAAGGGCAAGCCAGGACACAGGTTTTCCCGAAATGGGTTACCTTTGCTAACAAAAGAAAAAGGGTTTTCTCCTGTCGTTGCGATTGATACTGTGAAGCGAAGATGAATAACAACGGGAAAGACAATCCGGAGGCAGTTTCCAAAGAGGACCTGCTTCGATTTCTAGAGGCTGGTCCCAAGGTACTGCGCTGGCCCATCAACCCGGAGCCACGGCCGGCCGGCCATAGTTTCGCAGGCGTTACCGGCGGACTAAAGTGCCCAGCGCCCGAGATATATGCGGAGCTGGCAGCGGGAACGCTGGCTCCCGAACAGGCAGAGAACCTGCTTGGCCACGCGGCCGATTGCCCGGATTGCGGCGATGTGCTGGCCTGGAACCTGAACGCGCTGCAGGGCGACCCAAGCGAAGAAGAGGCTGCCGCGATTGCGGAGCTGGCGGCTTCGCGGACGGATTGGCAGAAAAGGCTGGCCTGGAAGCTGGCAGCTAGTCCGCTGCGAAAACGCCCGGTTCTATTGCCCCCGAAATGGGTATGGATGGGCATGACCTCTGCGGCGGTGTTGCTGCTTGCGACTGGAGTTGTGCTCTGGCAGCAGAAGATGCACGCTCCGGATCGGGAACTGGCATTGGCCTATGAACAGTCGCGCACTCTGGAACTTAGGGTTCCGGGAGCGAGTTTCGCCACACTGAACTCTGCCAGCCACACTCGCGGCGTACGGACCAGCCGGGTGCCGGCACCGCTGCTTGAGGCGCAGGCAAAGCTGGCGCGGAAGCTGGAGGCTGCTCCGCAGAACGCGCGCTGGCAAGAGCTGCAGGCACGGGCGGATATTTTGGAAGAACGCTACGATTCCGCAATCGACGTGCTGGACCGGCTGCTGTCTCAGGGGCCGATGACATCTGAACTGCTTACCGACGCGGCGACGGCTTATTTTCAACGCGGGCTGGCGACCAGCACGGAGACGGATCGCTCGACGGCGCTCGATTACCTGCGGCGAGCCGACGAACAGGCTCCGGACGATCCGGTGGTGCTGTTTAATGAAGCCATCGTGATGGAAGATCGCGGCCAGCTGATGAATGCGGTCGAAGTATGGAACCGCTATCTTGCAGTCGAGCGCGATCCCAAATGGGCCGCCGAAGGCAAACGGAAGCTGACGACCCTGGAAATGACACTGAACCGTATCAAGAGCCATGAAAGCCGCATGGAGAAGAAGCTGGCCACGCCGCAAGCGATGGAGTCGCTCGCCTCCGACGCCCGCAGCCTAGCGGCGATGGATGAGGAGCTTTCGTCTCTGGAAATGTACCGGATCGCCGATCCCGCGTTTACCACCGCCGGGGAGGCAGGCCCGGGCTATCAGCAGGCACGAGGCTCTCCTTGCCCGGAGGCTTGCAAAAGTGCACGTATATTATTGAAATCGCTCGCCTCCTCGCTAGAAACAAATCATCACGATCCGTGGCTCTCCGACTTACTTTCCGCTGACATCGAAACGCTTCCCCCGGCAACCGCGACTACATACGCAAAGGCGATTCTGCTGTTGGCCCGTGCTCAGCACGAAGATATGCACGACGGTGCATTTACCGGTGTGCTGGACGCCGAGAAGTCCCGGGCGCTCTTCCATCAGTTGAAGGGCGATACCGGCCGAATAGCTGGGCCTGCCGCGCGCGCCGGAGAGGAACGCGCAGCACTGGAAGAGATGTATGCCATGCAACGGTCCGTCGACATGAAGGGATGCCGAAGGATCGGCGGCCAACTCCGGGGAAGCGCGGCGGCCAGACAGACCCTGGATATCTATCCATGGATTCACATACAGGAACTGCTGACGGAAAAGATCTGCGACGACACGCAGGAAACTCGCGCGGCAGGCGAGAAGCTGGTGATGCCGGCCCTGCAACTGGCGGAAGAGAGCCGTTACACGCTTTTGCAGGCACGGGTCCAGATGCGGCTGATCGACGGACCGGAGCTCTCTGGAGACCTGGAGACCACGGAGCGGATGACGCTTGCGCTGCTGCGCAAACTTGAATCGGAAGATGTGCCGGCGTGGCGGTTTGCCTCCACGATCGGTGGAATTCCCGCAGTCGAGCAGGATTCTCCTCGCGGCTATATGGCCGAAAGCGCATGGCGCGACAATTCGGCCTGGGATGAGGTGGCAGGACGGCCGTCGGGTGCGGCGCCTGGCCGCTTGACGCTGGCTCGGGCAGAAGTACGCATCGGCAACCTCAAAGAGGCAGAAAGGCAGATTGAGATTGCGAAACGCGACCTGCCGCCGGGACAGGGAGCACGCAACACAAAGGAATTGTCCCAAGGCTATCTGTCTCTTGCCCAGACCATGCTTGAACGGGGCGACGCGCCTCAGGCAGAACGATTCATGACACTGGCGAACAATGGCATGGCAGAAGATTCGGACACCTGGGCGGTGCGAATTTACGCTTGCTTACGCGGCCAGCTCGACTTGGCACAGGGAAAACTGGAGGACGCGGCAAGGTTTCTGGAAGCGGATATTCACACCAACGAGGGTAAAAATGTTCGCGGCGGCGACCAGGTAACGACTGCCGAATATGCGCAGCTGGATCATGACCTGTATGCCGAGCTGGCCGCCACGTGGCTGGCGCAAGGCAAAAGCCCAGAGAGCATTCTGGCGCTGTGGGAGCGATTCCGGATGCGGTCGCGCGGGTTGCCGATTACCCAATGCAGACAAGGAGCGCTGGACTGCGAGCTGCCGAGGTTGAAGCGGGCTCAGGCTGCGTTGGGCAAGGATGTGCTCGCCGGCAATATCCTGCTGCTGGACCGGGTGCTGCTGTATCGCATGGACAAGGACCATATCGTCTGGAGCCTCAGGCCGCTGCGGAGGCAGGATGTGTTGGACACGGCGAAGAATCTGGAGCAGGCGGTGAGCTCGCCATATACTTCTCTGGCGACTGCGGAGAAGCTTGGGGCGCATCTGGCGGATGGTTTGCTGCCCTCAGAGTTGACCGAGGCGGGAAGCGACTCGGTGCTTTTGCTGGAACCCGATCCGATGATTCAGAATCTCTCGTGGCCGGTGCTTCCCACTGCCGCGGGTGCGCTGGGACTCCGGTATCCGGTAGCGGAGACGCGTTCGATACTCGATTCTCCGGCGGAGCATGGAGGCGCTGCCTCGAATCCCATGGAAAGCATGTGCCGGCGGCCCATGGTGGTAGGAGCCTCTGTAGCCAGAGGAGACGAGCCGCCGCTGCCGGAAGCGGTGAAAGAGGCAAAGTCGGTAAGCCGGCTGCTGCACTCGGCGCAGCCCCTGCTCGGTGAGCAAGCTACGGCAGCGAATATCGCCCAGGCGCTGAGCACGGCGACTATCTTTCATTTTGCGGGGCATGCGATACAGACGAGGGACGGCACGGAATTACTGCTGGCTCCATCTTTGCCCGGCGAAGCGCGGCCTTGGGTGGATGGAATCTTTCTTCGCCAGCATCCTATGCACAACTGTCAGCTGGCCGTGCTTTCGGCATGCTCCACCGGCGCGAGAGAGGCTTCATGGAATCATCCGCTGCAGGATATTGTGGAGACGCTCGGAGATATGGGCGTTCCGGAAGTGGTGGCGACACGTTGGCAGATCGACTCCGAAGCTTCCGTACCCTTCATGGAAGCTTTTTATCAAGGCCTGGCCCAGGGTAAGAATGTGGCACTGGCGCTAACTTCCGCAAGGAGAGTACAATTCAGCCAACCTCTCTACGGAAATCCTTATTACTGGGGAGCTTACTATCTCACTGGTGGAGAGTCAGTGCATTTAGCGAGGAAAGATCATGCCCATAGCTAAGAAAGCTTCAAAAAGTAAAGATAGCGCGTCCAATACTTCCAACACACGCTCTAAAGGCGCCCAACTAGATATCCTGTTCTGCGGCCCATTGTTGTTCATTCCTTCGGTGACGAGCGGCAATGTTGGTGAGATCGAAGTTTATTCCCCTCAGAACGGCCACCCAATGGGAGCCGTGTTTTTGCCTGAAGTAATATTCACGAATTCAGAGTTAGATGATCCGGAGTGCGCGCGCTGGCCGGCAACTACCAGCTTTTCTCTGCTCGACGCTCATAGTTATAGCGTCGAGTTAACCCAGCGAGACAAGAAACTGCGGCCGTTCCCGGCAGCCGGCATACCGGCAACGAATCACAAGATCAAACCGGGCCGTAAAATCAACAGCGACTGGACAGTAGCGCTTGGCGTTAAGGGACGGATAACTGGCTGGAGTTCGCACCGGCTGCTGAAGGTGGACGACGGGATGTTCGGGGGATCGGACGCGCCCACTGTGGCTTTTGTGGCTGGCCTGCAGCGGCTTACCTTCGAGGCTGTCACCGGAGCCGAGTTCCATGGTGTATCCAAGGAAGCCAAGGAATATCTGCGGGAGAATATTGGCAAGGGTGGAACGCTGATCGTGCAGGGAGAGATTCCCTATCAACCGAGCCTGCTGCATCAGCGCCAGGCGGTGGACTCCATGGCACGGTTGGCGGGTCTGGATCTTCACTTACTGGTGGCCAGACCGATGGGGCGGCGAGACCAGTTGATGATTCACGTGGCAGGCACATGCGACGGCGCAATCATGCTGGTGGATTGACCTGCCAGCAAACTGAACCGCCTGCATTCTGCGTTTAACCTGCAACCGGCATGCCAAGCCGGGCATGCCAGATCTACATGCCCGGCTTGGCCGGCTTCCATTGCAGCAGGAAGCTGGTCACGGCGCTGGACTCCATGCGGCGCATGCTTTCGAATTCGCCGGTGCGCTGGCTGTAGAGCAGGCGTCCGTGTTCATCGAGCACGGCCAGGGCTGGCACACCCTTCTCCAAAGGCACCTGATAGCGCTGGGCGATGCTGAGGTTTTCGGTCATGTGGCCGATGTTGACGTGGATCAGGACGTAGTTGGCGTCGAGCAGAGGCTTGTTGCCGGGATCGTGGAAGTAGATGTCGAGCACCTGGCAGTCCCCGCACCAGTTGCCGCCGAAGTCGATGATGATGTGCTTGTGGCTGGCGGCCGCGGCCTTGAGCCCGGCGGCGAGATCGGCCTTGGCCTGATCGGGCTCGGGGTAGATGATCTTCTCCGCAGCGTAGCTGTGCAGGATGGCCGCCGAGAACAGCAGCGCGGAGAGAATTGCCAGGAGGGAAAAGCGCGAAATTTTGTGTATTGCCGGCATGTCAACCGTACCTCACCGTTTGTTTTGTATCGCGAACAGCATTCAGATGCAAATCGGACAGGAAGGATTGGGAATATTTGCAGGAAAGGACTAGAGTGATGTGGTGGCGAACGACGCGAATACGACACGCAGGCAATTGGAAGCAGCGACCTTTCCCGACCTGGACTCGATGATGGAAGCCTATGCGGCGGCGGCTGTGATGGTAGCCCGCGAAGAGTTTCGGCAGCGGCTGGACTACAACTCGGAGTCGCTTGTGGCATTTGAGGCGGTGCTTTCGGAACTGGCCGAGCGCGGCGAGTTGGACTACGACTACGAAGTGAAACTTTGGGGTGGCTACCTGGGAGAGGTGCTGCGACGGCGTTATGCCGGGAGTTGGGAAATGACCCAATATCCGGGCGGCGTTGCGGCAGTGCCGGCGGTCGAGGTGCGAGGGTCGCGGCTGTTTCCTCTGATGAAGGTGTACCGGCGCATAACGATGGGAGATGCAGAGAGCATTGCAGCATTCTTCAATATGGTGACGGAGCGGCTGGGGCGTCCGGCGCAGGTGAATTGAGGCCGGCATACTGTGCGGAGCGGTGGAGAAAAACTGCGGGGCAATCTGACTAGGCAAGTGCCGCGTACTTTTCCTGTGGACAGGCGGCACGACGCGCTCTGATTCAGGTCTTGCTTGCCTGGGTTCGGTGTTTGGGGATTGTGCGACAATAACTGTGGCAAGACCCCTCCGGAAAGATCTGGATCTGGAGGTGCGGAGGAGACTCCGCGGAGGAATGGATCATGGGTGACTTATTTCAACCGACACACCTGCTGGTGCTTGGGGTAATCGTGTTCCTGTTGTTTGGCGCCAAGCGGCTGCCCGAGCTGGGCAAAGGACTTGGCGAAGGGCTGAAGGGCTTCAAGGATGGCATCAAGAACGCCGGCAGCGAGCCTGCTCCCATCGCTCATCAGCAAACTGCCGCTCCCGCACAGCCCAAGGCTGAGGTGGTCGAGCAGAAGCAGACGCCCGTCGCTTAAAACTGATTTTCCGGCTGCGGGGCGAATATGATTTTGCCCCGCAGCTTCCTCCCCGGAAGAGATTTCTCCCCTCAAAAGCTCAACAAGACGACCGACGCCAAAGCGACGGCCATGCCGAGCGTCTGCGTGCGAGTCGGCCGCTCGCGCAGAATAAGCGCTGCCAGGACGATGGTGAAGCCGGGATAGAGCGACGAGACTGTCGCGGCAAGATCGAGCCTGCCGGTGTGCGCAGCCAGGGTGTAGCTTAAGTTCCCTAGGGTGTCGAGGACTCCGGCTAGGATGCCGATCCTCCAGAAACCGGTCCAGATTCTTCCATGCTGCTGCCCGTCTGAACGGATGCGGCGGGGCCAGGCGAAGAGCAAAATTGCGGACATGCCGAGCACGCCCCCGATTCGGGCCGAGGTGAGCGCCCAGAGGACGCCATCCTGCGCGGCTAGTTTGAAGAGGATGAGCTGGACTCCGAAGCCGATGCCGGAAAACGTGCCGAGGAGCAGGGCCAGCGGCGGGGTGTTGTGGCCGGGAGAATGGCGGCCGGAGTAGCAGACGAGGAAGATGGCGAGTATTCCGAGCACGAGCCCGGCGCAAGCCAGAGGCACGGGCAGGCCTTCGCTCCACAGGCCGAAAAGCACGGGAACAAGCGCGGTGAGCAGGCCCGTTAAGGCCGCGGTAAGGCCCATGGCGCCCATGGACAGAGCGCGGTAGAAGGCGACCAGGGCTAACGAGCCCTCAACGCCGCCGATTGCCGCCTCGGCGAATGCGGCTCGGTGGGGAAGCGGCAGGGCGGCGAAGAAGCAGGCTGCAAGCAGCGCGAGCAGCGTAACGAAGTGCCCCGAGAAGGTGAGGAGCAGGGCCGGAGCGCGGCGCGAGCCGAAGCCGCCGGCAAAATCGGAGCCGCCCCAGGTGACGGCCGCGCCGAGACCAAGCGCGACCGAGGCCAGCGGGTGGACTCCGGTGATGGAAAATGCGAGCAGAGAGCTCGCAGGCAGGAAACCCGCGAGCAGGGATGCAGAAAAGGTCACGTCTAGCGGTTGGCGTCCAGCGCGGTGGGGTAATAGCCGGGCTTGGCGGTGATTTCGACCTCTTTGCTGGGGCGATCGACGCGGACATCGATGGAGCGGTATTTGCCGTCGACGAATGCCTCGTGGCTGTAGTAGACGATCGTGTACTGGGTACGCGCTTCTTCGGCGACCTTCTGGTAGCTCTTTTCGATGCCGTTGGTGCTGTTCTCGGCGTAAAGATCACCACCAGTTGCCTGGGTGTACTTGGGCAGCACATCGTCGTTCATCTGGAAGGGAATGTGGAAGCGACTCAGGTAGCCCTCGCCCCAGCGGGCGGAATCGCCGACCAGCGTGGCATAGAGAGCGATCTTGTTGGCCTGGAGGACGTGGATGACTTCTTTTCTGGTCGCCTTGCTGCCGTATTCCTTGCCATCCGAGACAACATAAATCATGCGACGGAATTCATTTGGACGCCGGGAGAGATCCTGAGCGGCGAGGAGAATGGCGTCGTTGAGGGTGTGAATTTCCTTGGGAATGTTCATGAAGCTGACGCCGCCGGCGCTGCGGCCTTCCTGAATATTGGGGTCGACGCAGGCGCCATTGGCGCTGATGGGGCAGCCGGCAAGAGGGCCGGAGTTGACGGGGACGCCTTCTTCACGGCCGGTGGCCTTGTTGAGCGCCAGCACGGCTTCGAGGCGATGACTCTGCGCGCCGGTCCAGCCGGAAAGCTCCTTGGCTCCGTTGTTGTAGGAAATTACGGAGACTTCGTCGTAGGGGGTAAGCGCGCCCTGCAACGATCCGAGAGAATTGTTCACCTTGGACATCACATCCTGGGTCACGCTCTGATCGATGACGAAAGCGATGGCCAGCGGCCGGGGATCGGCGGAGAAGAAGGCGATGCGCTGGGGCTGATTGTTCTCGAAGACGCGGAAATCACGAAAGGTCAGGCCGGCAACCTGGTTGCCTTTCTTGTCCTTGACGGTGACCGGAACCTCGACGGCATTGGTGTTGCTGACAAAGGTGGTCAGTTCTTTTGTGCCACCCGTAGCTGGAGCCTCGCCCTGCACAGTGTCGGGGGGCAGGGGCGGGGCCGGGCGGCTTTGAGGGGTGTCGGAGTCCGGCTGAGCACTGGAAGATGCAGGAGCCGTTGGGGCCTGGGCAGGCTGCGGAACAGTAGAGCCACTGCCTGGCGTGATCTGGTCCTTAACATCGGACATAGGAGCCGGAGCTTGAGGCGCGGGCGCATCCGGGACCGCGGCGGGGGCCTGCTGCGGCGACTGAGCTTGGAGAGAAACAGGCATCTGCGCCGCAAAGAACGACAGCTGAAGGGCGAGGGCGCAAGAAATTTTGGTCCAGCGAAGATTCACAGAGTTTCCTTTACCGCCAACGAACGGCGGCTTACCAATGGTGCCCGCAACCGGATCACTCGACCGGGTCGAATTCGACGAGTAAAGATACCGGCTGCCTAGGGTCAGATTATCAGACGCGGCAACTGGCCGGTGGTCTCAAAGGCGGCGCGAATCTTGGCAAGAAGCCTACCCCGCAGCAGCAAATTGCGTCTACCATACATGCAGGTTAAGATGCCTTTCCTCTTAAAAATGCCGCTTCGCTTTCTGTTCCTGGCGGGACTGATGGCGGTTTCTGCCGTTGGACTGCAGGCGCAGCTGGCTCCTTCTCCGGATGAATCGCCGGTGAGCCATGCGCCTCCGCCGAAGCCGGAAGAGGATGAGCCGGTGACCACGCTGAAGGTGAACGTGAACCTGGTGAATCTCTTCTTCACGGTGAAGGACAAGGATGGGGCGCTGATTCCGCACCTGACCAAGGACAACTGCGCAGTGGAAGAGGACAAGACGCCACAGACGCTGAAGCATTTTCAGGCTGAGAACAACCAGCCGCTGACGCTGGGAATTCTGCTGGATACCTCTGGAAGCCAGCAGCGGGTACTGCCGCTGGAGAAGGACTTTGGCGGGCAGTTTTTGTCGCGGGTGTTGAAGAGCAAGGACGAGGCGTTCCTGGTGAGCTTCGATGTGGACATCGACCTGCTGCAGGACTACACCAACAGCGCGCGTATGTTGCAGCGGGCGATGGACAAGGCGGAGATCAATACGGCTGCCGGCGGCGGCGCGGCGGGAATTCCTGGCCTTGGCGGCGGACCGGTGCCGGTGCATGGAACACCCAAGGGCACAGTGCTCTATGACGCGGTGTACCAAGTCTCGAACGACAAGCTAAGCCGGGAAACAGGGCGGAAGGCGATGATCATCCTGACCGACGGCGAAGATCAGGGCAGCGACCACAAGATTGGCGAGGCCATTGCGGCGGCGCAGAAGGCGAACACCATCATCTATGGAATTCTGCTCGCGGACCGGGGTGGGTACGGGAATTTCGGGATGGGCTACAGCGGCGACTTCTCGCTGAAAAAGATGGCTGAGGAGACGGGCGGGCGGATGATCAATGTCGGCAACAACGGGAGCAAGCTGCAGGCAGCTTTCCAGCAGATCGAAGATGAACTGCGGACGCAGTATGTGGCCTCCTACACGCCGACCAATGAAAAGATCGACGGCAGCTATCGCAAGATCGCGGTTGCGTGCAAGGCGGACCGGACGGGCGACGCTTTGAAGGTGCAGGTGCGGAAGGGGTATTACGCGCTGGCTCCGGAGGAGTAAAGAGGACGCGCACTCTGCCCGATTTCAGGACAGTAATTTCATTTTCCACACCAAAGTGATGCGGGGTTTGAGAACTCGGTAATCTAGCGGCGAGGCTCCGCAGGTTTTAATATCGGCTCATATGGCAGCAACATTAGCTGCTTTGCAAATTTTTCTTGTACCACTTTCCCCATCCGGCGTTTTCCGGATGCCAACGAGCCGAGGAGTCCGGAATGAATACCCCTGTCACTGCGCCCGATGCCTTTGAAATCAGCCCGCGTTTTCGCCAGTCCCTGGAAGAGCGCGTCGCCCGCCTGGAGCGGGATGCCGCCGAGGACGAGCGCATGCTGGCGCACCTGGAGAACGAGGATCACCTGCGCCGGCATCGGCGGCTGATCGCAGTGCAACGGGCCGAAGCGCTGCGCATGCGGCTGTTTCTGGATCGGGCGCGGCACCGGCTGCCGCGCCCGCTGATTGCGCTTTAGATTAGGAAAGCTCCAATTAAGCCATTCGCAAGCCTCAGGGGCTAAAGCCCGCATTGATTATGTGGAGCTTATGTACGGGCTAAAGCCCGTACCCTTCAAAACATCGACTCCTTCAGAGGTTCCTTGGATGCCTTTTACCAGGGCAGTTCCTGGCCGAGGTGAATGAACCTTCCGCTGGGGCCGTCGGCTTCGAGCAGGGCCAGTGCAACGCTGGTCTTGGCTCCGTCGGGAATTTCCATGGGAGCGGCATCGGTTCCCATTTCCGTTTTGACCCAGCCGGGATGCGCGGAGTTGACCTTGATGGGCGTGTCTTTCAATTCCCAGGCCAGGTGAATGGTGTAGGCATTGAGCGCGGTCTTGGAGCTGTCGTAGGCGAAGGACTTGAAACCGGCGATGGGGCTGTTGGGATCGGCGTGCAGGGTGAGCGAGCCGAGAATGCTGGAGAGATTGACGATGCGTCCGGCATCGCTCTTCTTGATCAGCGGCAGCAGTTCGCGGGTGAGCGCGACGACGGCGAATAAATTGGTAGAAAAAATGCGGAGAAGCTCTTCGTCGGTGACCTGGCTGTTGACCGGGGTGAATCCAGTGGATGCGGCGACACCGGCGTTGTTGATGAGGATGTCGAGCTTGCCGAATTTCTCCTCGACGTACTTGACCGCTGCTGCCTGATCGGCTGGGTCGGTAACTTCGAGCTTGAGCCCGTAGGAGTCGATTCCCAACGCCTTGAGCTTTGCGGCTGTCTCGTCGGCAGACTGCTGCGTTCTCGCGGCGGCGATGATGGTGACTCCGGTTTCACCGAGCTGCTTTGCGGTCTCGAAGCCGATTCCGCGGTTTGCCCCGGTGATGAGGGCGATTTTCTTCTCCTGCGCCATGTGTATGGCCTCCTGTTGTGGAGTAGATGAACGAGGTGAGGGGTTGGGATTCAGCTTTGCAGTGTTTTAACAAAAGGCTGACAAGGCGAGAAGAAGCCGCTCCCCCAAACAGGAGCGGCTTTCCATCGCAGATCCGAGTTCCCTGCCACGGGTAAGGGAAACGGCCTGCGAACTGTTGGGCTGCTGGACCGGATTTATTGAACCGGATTTATGGTACCGGACTTATTGAACGGTCAGGCTATAGGCTGCCGTCTGCGTGGTCGCGCCGGAAGTTGCGGTGACGGTGATGGTGTAGGTTCCGGATGGGGTGCCATGACCTCCTCCGCCGCCCGAATTGGAGCTCGATCCACCACAGCCAATTACGGCTGAGGCTCCAAGAAAAATCAGCGCCAGTCCCAGCTGGGCGTACCAGCCGGCTTGCCGCCGGCGCAGCAACGCGAAGCCGAGCAGAGCTCCGCCACCGAGGAATGCGAGAGCGGTTCGGCTGGAGTTGTTTGACTCAGCCGGTGTTGGGGGACGAGCTAGAGCTGTCGACTGCGCGCCGGTTTGGATAGTCAGCGTGGCGGTGGCGGCGCTTCCGTTCGGAGTGACTGAAGCGGGGCTGATGCTACATGTGGCGTTCGAGGGAGCACCCGAACAGGAGAGACTCACGGCGGAGTTGAATCCGCCAGCAGGAGTGATGGTGACGGTCGAACTGACACTGCTGCCGCTGGCCACACTGCCGGAGCCTGGCGAGAGACTCAGTGTGAAGCTGGGAGCTGGAGCAGCGGTTACGGTGATGACCAGCGCGGACGAGGTGCTGCCCGTGAAGTTGGCGTCTCCGCTATAGACGGCGGTGATGCTGTCCGATCCGGCGGGCAGAGCGGTTGTGGTCAGGGTTGCGACTCCCGCAGTGACGGTGCCAGTGCCGAGAGACGTGACGCCATCCAGGAAGTTCACGGTGCCGGTGGGAGTGCCCGCTGCTGCCGTGACGGTTGCAGTAAAGGTGATGCTGGCTCCGGCGGTGATGCTGGCAACTGGAGCGGTGAGCGCGGTTGTAGTGGCCGCGGGTGCTACCGGAGCAGAACCGTAGATATTGAGCAGGATTACGTTGCCGGCGATGATGTCCGGCTTGCCATCCTTATTGAGATCGAGTGCAACTGTGGCTCCTCCGGGAACCGAGACATCAATGAGATCGACGGGGATGACTCCGTTGCCGAGATCGAT
>DATAZR010000121.1:0-23924 GCA_036271955.1 Acidobacteriaceae bacterium
CCCTGAGTGGATCATCACCGAGATGAAAGCTTCCGGTCTGCGTGGCCGCGGCGGTGCAGGCTTCCCGACCGGTCTGAAATGGTCCTTCGTTCCGAAACAGTCCGCCAAGCCGAAATATGTTCTGGTCAATGGCGATGAGTCTGAGCCCGGCACCTGCAAAGACCACCTCATCTTCCTGCACGATCCGCACGCGGTCATCGAAGGCACCATCATCGCCGGTCTCGCCATCGGAGCCAAAACCGGCTTCATCTACCTGCGCGGCGAGTATCGTTACCTCATCCAGATTGTCGAGAAGGCCGTAGACGATGCTTACGCCAAGGGCTTTCTGGGCAAAAACATCTTCGGTAGCGAAACCGAGTTCCAGGTCATCGTGCAATCCGGCGCAGGCGCCTATGAAGTCGGCGAAGAATCGGCGCTGATGGAGTCGCTCGAAGGCAAGCGCGGCGTCCCGCGCATCAAGCCACCATTCCCCGCTGTCGTCGGCCTCTACGGCGGTCCCACGGTCATCAACAACGCCGAAACCATCGCCTCCGTCCCGCACATCCTGACCATGGGCGGCCCAGCGTACGCAGCCGTAGGTTCAGAGCGCAACGGCGGTACGCGTCTCTTCGGCCTCAGCGGCCATGTCAACAACCCCGGCATTTATGAACTGCCCATGGGCTACAACCTCAAGAAGATGATCTACGAGGTCGGTGGCGGCATTCGCGGCGGGCGTACTTTGAAGGCTGTTGTTCCCGGCGGCTCATCGACGCCAGTTCTCTTACCCAGCGAAATCGAAACCCTCGGCATGGACTTCGATCAGGTCGGCAAAGCAGGCTCGATGCTGGGCTCCGGCGGCGTGGTGGTCATCGACGACCAGACCTGCATCGTCGAGTTCGCACTGAGGACCATTAAATTTTATGCGCACGAGAGCTGCGGCTGGTGCATTCCCTGCCGCGAAGGCACAGACTGGCTGCATAAGTCGCTTACCCGTTTCCACGCCGGCTTTGGCACCATGAAGGATATCGACAACATTCAGTACCTCGCCGAAAACATGATGGGCCGCACATTTTGCCCGCTCGGCGACGCAGCCGCGATGCCGACCATCGGCTTCGTGAAGAAGTTCCGCAAAGAGTTTGAAGACCACCTGGACGGCAAACCCTGCCCCTACGCAAAGCATCTTGAAGTCGCACTGGTGTAAGACCTAGCTCCCGCAGAGGAGTGCTGAAGAATGATTTATTCCTGCGATCTGTGATCCACTCTTAAGGATCACGAATGAAGGCGAAAGACATCATACGAGTGATTGAGAAGGATGGTTGGAATTTGGTACGACAAAAGGGTAGCCACATGCACTTCCAACATCCAATCAAACCCGGCACAGTTTCGGTTCCCTATCACGGCAATAAGGATATAGCTAAGCATGTTATTGCGAATATCCTGAAGCAAGCGGGGTTGAAATGACGAAGACTTATCTGGTTGTTTACGGCAAAAGCAAAGGCAGTAATTTCTCCGGCTATGCTCCTGATGTTCCCGGTTGCGTTTCTGTCGGCGACACTCTGGAAGAAATGTCCGCAATGCTGCGCGAGGCTCTCGAAATGCATATTGAGCTGACGTCAGAAGACGGAGAGCCCATCCCTGAGCCAGCCACTACAAACGTAGACTTCAAGCCCGAGGATTTCGAGGACGTTGAATATTTCGTAGTTCAGCATCTCGATGTAAAAGTTCCCGACATGAAGCAAATACCCGAATCTCACCAGGCAGCTTGAGGATCGAATGCCAGACGTAACCTTCACAGTCGACGGCAAGAAGCTGACCGCACCCGCGGGCACGCTGCTCATCGAAGCCTGCCGCAAAGCGGGCATCGAGATCCCCGCCTTCTGCTACTACCCCGGCCTCAGCCTGCAGGCCGCCTGCCGCATGTGCGTCGTTCGCCAGGAGAAGGTGCCCAAGCTCCAGACCGCCTGCACCACGGCCGTCGCCGAGGGCCAGTCCTTCATCACCGAATCGCCTGAGATCGCCCAGGCGCGCAAAGCCACCATCGAACTCCTCCTCGGCAACCATCCCCTCGACTGCCCTGTCTGCGATGCCGGCGGCGAGTGCGAATTGCAGGACATGACCTTCAGGTACGGCGCAGGCGAGAGTCTCTACGTCGAAGCCAAGCAGCATCGCGAAGAACAAAAGTGGTCGCCAGCCGTCTACTTCGACCGGCCCCGCTGCATCCTCTGCTACCGCTGCGTGCGCATGTGCGGCGAGGGCATGGATGTCTGGGCGCTCGGCATTCAGAACCGCGGCGTCAGCTCCGTCATCTCTCCTAACGGCGGCGATCATCTCGACTGCGAACAGTGCGGTATGTGCATCGACGCCTGCCCGGTCGGCGCGCTCACCAGCGACACCTATCGCTACAAGACCCGCCCCTGGGAAATGAACCATGTCTCCACCGTCTGCACCCATTGCGGAGACGGCTGCAAGGTCACCCTCGGCATCCGCCAGGCCAATGACGGCGCCGAAATCATTCGCGCCGACAACCGCGATAAATCCGGCATGAACGGCGACTTCCTCTGCGCCAAAGGCCGCTTCGGCTTCGACTTCGTCGACAGTAAAGACCGCCTCACCAAGCCGCTCGTCCGCAACGCCGCCGGCAAGTTCGAGCCCGTCACCTGGGAGCACGCCATCCGCGTTGTGGCCGCCAAGTTCAAAGAGATTCGCGACAGCAAGAGTGGTAGCAGCATTGGCGTCATCGGTTCCAACACCACGACCAACGAAGAGAACTACCTATTGCAGAAGTTCGCGCGCACGGTCCTCGGCACCAACAACATCGACCATGTGCGCTCGACAGACTATGCTGTTTTTGCCAAAGCTCTCGCAGGTCATACGAACCGTGCCGCCAGCCTGCGCGACACCGAGACAGCGAAGGCCATCCTGATCATTGGCGGCAACCCCACCGAAGAGCATCCACTACTCGCCTGGAACATTCGCACCAACTTCCGCCACAATCAGGTCCGCCTCTACATCGCGACCGACAGCCCCATCAAGCTTGAACGTCAGGCTCGCCAGTCATTGTTGCTGCCCGTAGAAGGCTACGAAGCCTTTACCAGCTTCCTAGCCGGCGACGACAGCGCTCTTGAAGCCACTGCCGAAGCCAAGTCCTTCCGCGAAGCTCTCGGCGCGGAAGAATCCCTGCTCGTCGTCTTCGGCCAGGAGTACCGCGGCGCAGCCCTCGAAAAGCTCGTTCGATGGGGCCTGACTAAAGAAAACCTCAAATTCGCCTACCTCGGCGACTACGCCAACTCGCGCGGCGCGGCCGACATGGGCCTCTTCCCCGACCTGCTGCCCGGCTATGTTCCTGTCGCCACACCTGGCGCATTCGCCGAAGAGTATCCCAATCTTTCAACTGAACCGGGCCTCGACGCTCCGGCCATGCTCGACGCTGCAGGCAACGGCAAGCTTGCTGCGCTGTTCGCCGTATCCGCTGACCCCGTCGGCACTTACGGCGTAGATCCCGCGGCGCTTAAAAACACCTTCGTCGTCGTCCAGGACATCTTCCTCACCGAGACCGCAGCTCTCGCCGACGTGGTGCTGCCGTCAGCCTCGCTCTACGAAAAAACCGGCACCGTCACCAACAGCTATGGCGATGTCCAGTTGGCCAAGAAGGCCGCCGACAAGGCCGGCATGAAGCCCGACTTCGAAATCCTCGTCCGCCTCGCTGGAGCCATGGGCGCTGACGTCAAAAAGCTCGTTCCTTTTGGCAAGACCAACGGCGTCAGCGCCGACATGGGCCAGTCCCGCGGCGCTCACTCCGGCGAAGCCGATCGCCACGCAGTCTGGCTCACCGCACACGGCCTCGAACCGCGCCTCAGCCCCTTCGACCCGCTCGCTGTTCTCGACGAAATCGAGCGCCTCGTCCCAGCCTACAAGCTCGACCGGCTCAATCTCTTCGGTGGCAACGACACAAAGACCGAGCCCGGTTTCGTGCCGATTTCCGATCTCATCTCGCTGCCCGATTCCATTCTGCCCGCGCACGACGGCCTCTTCACCTCCGGCGTCCTCGGCGCGCACACCGCAGCCTTGACCGAACTCAACCATTACCAGAACTCCCAGCTAACCGAAACCGCCGCCGACTAGCGAAAAGAAAGGTCCCAAGTTCCTTGAGTATCTTCTGGGTGTTTTTGCTGTTAAGCATCGTGAAAGTGGGCGTCGTGCTGGCGATCTTCCTCGGAGCCGTGGCCTACACGGTGTTGCTCGAGCGCAAGCTGGTCGGCCGCATCCAGAATCGCTGGGGACCCAGCCGCGTCGGTCCATTCGGCCTCTGGCAGCCCATGGTCGACGGCATCAAGCTCTTCCTCAAAGAGGACATGATCCCCGCCGGCGTCTACACGCCGCTCTATCTCGCTGCCCCGCTCATTGCCCTCGGATGTGCACTGCTCTCGATCGCAGTCGTGCCCTTTGGCGCGCCCATCACTTATCGCGGAATCAAGCTCTTTGAAATCGCCGACCTCAACATCGGCCTGCTCATCCTGCTCGGTGTCACCTCGATCAGCGTCTACGGCATCGCCCTCGCCGGCTGGTCCTCGAACAATAAGTATTCGCTGCTCGGCGCGCTCCGCTCCTCGGCGCAGATGGTCAGCTACGAGCTCGCTCTCGGCCTCTCGCTCGTCGGAGTCGTCCTGCGCACTGGCTCCTTCAATCTCGCAGAGATCGTCAAGGTGCAGTCAGTCCACGGCTTGCTCTCATGGAACCTCTTCGGTGGCGGCCAGTTCATCGCCTTCTTCATCTACCTCACCGCAGCGTATGCCGAAACTAACCGAGCCCCCTTCGATCTTCCCGAAGCGGAGACCGAGCTTACCGGCGGCTATCACACCGAGTACAGTTCGATGAAGTTCGCCATGTTCTTCATGGCTGAATACGGCAACATGATCACCGTCGGCTGTGTCGCCACACTGCTCTTCCTCGGCGGCTGGAGCAGCCCATTCGGCCATCTGCTGCCCGAGCCGACGAACATCGTCCTGCAGGCCATCATTCCTATCCTCTGGTTTGTCGCTAAAGTCTTCTTTTTTCTCTTTCTTTACATCTGGGTTCGCGGAACCCTGCCACGCTTCCGTTACGACCAGCTCATGGGCTACGGCTGGAAGTATCTCGTCCCGGTAGCAATGCTCAACATCGTGGGAACCAGCCTCGTAATGGCTGTCTTTCCGTAAGTTACAATCGGGTTTGGCCTGAGCCAATCGACTCAACGCCAGCAAGATGTTTGTCATCCTGAGCGAACGGGGCCCCCACGAACGGGTCTTTGTTCGTGGGGGCTAAAGCGAAGGATCTGCTTTACCGCCGTCAACGAAGGTCACATGCACTTAGTTCTCTTCCTCATCTTCGCGGGCTTTTGTCTCGGAGGCGCAGTCAATCTGCTCCTTCAGAAGCATCCCATCAACTCCGCGCTATCGCTGATCGTGGTCATGAGCTCGCTCGCCGTGCTCTACCTGCTGCTCGGCGCGGAGTTCCTGGCTATCGCCCAGATCATCGTCTACGCCGGCGCCGTCATGGTCCTCTTCACCTTTGTTGTCATGCTGCTCAACGTCGGCGAAGAAGAGCACACCCACGGCAGCAAGGTCGCCAAGGTTCTCGGCTTCCCTGCCATCTTCGTTGTCTTCGCGGTCATCACTACGGTAGTTCTCGAGGTTCAGCGCAGTCTCGGCAGCGTCAGGCTCTCCGACGGCATCACGACCACGCAGGATCTAAGCAAAGTTCTCTTCCGCGACATGCTGCTGCCCTTCGAACTCACCTCTGTCCTCATCCTCATCGCCATTCTCGGGGCAGTCGCTCTGGCGCGAAAGGAAGGCCATTCCTGATGTGGCATGAAGTCCCAATATCCTGGTATCTCATCCTCTCCGCGCTGCTCTTCTCGCTCGGAGTCATCGGCTTCCTCATCAAGCGCACCCTGATCACCGTCTTCATGTCCATTGAGCTCATGCTCAACGCGGTGAATCTCTCCTTCGTCACCTTTGCCCACGAACACCATGCGGTGAAGGGTCAGATATTTGTCTTCTTCGTCATGATGGTCGCCGCCGCCGAAGCCGCTGTCGGCCTCGCCATCATCATTGCCATCTTCCGCGCCCGCGCCACACTCAACGTCGACCAGATTGACTTAATGAAACTATGAATCTATCCCTCTATCTCTGGTTGATCCCGGCGCTGCCCTTCGCGGGATTCCTGATCAACGGGTTCCTCGGCAGCCGTCTGCCCAAGGCGCTCGTCTCGGCAATCGCGCTCGCCTTCCCGCTGGGAGCGTTGGCCGTCGTCGTCCGCGCCGCGCTGATGGCGTGGCCCGGCTCCAGCTCCATCGCGCTTCCTTACGTAGAAAACTTCGGCGGCAGCTGGATCAACGCAGGCGCGCTCCACATCGACTTCACCTTCGCCCTCGATCAGCTCACGCTCATCATGCTGCTGATCATCACCGGCGTCGGATTCCTCATCCACATCTACTCGGTCGGCTACATGGCCCATGAAGAGGGGTACTGGCGCTACTTCGCCTATCTGAACCTCTTCCTCTTCTTCATGCTGATCCTGGTTCTCGCCGAGAACTACCTGCTCATGTTCGTCGGCTGGGAAGGCGTGGGCCTCGCATCGTACCTGCTCATCGGCTTCTACCTCGATCGCAAGTCGGCAGCCGATGCAGGCAGGAAAGCATTCGTCGTCAATCGCGTCGGAGACTTCGGCTTCCTGCTGGGCATGTTCCTGCTTCTGGCGAATTTCGGCAGCCTGAGCTTCGCGAAGATCGGCGAAGGCCTCGCGGCTCATCCAAACCTGCAAGGTGGCCAGCTCACCGCAATCGCCATCTGCCTGCTCATCGGAGCCTGCGGCAAATCCGCACAGATTCCGCTCTACATCTGGCTGCCCGACGCCATGGAAGGCCCAACGCCGGTCTCCGCGCTCATCCACGCCGCGACCATGGTCACCGCCGGCGTCTACATGATCTCCCGGACGCACGGCATCTTCGACCGCTCGCCCTTCACGCTGGCCATCGTCGCCATCATCGGAGCGGCCACCGCATTCTTCGCCGCCACCGTCGCACTCGTCCAGACTGACATCAAGCGCGTCCTCGCCTACTCCACCATCTCGCAGCTTGGATACATGTTCCTCGGCTGTGGCGTCGCTGCCTACTCCGCAGCGGTCTTCCACCTGATGACGCACGCCTTCTTCAAAGCGCTGCTCTTCCTCGCCGCCGGCTCCGTCATTCACGGCCTCAGCGGCGAACAGGACATGCGCAAGATGGGCGGCCTGCGCAAGAAGATGCCGGTCACTTTCTGGACGATGACCATGGGTGTGATCGCCATCGCCGGCATTCCACCATGGGCAGGCTTCTTCTCCAAAGACGCAATCCTGTACGAAGCCTTCCAGCACGGCCCACTCGGCAAAGGCCTCTATTTCGTCGGCCTGGTCACTGCGCTGTTGACCAGCTTCTACATGTTCCGCCTCTGGTATCTGACCTTCATGGGCGAGTCGCGTGCCGGACATGACAGCCACGCTCATGGACATGCTCACGAGCCCCACGAAAGCCCCTGGTCGATGCTCACTCCGCTGGTTATCCTCGCCACGCTTTCCATCGTCGGCGGCTGGATCGGCATCGAGCGCTTCGGCAACTTCCTCGCACCCATAGTCGGCCCGGTCATCGACCCGGCTCTCGAATCCGGCGGTAAGTCGCTCGACATCGGCCTTAGCGTAGTTGCTGTCGCAGTAGCCCTCATCGGCTGGTTCATAGCTCGCAGCTTTTACGGCAGCAAGAACGACCGCGCCGCCAAGCTCGCCGCCTCCGCTTCCGGCGTCTACAACCTGCTCTCGCACAAGTACTGGATCGATGAGATCTATACCAACACCATCGTCAAGCCACTCACGCTGGCCTCGCGCTACATCCTCGGCTGGATCGGCGAAGGCCTCATCATCCGCGGCTCGGCATGGCTACTTGGCGGCATCGCCACACTGCTCGGCGAAGCCGCGCGCCGATGGCAATCCGGCAATCTCCGCTCCTACTCCGGCTGGCTCGCCGCCGGTGCGGCAGCGCTACTCTTCTTTGTCGTAATTGGCTGGGTCTTCGGCATCGGCGGAGTCGACATCCGCATGATCTGGGCGGGGGGCCACTAAGTCATGGACAACATCATCCTCTCGCAGATCCTCATCACGCCGCTCATCGGAGCACTGCTCATCCTGCTGCTGCCCGACCGCCGCAAGCTCTCTGCCGGAGTCGCCCTCACCTTCGCGCTCCTGACCTTCGCCTTCACCCTGCATCTGCCCGCGCACTTCAACTCCGGCACATCGGGCTTCCAATTCGTACAGGACATCCCCTGGATCGACATCCCCGCCATCCGCTACCACGTCGGCGTCGACGGCCTCTCGCTCTGGCTCGTCGTCCTTACCGGCCTGCTCGCGCCCATCGGAGTGCTCGCCTCCTGGAACACGATTCAGACCCGCAGCAAGCTCTTCTACGCGCTCTTTCTGGTGCAGCAGACCGCCATGCTCGGCGTCTTCGTCTCGCTCGACCTGATGCTCTACTACGGTTTCTGGGAGCTCTCGCTCGTCCCCATGGCCATCCTCATCGCCATGTACGGAAGAACAGACGGAACCAAAGCCGCGCTGCGCTTCTTCCTCTACACCTTCATTCCCTCGGCTCCGCTGCTTGTCGCCCTGCTCTGGCTCTACGCAAAAACGCACAGCTTCCAGTTCGAAGCGCTGCAATCCGCCATCGCTGCTGGAACCTTCCCCGCCGGCGCGCTCTGCTGGGCTGCTTTTGCCTTCCTCGTCGCCTTCGCAGTCAAAGTACCCGTGCTCGGCCTGCACGGCTGGCTGCCCGATACATTCTTTGAAGCCCCCGTTGCCATGGCCATGGTCGTCGCCGGCAAGCTCGGACTCTACTCGCTCATACGCTTCCATGTCGGCCTCTTTCCGGTGCAAGCTCATCAGGCCGCGCCCTGGATGATCGCGCTCGCCGCCATCGGCATCCTCTATGGCGCACTATTGGCTCTGGTCCAGAAAGACTTCTGGAAGCTGCTCGCCTACGGTACCATCTCAAGCCTGAGCTTCTGCACCCTCGGCATCTACGGATTCACCCTCTCTGGCCTAGACGGCGCAGTCTTCCAAACACTCAACGAAGGCATCATCGGCGCAGCGCTTTTCGTCCTCTTCGGAGTGCTTTACAGCCGCTACAGCACCAGCCAGATCGCTCACTATGGCGGCCTCGCCGTGAAGACACCCGCACTCGCCACGCTCTTCGTCGTCAGCAGCCTGGCCATGATCGGCCTGCCGCTGCTCAACGGCTTCATCGGCGAATTTCTCGTCCTCTCCAGCACCCTAACCGGCGGACATCGCCGCTGGGCCGCCCTGGCCACCCTTGGAGTGATCCTCAGCGCCGCCTACATGCTCACCCTCGTTCAGCGCATCTTCTACGGCCCCCAATCCGACATGGTTCGCACACACCCTGCACTCGATCTCGATGGCCGCGAAAAGCTCAACCTCTGGCCGCTGGCAATCCTCATGCTGGTGATGGGCGTAGCGCCGAATCTGTTTCTCACTGCCATCCAGACAGGCTTGGATCAGGCTGCTGGATATCCTGCCCTGAGAGCCAGGATTGAGGCAGCACCTGGTGCAAAACGCATGGTGATCACTTCCTCGCGCCCGCTTCCTACAACCGCAGGAGGCCAGCAATGACCCCCACCTTCTCCATCGACATCCTCCGCATCCTCCCCGAGATCGTCCTAACCATCACCGGCGTCCTCATCATGCTCATTGACGCCGCGCTCGCTCCCACCGCCAGCCGCCGCGGCCTGGGCTGGCTTGGCGCCTTCGGAGTAATGGCCGCCCTGTACACCAGCCTCCTGCAGCTTTCCTTACCCGTCGGCACAGCCTTCTACAACACCGTCCAGACCGACGCCTTCAGCGTTTTCTTTCACGTCCTTATCTGCGGAATCGTCCTCGTCTCGCTACTGCTCTCGCTCGATGCCCTGCCCGCCAACCAGCATCATCGCGGCGAATACTTCGCCCTCATGGTCTTCGGCGCGGTCGGCATGTGCCTGATGACCTCAGCCGTCGAGTTGCTGGTCGTCTTCATCGCCCTGGAAATCTCCTCGATCTCAACCTACGTCCTCGCCGGCTTTCGCAAGCACACCGGCAAAGGACCCGAAGCAGCAATCAAATACTTCCTGCTCGGCTCCTTCGCCACCGGTTTCCTGCTCTACGGTGTGGCCCTCATTTTCGGCGCCACTGGCTCCACGCAGATCAGCGAAATCGCCAGCCAGCTTCCCCACGCGCCCCGCGATCTCGTCCTCGCTGCCTTCGCGCTCATGATGGTCGGCGTCCTCTTCAAGGTCTCCGCCGCACCCTTCCATGTCTGGACCCCCGATGTCTACGAAGGTTCGCCGTCGCCGGTCGTAGCACTCATGTCGACTGCGCCGAAAGCCGCCGCCTTCGCCCTGCTCATCCGCCTGCTCTATGGCGGCTTTCCCGCGCTCCAGCCTCTGTGGATTCCGTTGCTGTGGATCGTTGCCATCCTCTCGATGACCATCGGCAACCTAGCCGCATTGCGCCAGGAGAACGTCAAGCGCATGCTGGCCTACTCCTCGATCGCTCATGCGGGTTATCTGCTCGCCGCCTTCGCCGGCCTCGGCTTCACTGGCGTCGCCGCCGCCAGCTTCTACATCGCCGCCTACGCCGCCATGAACTTCGGCATCTTCGCCGTCGTCTCCGTCATCAGCGGCTACGAAGAAAAGCTTCCCCTCGCCGCCGACTATCGCGGCCTGCTTTACCGAGCTCCGCTGCTCGGCGGCCTGCTGCTCTTCTTCCTCACCTCGCTCATCGGAATCCCCTTCACCGCAGGCTTCTTCGGCAAGTTTTACTCGTTCACAACGGCCCTGCAGGGTGGAGCTGTCTGGCTCGGTCTCATCGGCCTGCTCAACTCCGGTCTCGCCGCCGCCTACTATCTCCGTCTGGCCGTCACCGTGGCTCAGCCGCCTCTCGCCAGCGCGCCTCAGCCGCCAGCCCCGAGAATCGGCCCCGCCGTCGGCTTCGCACTTGCCCTCTCCGCTCTGGCAACTCTGGTTCTTGGAGTCGCCCCGGCCCGCTACCTCAACGCGGCTCAAGCCGGAGCAGCCGCCTTCGCGCATCCGCCCGCAACGCAGTCAGGTTCAACCCCGGTCCCGAATCCCGACCCGGGCATCGACCCGAGCCGCATCCGGTGGGTGCGGTAAGCTCACCAGGTCCCGGTAAAACCCGACTGCCAGCCCCAGCACCCGCTCTCGCGAATACTTCTCCTGCACCCAGGTCCGGCCAGCTACACCAAATTGCCTGCGCTTCCGGCTGTCCCTCAGCAGCCTAAGAACCGCCTCAGCGATCGCCTCCGGAACCCCCGGCGGAATCAGCAGTCCTGTCACCTCCGGCAGTACTGCGTCGCGAGACCCCGTCGATTCTGTAGTGATCACCGCCAGCCCGCAGGCCGCCGCCTCCAGCGCCACATTGGGAAACCCCTCCCGGTGCGTTGGCAGCACAAACAGGTCCATCGCCCGGTAATACGGCGCCGTATCGTTGACAAACCCTGTGTGGCGGATTCGCGGATGGGCTGCAATATGGGCTCGCAAATGCTCGCTCAGCGCGTCTTCGGAGCGATCGTACCACCCCACCAGCAGCAGCCAGCATCGAGGCTCGGAGCGCAGGATCTTCTCAAAGGCCACCAGAAGCTCGGGAACGCCCTTGTCCCGCGTGAGTCTGCCGACAAAACCCAGCACCGGGCCTCCGTCGTCGATTCCCAGTTCCCGCCGCACTCCGCTCTCGCCCGGGGAAAAAGCCGCTGTATCCACGCCTCTGGTACTGCCGTCTCCCAGCAGGCGAAGCTTCGCCTCGGGTGCGATGCCCAGCATCTGCGCCTCGCGTCGGAGGCTGTTGCTATTGCACAGCACAACATGCGCGCATCGCGCCGCCACACGCTCGGCCCACAACAGCAGCAGGCGCTTGGCTCCTCGGGCGCCTTCCAATTTAAGGCCGCGAAGCGTGTATACCCGGTGCGGAACCCGTAGCATCCACGCCGCCAGGTTGCCCAGCAGGCCTGCCTTGGGCGTACTGAAATCGGTCACCGCCGGCCGCATCCACATCAGCATCCAGCATAGGCCAACGAAAGAGAGCGCATCCGCTACCGGGGCAATCCCTCGCCGCATCGGCAGCGCACGGACGGCGACTCCCTCCTCCTCAGCAAATCGGCGCAGCCATTCCCCTGGGGCGGCCACCACCGTCACCTCAAAGCCCGCCAGGCTTAGAGCCTTCAGGCGTCCCCTGAGTACCAGGCAAGTCTGCTCGCTGGTCACGCCGATCACCAGCCGGCAGTTTCCGCGTGCCATGGGTGGCGACGGCAACTGCGGCAGGCTGTCTGCCTGCGAATCTTCTTCTGGAGAGCTAGCCATCATCGCGGAACCCCTAAAACATACGCGACGCAGCCTGAGGAAAGATTAGGAAATCACAAAAGTTCCAATCGTGTACTTTTTCCTGGAATCAGAATGGCAATAGTACCGCAATGGGAATGCCGCGTCCAGACGAGTTTTCCAATGTAGATACGAATAGTTAGTCACGAATTGTGTATGCTCTATTAACTTCCGGCGCCACTCAATCCAAAATTCAACCCACAAGAATAAGTACTGTCCTATCTCATTTAGCTTATGTGACCTTTGAATACGCAGTCAATCTATCCTCTACTGGCATATTTTTCGGTTTCGGAGTAACCTTGGTGACAAATTTACTACCTAACAAGATTCATCTCTAAATTGAAGCTATGATCCAGCGCACGAAGTTATTCCTTATCATTCCCCATCTGGGCGGCGGAGGCGCCGAGAGAGTCACCGAGCAACTGGCTCGTCATCTCGATCCCGAGCAATTCGAAACTCACCTCTGCCTGATCACCAGAGAGAGTTACTCCACCCAACCCATCCCTAGATGGATTCAGGTCCATCGCCTGCAACGCAGCCGGGTACGCGACGCCTGGTTCCAGATAGTGCGGCTCATTCGCTCGGAACAACCCGATGTCATCCTCTCCGGCATGGCGCATTTGAACTTCCTCATACTTCTGCTCAAGCCGCTCATGCACTCGAGAGTCCGCATCCTTGTCCGGCAGAACACAACCGCCTCCGCAGCCGCGCAGGATCGGCTCACCCGCTTGCTCTATCGATTCCTCTACCCGTGGGCGCATGGCATCATCTGCCAGTCCCCGGCGATGGCCGCCGACTTGGCCGCCAATTTTGGCATCGCCCGCTCAAAACTGACCGTTCTCGCCAATCCCGTTCCCATTGCGGCCATCCGGGCAGCCGTCCGCACGGCACACGGCGCGCCAGAAAGCGATCCCCCCTCCTGGCCCCGTCTCCTTGCCGTCGGCCGCCTCTCGCGGGAAAAAGGCATGGACCTGCTGCTCGGCGCTCTGCCCAAGGTGCGCGAACACTACCCCCGGTTGCATCTGAAAATCTTCGGCTCCGGCACGGAAGAGGCAGAGCTCCGGGAGCAGGCAGTCCAGCTTGGCCTCGCATCCGCCGTCACCTTCGCCGGATACAGCAACCGGCTCTTCGCTGCTTATCCTGAGGCCACGCTCTTTGTCTTGCCGTCGCGCTATGAGGGCCTGCCCAATGCTCTGCTCGAGGCGGCTGCGGCCGATCTGCCGCTGGTTACCACACCCTGCTCAACCGGCGTAACTGACCTCCTCGAGAACGCACCCGGCGCCTGGCTCGCCTCGGCTGTTTCCTCCGAAGCCCTGGCCGAGGCCCTGCTCACCGCCCTGACGGCGCTTCAGCAGGCCCCCGGGCGCTTCGAACATGCCTTTCTCACTCCCTTCGAGGCTCGAACTTCCGTCGCCGCCTACGCCGCCATCCTGCAGGACGCCGCATCTCAGTTAAGACGATGACCCATCTCGCCATGATCCTTCCCAGCCTGGATGCCATCGGCGGCGCCGAGCGCCAGGCCGTGCTCCTGGCCAAAGCGCTGGCCGCTCGGGGAATGCAGGTCACCGTGATCTGCCTTGCCGGAGAACCCAACGCAACCACGCGCGATCTCGATGCGTCCAGGGTCGGATGGCTCTCGCTTGGCATGCGCAAGGCCTGGATCGATCCTCGCGGCTGGTCACGCTATCTCGAATGGCAGACCGCCAATTCTCCGCAGATCGTCCACACCCATCTGCCCCATGCCACCTGGTTCGCCCGTTGCATTCGGCTCTTCTCTCCCGTCCGCGTGCAGATCGACACCATCCACACCACCCACGCCGGAGGCGCCGCCCGCCGCCTCACCTACCGGCTCACCCATCGGCTCACCAGCCGCGTCACCTGTGTCAGTGCTGCCGTTCTGAAGTCGGCAATTTCGGACCGTCTGGCTCCAGAGAAAGACCTAGAGGTGGTGCCCAACGGAGTCGCTCTCGCTCCCGTTTCCGGCTCCCCAACGGCTCCGGTCTCTTTCCTGTGGCTCGCCGTAGGACGTCTCGCGCCGGTCAAAGACTATCCGACGCTCCTTCGCGCCTTTGCCCGCCTGCCCGCTGAGCCACGCCTCACCATCGCCGGCTCAGGCCCCGGCGAACAGTCGCTGCGACATCTGGCTGCCGAGCTCGGCGTCGCCTCGCGTGTACACTTTGCCGGCTTTCAACCCGACATTCAGCCCTTCCTGCTGGCAGCCGACGCCTTCGTCCTATCCTCATTATGGGAGGGCCTGCCGGTCAGCGTATTGGAGGCCTCGGCAGCCGCGCTGCCCTGTGTTGTCACCGACGGAGCGGGCACGCGAGAAGCCATTCTCCCCAGCGAAACCGGATTCCTAACCCCGGTTGGCGATCCCGTCGCACTCGCCGCAGCCATGTCAGAAATCATGACCATGACTCCCTGGCAGCGCCGGGAGATGGGCTTGCGCGCCCGGCAATTTGTCGAGGAGCGCTACTCCCTGCCGGCCATTGCAGACCGTTGGCAGGAGCTCTACTCCCGTCTGCTCACCAAGCATCCCCAGCCGTCGCGGATGGGTTAGTGCCTTCTCATCGGCAACATCTGAGGCGCTCCCGCCCTCATGCCCCCGCACCCCGCCGCAGCGGAGCCCGCAGGCGCGAGAGACTCCGCCGCATCCGCATCCAACGCTCGAACAGCCGGTCGGCAGGCGTCCGCTCCGAGATCGGCCAATCCTCCATAGCCCGTTCGAGCGAAGTAAACTGTCCGCGCCGCTGATCCAGAAATGCCTCCAGCTCGGCAACCTCTTTGTCGGTCGCGGTATTCGCATGGATGCAGATCGTCCAAAGCCCATGATCCTTCGCAACCGGCCCCCATAGCTGCTGCGGAACCCAGGTGAGTCCATGCTCCCGATACGGTCTTGCCGCCAGCCCATCGGAAACCACCGTGATGCCTGTTTCCTGCAATACCGTGAGGGTCGCCCGGTCCATCCCATGCCGCGGAGCCACCCAGACCCGCGGATGCAGTCCCCGCGACCGCAGCCCAGCCAGCCCGGCAGCGATCCATTCCCTCTGCGTTGCTCGCGGCACGCCCGCAAATTCCGTCTGTCTGTGCCCGGGAACCAGGCTCGCCCCGTACGACTCGCACACATGCCGGTAGCCATGCAATCCCGTCGCCGCCCCGATTTCCTCCCAAGCGCGCATCTCCAGCCAGAACCCCTCGTCGGGTGGATCGACCTCCAGTTCGGGATCATGATTGTCGGGCACGATCGCCAGAATAGGCCGCAGCTTGTAGCACCGGATCAGCCGGGCAAACTGCAGCCATCTGGCCCGGTTCATCGTCGGGCACAGATCGTCAAAACGCAGCAGGTATTGTGCCTTGCTCCAGGCTTCCTTCTTCGAAGAACCGCCGTTCATCTCCCTGCCTCCGCGAGCGGCGTTGGCGGAAGTAGCGGCGTTGGCGGCAGCAGCTTGTAGGTCCAGTACCCAAGAAAGAAGAATGTGCTGATCATCCACAGCGATGTCGCCAGCGCGATGCCCGCCACGCCAAACCAGCGCATGCAGATCAGGTTCAGCACCACATCGAGAACCAGGTTGATCATCCCGCAGTAGAGAATCAACGAGGTCCGCCGGATCGCCACCAGGTAGCGGTAATACACCCGGCTCACGATATAGAACGGCAGCTGGATCGCATACATCGCCTGCACCGGCGCCACCGCCGCCGTATCGGCCGGGCCAAAGGCTCCGTGCTGATATGTCAGCCGCACCAGCAGATGCGAGCCGAGCATCATAGCCGCTGCTACCGGCACGGAAATCAGCGCTGTCAGCTTCACATAGGTGTGGATCGTGTGCCGGCATCCGGCCCAGTCTTCACGCGCCACCATCTGCGAAAAATAGGGAGTCACCGCCGTCGCAATCGCCCCAGCCAGCAGGTTGAGCACCACGCTGACAAACCGGTTGGCGTACACCAGCGTCGACACGCTCCCGGAAGGCAGCGCCGCCGCCATCCCCTGGTCCACCAGCAACCCGCTCGACGCCACCAGCCCGCTCAACAGCACCGGCCCGTACTGGCCAGCAACCTCGCGCATCGCTGAGCGGCTCTCCGCATTGCTCCAACTCCACCGCAGCGCGAAGCGGTATCCATGCCGCTGCATCATGCCCAGCACCAGCAGCGCATGCAGCGCGGTTCCCGCAACACTCCCGTACACCAGCGTCCAGATTCCCAGCCGCGGAGCCAGCAGCCACGCCGCCACGATGATCACCACAGGCGTCGCCATCGGAGCCAGCGCAGGCCACGCAAACCGCTCGAACGTATTTACCACCGAAGCGCAGTTCGAAGCGATTCCGGCAATCAGCACCATCGGCAGCAGCCCGTAAAACAGTTGCTCGGTCAGCAGCAGCTTCCCTGGGGCAAAATGGGGCGCCACCAGCGGAAACAGCCATCGCGCCGCCCCGCCCATAGCCAGAGATCCGGCGGCCAGCAGCACGCAGGTCCAGGCCATCGCGCCCGAGAGCAGCTCCTGCGCCATCGCCTTGCCGCAACGCTCCCGCACCCGTATCAGCGTGGGAATCAGCGCCTGGTTCATCGATTCCGAAAAAAGATTGACCAGCAACCCCGGCACCAGGAATGCGATGAGAAAAGCGTCCATCGCATCGCTGCGGCCAAAAACTCCTGCGACAAAAAATTCCTTGGCCGCCGCGACCGACTTCACGAGCACGCCGGCCACGGTAACCGCCGCCGCCGCGCGAAAGATGCGCCGGTTAACGCTTCCCCCGCTGGCCGTGCCGGCTGCCGGGCTCATCTGCTCCACTGCGCTCGACCTGGCGGAGTCGCTCGATGTGGCGGAGTCTGCGCTCATCGGTATGAGTACGTCCGTATCAGTAGACATCTCCTCTCCGGCTCATCGGGCGTAGGCCGCCAGACCAGCTTGTCTGCGCTCGCCCGAGAATATCTTCGCCATGGAGCGCGGCTCCTCCGCTTCCAGCCGGGCCGCTACAGCAATCATGCCAAACAGCAGCCAGGTCGCGCGATTCTCCTCTACCGACCCTACCATCGAAGTAATCAGCCACACCGCAAAGGTCGTTCCCAGAGCCACGCGCAGCACGCCCCGGCTCTGTGCCACCGCCCATGCCACGCCGCCAAGTATCGCCACAAAGATCGTCGTCGCCGCCAGTCCCCCCGTCACCAGCATCGCCATCAATGTGTTGTGGGCCGTGTCTCCCGCTGCCAACTGCGACGCCTCGGTGAATGTGCCTGCCCCGGAGCCCCACCACGGCGCCTGGGTAAATGCATGCCAGCCGGCATCCCAGATATTCAGTCGGTCGTTCCAATCTCCTCCGCCCACTTCCTGGGGCAGCGTCGCCAACCGGTCCAGCGATCCCCCTGGAACAAAAATCAGCACCGCTCCGGCAGTTGCCGCAAGCCCGAGAAAAATCAGTGCTGCCGCCCTCGGACGCCACAGCACCAGCAGCACCGCCGACCCGAACAGCGCTACAAGGGCTCCGGAAAATCCACCTCGCGAAGCCGTCAACAATACCCCCATCAGCCCCGCCGGAATATACCCCAGCGCCAGCGCTCGCGTCACCCATCCCGTCTCCGTTGAAAACAACAACGCCGCCGGCGCAAACCCAAGATCGAGAAACCGCGCCACGTCGTTCGGGTCCTGCCCCTCGGCCGCAAACCGGATCTGGTTCGCCACACCCTCCGCCGAGGCATAGCTGGAAAGCGTGAGCAGAGCCAGCACCCAGCTGCCGGCAACAAAAGCACGCAGCAGGCCGCGCAGCTGCATCGGAGTATTGGCAACCTCCCACACCAGCCAGACAATCATGAACACCTGAAAGTAGGCACGGACCTTGGAAACCGTCGTCTCCGGCTCCAGCGTCCAGTAGTAACTGCCGGCAAAGTAGAGATACAGCGCCAGCACCAGCCATTGCAGCAGCCCCGGCCGCCGTATGCCGCGCGCCATCAACACCCAGGGCACCGCCGCCAGTAGCAACCCCAGCCCAAGCAGCCGCGCCACATTGCCAAAAGGCTCGCCCAGATCCAGCGAATACTCCCAGGGCACCGCAAACGCAAACAGCATCAGCAAAGCGATCGTAAGTTTCTGCACAATCCCTCCCGTCTGTTCCCTGACCCCTGTTCCCTATTCCCTACTCTTAAAACCTCTGCGAATACACCAGCCCCGCATAAATCGAAACCCCGATGGCCGATTGAATCGCCGCCTCCAGGCTCTTATTCATCAGGTTCTTCGCCGTGCTGTCGGGCACAAAGAGAATGTCCCTGTCACGCACCGGCTGGTCCGGGTCCTGCCCTCGAATCATCCGCCTCAGGTTGAGCGTCGTCAGTGTCCGTCCACCCGCCTGGTCGCGAATCAAAATCGCCTTCGCCGCCGAAGCATTGGGCGTCGCTCCCCAGGCCAGCGAAAGCGCCTGCACCACCGTCAGCCCCTGCACCGGATCGACCGCAAACCCGCCCGGCCGCACCACATCGCCGATCACATACACCAGCCCAGCCCGGCTCACCAGCACCGTGTCGCCCGGCTCCAGCTCCGGATTCGGCTCCCCTTTTGCCTCCGGCGTCTTCGCTGTGACGGCCCGCACTGTTCCGGTCGAATTTGTTCCCGTCGGATCCAGCACCACCGCATGCGCCGTTCGCGGATCGTCGCGATGAAAGACGCTCACCAGCCGCCCCGCGTTGGCCGTCAGCCCGCTCGAGGCCGCAATCAGGTCCAGCAGCCGGTGATGCACCGTATAGGGATACACACCCGGCCGCGCCACCTCGCCCATCACACTCACGTCCTGCCCCACCGCATTCGTCACCAGCACCGAGACCTGAGGATGCAGCAGCATGCCAGCCGCCACCAGCGCCTTCTCGATCGCCGCCCCAGCCTGCTGCTCTGTCATCCCCGTCACCTTCACCTGCCCCACCAGCGGCAGCAGCACCGTGCCGTCGGCCGCCACCCTCGCCGAAGAGTGAAACTCCGGGGTGTGAAACTCGCTCACATCCACAAAGTCGCCCACCTCAATCGGCAAGGCCATCGCCGCCCCGGCAAAACGAACAGGCTCCGGCAATGCCTGAGCCTGCGTCCCTGCGGCCCCATTCCATACCGGCGGCGCGCTCTTCGCATCCGGATGCATAGTTGCTGGCTCGTCCAGCGGCAGCTTCACCACCCCGGTCGGCAGCCCCTGCGTATTGGGAGTCGGCGCCTGCGCCATTCCCAGGCTTGCCCAAAGCAGCAACAGAATCAGCGCTGGTGCGCTTCCTTGGAACTTCCGCAGTCCTCCCATCCCATCAAGCCTCACATCCTCCTGTTCCAGAGCATCCAGCAGCAAGCCGCCTCCCAGCGCCACCCACAGGCTCGTGAACAGCGAAATCGCCAGGTAAAGCGGCATGTCTGGAGCCACCGGCTTCACCGGCGTTCGTGCCTCGTCCACCACCGTAATGGCCGAAGACCGCACTCCCGCCGACAGCCGCGCATCCTCGATTCGCTGCTGCAACCGGTTGCACAACAGGCGGCTTGAAAGCACTTCCTGATGCATCACCGAGTACTGAATGGTCGCATCGTTCTGCCGCGTCCCCTGCTCCATGCGCGTGTCCAGTTGCTGCTTCAGCAGCTGTTCCCGCGCCTGCGCCGCTTTCCATGTCCGCTCAAAGGCTTCCACCAGATTCGCGTCCTCCGCCTGCACCTGCGCGCCAATCTCCTGCGCCGCTCGGGTCAGCTCCACAACCTTGGGATAATTCGGCCCATGCTCGGCCTTCAGCTGGGCCAATTCCACATTCACTTCGCTCAGGTGCGTCCTGAGCTGTTGCGCCATCGTCGCCCCTCCCGGCCCCATTTCCGCCTGCAGCTCTGGATTCGCCGCCAGCACCTGCTCCGGATTGCCCTGCCGCGCCTGCATATACAGGGACTCGCGCACAATCCGCTGCCCGCTCGCCTCAGTCAGCATCCGTTCCGCTTCGTCCACCTGCTGAATGCTGGTGTCATGCAATGTCTCCACCGGCTGTCCGCCCGTCTCCGTCTGTTGCACCGTCATAAAGCCATGCTCCCGCTCGAACTCCGCCAGCCGCTTCTCTTTCGCTTCCACCTGCGCCGTCAGCGCCTTCACCTGCCCAGCCAGCCACTCGGCAGCCTCAGCAGTCGCATCCACACGGCCCTCCGACTCCTGGTCGCGATAAGCATCAATCAAGGCATTCACCACTGCCGCCGACTGTGCCGCGTCCTTGCTGCGAAAGCGAACCTCGATCAGCAGCGTCCTGGGCAGCACCCGCACATGCAAGCTCTTGCCAAAGGCATCCAGCAGGTAGCTCACAGCTTCCGGCGAAGGCCTGGCCACATCGAACCCAGGAAATCGCGCCGCAAACTTTCGGCTGAATGCGGCCGACTGATACAGCTTCTGGCTCAGAATCACGCGCCACGCCAGCCGCTCGCTGCGCAGCACGCCGGCCAGTGTCTCCAGTTGCAGCGGCGTGCTCAAAAACGAAGCCGGCGAGAAAACCTCCGGCGCATCCACCGTCAGCGTTGAGACAGGCTGCATCCGCAGCGCAATCTTCGCCGAGGCTTCATAGCGATTGGGTGCTATCAGGCAATACAGCAGGCACAGCAGGTTCAGACCAACTACCGTGAAGCCCAAAAATCGCCTGCGCCGCTTGAGCATCGCCCGCAGATCCCGAAAGGAATAGGCGCGTGCATCCCGCACCCGCGCGTCGGCAGGGAGAGAGTTCCGTTCCATTTCGGGAGCAGCATCGTGTCCGGAAGGGTCTGCCACGCAACCAATACCTCACGCCCGGAAGAGATTTCCAGCAGGGCTAGTGCGCGCAGATTTGGGAAAGAATGTGAAACAAGTAGTGCAGGTCTGTAGTACCAGCAGTCTCCTGCATTCCCTTCGATCCGTCAAATGTATCTTTTCTAATCCTTCATTGCGGACTATTCAATCCATGCACCGGCATCCTTCTTGACGGCCTGCCCGCGATCCGGCTATCGTCTTTTCCAACAGCGCTTCAGGGCGCTGCCAGCTCGCGGAAAGGGCCAAGCCCGCCTGAATCGACAATCCGAAGATCGGACACCGACTGTCCTTTCCGCCTGAACCTGCGAGCTATCGGGCGCTTCACGAAAGGAAAGTCGCCATGACCCAGCAGCTGCCTGCCCATCCCTCGCTCGAAAACCTCAAAAAACAAGCCAAGACCCTGCAAAAACTCTGCCTCGCCAACGACGCAGAAGCCCTCGCCCGCCTTCGCGAACATCATCCCCAATATCAAGGCTCATCAGGTAAATCCCTGAACGCCGAAGCCATCAAGCTCTCCGACTGCCAGCTCACATTGGCCCGCGAATACGGCTTCGAAAGCTGGCCCCAGCTCAAGACAGCCGTCGAAGCAGCAGTTCTCTCGGAGGCCGAAGAGTTCGTCACCATCGCCTGCCTCTGCTTCGACGACCCCCACTTCGACCATCGCAATTTTCATCAGCGCGCCCACAGCATGCTGCAGCAACAACCGGAGCTAACCTCAGCCACCATCTGGTCCGCAGCCGCAGCCGGAAACACCGCCGCCGTCCGTGTCTTCCTCGATCAAAACTCAACCTCTGCAAACCAACCCGGCCCCTACGGTTGGAGTCCCTTAATCTGCGCCTGCTATTCCCGCGTCCAGCCCATCGATCCCACCCACTCCACATTGGAAGTCGCCAAGCTTCTACTCGATCGCGGAGCCAATCCCAACGCCTTCACCCTCAAAGGCAACGCCGACGAACGCCTCGACCAGACCGCTCGACGCTTCACCGCGCTCACCGGAGTTTTCGGCGGCGGCTCCACCGGCAACGCCAACCAGCCGCCTCATCCCCACTACCGCGAGTTAGCCGAGCTTCTCCTCACCCATGGCGCCGACCCCGCCGACGAAGAAGCCCTGCGCAACGACCCCGACGACAGCCTTGAAATCCTCCTCCGCCACGGCCTCAAAGCCAACGCCCAATCCCAACGAGCCATCAAGAATGGCAAGCCCCGCGCCACGCTCCTCGGTCGCGCCCTCTGCGTCGCAGCCCTTCGCGACAAAGCGCAGCAAGTCCAGATTCTGCTTGATCACGGCGCTTCTACAACCGACCAGCTCGGCGGCCACACAGCATGGCAACACGCCATGGAGCGCGGCAACCTCGAAATCGCCCATCTCCTCGAAGCAGCCGGCGCGCCCACCGCAAATCTAGACGAAGTCGAGCGCTTCGTCTCTCTCTGTCTCGCCGGCGATGAGCCAGCCGCCCGCGCCATGCTCGCCCAATCTCCCGGCCTGATCCAGCGCGTGCCGTACAACATGGTTCAGAAAGCCGTTGGAACCAAGCGTATCGATGCCGTCCGCCTCGCACTCGACCTCGGCTTCGATCCCAACGCTATCGAAGACAACGCCGCCATCCACCAGGCCGGCACCTTCGCCGAGCACGAAGACATGCTCCGCCTCCTGCTCGCTCGCGGCGCGTCCCTCCAGCTTCGCGAGCCCTGGTACGACGGCACCGGCATCGGCTGGGCCGACTTCTTCGACTACCGCGAGCTCCGCGACCGCCTGCTCAACGAGCCCAACATCTGCCTCTTCGACGCCCTCGACTTCGACCGCCTCGACCGCATCCCCGACATCCTCGCCCGCGATCCCGAAGCCCTCGAACGCCCTTTCGCCAAGCGCCTCACCCGCGATCCCAAACCCGAAGACTGGCAAACCCCTCTAGTCCGCATGGTCGACCGAGGCAAAACCGAAGCCGTCCGCGCCCTGCTCGCCCACGGCGCAAACCCCAACGCGAAACACCCCGACAGCCGCACCCTCGTTCAGCTAGCACACGACAAAGACCATGCAGAAATCTCCGCGTTGCTCAAAGAGCACAACTCCTCGTCAACCCCATAAGTGCCAAGGCTTCAGCCTTGGCACTTATGACAGCAGTAGAAAAACACAAGCCGAGAGCCATGCGGTTTTTCCGCATGGCTCTCGGCTAAAAACTATTCCCTAGTCCCTATTCCCTGCCGTTCCGGGGTCCCCACGGACAGGTCTTAGTCCGTGGGGCGTTTATACCATTCCACCGTCCGCATCAGCCCCTCACGCAAATCCACCTTAGGCCGATACCCGATCAGCGTTTCTGCGAGGGAAATATCCGCCAGCGAATGCTTGATATCCCCGGCCCGCTCCGGCTCATAGTTCACCGGCCCGTCGTACCCGGTAATCTCCCGCAGCACTTCGACAACCTGATTGAGCGTGATGCGAACCCCCGTAGCCAGATTCATTACTCGCCCCGAAACTTTCTCCCCCGGAGCAGCCGCCGCCAGCAGATTCCCATCCACCGTGTTCTCGATAAACGTGAAGTCCCGGCTCGTCTCTCCATCGCCGTAGATTATCGGCACGTCGCCCGCCAGCATCTTCCTGCAAAACACCGCCAGCACGCCAGAATACTGCGAAGTCGGGTCCTGATACGGCCCAAAGACATTGAAGTACCGCAGCGAAACCGTCTCCAATCCATACACCCGCGCAAACGACCGCATGTAATACTCGCCCGTCAGCTTGGCC
>DATAZR010000122.1:0-2505 GCA_036271955.1 Acidobacteriaceae bacterium
GATGGGGCGAACACTCGATGGGTGGGAGTTGTTGTGCGCTAAGTGCCTGATTTCGCGTAACGATTTGTCACTGGCGACTTTCTTTCTACTCTCACAAACTACAAAACCGTTGTCGAGACGTCATTACAATAACCCTGATAACGCGCTCTCGGAAATCTGCTATGTTCTTAATCAATCTGTGGGCTCTTAGCATGGAGGGGTAACGATGCGCTTCGGAATCCTTGTTCTAGCGCTTTGCAGCGGGACTACGGCTTTATGCCAGTCCCCGCTTCCTGGTTCCCAACCTGCCCAGAATAATCCGGCGAAGGCTCAAGAATGGCTGGCGCAGCCTAGAAGTGACCTGAACAAGCTTCCTCCAGGCTGGCATGTCGACTTGGGCATGCCGCTGAAGATGACAATGCCGGTTCCGCCCAGCACAGCACTGTGGCTTCAGGTCTCCACACGGGACTCGAAGATGATCGTGCATCCGCCACAGGCGAGTCTCGGGCTTCTACTGCCAGGAACTCCGATCGAACAAGACAAATACCCCGGCTTGAAGATCATGCCGATCGACACGGCCAGCGACAAGCTAGTAGCGAAGATTGATGCGATTCCGGTGCAGTGGCCCAACCTGAAGGTACAGGCGATTCCTTCCAACTGGCCTAAGCTGGAACTGAATTCAGTCCGCAGCGAATCCATCCTTGTGACGCAACCTCGAGGAAAGTAGCACCAGCGCGATTGGGCGAGACGCTCAGCGGTATACTTGAAGGATGACGGTGGCCGGAAAAACCTTCTATCTCGAGACGTTTGGGTGTCAGATGAATGCCCATGATTCGGAGAAGGTGATTGGGACGCTGCAACAGCAGGGCTATACGCAGGTTCAGGTGGAAGAAGAGGCTGACCTGCTGCTCTACAACACCTGCTCGATCCGCGACAAGGCGGAGCAGAAGGTCTTTAACCGGCTCAACGATTACAAGAAGCTGCACAAGCAGGGAAAGCGCTTTGCGGTGATCGGCTGCGTGGCTCAGCAGGAGGGCGAGAAGATCTTCGAGCGTGCTCCGTATGTCTCGCTGGTGGCTGGCTCGGCTTCGTACCGCAAACTGCCTGAGATGCTGCAGCGGCTTGAGGCAGGGGAGTCGCGGATCACCGGCCTGGACGACCGGCAGACCGAGGAGACCTTCGAGACAGAGTTTACGGCGCGGCAGAATCCTTACCGCGGCTACATCACGATCATCGAGGGGTGCGACAAGTTTTGCGCCTACTGCGTGGTGCCGTATACGCGCGGCAAGGAGCGCAGCCGGACCTCGGCGTCGGTGCTGGAAGAGGCGCGGCGGATTGCCGACCTGGGCTACTCGGAGATTCAACTGCTGGGGCAGAATGTGAACAGCTTCCGCGATGCGAGCGGGAAGCGGAGTTTTGCTGAGTTGCTGGTGGCGGTGGCCGAGGTGCCGGGAATCCGGCGGGTACGATTTACGACCAGCCATCCGCGGGACTTTACGCGAGATATTGTAGAGGCGATCGATGCCGTGCCAGCGCTTTGCGACCATGTGCATCTGCCGGTGCAGTCTGGGTCGAGCCGGATTCTGCGCATGATGGCGCGCGAGTACACGCGGGAGTGGTACCTGGAGCGGATTGCCTGGATCAAGGCAGCGAAGCGGAAGATTTCGCTGACGACGGATATCATCGTCGGCTTTCCGGGCGAGACGCCTGAGGATTTCTCGGAGACGATGGACCTGCTGCACGAGGTGCAGTATGACGGAGTCTTTGGCTTCAAGTACTCGCCGCGGCCGAACACGCCGGCACTGGTGATGATCGATTCGATTCCCGATGAGGAAAAAGGAAAGCGGCTGCAGGTGCTGCTTGATCGGCAGCGTGAGATTCAAAGAGCTAATTACAACAATCACTTAGACGAAGAGATGGAAGTGATGGTTGAGGGGATGAACCCAGCTCGACAACAGATCACGGGGCGCAGCAGCCAGAACAAGACGGTGAACTTTACCTGGAACGGTCTGATTTCTCCGGCTCCGGGGAGCTATCATCAGGTGCGCATCACCAAGACCTTTCCCAACAGCCTGGTGGGCGAGGCAATTCAGTAAGCTGGAGGCGGCATGGACGTGGAGATGCGGATTCGCGGGTTGATGATGGACCCCAACACCAACATGCCGATCGTGGTGCTGAAAGATGTAGCCTCGGACACGGTGCTGCCGATCTGGGTGGGGCTCTTCGAAGCGCACGCCATTTATAACGAGATTGAGAAGTTCTCGGCGCCAAGACCGACGACGCATGATCTAGCCAGAAACCTCATCTTTTCCATGAATGGCCGGCTGGATCGCGTTGTTATTACAGAGCTTAAAGACGATACTTTTTATGCCGTACTATGGCTGACCCAGGATGGGGAACCGCTGACTGTGGATGCGCGGCCTTCGGATGCGATTGCGCTGGCGCTGCGGGCGGATTGCCCGATCTACGTGGCCGAGCCGGTGCTGGCGATGGCGCGGCTGAGCGCCGCCGGGCCGCCGGACAATG
>DATAZR010000123.1:0-9308 GCA_036271955.1 Acidobacteriaceae bacterium
ATGAGAACCGATGTTATTCAGTGAAGCCGTCAAACTCGCTCTGCAGTCGCTGTGGGCCAACAAGATGCGGTCGGTGCTGACGCTGATTGGCGTGGTGATGGGCGTGGCTTCGGTGATCATGGTGATCACGCTGACCAACACGGCCAACAACTACATGGGCACCAAGCTGTCGGGATACGGAGCCGATGTCTTCACCATCGCCCGCGAGGGATTGATCTTCGGCCCCGAAGACTACGCGAAATTCCAGAAGAGGAAAATCGTCAAGATCGACGATTACGAAGCAATCCGGGCCGGATGCACGCTTTGCAAAGAAGTGGGAACGTCATTGAGCCGGGTCATCAAGGTTGTCCACGATGGCCACTCCACTACGGATACAGAGCTGCGCGGCTATACGGATACGATGTTCTCGCTGAGCAACACGAACGTCGCATCGGGCCGGGCGCTGACCGAAGGCGACATCGAGCACGCAACCCATAATGTAGTCGTGGGCGGCGACGTGGTCGACAACGTGATGGGAGACGGCGATCCGCTGGGCAAGGAAGTGCGGGTCGACGGCGTGCCCTACACGGTGGTTGGCGTGGGCGAACGGCAGGGCAAGACCTTTGGCCAGTCGCAGGATAACTGGATTGCGGTGCCGATCTCGGCATACCAGCATACCTATGGCAGCAACGAATCGCTGACGGTATACGCCCGCGCCGACGGCGACTCCAAGGTAATGGAGCGGGCCGAGGATCAGGTGCGTGTGATCATGCGCACGCGGCGGCACGATGCTCCGGGCGCCGAAGACACTTTTGAAGTGCAGACCAACGACACCTTTCTGGATATCTGGAAACAGATCAGCCAGCTGTTCATCTTTATCGTCCTGGGACTGGCCTCGATTTCGCTGGTTGTGGGTGGCATCGTAATCATGAACATCATGCTGGTGTCGGTGACCGAGCGGACCCGCGAGATTGGGGTGCGCAAGGCCCTGGGAGCGCGACAAAAGGATGTGCTGCTGCAGTTTCTGATCGAGTCGGCGCTGATGGCGCTGCTCGGCGGCATCATCGGCATCCTGTTGGGCATTGGAGTGGCCGAGTTGATTACGCTGATCTTCAGCATCTCGGTGGATGTGTCGATCGGCTCGGTGTTGCTGGGGATGTTCATGGCCACCGGAACCGGTATTTTCTTCGGAGTGTATCCGGCAAGCAAGGCAGCCAAGCTCGATCCGATTGTGGCCTTGCGGTCAGAGATGTAGGAGCTAACAGCTAGGAGTTGCACTATGGCACAAGGGCAGACACGCGAATCGGTACGGATGGCGCTCGATACCGTGCGAGCGAACAAGCTGCGCTCCGGCCTGACGATTCTTGGAATCGTGATTGGCGTGACTTCCGTAATCGCCATCTCGTCGGTGATCAACGGCGTGAACAACCGCGTCGATGATTTTGTGAGCTCGCTGGGATCGAACGTCTTCTGGATCTTCCATCTGCCCTTTGGCGTCTTCAAGCCGACGACCGAGCAGTTGACGCGCAAGAAGCTGACCATTGAAGACGCCGTTGCGCTGCGCTCGCTGCCCCATGTGGTGGCGACCGACGGCGGCCATCGCTACGCGCGCGCCTTTGGCGTGGGCAATGTGAGCGTGAAGTACCAGGGCAAGAAGGTGGCCAATACGTTGCTCGAGTCGCACACGGCGCAGCTGCCGATCGTCAACGACATCGCGATGCAGGAGGGCCGCTTCTTTACCGAGGCGGAAGACGAACGGCACGCCAAGGTGGTGGTGCTGGGACATGACACGGCGGACGACCTTTTCGGCAACCAGCCTGCGCTGGGCAAGGACGTAACCGTCGAGACCTCGCTCTATACCGTGATTGGTGTCGTCGGCAAGCGCAAGCAGCCTTTTGGCAGTGGCAAGAATCCGCAGGACAACGCGGCCTATTTCCCCAACGGAACGTTCCAGAGCCTGCATCCAGAGGTGCTCGACCTGTTCATTGCGGTCAAGTACGACGACCCGGCCAACAAGGCGCTGGTGCACGACGAGATCGAAGAGATGCTGCGGGTGCGGCGCAAGGTGAAGGTGTCGGCGGACGACAACTTCGAGATTTTCGGCCCCGATTCACTGTCTCGCCTGTGGGACCAGGTGACCTGGGGACTGCGCCTCTTTATGCTGGCGGTTTCGAGCGTGGGCCTGATGGTGGGCGGCGTGGGCGTCATGAACATCATGCTGGTGTCGGTGACCGAGCGAACGCGCGAGATCGGCATTCGCAAGGCGCTGGGCGCGACCAAGCGGACCATCCTTACCCAGTTCACCACCGAGGCGGTAACGCTGTGCGCCGTGGGCGGTATTGTGGGCGTGCTGGTAGGCGCGGTGATTACGTGGATCGTGTACCTGCTGCCCATCGGCCTGCCGGCGACGCTGTCGACCTTCTGGGTGGTATTCGGCTTTGGCGTGGCATGCGGAATCGGCCTGCTGTTCGGGATTTATCCGGCCTGGAAAGCGGCCAATCTCGACCCTATTGAAGCCCTGCGTTATGAGTAGTGCCGCGCTGCGGTACGAGTAAATTGCGCTGCTCTTTGCCTGCATGCCAACGCTGCATGTGCGGCCTTCGCTACACTGATAGCAAGGCCCGATGCAGACGTTTTCTCATATAACCGAGATAGTTACGGCAGCACTGGTAGCGGCCAGCATGGTCTATTGCCTGCTGGTGCTTGTTGCAGCGTGGAGCTTTCGACTGTATGCGCTCGGTTATGGCAGGCTTCCTGAGTTCGCGCCTGCGGTGAGCATCCTCAAGCCGGTGAAAGGCTTCGACGCCGGGATGTACGAAGCTTTCCGCAGCCACGCTTTGCAGCAATATGCGGGGGAGTACGAGCTCATCTTTGGCGCAGGGAGCGAGGACGATCCGGCAGTCGAAGCCGTCAAGCGGTTAAGGGCGGAGTTTCCTGCGTTGCCTATCCGGCTGGTGATCTGCCCGGAGCGGCTGGGCACGAATGGCAAGGTCTCGAACCTGATCCAGATGCAGCGGGAAGCTCAGCATGAATTTCTGCTGATCAATGATTCAGACATTCGCGTCAGCCCGCGCTATCTGGAGCGGGTGATGCGGCAGTTTGCCGCTCCGGCGAAGAAGCCGGTGGGCATGGTGACCGCGCTCTATCGCGGACGCGCTATGAAGAGCCAGTCCAGGCGGCGGACCTTTGGCTCGGTGATGGAAGTGCTGGGGATCGCCACCGATTTCCAGGCTGGAGTGCTGGCTGCGCGTCTTGTAGAGGGTGGAATTCATTTCGGTCTCGGCTCAACGCTGGCGGTGCGGCGAGACGCGCTGTCCAAGGCCGGCGGGCTCGAAGCCCTTGTGGATCAGCTCGCCGACGACTACGAGATGGGCGCGCGAATCGCGGCTGCAGGATACTCGATTCGCCTTGCTACTGAAGTCGTTGAGACCAGCGTGCCTGCGTATAGTTTCAGCGGTTTCCTGAGTCACCAGTTGCGCTGGGCGCGAACCGTTCGCGACAGCCGCAAATGGGGCTACGTGGGGCTGCTCTTCACCCATCTGCTGCCGCTCGCTGTCATCAATGTGCTGGCTTCGGGAGCGAGTTTCTGGAGCATCTGGCTTCTCGGTCTCGCGTTCTTTCTACGGCTTGGAGTGGCGCTTCAAGTGGGCGCGGGAGTCGTGGGCGACAGGCAGGTGCTGGCCAATCTGTGGCTGCTGCCGCTGCGCGACGGTGTCGGTTTTCTGGTATGGCTGTGGAGCTTCGCAGGCAATACGATTGTCTGGCGTGGCGAGCGCTTCGTATTGAAGCAGGGGCGGCTGGAGCGGGTGAGTTAGTGAGCATCGCCGCGCAGTGCTATGGTGGGGAACGATGGCGCGATTGACGACAATCGATGCAGCCGGTGCTTCAATCGCAGGTCCGACGGCGACGCTGATCTATGACGACTGGTATCCGGCGCTGCGTTCCGAGAAGCTGCGCGGAACGAAGCTGCAGACGGCGATGCTGCTCGACTTGCCCCTGGTGCTTGGGCGCCGTAAAGACGGGCAGATTTTCGCCATGCGCGACAGCTGCCCGCATCGCGGAATTCCGCTGAGCGTGGGCTGGTTCGATGGCGAGCATGTCACCTGCCGCTATCACGGATGGGAGTTCGAGCCGTGCAGCGGCCAGTGCGCGGTGATTCCTTCGCTATCGAGCTTCGACAAGCTGGATGCGACGCGCATCTTCGCCTCGGCTTATCCGTGCGTGGAGCGGGACGGCTATGCGTGGGTCTATATCCCTCGCGCCGGAGCAGGACGGAAGATCGAAAGTGCAGAGCTGCCGCCGGTTCCGGAGCTAGCGAAGTACAGCGACAAGTATCGAACCGCCCATCTCACCGCCGACCTGCCCTGCAATGTGGACCACGGCATCATCGGTCTCATGGACCCGGCGCACGGGCCGTTTGTGCATGCGGCGTGGTGGTGGCGTTCGCGCGGATCGATCCGCGAAAAGACCAAGCGCTTCGAGCCGATTCCAGAGGGTTTTCGCATGTCGGCGCATGCGCCCAGCGGCAACTCCGCGCCATACAAACTGCTGGGCGTCTACGGCGAGCCGGTGGAGACAACCATCGACTTTGTGCTGCCCAACCGGCGCTATGAAACGATTCGCTGCGGAGCGAAGTGGTTCACCAGCCTTACGACGGTGACTCCCGTGACCGCTTCGACCTGCCGCATCGATGTAGTTGGGGCGTGGAATGTTTTTTACTCTGTGCCCTTCGTCACGCCGATTGCGAAGTTCTTCGGAGCCAAATTTGTTCGTCAGGATCAGGTGACCATGATCCAGCAAGCCGAGGGGTTGAAGCACAACCCCAGCCTGATGCTGATCGACGATGCGGACAAGCCTGCGAAGTGGTACTTCGCCCTGAAGCAGGCGCGGCTAGACGGCTCGGGTAAGGACGGAAGTGGTAAGCATCCGATGGACGGGCCGGTGGAGCTGCACTGGAGAAGTTAAGGCCTTTAGCTTGCCTTCTGGTGTGCCGCCGTCCATTTACTGGAACCCAGGAAGCCCTTGAGCAGCGAGGGCAGATAAAGGTCGGCATCGGTTGCTGGAAAATGAATTCCAAGGCCCGATGGGGAAATTTCAATGTCGCTCAACTGGTCTGGGGTGGCGTCTTCCAGTCCTTGGGCATCGCGTGGCGAAAAGGCCAGCCGTACTCGCGTGTCCAGCACAAGAACGATGCAGCGCGAGCGCCGGTCGTACTTCGCCTGCACGATCCGTGGCGTTCTGCGTTGCCGCTCATCTGCGCGGAGGTTGGCATCTGCGAATTCGGTTTCACTCACCATGAATGCTTCTCCATGCGGCGCACAGCTTGTCTATATGGTAGATCAACTCTGCTTCAACCTGCGTAATTTCACGGAAAGAGAAACCGTAATTCTCGCGCAGGCGGGCAGGGCCATCGGGGCAGTTGAGCTCGAAAATGGCTTCTAAATCCGCGCCGATTACATGAACGTGCGGCGGACGGTGATCGTTTGGATAGATGACTACACGGAATCCGCGAAACCGGTGAACGGTAGGCACTCACGGAGCTTAGCACAAGACTGGAACATTGCTCCTGTTTGATTCAAGCTAGTCTTTCGCATCCATCACGCATCGAAAGCCCACCGTCGCACTGCGATCAAGGCTCGGAGCCATGAGCAGATACTTGCCGTGCTGTGAGAGCTCATAGGCCTGCGGAAAATACCAGCGCGAGCCTTGCGGCTGATAGTGGCTGCCTCCGCGCAGGATCGCGTAGCGAGTGTGCGCGTCCATGTATTCGTCGGTCCATTGCCAGACATTGCCGGTCAGGTCCATCACGCCGAATGGGCTAGCGCCCTGTGGATGCTCGTCAGTGCCGCTGGGCGGCAGGGCTTCCCGGCCCTTGTCGGGATAGGGTGTCGAACCCATCACCACCGGCAGGCAACTCGGGCAGGGCTCTATAGTGGCAGGCTTCGCAACAGAGGGTGGATTGAGCTGGCCTCCCGCCCGCACGGCAGCCGGGGTTGCAGGCGACTGAGCCGATTTGACCTTGGATCGGCCTTTGGCTGGAGCCGGTGTTGGAGAAGATGTTGGTGCAACTAGCGCCGCAGCAGGCTGCGCAACTGGCGGCATTTGCGTCCCGGCTGGAGGTGTGGCCGGACCCTCGTAGTTGCCCCAGGGATAGCGGCGGCCGTCGGTGCCCTGCGCGGCATACTGCCATTCCCACTCGTGAGGAAGGCGCTTGCCAGCCCACTTGGCGTAAGCGCGCGCATCTTCGATAGAGACCCAAGTCACCGGCTTGCTGGCCCAGCCTTCGGGATACGTGCCAGTCAACACTCCTTGGCTGTCGCGCCAGTCTTTAAGAAAGTTATGATCGTCCGCAGGATGGTAATGCGTCGCATCAAGGAAGCGCTTGAACTCCGCATTCGTAACGGGGTATTTATCCATCCAGAAAGAATCGATGTGCATGCGATGCTCATGGTAGCGGCGCGCCGAGTCCTCCCATGGATACTGCACATCGACGCCTTCATCGTCCATGCCCTCGATCTCGATACCATTCACGCGGAAGGTAAAATCCGCGGCGGGAATGCGGATCATGTTCTCTGGCGCTTTGGCTACCGCAGGCGTAGGCTCGATCGGGACCAGGGTTTGTGTAAGCGTCTCCCACTCGCCGGAAAGCGATTGAAGCGGCTTCTGCGAAAGCGTCTTCATACGAGTTAGAAGCTGCTGCGTAGAAGCCGATAACTCGGAGATCGATTTGCTGGTTTCGAGGATCGCCCCATAGCCATGAGCCTCCATGGAAAAATCTAGCATCACTGTGCCGTCTTCCAACCGTGGCTGCAGTTCGACACCATGCCACACGTCGTAGTAGTGCATGCCCGGCGTTTCCGGCAATCTTAGCTGGCCTCCATCCACCCCATAGGGATTCCGATTCACCAGCGTCCAGAGAGTCTCGCCTTCCGCAGGCCACTTGCTGGCGAAGACTCCATAGCTCCGTGTCGGAGTATGCGGCTCCCATGACGGCGTGGTGAGCTGCGCGGCGAAGGCGCGGTCAACCGCCGAGATGCGGCGTACGGTTTCGGCATCGCGCTCGGTAAGCCCATTCCAGATGCCCCAGATGTTCTCCCAGCTTTCGAAGCCGATGCCATTGAAGAAAGCCTGCTGCAGATCGTCGGTATGATCGTGGGCCCAGCGGTTCGACAGGTTGACCATATGGCGCGTGTCTAACCATTTATACCGGCTGACGGATGGGGTAAATGTATAAGTCCAGTAGCCCCAGGTCATGGTGTTGTAGTTGATCATCTCGTCGGCAACGAGGCCGCTCTCCGGTTCAAGAGCCAGCGGATGATTGAGGCCTGCCGAGTAAGTGGAAAGTACCTGTGGAATACCGTCCAGAGTATCTCCGTTGACGCCGTCTGCTCCTACCTCGGCTAACTCCTTACTTAGCTCCTGCCATAAGTTGGGATCAGGCCGTGTGCCCTGATCCCAGACCATCACCGGGAAGAATACTTTGACGCCGCGGCGATGAAAGCCGGCGATCATCTGCTTGACCGCTGATACGCCGCCTGGCAGGTCCGAGAACAGGTCGAACTGGTTGCGGCTGTCGATGCCGATGTTGGGATACGTATGCCAGATGAGCACGCTGTCGATACCGCCATAGCGCTTCTCAACATCGTCGAGATATTTGTCAACCGTATATTTCTGCGCCGCGGGATCGTAGAAATATCGGTCATGCACCATCATCTGCGGCTGGATGAAGCTCGACGGTGTCCACTTCAGGGCGGGGTTCTCATAGATCGTGGGATCGAAGCCGATGCGCAAGCGGCGTTCGTCGCGCCAGTGGCGGATGTCGTTGAGCCAGTAGGCGAGCTCGCCTGCCTGGCATGTTCGCGGCTTGCCGCTATACCACTGCGGGATACCGGCGCAGGACGGACCCGGAATCTGTTCACCCTGAGGGCTGTACTGCACGTCCTGGGCAGGCGCATTCGATGCGCAGGCGAGCGCGCAAAGAGCGAAGGCGAAAAAGCGAAGACAATTCCGGCAGGTTGCAGTCACGGGAGCCTCTGGGATCACTACCCATGGTAGTTCGAGAGAGCGGCCAATCCGCAACTCGTCGGACACCGGTAGCGATTTGTACAGGCTACTTATGCAGTTCGATGGAGACGATCTGGCCGTCGATGGTCTTGTCGGAGCCCTCGGCGTATTGCACCTTGGCTTTGAAACCTGCGAGATCGTGGCAGGGATTCATTTCCTTCGCTGGCTCGAAGCCAAGCGCCGAAAGATCAAGATGGTAGTAGTCGCTGCTGTAGAGAGTAACTGGCTTCGGCTTGCCGGTCTGCTGGATCTGCAGCTCCATGTACGAAGGGTAGTCGCACTGCACATTCAGTATCGAACCGAGGACAATATGTTTCGCTCCTGTCGCAGGTTCAACCGGATGTTTGGGCGGAGCATCCACCGCGACGATCTTCACGTTACCCGCAGTGGAAGCCACAGCATCCTGCCCGGCGATAGTTGTGAAAACCGTGGGATTGACTCCGCTGGCATGTGCGCTCCGGATGGAGGCAATCAGCTGTTTGCGGTCCGCGAGCATCGATTGCTGCTCGGGAGATTTCGCAAGCGGCCTGGCTGCATCCAGGACGCGGTCGGCATCGTCGAGTTTGTTGCGCACCATGCATAGGCTTGCCGCATTCAGACGGTAAAACAAGTTGGCATGATCGAGCTGGATCGCCATCCGCTCAAGACTCTGTGCCTCATCCAGTTTTTCATTCTTCCGCGAGTACCATTGCGCGAGCTGGTCGTAGGCAGGGGCAAAGTTCGGTTCGAGTTGAATGGCCATGCGAAGGCTGGTCTCGATCTGCGCGTCCGCTGAACCAGCAGCGAAGCTGAGTGTGGCGTAGTAATAGTGGGCAAGGTAACTCTGTGAATGCAGCCGCACGGCCTCTTCATACCACTTGCGGGCGGCGGCCTGATCGTTCGCGTGTAGCTCCAGAGAGCCCATGGCCTCGCGGGCCTCGGCATTCTGCGCATCAGCGGTCATCACGCTCTGCAGCAGCGCGCGCGCCTCCTGCTTGCGGCCTACGCAGGCCAGCACGTCGCCCCGCTCCGCATCGAACTCGACCTGCGTGAGCGCGCGGACCTTATAGGCCGCAGAGTCGACCGGCGCCGCTGCGCTGTTAAGCACGAACTGCTTGTATTGTGCCCCTCGAATGTAAGCTTCGAGCTCACCCTGCAGCTTCTTGAGATCGCCGAAAGATTCCTGCGCGGCTGTGACTGGATCCTCATGCTGGCTCATGCGGTTGAGGTAGTCGCTGAGGCGGTTTGTGTGGTTCTGGCGGTCAGAGACTTGCATGTAATGCGTG
>DATAZR010000124.1:0-15725 GCA_036271955.1 Acidobacteriaceae bacterium
GGACGGTTCTGCGAACTGGCGGCGAAGATCACGAAGCAGGACGAGACGGAACAGTATCTGCTGGGCATGCTGAGCCTGGTGCCGGCGATGCTGGGGGTTCCGATGGTGAGCGTGGTGAAGGCGCTTCCGCTGCGCCAGGAAGTTCGCCAGGCGCTGCTCGGAGAAAGAAAAGCCGAGCGCAGGCTGCTGGACTGGCTGGTGTGCCACGAGCAGGCGAAATGGCTCTGCTGCGATGCCATGGCGGAAGACGCCGGGCTGGTGGCGGATAGCCTGCAGCGAATCTACGCCGAGGCCCTGGTATGGGCAGAGGCCAACATGGCCTTTGCGGGCAAGTGAGCGTTCGAATTTGAGGCTTCCGCCGCGGCGTATGGCCGAGCATTTTCGCTAAAAATTGGGTGGAGGCTGATTCGGCCCTTCGGCACCGTTGGGACCACCGGCGCGCGGCTGCATGGCGGTGACGGTGGTGGCCAGGAAGGCCCCGCCTTTCATCGCTCCCTCGGCGCGGAGCTGCTCGCCCGGCTTGATGTCGGCGAGCGTGATATCTTCGCGGCGCTGCCGGAACGACGTATTTTCATCTACGACAATGGCGTGCGGGGTGTGATCTACGATGCCTTCGATGGTGATGGTGGTGCCGTCGATAGCAGTGATGCGCCCGGCCAGCCAGGTCTTGCCGTAGTTGGCCTGCATCTCCCGCATCTGCTTGGCCCGCTCAGGATCGACCTGGGCAATGAAGACCGCCCCGATGGATTTGGCTGCGGTATCGACTTCTCCGCCGGCGGTGATGACATCGCCGACCTTGATATCGGTCGGCTTGAGTGGCTGCGGCTGGACGCGTGGGGCGCTGTCGCCCTCACCCGCTCCATCGCCTGCGCCGCGCTGGCGGCGGCCTCCTCCACCTGCCGGCTGTTTCATGATGCGGGTATTGGCGCTGAAGTGGACGGTGTAGGTTTCGCCGCTGTCGGTCTTGATGGTGTAGTGATCGGCAGCCACCTCAGTTACTGAGCCGAAAACACCCCGGCCCCCGCCTGGGAACCCTCCAAAGCCGCCACGACCGCGGCCTCCCTGACCTTGACCTCCCTGACCTTGGCCTGAAGTCTGGCCTGAGTCTGAAGCTGGCTGTTGACCTGTGACTGCAACGGAGCTGGCAATCGCCAAAGCCAAGCCGGCAAAAATAGAACCAAATAAATTGAGGCGCATCTACCCCCTCCTACACTCTCATCTCAAGTAGACGGCGGAAGAGCATCCAAAGCTACATGGCGGGAATCTCAATGTCGAGTAAACTGCTGGCGGGCTCAAGGATGCCTGCCGCTCCAAGAACTCTCCAAGGATAGACGATGGCTACTTCCGTAATTTCAGGTACTACAGGCCTGCGCGAGCGATTCCGGCGCGTTCGGCAGAGGAGCGTTCAGCTATGTAAACCGCTGACGCCAGAGGACATGATGGTGCAATCGTGTCCGGAAGCATCGCCCGCGAAATGGCACCTGGCGCATACGGCGTGGTTCTTCGAATCGTTTGTATTACACGAATTTCTCGACGGGTACCGGCTATTTAATAAAGACTTTCCCTGGCTCTTCAACAGCTACTACCAGACATTTGCGGAGTTTCCCGACAAGCGGCTGCGGGCTTCTTTTTCGAGGCCGGCGCTGAACGAGGTTCTCGCTTTTCGAGAGCATGTGGATGAGGCTCTCGACAGGCTGCTCGACGGTGACGCGCCGGAAGAGGCTTTGCGGCGCATTGAACTGGGACTGCACCACGAGGAGCAGCACCAGGAGCTGCTGCTTACCGACATCAAGCATGCTCTGTTTACCAATCCTCTGCAGCCGGCGTACCTGGAAGCTGGCGAAGAGAGCGGCGGTGAGGCTGCGCCGCTGCGGTGGATCGATTACGAAGGCGGCCTGGTGGAGATTGGGCAGGCAGAGGGCGAGGAATTCGGTTTCGACAACGAGCGACCGCGGCACAGGGTCTGGTTGGAGCCTTTCCGGCTGGCATCGCGGCTGGTGACCTGCGGGGAGTATGCCGAATTTATAGAAGCGGGTGGCTACGAGCGGCCCGAGTTCTGGCTCTCGGCGGGCTGGGACACTGTGCGTGCGCAGGGCTGGCAGGCTCCGCTCTACTGGCGCAAGAAGGAGGGCGAGTGGACCATCGGCTCCCTTCGCGGCAAGCGGACCCTTGCCGAGGCGGCGGATTCTCCGGTGGCGCATGTGAGCCTCTTCGAAGCCGATGCTTATGCTCGTTGGCGCGGACTGCGGCTGCCGACGGAGGCCGAATGGGAGACGGCAGCGGCACAAGTTCCGATCGAGGGCAATCTCTTCGAGAGCGGCCGCCTGGAGACGGCGCCAGCTTCCGGCATTTCGGATCATCCTCAGCAGCTGTTTGGCGACTGCTGGGAGTGGACCTCGAGCGCCTACCTGGGCTATCCGGGATTTCAGCCGCTGAATGGCTCTCTCGGCGAATATAACGGTAAATTCATGAGCGGGCAGATGGTTCTGCGCGGCGGGTCATGCGTGACACCGGCGGAGCATATTCGCGCGAGCTACCGGAATTTCTTTCCGCCGGAGACGCGTTGGCAGTTTTCCGGAATTCGGCTGGCTTCGTTGTAACGGCGGCCTCAAACCCTGCATCGAAGGAGCTTATGGTTACTGCCTCGTTGGAATTTACTGCCCACTCATCGTGTCCGGCCGATCTCGCCGGCATGGAAGACTCATTGCATGCAACTTCAACAATCAGCGAGGGATATGGCTCCACTGCCGGAGTTCTGGTCAATCCCGAGCTTGGGGAGATCGTGCGCGAGGGTCTGCGCAGGACGCAGAAGCAACTGCCTCCGTGGCTTTTTTACGACGAGGCCGGCTCGCTGCTGTTTGACCAGATCACAACTTTGCCGGAGTACTACCTGACGCGGCTTGAACGGGAGATTTTTGCCAACGACGCGGCGGAAATGATCGCGCTGGCGGCGGGCGAGGGCCAGCTACGGGTGCTGGAGCTGGGCGCAGGTTCCGCGGACAAGACCCGGCTGCTGCTGGCTGCTGCCACCGATTTCCAGGGGCGCGTGTGCTACCAGCCGGTCGATGTCTCGGATACCGCGCTCGAGGCGGCCAGGGTGCGCCTCGGTCAGGAACTGCCTGAAGTTGCCGTCGAGCCGCACGTAGCGGACTACACCCGAGGACTGCAGCTCCAGCCTTGCGCGGAGGGCGAGAAGCGGCTGGCGCTGTTCATCGGGTCGAGCATCGGAAATTTTCTGCCGGAGGACGCGCAGGAGCTGCTGGCCCGGCTGCACACTGCTCTGCAGCCCGGAGACGGCTTGCTGCTGGGCGTCGATCTGGCTCCGACGGCTGAACAAGGCGGCAAAAGCGAAGAGCTGCTGAAGGCGGCTTACGACGATGCGCAAGGGGTTACCGCGGCATTCAACATGAACATGCTGGTGCGGCTGAACCGGGATCTGGGAGCTGAATTTGATTTGAGCGCTTTCCGGCACAGAATTCACTGGAACGAGCACGAGTCGCGCATCGAGATGCACCTGGAGAGCCTGCAGGATCAGACGGTGCGGATTCCTTCGCTGGACATGGAAGTAGAGTTCCGGAAAGGCGAATCGATCCACACCGAGAACAGCTACAAGTACCGCATCGGCGAGGTCGAGAAACTGCTGGAGGCCGCAGGGTTTGTCGCTCCACAGCGCTGGCGGGATGAGAATGGCTGGTTTGCGGTCTACCTGGCGACACGAGCCTGACGACGGAAAAACCTCAAAGAAAAAACTCCGGCGGAGGCCTGATAGCTGGCTTTCCACCGGAGTTCTTCTTTTGCGAGCTACTTCTTTTTAGTGTGCCGGTTTGTCGAGGCGCACCAGCAGGATGTCGTGGCTGGGCAGTTCGATGGATTGATTCTGAGTGAGAGTGACAGTCTTGCCGGTCCAGAGGTCTTTGCCGCTCTGCTGGCCAGAGAGGCCTATCTTCTTCAGATCCAGATGGAAGGGATGCGTGGAGTAGCGGTCGCTGCCGACATTGATGACCGCGACAGCCATCGCGCCGCCGGAGAGCTCGCGGGTCCAGACTTCGACTTCGCCATCCGAATAAGCGTGGCGGCCCTGCTTGCCGAGCGAGTCCTGATCGATAGCGATTACATCTTTGTTGGTGAGGATGGCGTTGATTTCCGGCTTCATGTTGGGTAGGTCGTTACCGGCGAGCAGCGGAGCGGCCAGCATGGCCCACCAGCTGAAGTGGGTGCGGTTCTCAGCGAGTGAGAGCTTGCCATTGCCGACTTCAAGCATGTCGGGGTCGTTCCAATGGCCGGGGCCAGCGTACTTTTCCAGGCCCGACTGCTCGCTGGCGATGTCATAGATGCTCTGCCAGCGGGCCTGAATATCACCCGTGGTGCGCCAGAGGTTACCGCCCAGCGCGGGAGCCCACTCCCACGGGGAGTCCCATCCATACTGGCAGAGGGAGTAGACGATAGGGCGGCCGGTGGATTTGAGGGCTTTGCCCATCTTTTCGTAGGCGGCGACCATCAGCTTCATCTGCGCGGCTTTGTCGTTGGGGGACTGCTTCTCCATAACGTCTGGAATAAAGCTGCAAAGGTCGTACTTGAGGTAATCGATGCCCCAGGCGGCGTAGGTCTTGGCGTCCTGCTCTTCATGGCCGAGGGAGGCTGGGTACCGGGCGCAGGTTTTGGTGCCGGGGCCGGAGTAGATGCCGATCTTGAGGCCCTTGGAGTGGACGTAGTCGGCCAGCGCCTTCATGTCGGGGAATTTGGAGTTGGTCTGGATGTTGCCGTTGGCGTCGCGCTCACCCTCCCAGGTGTCGTCGATATTGACGTAGGTGTAGCCGGCGTCCTTCATGCCGGTGGAGACGATCTGATCGGCGGCGGCGCGGATACCCTTGTCGTCGACTTTGCCGGCAAAGTAGTTCCAGCTGTTCCAGCCCATGGGCGGGGTTTGCGCGGCGGCCTGGGCGTGGGCGGCGACGGAGGATGAGGCGGCTAAGGCAACGAGCAGCAAGCAGCAGCAAGGAAGTGAGGAGCGAAGGCGCAAACTGGAGAGCATGAACTGGACCTCGTCAGGTGGGTAGGTTGGTCTCTGAATGAGAAGGTTTACATTTGCGAGCGGCTTGAGCCGTGCGATGCAATCTCAGGGCTCGTCAGGATGCGGCTTTGCGACGCCTTCCTTTCTACACCCGCGAGGCGGGCGTTGGCCAGAATTCTGCGCGACATAATTGCGTAACCGCGACGGCCTTGAACCAAAGGATGGGGGAGTTGCGTCCAAAACAGTCGCGAGAACCTCGACGGATGCGTTCACGCATACCGAGAGCCCGTGATCGGTGTTTATCTGCGGCTCTAGCTTTCGCCGCGCCGGTAATCGCCGCTTTTGCCGCCAGATTTGGATTCGAGTTGGATGCTGCGGATGACGATCGATTTGTCGAGCGCCTTGGTCATGTCGTAGATGGTAAGCGCGGCGATGGAGACTGCGGTGAGGGCTTCCATCTCCACGCCTGTCGGGCCGGTGGTGGCTACCGTGGCGCGGATCTGGACGCCGGTTGCTGTGACTTCGGCGGTGACATCGGCGAAGCTGAGCGGCAATGGATGGCACATGGGGATGAGCGTCGAGGTCTGCTTGGCGGCCTGGATGCCGGCGAAGCGGGCGATCTCCAGCGGATTGCCCTTGGGATTGGCAGGCAATGCGGCGAGCACTTCAGCCGAGAGCTCGATGAAAGCCGATGCCGTCGCTTCGCGGCGTGTAGATGGCTTGCCGCTGACGTCGACCATGCGGGCGTTGCCGCTCGGGTCGAAATGACTGAGTTCAAAGTGGCTGAGTTTAGATGGTTTAGGCTCGGGCGTTGCGAATTCCGGCATGGCTGATTCCTTGCTAAATACGCTCAACGAAAACACTTTGCGTAGAAACCAGCTTACCGGAATTCAGCAATACCTCAACGAATCCAGATTCAGCGAACCCTAACTCAACGAACCCAGGATACGCCGACGCCGGTGTGGGAGCGGATTCGCTCGGCGAGCTGGCCGGTGTGGTGGGCTAGATGGCGCAGGTTGTAGAACTGGAGCTCGAGTTTGGCGAAGGGCAGCCAGCTGAATCCTGAGGGGGCTTCGAGGTCGATGACGGCGGTTTGACGGTCGACTTCCTGGTGGCAGAATTCGAGGTAGGCGAGGAGCTCAGCTTTTGTGTAAGGCTGATCGACCACGGGCTTGTGGCCAGGTTTGGAGAAGTTTTCGCCGAGGTAGTTGTACTCGGTTCGATGGTGGGGCCATGGGATAAAGGCTTTGTCGTCAACGCCGAGATAGAAGTGGGTGTAGAAGAGCGAGTGGTAGGCGATATGCCAGAAGCGGTTGGGAGACTCGCCGGAGGCGGTGAGCCAGAGCGGCTCTGGACAGAGCTCGATGGCTCGGGCCAGCATTTTGAGGGCGGCGTGGAACTGGCCGGCAATGGCGCTTCTGGTTGGATCAAGAGGAGCGGTCATGGTTTTCCCATCCTGTGAAATTTTGGGCTGCCGGTTCCCTATCCGCGCTGCGGGATCGCTGCCGGCTGATCGCAAGGATCAAATGCTTGCGGGCATCGCCAGTTGATGTTGCGCTGCACTGGAGTTGATGTCGTCATGACGATCAACAACTATGGTCCGAGATTTTCTGCGATCGGGCTGATAGATTGGCTGACCGGCAGATGCGCAATCAACCAGCAAATCATGACATGAAATATAAATCGTACGTGCTGACAGCGCCCTGTCAGCAGACTCACGCGGGGCGGGGCGCTACCAGTTCCAGCAGAGAAACCGATTTGCGCGGCTGGGGCCGGAAGCTGGGCGTGCGATGGGCGATGGAGAGCTTTTCGCGGCTGAGCAATTTGCGAATCTGGCCTCGGGCGTGGTCGGCCCAGGGACCGCTCTTGTCGAGTCTCACGTAGATCTGCCAGTGGGTCAAGGCGCGGCGGCGCTCGCCTTTGCGTTCACAGGCCAAGGCGAGGTTGTAGTGCGCGTCGGCGTAGCCGGGAGCGAGGGCGATCGCCTGGCGATATGTGGCGATGGACTCTTCCGGACGCTCCAACTCGTCGAGCACATTGCCGAGATCGAAGAAGGCCAGAACATAGGAAGGATCGGCCTCGGTGGCGCGGCGGTAGAGCTCTTCGGCGCGGCTGTATTGCTTCTGGTGGTAGTGGAGGGTGCCGAGGTTGATGAGGGCAGCGGTGTAGGCCGTGTCGACCGAAAGGATGCGGGCGTAGATTTCCATCGCGGCCTGTTTGCGGCCCTGCTCCTCGGCCTGCACGGCGCTGAGGAAGAGGCTTTGCAGCTCCGGGTTGCGGCCGCCGGAGGTGCGAGCGGGGGGAAGCATGGATACGGTGACGGAACGCCTGTCCGATCCGGTTGCGGATTCGAAGTCGAAGAGAAGCTGGCGGCGGATGGGATCGACCATGGCGCCGGAGTGGCGGAAGATGAGGCGCGTGCCGGTGCGTGTGACGGTCGACTCCAACAGCGGATTGCCCAGGCCGGAGACGGCTTGCATGGCCTGCACGGAGTTGAGAATGGAACGCGGACTCATACGCATGTGCTGCAGTTCGCGGAGAGTGCGCAATTGGGTGAGTTCGGGGAATCCGTAGAGCTCGGTTGAGGAAATCAGACCTGCCCGCTCCCAGCCGAGAAGCTGGCGGGAGCTGATCTTAAGAATCCTCAATACATCCTGGCGGCTATAGCGGGTCACGATTCGGGTGTCCACCCTTCGGCCGGGATTCGCTCTCAGCCGGTAGTGGACTGAGGCGATTATGCCGCGATTATCCGTGGATATCGGCGCACTAACAACCGGCGCAATAAAAAAATCGTGGATAACTCGTACCTTATCTGGTTCGGAAAGCAAGATTGGCTGGGAATGGAATCTGCTCGGATACTGGCTGGGACCAGAAGGGCAGAATGCATCGTCTAGAAGCATGGGTTACTCTTCTGGGATGCTGCGTGCCACTGCTGGTGATGGCCTCCGGTTTCCACATGTCCTGGAATTCGCACTTGGACTCGCGCTGGGCCTGATTGCGCTGGCGGGTTGCATCCGGCTTGGCGCTCAATCGGACGCGGCGCTGGCAGGTCTGCATGCCCAATTTGAAAATCCGCCGGACGACAGCCGAATTCTGATGCGCTGGTGGTGGTTTGGGCCGGCGGCGACGAAGTCGGAGGTAACGCGCGAGCTGGAAGCGATGAAGGCGGCGGGGATTGGCGGAGTGGAGATCGCCAACCTCTATGCGCTTGGTCTGGATGACCCTGCAACCGGTTTTCGCAATACGCCGTTTCTTTCTCCGGAGCATCTGGAGGTGTTGGGGTTTGCGGCGCAGGAGGCGCGACGGCTGGGATTGCGCGTCGATGTGACGCTGGGAAGCGGATGGCCGTTTGGAGGGCCGGAGATTCCGGTCACGGAGGCCGCGGGCAAGTTGCGGGTCGAAGCTGTGAAAGTAGAAGCTGGTGCTAGCTCCGCGGCTGCTCCGTTTGTGGATGTTGGCGAGGAGATGCTTGCTGTATTTGTGCTTTCGAGTGCGGATGAACATCGAGGCACTGGCGGCGAAGGCACGAGTGGCGAACCGTTGGCTCTGCCGGTTGCTGGGCGGTTTCAGCTCAAGGCTGCGAACGAGGCGCGGACGGTCCTTTGCTTCCTCTCCAGCCGAACGGGGATGGTGGTGAAGCGGCCTTCGGTTGGCGCAGGGGGCTTTGTGCTCGATCACTATGACAAGGCTGCGACGGAAGCGCATCTTCATGCAGTTGGAGACAAGCTGCTCTCGGCGTTTGGGGATCATCCACCGTATGCGGTTTTCAGCGACAGCCTGGAGGACTATGGCTCGGACTGGAGCCCGGCGTTGCTAAGTGAGTTCGAACGCAGGCGCGGGTATGATCTGAAGCCGCACCTGATGGCGCTGGTTAAGGATATTGGACCGGAAACGGCGGCAGCGCGCCATGACTGGGGCCGCACGCTGACAGAGATGGCAGACGATGGTTTCCTAAAGCCGATGCAGGTGTGGGCGGCGGAACACCACACCCTGCTGCGCTCGCAGACGTATGGTTTTCCTCCAGTGACGCTATCGAGCAACCGCTATACCGATCTGCCGGAGGGCGAGGGCAAGGCTACATTCGAGATGTGGCGCGAGTTTTCGGATACGCGCTGGGCAGCGTCGGCTGGGCATCTTTTCCATCGGCCGGTGATTTCATCGGAGACGTGGACGTGGCTGCACTCGCCGGCGTTTCGCGCGACTCCGCTGGATATGAAGGCGGAGGCCGATCTGCATTTTCTGCAAGGCATCAATCAGCTTGTGGGGCATGGCTGGCCTTACTCTCCGGAGCAGGCAGGCGAGCCGGGATGGCGGATGTATGCGGCATCGGCGCTGAATACGCATAACCCTTGGTGGGAGGCGATGCCGGATCTTTCGCGCTATCTGCAGCGAGTGAGCTTTGCGCTGCGGCAGGGTGAGCCTGCGAACGACGTTGCGCTGCTGCTGCCGAACGACGATGTGTGGGCTTCGTTCCATGCGGAAGTGCAAAAGCACGCAGCGCCCTATGCGGGATTCGAAGAGACGGAATCGAACCCGAACATGGATGACTCGATGGACAGGCTTCTCGGCAAGCGAGTGATTGCGCAGGTGCTCGATGCTGGATTCAATCTCGACTTTATCGATGCCGATGCGATCGACACTTTAGGGATACCGTATCGCGTGTTGATTCTTCCTGGGGTGGAGCGGCTGCCGGTTGCGACGTATGCGAAGGTGGTGGAGTTTGCGCGACGGGGCGGCATCGTGATCGCGACGCGGCGCGTGCCAGAGATAGCACCAGGGCTAATGCATGCTGAGGAGGATACGGCACGGTTGAAGGAGCTTTCGCAAACGCTGTTTCATGGAGAGATTGCGAGCGCTCACCTGATCGGCGATGAAAGCAAATTGGGAGAAGCGCTGGCGAGTTATATGAAGCCGGATGTGACGCTTGCTCCGCGTACGCCGGAGATCGGATTTATTCATCGCAGGCTGGCGACGGGCCGCAAGCTGGCTAAGGGCGATTTGTATTTTGTGGCCAATACTTCGAATGCTACGAAGCATGTGCTGGCCAACTTTCGCGATGCGGCGGGCCATGCCGAGGTATGGGATGCATTCACGGGTGAGGTTCAAGGATTGCCCGATGCGAAGGAGATTGCGCTCGATCTTGCTCCTTACGAATCGCGGCTGATCTTCTTCTCCGATGCTGTAACGGCAGGGCCGGCGCGGGGAATGGCTCATGAGAGCGTGGCTGCGGAGCTGTCGCATGATTGGGATGTCGAGTTCGGCAAGACGGGTGTCTCTGAGCACATGAAGAATCTGGATGCCTGGACTGAGGATGCGAAGACGCGATTCTTTTCCGGCGAGGCGATCTATCGCAAGAGCTTTGAGCTGCATGCCATGCAGGCTGCGGGGACGCGATACTGGCTGGACTTTGGCGATGGAATGCGGGAGGCTTTGCCTTCGCCGCCGGGCGAACACAACATGCGGGCGTATCTTGCTTCGCCTATTCGCGAGGCGGCGCAGGTGTATGTCAATGGCGAGCTTGCGGGCGTGGTGTGGCGTCCGCCGTATCGGCTCGACGTGACGCGGCTGCTGCATGGTGGTGAGAATGCGCTGCGCGTTGTTGTCGGCAACACGGCGATCAATGCGATGGCGGGAGAACCGCAACCGGACTATCGCCTGCTATGGGATCGCTATGGAAAACTCTTCGAGCCCCAGGATATGGGGAATCTACAGCCGCTGCCGTCGGGAATGCTGGGACCGGTGCGGTTGATGGAGTCAAGAGAAGAAGCGAAGTGAGTTCGAGCCCCGCAGAGTTAGGGAAGCGAGAGCCGTGCAGTTAGAGAGTTTGCCGGAATAGCTTGCGGCCGGCAGGTATCTCGTTGGTTTTGATAGAAAAGCCCTGTTGTCTTATGTATGCTTGTCTGAACGATGAAGAAGAGTACACACCCGACACTCACTGAAGTTGCTCGGAAGGCCGGCGTCGGCACAACTACCGTATCCAGGGTTATCAATGGCGGAGAGCGAGTAAGTCCGAAGACTCTGGCCCGCGTTCTGAAGGTCATCGAGACGCTTGGCTACACTCCCAATGAAGCGGCACGCACGCTGAAGGGTCATCGCACCAAGACCATCGGGCTGGTGATTCCAAGCATTGCCGATCCATTCTTCTCGAGCTGCGCGGAAGCGGCGCAGGCTGTGGCGCGGGCGAACGATTCCCTGCTGATTGTGACGACGACGCAGAACGATGCAAGCGCGGAGATAGAAAGCGTCAACGTGCTGATACGCCATCGCACGGATGGGCTGTTGATTGCGCCTGCGAACTCGAATGGCGCAGCGCTGCGCGATCTGCTGAACAGGACTGCGATTCCGGCGGTCACGATCGACCGGCCTATCTATGAGTCGTCACTCGATTCGGTCGTCGCCGATAACTATAAGGGCGCGAACGCAGGCACGTGCCACCTGATCGAACACGGCTACAAGCGGATCGTCTGCCTAACGGGCGAGAGCAACTTGTATACCATTCGTGAGCGCATCAAGGGCTACCGCGATGCTGTGGAAGGAGCGGGGCTGGAGCCGCTGTTGGACACTTCGGTTACAGATTACAAGTCGGCGGAGAAGGCGATCAAGCGGCTGCTGGCGGACGCGAATCCGCCTGATGCGATTTTTGCACTCAAGAACAGCACGACGATCTATGCCTTTGAAGTGCTGCAGAATCTCGATGTGACGGTGCCAGACCAGGTGGCGCTGCTGGGGTTTGACGACTTCGAGCTTGCTTCTACGGTGCGTCCCTCGATCAGCGTGATGGAGCAGCCGGTGGAAGATATGGCGCGGATGGCGGCTGAGCTGCTGTTTCAACGGCTGCTGGGCGCCAAGGGCGTCGCGCAGGGCCGAGCCAAAACCGCCGAGATGGTGAAGCTGGAGACGCGCCTGATCAAGCGCAGCTCGTGTGGATGCGATGTAAGGCACTCCTGATTTACAGCTACCAAGATAAAAGCCGGAGGGGGAAGTTATCCCGCTCCGGCTTTTGTTATTTGTGTGAGCTGCTATTGAGCTGCCGGGTAATTGACTTTGACGGTGAGGATTTCGAAGGGGTGGATGGGGGCGGTGACGGAATCGCCTTCCACCTTGAGCGCGGACCCTTCGGGCTTCTCCAGCAGGTTGGTTACTGTGGCTCCGGTGGCGCCTTTGGGTAGATGAATCTGCACGTCGCCCGACTTGCCTGCCCACTCGTAGACGCGGAAGATGAGGCTGTTGTCGTCCTCGGCCTTCTTGAGCGCGGTGAGCACTACGTTCTCTGGCTTGACCGATACATAGGAGTAGGTCGCGGGAAGAGTGCCGGTGTGGGCCTCGACCTGCATGGCCTGCAGCTTGTAGTTGTACTCATAGCCGCGGCGGACGGTGAGGGCCTGCTTCCAATCCGCGGCGTGCGGATAGAGAGCGTAGCTGAAGTGATGATGGCCCTGGTCGGCATCGGGATCGGGTGAGGTTGGCGAACGAAGCAGAGAGATACGAAGGACGTTGTCCTTGTCGTCGTATCCATACTTCGACTCATTCAAGAGGCTGAAACCGTGATGGCCGTCGCCGAGGTCGGCCCAGCGCATGACGGGAACTTCAAACTGCGCCTGCTCCCAGCTGTTGTTGCGCAGAGTGGTGCGTTCGATCGAGCCATAAGGAACCTCGTAGGTGGCTTTGTCGCTGGTGGCGGCGAGCGGGAAGGCGGCCTTCAACAGGACGTGCTTCTCATGCCAATCGATGTCGTTGACGATGTTGACTTCATCGGATGCAGCGGTGAGGGTGATGTCCTGCACGAATTTGGAGCTTTGCCAGTTGCGGGTTACGCGGATGACGGCCTGCATCGGACCCTTCTCGATGAGCTCGACGGAATCGGCCTTATCGATTGCGGTGAAGTGATCGAGGGTGCCGGGATCGATGTTCCAGGCGTCGTAATCCTTGGGCAGATCCTTGAAGGTCTGAAGCTGGTTGCCGCATGCGCCGGGGGCGAGCGACTCGAAGCTGGACTTCTTGTCGTAGATGCTGGTGATGCAGCCGGTCTGCTTATCGACGACGACTTTGAGCAGGGCGTTCTCGATAGTGAGACCGTCGGCTTTCAGATCGCTGGCGAAAGGCTTTGTGCCCGGCACGGCATGCAGCAAGGTGTAACCGAGGGAAGGCACAGCCTTCACATCGATTAGGAGGTGATAGGTGTTGGTCTTGCTATCGCTCCCGATGACTTTGGAAGGCAGTGCGTGGTTGGCCGCATCCATGACGGCGACGCCGCCGGTGACCGCAGCCGGGAATTGCACATCCACGGCGACGTTGCCCGAACGCTCCCAGGCCAGCGGGTTGTAGACAATCACAGGCACGCCCGCAGCGACCTTGGTATCGACATCGGCGGTAATGGCGTGAAGCGCTTTGTGGGAGATTTCACTGGTGGACCAGCGAACCTTGTCGTAGTCCTCCTGGGCTTCCTTGTAGATGATGCCGATGCCTGATCCGGCGGCGAGATCGTGGAACTGGTTGAAGGTGATCTTCTTCCAATCGTCGTCGAACTCTTCGGTGGGATACGACTTGCCCTGCAACCAGGCAAGCGAGGCGTACTTCTCGGCATCAAGGGTCCAGATCTCGCTCTCGCGCATGTTGCGCTTGTGGTTGGCCTGGGTGGTCATGACGCCGCGGTGATACTCGAAGTACATCTCGCTCTTCCAGGTCGGAATCGAGATCTTGCCGTCGACGGCTACAGGCGGTGTGTAGCCCTTGGCGATGGAACTGTAGTCCCAGGTGGTCGATTCGGGCGCAAGCTTGCTCTCTACGCTGGTGAAGAAGCTCTGCGCGGTGCCGAACTTCATCTTGGGGATGACCTTGCCGGACTTGGCCCAGTGATCGCCTTCGTCAAGGATGGCGCGGGTGGGGCCGCCGCCGTGATCGCCCACGCCGTAGAGGTCCATCATCTCGGTCAGGCCGGGGGCCTGCTTGCGTGCGTTGGCGAGATCGTTGGAGAGACGCACGGGGTTGAGATTGTCGTTGGCGTAGTCATGGGGGAAGTAGGTGAGGACTTTGCTGCCGTCGGGCGACTCCCACCAGAAGAGTTTGAAGGGAAGCTGATTGGTATCGTTCCACGCCATCTTCTGGGTGACGAAGTAGTCGATGCCGGACTTCTTGTAGATCTGGGGCAGCTGCCAGGTGTAGCCGAAGGAGTCGGGGTTCCAACCGATGCGAACATCGACGCCGTATTCCTTCTGGAACCAGCGCTTGCCGACGAGGATGGAGCGGACCTGCGACTCGCCATCGGGCATGTTGAGATCGGGCTCAACCCACATGCCGCCTACGATCTCCCAGCGGCCCTCTTTGATGCGCTGCTTGATCTGTTCATTCATCTCCGGATACTTGGCAGCGATCCAGGCGTTGTATTGCGCGGCGGACTGCGTGTAGGTGTAGTCCGGATATTCGTTCATCAACTGCAGTGCGGTGCCGAAGGTGCGTTTGACGACATCTACAGTCTCAGTCCAGGGCCAGAGCCACGCCGCATCGATGTGGGAGTTGCCGGTGAGGTGGAATGTATCCTGCTGCATCAGCGGCTTGAGGCTTTCCATCGTGGACTGCGCCTGCTTCAGCGAGGCATCGAATTTGGCGGCGTTCTTACCGTCGAGGGCGGAGAGATCGATCTCGCCGATGGCTTTTTCGAGGGTTGCCGTGTCGGCTGGCACATCTTTCGACAGGCTGGGAATGAGAAGGGAGGCGGAGAGAATTTCGAGGCGGAGGTCTTCAGGATTGGGGCGGTCTTCAGAGAAGTCGATCTTGAGGCGCGCGCCCTCGAAGGTCTTATCTACAACCGTCTGCAACAGCTTTACTGCAACCAGTATTTTGTCGCCGGGCTTTGCTTTGTCGAAGAGAACGATAGGCTCGAGATCGTCGCCCAGGGCCACACGGCGGCCATTGAAATAGACGATCTCAGGAACCGAGCCATGCGAGCGCGCATAGAACGAGAACCATATACGTGCGCCAGTCAGATCATAGCCATGAAGGTTGGCAGGGACTTCGATCCAGCGCCGGAACCATACGGCATCCTTGGACGAATCCGTATTCGGCTTTGCAATCTGCCATGAGGAGTCGTCGAGGTCGGGCGACTCGCCGTGGGGAAGGTCTCCGGCATGGTAGCGCCAATCGTCAGCGGTGAGCCGATTGAGCTCGGTGAGGCGCTGGACAGCCGTCTGCGCACCCGCGCTGAGCCCTTTGACGATCTCGGCCGCTTCCTTTTCCGATTGGGCGTGGGCCGAAGGGATGGCTGCGATGACGAGCAGCGCTAAGGATGCGGCCGCGATGGCCATGCGTACGGTGCGCGGAAATGTCCGGCTCTCACTACCTGCTGCAACTTTCATTCTCTGGTCTCCTGATGCTCGCGCGAAGGATAGAACACAACACACGCGAAGGCAAAATCGATGCGATTGCGTAACGGGGATCGGGGTGTGAACCTGCAATGGAAACGATACCATCGCAGACCCTGATATTCCCATCGAATTCATAAAAATTTCGGCGCGCCGATGAGACCCGCCGGCTGGAGTCCGCAGAAAAGGCGCTATTTGGGCGCGCCGAGGGGCGGCAGATAAGGGTTGGGGGTGTCGGATGAGGAGTGGGTGCTGTTGAGTTTGGCGCAGATATCGAATTCGCGTTTGGCGAGGTCGCGTTTACCCTCTTTGCGGTAGAGACCGGCAAGCTTGAAATGCGCGCCGGAGGAGTTTGG
>DATAZR010000125.1:0-37833 GCA_036271955.1 Acidobacteriaceae bacterium
TGACCGGATCGAAGGATTCCAGAAATCCCGGCATATCCATGGCATCGCCGCCGACGCCGACAATCACATGGTTCTTCACAATGAGCGGCGCAGAGGTGGAGAAGTACTGTTTTCGCGCATCGGCGTAGTTCTTGCGCCAAAACTCCTTGCCGGACGTGGTGTCAAGCGCGACCAGCCAGTTGTCCGGTGTGAGAAAGAAGACCGAACTCTTCCAGATGCCGACGCCACGCTGTCCGACGAGGTGCCCGCCATGGTCCACCCAGTCATAGTGCCAGATCTCTTTTCCATTGTGCGCATCGATGGCCCAGACATGGTCCGGAATAGTGATGTACAGCACGCCATCGACAAGCAGGGGAGTGCATTTCATCACCGGCTCCGCCGCGCCGCGTTGCGCACCTACAGAAGTGATCTTGTAGACCCATTGCTGGGTAATTTTGCTAACGTTGTCCGCTGTGATCTCGTTCAGCGTGCTATACCGCTGACCGGTATAGTCTCCATTGAAGGTTGTCCAATTGGATATCGGCGTCTGCCCAATCGTCTTTGAGTCAAGCGACACGGGCGGCCCGGTTTCCGCATGCACAGCGAGGCATAGCAGCGCAGCCATCATAACTGAGAAGGATAAAGGTGCAATTCTCATTTGAGCAGCTCCAGGTAAGCGGTCACATCATGCATATCGTCGTTCCTGAGCGTCATCACCAGCGCTTGATGCGCCGCAAGTGGATCGTTCATTTGTACGTGGATCCCGGATTTTCGCTCGATGACATGCATTTGCCCATCGCTGCTAATCAGCGTAATACTGAAATCGCTTATCTGCGTAACACGGCCGGAGACCGCGGCTCCTGTCGCCGTTTTCACCGTGGCTGTGATCGCCAGCGAATGATCTTCCGGTCGCGACGGCCATACCCAGTCGCGCTGCAGTTGATCTGGCGAACGGAACTTGCTTGCAATATGAAGGAAGGTTGAAGCGGTATGGCAGGTCATGCAGTTGGCCATGAAGTAAGCCTGGCCTTTCGCTGGATCGCCTACGACAATATCCTGCACCTCATAAGCTCCGCGGTTGGCGACATCCTCGACCTGCACATGAAGAAACTCGGCAAGATCGACTAGCTGCTGATTCGTCAGCTGTCCAAAGGCCGGCATGCCTTTTTCCGGACGCCCGGCTTTAAAGAATGGAGCAAGATGCTCACCATGATCGTCCTTCAGCACCAGATCCGAAGTAATTAGCCCAGGACCGGTCGCACCTCGAGCCTGAGTCCCATGGCAGAATGCGCAGTTTTGCTGATAGATGGGCGCGGCACGCACTGCAGCCACTCGGTCTGGAGGCGTCCCAAGCCCAAGAAATGTGCGCGTGGCAGCAGCCCGGTCCTGGCCTGCATTGACTTTCGGAGCATCTTCGCCGGCCTGCTGCGTCTGCTGACCGATCGCGCTGATCATCAACAGCGTAAGACCGAGAGCAAATGCGAACTTCGGCGCTGGATGGCGCATGAATAAACCCTCCGGGTCTCTCTCAGGCGATATGCTTGACCGTGGCGTTCGAATCGAAGCCAGTTCTTTCGATCCAGCATTCACGCATTTCAAAAATGCAGTATGTGTTGCACTGGCTCTGCCGAATCTCTTGCATTCTATGATGTCCGGTAAGGATCGATAAACTTTCTGGCGCTTCATTTTTTGAAAGAAGGGTGAATCATGCAGGCGAGTCGAGCTCGATATAGGGTGGTTGCGCTGGCCATTGGCCTGGCAGTCCTCTCCTATATTCAGCGTGTCGCAATCTCGCAGGCAGCCGGACCGATCTCGCGCGATCTGCATTTCGATAAGCAGCAGATGGGCCTGGTCTTCGGCGCCTTCGCCCTCTCGTACGCTATCTTCGAGCTGCCCATCGGTCTCCTGGGCGATCGCATCGGGGTTCGTCGCGTACTCATTCAGATAGTGCTTGCCTGGTCCGTGTTTACCGCCCTTACGGGTGCTGCGTGGAACCTCATCTCCATGTACGCGATCCGTTTTGCCTTTGGAGCGGGAGAGGCCGGCTGCTTTCCCAACCTGACCCGGATGCTGAGCGTATGGCTGCCTGCCCGCGAACGCGTCACGGCGCAGTCATTGATGTGGGCCTGCACCCGCTGGGGAGGCGCTGCCACGCCGCCTCTCGTGCTTGCCATCGTCTCCCTCTTCGGATGGCGTTGGGCATTCGCCGCATTCGCTCTGCTAGGCGCAGCTTGGTGTGTAGTCTTCATCCTCTGGTTCAGGAACGATCCGGCGGAACATCCTTCGGTCAATGCCGAGGAAAGGGAACTGATCGAGGCCTCTCGCAATATAGCCGTTCATCGCGGCATGCAACGCAACTGGTTGTCGATTCTGCTCACAGCGCAGGTTGCCGTGCTGGTGCTGCAATACTTCTGCTTCTCGTTTGTCTGGTATTTCTACATCACATGGCTGCCCACCTATCTTCGCGAAGCACGCAGTCAAACACCCGCTCATGCTGCTGCTCTGTCCGTCCTGCCATTGCTGTTCGGCGGGTTTGGTTCCTTGTCGAGTGGACTTCTCCCTATTCGCATTCCGCGCCGCAGGATAGCGTTCTTCGGCTTCCTGGGCGCAGCGGCTCTGCTCTTCTCGCTTACGCGAATTCAGGCAGTTCTTCCAGCTATGCTTTGTATGGGCCTGGCCAGCTTCTGTAGCGATCTAACCATGCCCATCTCATGGAATGCATGCGTCGAAATTGGCGGCTCCTACACGGCTACAGTGGCAGCTACCATGAACATGCTAGGAAATCTCGCCGGCTTCATCGCGCCCGTGATTGGCGGCATCCTGCTGCAGCGTACGGGAGGGCACTGGAATTCGTTGATCTATCTGATGGTCGGTTCTTCAATAATCTCGGCAGTGTGCTGGCTTTATCTCGATCCAGACTCTGCAAACCGGAGACCGAGCCCCGCATGGAAGACCGCTCAGGCAGCGGCTAACGCCGAAACCGATTCATTGTGAACGCACCATAGACTTGAACTGAAAGCTAACAGGAGCGTAAATGAAAATCGATCTCAAAGGCAAAACAGCAGTCATCACCGGCGGCAGCCGCGGCCTCGGTGAGGCCATGGCGCATGCATTGGCAGATTCCGGCGCGCAGATCGCTCTCGTTGCCCGCGATGTCGATCGCCTTGAGATGGTGCGAAATGCCTTGCTCGCAAAGGGAAGCGTCGCTGAAATCTTCACTGCCGATGTAACCAAAGAAGACGATGTAACAGCCATAGCCGAAGCTATCCAAAGCCGTTTCGGCCACCCGCAGATCGTCATCAATAATGCGGGCACTAACATCCGCAAAAGTCTTGTGGACTACTCCCTGGCTGAGTTTCGCAGCGTGCTGGACGCAAGCCTGATCTCGACGTTTCTCGTCTCTCGTGCTTTTGTTCCCGGCATGATGGGTACAGGATACGGCCGCATCCTCAACATGACCTCAATCATGAGCCACGTATCGCTTCCCGGACGCACAGCCTATTCATCTGCCAAGGCTGCGCTTCTCGGCTTTACACGCGCTCTTGCCCTTGAATTGGCCGGCCATGGCATCACCGTCAACGGCATCAGCCCGGGCCCTTTCGGCACAGAGATGAATTCCGCGGTGATGAACAATCCGGAAGCAAATGCACAGTTTCTGGCGAGCCTTCCCGTCGGGCGCTGGGGTGAAGTCAAAGACATTGGCGCACTGGCCTGCTATCTCTGTTCCGACTTCGCCGGCTTCATCACCGGCACTGACATTCTGATCGACGGCGGTTGGACCGCTAAGTAGGCGATCATATTTCAATGCGCTGCAGGAGGCGCAAGCCGCGGCGGCTGGGCAGGCGCCTTGTAATCGACCAACTCATTCACTGGGTGCTTGCCCGCCCATGCAATCCCGCGCAGTAGCATTTGCCGTATCTGGTAGTTGCTGAAGTTTGCGTAGATATGTCCCTGCATCCAGACAAATGCACGAGCTGGTTGCCCGCCAGGCAGCGTGTGTTCGTAAGTCCAGATCTGCGGCACAATTTCACCTTTATGTGTACCCGCGCTCGGCGTACCTGCAATAACAGTGGTCGCGAGCAGATGAATCTTGGGATTGTCGGCCCAGGTCATCTTGAAGAAGGCTTCATCCCAAAGCATAAAGTCGCTCATACCTTCCATAATTGGGTCGGCTTTGTCCATGATGGTGTAAGGCACTGGAGCGTCGAGAGTGTAGTTGACTTCGCCATGATGCTTCGCCCCGCCAACGAGGCTGGCAAAATAAGCTGGATCAGGCCCGCAAAGCGAGTCGTGCAGGCTCACAATCCCTCCGCCGCGTTTCACAAAAGCTTCGATCGCCGGCTTCGAATAGTCGCCAAGATACGCAGCGTCGCCTTTGTAGATAACTAGAACATCGGTGTGTTCCAGGTCGGCCGCGCTCGGAGGGTGAAACGCTCCATCGACGACTGCCCCATGCTCGGTGAGGATCTTGCTCCAATCGGCCAGCCACTGCGGATAGTCATGTTGCCCTTCGCCATGCGACTTGAGGCCGCCCCACAGATAGACATGCATCCCATTCACATTCTGGCCTGGCGTATACAAAAATCCATTCGGTCCCGGTTGGGCGGAGGAACCGGTTGGAGTCGGCTGTTGCGCCGCACCCGATAAGCATGAAACCAGCAAAGCCGCACACAGCGCCGCCAATGAAATAGCTCTTCGTTTTGAGTGCATGCATTGTCTCCCACATTTTCGCGCTGACTTGGTCCTCAAGCATCGATCGCACATTTCGCGCCGAAGGATCATAGAATGGAGCCGCACACTGTAGATAGTGCAAGCAGTCCCAACTCGTCAAGCTGCACCTGCTAAAGATAAATCGATGGCAAAGCCAACGGTAGTGGGAGTTAAAGTGGAATGCAGCCAGTTCAGGAGAGCGAAGTTGCCGCCATTATTCAGATTGCCCAGAACGTCCTCCACACGTCGCGATTTTCTAAATCAGCTCGGCATTCTCGGCGTCGCCTCCGCATTGCCAATATCGAATGAAGCCTTCGCGGCATCGCTTGGTGCTGCGGATCAGGCGCATCCAGCATCGCCGATAATCCGCGACCGCGCGCCGCTCACATCCGGAGCCTTCAATCTGTTGCCGTTGGGCTCCATCCAGCCTCGCGGCTGGCTCCTCGCTCAGCTGCAGATCCAGGCCAATGGACTAACCGGCCATCTCGACGAAACCTGGGCTGATGTTGGCCCCGACAGCGGCTGGCTTGGTGGTAAAGGCGAGTCCTGGGAGCGCGGCCCTTACTATCTTGATGGCCTTGTGCCACTAGCCTATCTGCTCGACGACGCAAAGCTGAAAGCAAAGGCCCAGAAATACATCGACTGGGTACTCGATCATCAGGCCCCCAGCGGGATGATCGGTCCTTCTTCCAACGATGACTGGTGGCCGCGCATCGTCATCCTCAAGGTACTCATGCAGTATGCCGAACTTACCAACGATCCCCGCGTCATTCCAGTCATGGACAAGTACTTCCGATACCAGCTTGAACAGTTGCCTTCGCGGCCGTTGCGCGATTGGGGCAAATTTCGCTGGCAGGATGAAGCCCTGAGCGTCATCTGGCTCTACAACCGCACCGGCTCCGCCTATCTGCTCGATCTCGCTCGCTTGCTGCAAAAGCAGGGTTACGATTGGGAAAGCCAATACGCGGACTTCAAGTACACCAAACGCATCACTGCTGAGTTCATCAAGCTTGAAGAAGGCCAGGGGCTGAAAGATCTCGCCCTCTCTACGCACGGCGTCAACAACGGCCAAGCCATCAAAACTGGGCCCGTCTGGTCGCTTGTCTCGGGCTCGCAGTCGGATCGCGATGCAGTTCTGCGCATGATCTCTGAGCTGGACAAATACCACGGCCTTCCCAACGGAATGTTCTCCTGCGACGAGCATCTGGCTGGCCTCGATCCATCGCAGGGCTCCGAGCTTTGCACCGTCGTCGAATATATGTTTTCGCTCGAACATTCGCTCGCCATCACCGGCATTGCATCTCTAGGAGACCGCCTCGAGCTTCTCGCCTTCAACGCCCTGCCCGGCACGCTTACCGACGACATGTGGGCCCATCAATACAATCAGGAGCCGAATCAAGTCGAATGCAGCCTGCACCATAAGCCCTGGACCACCGATGGTCCCGAATCGAATCTCTTCGGCCTTGAACCGAACTTCGGCTGCTGCACGGCAAACTATCATCAGGGCTGGCCTAAGCTTGCTAACAGCCTATGGATGTCCTCAGGGAAGGCGGGCGATCCATCAAAAGATGGGCTGGTAGCAGCTGTTTATGCGCCCTGCGAGGTTCACTCCACCGTCCGTGGCACATCTGTCCATATCGTCGAAGAGACCGGCTACCCCTTTGAAGAGTCTGTGCGCATCGCGATCCATCCCGCATCGCCAGTCGAGTTTCCATTGCTCCTTCGCATTCCGCTCTGGGCTCAGGACACAACCATCCGCATCAATGGCCAGGCCCAGCCCGCGCGGCAAGCAGGAACATTCGCGAGCATCGAACGCACTTGGCGAGCAGGCGACAAAATAGAGATCGTCTTCCCGATGCCAGTGCGCACTTCCCGCTGGTTCAACAATTCCGTTGCCATCGAGCGCGGCCCGCTGGTCTTCTCTTACGGCATCAGCGAGAGCTGGGTCAAGCTTCGCGATCGCGGCCTCACCGCCGACTGGCAGATCTACCCAACTTCGCCATGGAACTATGCCTTGAAGCTTGATCCGGATGCGCTAGCCAAAGACATCGCCATAGAACAAGCCAAGGTGGGAGATCGTCCATTTGCCGCCAGCGGCATGCCATTGAAACTCAAAGTGAAAGCCCGCAGACTCACCGAATGGCGCGCAGAAGACGGTGCAGCAAACACGTTGCCGCCCAGCCCGGTAGCCAGCGACCAACCCGAAGAAACCATCACCCTCATCCCCTACGCAGCCGCCAAGCTGCGCATCACCGCTTTCCCTCAATGCAAGAGCTAGCTGAATGGCCTGTATCATTTCGCAAGGCTGCAGGCCGGGTGAATTTATCAGGAGATCGATCCCAATGAGCACCCTATTCCGCAGGATCGTGTTGGCGCTCTTTTCGCTTTGTGCCGTCTCAACTCTCTCGCCAGCAGCTGACATCCGCACGCCCACGCAGGAAGCGATTGTCTACGGCACAGCCGACGGCCAGCCGCTGACGATGGACTACTACGCGCCCAAGGGATTAGGTCCTCATCCCATCGCCATCATCATTCACGGCGGCGGTTATCACGGCGGAGACAGCAAGAACGGAAGCGAAGCCTATGTCGCAGACTTTCTCGAGCCAGCAGGCTATGCCGTATTCTCCGTCAACTATCGCCTTGCGCCGAAATATCCCTATCCCTACATGGTTCTCGATGTTCAGCGCGCCGTCCGCTACATCCGTTACAACGCGAAGCAATGGAACGCCGACCCGGATAAGATCGCTCTCGTCGGAGGCTCCGCAGGCGGTTTTCTCAGCAACATGGTGGGATTGCTGAATGCCTCAGGCGATCTTTCTGCCGCCGACCCAATCGACCGCGTTAGCGCCAAAGCGCAAGCCGTAGTCAGCCTCTACGCGCAGAGTAGCTTTGAATTCGTTCCTCTCAACGTGGATGTCCATCGCCTGCTCGATCCGCTCATTGCGCAGAAAGGTGAGAAGGAAGCCATCCGCGAAGCATCGCCCATCACCTACGTCTCAAAGGACGATCCGCCATTCCTCGAAATCCTCGGTGATCAGGACGAGTACATCCCATTCGCCGAAGCGACTAATCTTCAGACAGCTCTGCAGAAAGTTGGAGTGCGCTGCGACATCATTCGCATTCCCAACGGCAAGCACGGCACAGGCGGCTGGAACAAGCTACCCAATGTGCCCGATTGGGAGCGCCAGATGACCGAGTGGCTCAACGCGCGCTTACATCACACCGGCCCAGTCGGCGAAGGCATTCGTCCACGTGTTCCCGCTTCTGCGCCTTAGAGTCTCATTCCATCTGGCGGAAGGGTGCAGTAATCACAGAGCCCAGACGCGATTGGCTCCAACCACCAGCCCAAGCGTCAGCACGGCGATCAACACTTCTCCCATCACGCCCACTGCAAACGGCCGCAATCCCTGCTTCGATAGCTCACGAAAATTCGTCCGCAGGCCCACACCGGCAAAGGTCAGCAGAAAAGCCCATCGCGAAAGATTCGCCAGGCTCTTCACCTGGTCCGCATTGAATGCCTGCAGTGAAACGGCCACAGAGATCACCAGAAACCCCAGCACAAACTTGGGAAACTTCTTCCAAAGAAACGAAGCCTTGTTGCCGATTGCCTCGGCCTGCCCCTTGCGCGCCCAATAGATCGCATAGCCCAGCACCACGAAGCCAATCAGAGCATTGCGGCAGGTCTTGGTCAGCACAGCAATCTTGCCCGCTGTATCCGAGAACAACGCACCCGCCGCTGCTGTCTCTGCCGTGTTATCCACCGCAAGCCCAGCCCAGACACCGTAGGCGTGATCGCTCAGGTGCACTGCATGCCCGATGAACGGAAAAGCAACCAGCGAAATTGCGCCCAGCGCCAGAATCGCGGCAATCGCAAACGAAGCATCCTCGTCATCCGCATCGATCGCGCCCTTGGCCGCGATAATCGCCGAGACGCCGCACACTGAAGACCCAATCGCCAGCAGATTGATCAGCTTGGGCCGCAGGCCGAACGCCCTGCCTAGCGCCGTCATCAGCAGCAGGGAACCGCCAATCTCAATAAACACCAGCAGCAGGCTGATGCCGCCCAGCTTCAAAATATCGCCCAGCAGAAACCGTGAGCCCAGCAGCACGATCCCCGTCTTCAGCCAGAACTCATACGTGTCCACGCCCGCGCGAAAGATCTCCGGCACCTTCACCAGATTCCCAATCACCAGTCCAATCACAATCGCCCAAAGAACATACTCGATGTTGGGAAACGTAATGTGATGCGCCTTCGTGTACCCGTTAATGGACTGCTCAATCCACTTTGCCGCCAGCCCAATCGCAGCCAGCAGCAGTATTCCCGGAACCAGTCCCGCCAAACGCACTAGCGGATTTTGCCGCTCACTCGCAATCGGTGATGCTGTCGTCGCCATCGCTTGCTCCTTGCCTATATCTCTCTTGCAGAATCCGCGCCGAATTCGTTACCAGCTCACATGCTGCAACACGCCAAACCGCACCAGCAGCGCCAGCAAAACCGCTACCCAAACCGACCAGGCATCCATCGAGAGCCGCAACCCATGCCTGACTGCCAGCTTCACATCCACTTCATTCGCCATATCGAAACTCCTTTCACGCAAAAAGAAAAAGCCCACACGCAGTGCTGGCTGACGTGTGGGCCGGATTACAAAACCTTTGTGCTAGATTCCTAGCTCAGTCCTGAACCTCCCGAACGCCAGCGCGCAGCGCCGCAACGACAACAACAGTCGCAGCAACACATCTCCATAGCGCGGCATTCCGGATTCATATTCAGGTTCATATCGCGTTTATACCTTTTGGCTTGAGTCCCGTCAACGTTTCCATTCAAAAAACAAACGACGCATCGGTTAAATATCCGATGCGCCGCTTGTTCGAACAGATTCAGCAGTTGTGCCTACCAACCCAATACATAAGCAAAGATCAACGGCGCGACAATCGTCGCGTCCGATTCAATGATGTACTTGGGAGTATCCACGCCCAGCTTGCCCCATGTGATCTTCTCGTTCGGTACCGCGCCCGAGTACGAGCCATAGCTGGTCGTCGAGTCGCTGATCTGGCAGAAGTACGCCCACAGCGGAACATGCTCGCGCTGCAGATCCTGGTGCAGCATTGGCACTACGCAGATAGGGAAGTCGCCCGCAATACCGCCGGCAATCTGGAAGAATCCCAGCGGTGTCTCAGCAGTCGTCTTTGTATACCACTCCGCCAGCTCCATCATGTATTCAATGCCGGTGCGGACAGTATGCACCTTCTTCACATCGCCCGAGATGCAATGCCCGGCATACATATTACCCAGCGTTGAGTCCTCCCATCCAGGCACAAACATGGGCAGGTTCCGCTCCGCTGCCGCAAGCAGCCAGCTGTTCTTCGGATCGATCTGGTACGACTCCTTCAAATCTCCCGACAGCAAAATCTTGTACATGAACTGATGCGGAAAGTAGCTCTCATTCGCCTGGTCCGCCTTCATCCACTCCTTCAACACAACCTTCTCAATGCGCCGCATCGCTTCCATCTCAGGAATGCATGTATCCGTCACGCGATTCATGTGCCGGTCCAGCAGCTTTACCTCGTCTTCCGGAGTCAGATCGCGATAGTTCGGCACGCGCTCATAAAAATCATGCGCGACGAGATTGAAGACATCCTCTTCGAGATTGGCTCCCGTACAGGTGATGCCATGCACCTTGCCCTGCCGGATCATCTCTGCCAGCGAAAGCCCCAGCTCAGCCGTGCTCATCGCTCCGCCCATCGTCACAAACATCTTGCCGCCGCCGTCGATCAGCTTGATGTAACCCTCTGCCGCATCCACCAGCGCAGCCGCGTTGAAGTGGCGATAATGATGCTTGATAAATTCCTTGATTGCCAACGAAACACTCCTCATGGCACGAACTGCCATCCTCTAAAATACCACCTCCAGATAAACAGTTAGATAAATAGAATTCTGTAACCAGCCCGAGTAACAACGCCAATTTTCCAAACCATTTTCCGAATTTCTGATGAATCAATCCGCTGCGGCAAGTGCTACATTGGCAGCGTGCGGATACTCGTCGCCATTCTCGCGTTGTTTCTTTCTGGCGCGGCCTCTGCGCAAAAGACCGTATCTTTTCCAACCTCAGACGGTGGCCTGATCTTCGCGGATATCTACGGCTCCGGCGACAAAGCTGTGGTGCTCGCCCACGGAGGCCAATTCAACAAAGAAAGCTGGGCTCCGCAAGCAAAAGTCCTGCAGGCCGCTGGATTTCAAGTCCTTGCGCTCGATTTCCGTGGCCGCGGCAAGTCGCACGGTCCCGGCGACAAAGACATGATGAGCGCGCCGCTTCACCTCGACATCCTCGCAGCCGTCAGGTACCTACACAAATCCGGTGCAAAAACTGTCTCGGTCATCGGAGCCAGCATGGGCGGCGGCGCTGCGGCCGACGCCTCCATCGCCTCGCAGCCCGGCGAAATCGATCGCCTCGTCTTCCTCGGCGCAGCCCCCTACGGGCACGCGGACAAGCTCAAGTCTCCGTCGCTCTTCCTGGTTGCACGCGACGACACCAGTGGCGACGGTCCGCGCCTTCCCGGCATTCAGAAGCAGTACGACCTGGCTCCAGAACCCAAACAACTCATCATTCTCGACGGCTCAGCCCACGCCCAATTTCTCTTCCAGACCGATCAGGCAGACCGCGTCATGAAAGAAATCCTGAGATTCCTCTCCGCAAAATAGCAGCCTACAGCGTTTAGGCCAGCTTCTCGTCGCCTCACCAAGGCACATCCAGCCTCGACTCATACAACAGCCGGATGATCCGGAAGCGATGTCCGCGAAAGGGCTCCAGTAGCTCTATCATGCGCTCGTCGGTACCTTGCATCTCACCCGCCAGCGCGTAGCAGACCACGCGCGGCAGATGCAGATCACCCGGAATCGCCGCATCTGTATCGCCCGCGCCATATCCCATCACCGTCTCAGCCGTCCACGGTCCGATACCCGAGACTCGCAGCAGCGTCTGCCTCAACTGCGCAAAATCCATACTCGGCCGCAGTGAAACAAACCGCATCTCCTTCGCGAATCGCAGCAGCGTTTTGGCCCGCTTGACATCGATGCCCATCCGCTCCAGTTCAAACTGTGGCACGGCGGCCAGCACCTCCGGCGGTGGAAAGGCCCGCAGCCGAAGCGGCGCGTTCGCTCCAAAACGCTGCGTAATCCGCCGCCAGTCGCGCATCGCGTCCACTGTGCGAATCCGCTGCTGCAGAATCGCCGAACACGTCATCTCATACAGCCATGGAAACCGCAGCAATCGCAGCCCAGGATGCATCTGATGCAGCCGGAAGACTCCGCTGTCTTCCGTCGCAAAAGTGGAGTAGCAGTCATCCTGCTGCAGACCCGAAACCGTCACTTTCAGCAGTTCATCGGCGTGTTTACCGAAAGCCGCCACAGCGAGCGAATCTCCATCGCGGCAAATCTCCACCGCCGCCGTCTCGCCGCGATAGAAAAACCCCTTGCGAAAACAATCGCTCGAAAAGTCGACCGTCGGATCGTAAGGGCCAAGCCGCTGCATCGAAAACGTGCGCGAAAAATGCATAGGAAAAATGGAGACGCGAGTTCGCGCCACATTCTCCGGCTGCACCGTTTCCCGCTGCGCCAATCCCAAACTATCTGCTCCCGATTGCTATCCCGAACCGGCTCAGGCCATCTGCTGTTGCCGCAGCGCCCGCCGCCAATCCCGTAATCCCAGCATAGCCAGCAGCACGAACGCTGCGTAGAGCACGGCTGTGAGAATCAGGTGCTTGAAGAGGTACTCCCCGATATAGATCAGGTCCAACGCGATCCATAACCACCAATTCGCCAGATACTTGCGCGCTCCCCACCAGGTTCCGACCAAACTGAATCCAGTCAACGCCGCATCCAGCCACGGCAGGGCAGCGTCGGTATGGCGCATCATCCACCAGCCCAGCAGCAGGCTCGCTACTACTCCAACTCCCGCATCGCGCACTAACATCGCAACGCTTGGCGTCTCCACGCGAACCGAGCCTTCAGCCTTCAATCCACGCTGCCAGTGCCACCACCCATAGATCGCAAAGAGTACGAAGATCCCCTGCAGCAGCATGTCCGAGTAAAGCCGGCTCTCGCGAAACTGCTCCCCATACAGCGCACTCGCCAGGATCGTAACTGGCCAAGAAATCATGCTGCGCTTGGTCGCCAGCCACACATCGACCGCGCTGATCACAGCAGCAACCAGCTCAAACCAATGCTCCCCGAGCCACAGGAACAGATGCGAGGCCATCACCGCTGCCCTCCGCGAACCCGCGGCCTGTCCTCAGCCCACCGCTCCAGATGCTCCAGCAACCGACGCCCCTCCGCACCGCGAAACCACTCCGCATGTGCCAAGAAATATCCCTCATATGCCAGGTACGCCTTCTCGCGTGATAGCAAAACACTGAGGAAATAATCCGTCTCCGAAAGCGCAAACTCGCAATGCACCAGCGGCAGCATCGCGGCCAAAGCCCGGGTTTCCTCATAACTCAACGGAGACAGCTCCTCATATCCGGCAAGCAAAGCATCGAGATGATCCAGATGCAGCATCGCCGCTCCAGGCTCCACCATTCGCAGCCACTCTATAATGTTGCGCTCGATCGCCGTCGCTAGGTCATGCACAGCATTGGTGCGGTCAGCCAGACCAAAATCGATAATCCCGCAGACCTTCGCATCAACACCGTCTTCGCTCCAAATCAGGTTCGAGGCATGAAAATCGTTATGCGTCCAAATTGGTTCCAGGTAGGTCAGCCACGGTTCAAGTTGTCGATGAAAGGGAACCAATAGCGCGTGAAACGATCCACGCCAATTCCGCTCTTCCGCATATTTGCGCAGAAGCGGCCGCTGTTCAAGATATGCTTCCATCGCTTCATAAGGATCGTCGTCAGCCTTGCTATGTCCTTCATGCAAAGTTGCCTGGTGCCCCGCAAAGATAGTAAAGCTGCTGACCAGCTGTTGCATCTTACGCGCCGGTGCACGATAACTTTGCACGGCCTGATGCAATTGTGCCAACGCTCGCCCGGCAGCGCGAGCATGCTTGGGGCTTAGAAAAGGCGTCCATGAGATCGCCTGTTCATACACATCCACACCTTGCGCCACAGGATGGACTTCATAAGTCCAATCGCCCAATGGAATTGCCGTTTCTCCATCGATGTCAGAGAGAACAGGTTGTGCGAGACCGTATTGAGCAGAATCGGACTCGCCCCCAGCAACTCTTGCCGTAGCTTTATCTTCCATGGCCGCCGCAAGGTGAGCGATCAGCCGATGCTCTTCCAGCAATCCTTCGCGATCCCGCACCGCTCGCGCATGCCGTTTTACGAATACCTTGCCCTGAGATGTAGCCACTACGCTGGCAGCGGAAAATGGCCTCGGACTGAAAGACAGGAGTTCTTGCGCTCCACCAGCCTGTGGATATCTTCGGAGCAGAGTATCCACCTCTGCCAACGTCAGCGGAGGCCAATCCGGAGCTTCAAGGCCACCTTCCAGTCCGTGTATCTTTAGTGCGCCTGGTCCTGTGATGGTGATCTCCCGTTGCTCCTAGCGTTTGCTTTGGAAACACCAGTGTATAGCCGCCATGATCCTGGCGGTTCGTCATGCAGCACAAGGCTTGAGTCTCAGCGGGCAGCCAGGGTCTTTGTTGTGCACCCAGATGCGGCGATCGCGCTCGGCGAATATCCAGAGGCGATTGCAATCGTCTTAAGCGTCTCTCCCCGATAGACTGTAACCGGGCCCGCGTAGCGATTGGAAGAAGCCGTCGGCGCTGTTCCGTCGACAGTGTAGTAAAGGCGTGCTGCGGACGTAGCATCGTCGATCGAGATCGTCACCGCGCTGTTGCATGTGCCCGCAACCACCGAAAAGACAGGCGTCGTTGCAGCGGGTTCTATCGTGTACTCTGCTTCTGCCGTCGAGCTCGTTGTATAACCGGTCGCCTGTCCCCGCGCATAGACTTTACCCGAGTTGCCGACCGTAAATGGCCCGGTGTAGGAAGCGTAGACCGTCGGTACATCGCCGTTGGGCGTGTATGCCAGCTGTGCTCCCGGCGTCGCATCCGTAAGTGTCACAGTCAAGGGAGCAGGATAGCTCCCGCTCGGCGGACTGAAGACCGGAGAAGACACCACGAGCGTATAGGTCGCTGAACTCACCTCGCTTGCTGCTCCATTTGAAGTTTCCGCAATCGCCTGCAACGTCGCTGAGTGCGCCACCGCGATCGGCCCTGAATACTGTGGAGATTTGTTGGTCGGCGTAACTCCATCCAGCGTGTAGTAGATCGCGGCCGCTGGATTCGGAGCGGTAATTGCCACCGTCTGAGTCGAATTGTAAGTGCCGCCGGGTACGCTGAAGGCAGGTGAGGCAACAGCCTGGCTGGCGCTAGTGATGGTGTACGTTGCTTCTACCGGGGAACTTTGCGTGTAGCCGGTTAGCTGCCCAAGCGAATACACCTTTCCCGAGGCGGTCAGGGTGATCGGTCCAGTGTAAGAGGCATATACGCTTGGCACGTTGCCATTCGGCGTGTATGCAAGGTGCGTCGCGGGCGTTGGATCGGTAATAGTCACCGTCAGCGGTCCTGGATAAGTGCCGCTCGGCGGACTGAACACTGTCGGCGCTACCACGAGAGAATAGACCGCGCTCGATATGCTGCTTGGTGTACCGCCTGAAACTTGTGCGATGGCCTGTAGAGTCGACGAGATTGCAATCGTGATCGGCTGTGTATAGACGTTCGACTTATTGGTCGGCGTGATTCCGTTGACAGAATAATAGATCGTAGCTCCAGCCGTGCCGTCGGTGATTGTAACTGTCTGTGCGGAGTTATAGGTTCCCGCCGCAAGGCTGAAGATCGGAGAAGCCGCAGTCTGGCTGGCACTGGTAATTGTGTATATCGCTGTTGCAGCCGCGCTCGTCAGATATCCGGTTGCTACCGCGATTGCGCTTAGTGTTTCAGTAGAGCCAACGGCTATCGCACCGGTATAGACAGGTGATGCTGTCGTTGGTGTACTGCCGTTTGTCGTGTAGTAGATCGTCGCGCCCGCCGTGGCGTCGGTGATGGTAACCGATTGTGCTCCCGAGTAACTTCCAGCTGCCAGTGAAAATACCGGCGTGGCCGCCTGCTGCCCGATCGTATAAATTGCTTCTACCGGGGAACTTTGCGTGTAGCCGGTTAGCTGCCCAAGCGAATACACCTTTCCCGAGGCCGTCAGGGTGATCGGTCCAGTGTAAGAGGCATATACGCTTGGCACATTGCCATTCGGCGTGTATGCAAGGTGGGTCGAGGGAGTTGGGTCGGTAATAGTCACCGTCAGCGGTCCTGGATAAGTGCCGCTCGGCGGACTGAATACTGTCGGCGCTACCACGAGAGAATAGGTAGCGCTCGATATGCTGCTTGGTGTACCGCCTGAAACTTGTGCGATGGCCTGTAGAGTCGACGAGATCGCAATCGTGACCGGCTGCGTATAGACGTTCGACTTATTGGTCGGCGTGATTCCGTTGACAGAGTAATAGATTGTAGCTCCATCCGTGCTGTCGGTGATTGTAACTGTCTGCGCGGAGTTATAGGTCCCCGCAGCCACGCTGAAGATTGGAGGCGTGATTCCCTGCGTAGAGGTGCTTATCGTGTACGTAGCCGAAGCAGCCGCGCTGATAGAATAGCCGGAAGACAGTGCCACAGCCCTCACCGTCTCAGTTGCCTTCACGGTGAGCGGGCTGGAACAGAGCGCAGACGCCGTCGTGGGAGGGCTGCCATCGACCGTACAGTAGATGACTGCTCCGGCCGTTGTGTCTGTGATCGTAACTGTCTGAGTTCCCGAGTAACTCCCGCCGGCAGGTGAAAAACTCGGTGTTGAAGTTACTGGAGTATAAGCCACCAGAATCTGCGCGGAGTGTGTATGACCACCCCCGGCGGCTGTAAGGATCGCCGGGTACGTGCCCCCCGCGACGGTACTGGCAACCGTAAAGGTGATCGTATCGGATACTCCGGAACCCACCGTAGGTGTTACAGTCGCCGGCGCGCATGTAATGCCTGTCGAAGCCGAGCAAGTTATGGCCACGGTGCCGCTGAAAGCGTTGATTGGCGTCACGTACACCGTGCCGGTCCCCGTCTTTCCCGGAGTGATCGCGACTTCCTGCGTCGTTGTAATCAAAGAAAAGTCGCTTGCGCTGAGAGTCAGGGTCAGTGGCGCAGAGGACTGCGCAGAGTAATTCTGATCGCCCGGGAACGTTGCGATAAATGTGTTGGCGCCATTCGTCAGTTGCGCCGCAGGTATGTTGAGGCTCCAACTGGAGGAGGCTGTCGTTGCCGCTACCAGTTGCGCATTGGCCGAGTAGCTTCCGTTCTCCCAGGTCACCGTGATCGCGCCGCCCGGTACTCCCGTAGCGGCACTGCCAGTGACCGCGCCTGAAAGGCTCACAGTCTGGCTGGGAGTAAACGCCGTGGCAGTCGCCGACAGCGTGACGGTGGGCGCCGGTCTCGCCGCGAGCGCCTGCACCGAGCCGAAGAGGGCCGAACTGCCGCCCCAGTTGGCATCGCCGGAATACGTGGCGGACAGCGGCAGGATTCCCGCAGGCACGGCGGCAAACGTGGCAACCACCTCTTCAATGGCGCTCCCCGTCGTTCCCCAGCTTTTGAAAGGAGAAGCGATCGTCTGGGTCTGTCCGCCCAGCGTGATCGCGACGGTGCCGGTTGGCAGTACTCCATTCAGCGGCAGCACATCGGAGTAGATAAGCAGGTCCACCGTGACGCTGCTGCCCGCGGCTACCGTGGTCTCCATCGGCTGCAGGTAGATCGTTGTCGTTCCCTTGAAGATCGTCATTGTCGCAGCTGTGGCTGCAGTCGATGCATTGTAACTCGCGTCGCCTGCATAGCTCGCGCCGATGGTGTGGCTGCCTACTGTCAGCGACGGCAGCACCCATTCCGCAATCCCCTCGCTGTTCAAGGGGACGGAAGCTGTCTTGATGACCGTGCCTGCGGTGTCGGTAAAAGAGACTGCCCCCGTCGCCGGCGTTGCCTGTCCGGCTGATACACCGACTTCGTTCACGCCCATCGGTTCCGCATCCACGTAGACTTCCGCGCCGTAAGGAATCGACAGTCCTGCCTGCAGCGGATAGATGCTGCCGTCGATAGGATTCACCACCCACGCCGAAGTGTTGAGGGTATCCTGTTCTGGAGCGACCGTTACCGCTACCGGAACTGAAGTACTCGCTGCATAGGTGCTGTCGCCGGAATAGTTCCCGAGCACCTGATAACTCCCTCCCGGCAGGTTGCTGATCGTGGCGCTCGCCGACCCTGCGGAGAGAGTCAGCAGACCCAGGCCATTGGAACCTGCAACCGCGTCGGAGCTGGTCAGCGCCACGTTTCCCGTGGGCGTTCCCGCACCTGTCTTGGCCGCTGCCGTCGCACTTACCGTAACCGTCTTTCCGTGGGCGACTGTTGCTGGCGAAATGCTCAGCGTAGTCGTGCTGGGTTGAAAGCTTGCCGCCTGCCAATTCGCGATCAGGTTAGCCACATCCACCGTGCCCAGCCCCGATGCCGGGTCATACCCCGTTCCTGCCGCGTAGCCGCTTTCGACATAGTTTCCGTTCGCTGAGCCGCTGCTCCCCAGCACGCAGTTCGCGCTTCCCGCAAAACACGGTACCGCATTTCCTCCCGCGGTCACGTCGCGAAACGGTTTAGCCGTCAGCGTCTTGGCTGCCAGCGCGTAGTACACCACGTCCGCCTGCCCCTGGCGGCTCCCGGTAGCCTGGTTGGCCAGTCCTTGGTTGACCAGTGCCTGGATCGCCGCCATCGCCGGCGTTGCGGCCGACGTGCCGCCCACGCTGGTAATAGGAATGGTGGTCCCGCTGGCCCCAACGCAATCGCCTGGGGCCGCGCAGATCGGGTATTCCACATAGTTGCTGCCATCGCCGGCGAACAGCGAAACATCGGGTGTGTCGCGCACCTTGTCCGCTGGAACCCCGGCCCCGGCCTGCCACACAGGCTTTGCATATCCTGTTGCAGGGCCGGTCGCCGGATACAAGGCAGCCCGGCTGGCTCCGCCTCCACCGGCCACGATCGTCGAGTAGTTCGCGCTGTAAACGCCGTTGTCGCTGGCGTTCAATCCAAACGCATCGTTCCATGCCTGCTCGGGAGCCGTCTGCAGCAGCGAAACCACCGGCGATCCGCTCGCCGTAGAGCTCCAATAGCTTCCAATCTGCGCGGTCAGCGTCGTTGCGCTTCCCGCATAGTTGCTGTAATAGAAATCCGTTCCACCCACCGAAACATCCCACGGCGTTGAGCCAATCCCATTCACCGCTAGCCCGCTCTGCGCAAAGCTCTGCGTATTGAAGTCATCGCAGCCAGCCGAGCCCGCATCACCCGCCGCAACGAACACCGTGATGCCTTGCGCTGCCGCCTCCTGCCACAGCGATGCCCAGGCTGCGTTGCCCGCCGGACCTAGCTCCGCTTCGCATTCCGTATAGCTCACGCTGAGCACGCTCACCTGGTTATCTTCGAGCGCGCGCAATCCTGATGTCAGCAGCGGGTCCGTCACCACCGATCCCGCCGAGGTATACAGCACCACCCGCGCTGCCGGGGCCACGGCCCCCGCCTCCTCCAGATCGAGATATGCCTCGGTCGCATCGTCGTTCTGCCCGGGATCGTTGCCGTCGATGACCACCGTCGGCAGGTTTGCCGCCAGGCCAAACAGTGCGCGGTACGCTTGCACCAGGGTCAGGTCTACATTGGAGTAGCTGAGAATGCCGATGCTTTGTCCCCCGCCCGTGGTGCCTGCGTTGTACACCCCAGTCATGTCGTACTGCAGCGCGAAATCTCCCGGCGTCAGCTCGTAGGTCAGCCCTCCAGAGGGCTCTGGATATGTCCATCCCGCAGTCGCCTGATGGGTTTTGGGGTTGAAATCCGCTTTTCCCGTCACTCTCAGCGCCGGCCGCGCGCGAAGGCTCCCAATAGGCGCCAGCCCCGCTACCAGTCCTGCAAACGCTGCCGGAATCTGCGCCTCGCCGGCGCTCGCAAAAACGGTCTCGCCGTTGCGATTGACTGCGTAGCGATGAATCTCGGTGTGGAATGCGCTCTTGACCTGTCCGGCATTCCCGGAAAACTCAATCGCAATCCGCCCTGGGTGCACCTTGCCCACCGCAAAACCATGCGATTCCAGCCACGCCGTCAGCGCCGCCACATCCGAGTCCGCTGCCCCAAACCGCCGCCCGAATTCCTCCGGCGTCAGCCAATGGTGATAATTCTCTGTGCCCGGTGTATGAACCTCCCGCAGAAATTGCTCCAGCTCATCTTCCTGCTGGACTGGCCGCTTCAGAAGGACAAACATGCGGTTCAGGCCAAAGGAGTCTTCGACCGCGCCCAGGTCGTTGGCCGCCGTTGCCCAGGCATGCTGGTTGCTTCTCAAAGTCACTCGGTCCGTATCGTCGACCGCACCATGCACCAGCGCCTGAGGCTCACCCGGGCTCGCAGGCGGGGAACCGGTTTGCGGCGAAGGCGGAATCAAACCGCGCGCCGGCTCTTCGGCCCGCGCGGAAGATGCGCCCAGCAACGCGAGCGTCAGCGCGGCAGCCATCCGCAGCGGCTGCAACCGATTCCTGAATCCCATCTCCGCCCACCCTCTTGCAGCAGCCTGTGGACCGGGGTCCGTAGACGATGCCGCTATCCATTGGCAGGCAAGCGGAAGTCCATAACAGCCACCCGATTTATCGGAGAAAAGTAAGCGTTCTTGGTGGCGAAAAGGCCTTTCGGAAGGGGCAAATTTAGGAAGGATTAATTTTTTCGAAGCTCATCCCAGGCAGCAGCAATATCGCCGCAGCTTGGAAAAACTCAATTGCGCAACAGGATTCCCTGAAGTCGTTCGATCCCATGCGACCGAATCTCTTCGGCCCTATTCGCTGTCCGGCTTCTGGTAAGCCTTCTGCAGATACAGCCGCGCTTCATTCACAGCGCCCTGCGTATTGTCGTTGGTCTGCACCGCCTGGCGATACTCGTTCACCGCGCGGTCTCGCTGCCCGGTTACATCGAAGATCTTGCCTAGCTGAATATGGCTCCAGACCTCGGTCCATCGTGGATCGCCATCGCCGCGCAGGGCATCGCGATACGCGTTTGCGCTGGCCTGGTAATTGCGCTGCGAAAACAAGACTTCGCCAATGCGATAATCCGCCAGAGAGCTCTGCGAATTCGCCTGCAGCGCCTTCTGGAACTCGCCCAGCGCGCCCGCAAGATCACCCTGCGCCACCAACTGTTGTCCCTTGAGAATTGCCACCCGCACCTGTAGATCCGGCGAAGATTTCAGCACCCAGCCATCGGGATCGATCGAGATATGGCGGGGCCGTCCAAAAGTATCCACGATGAACTGCGAGTTTGAGCCCACCACATCCACCTTCTTCAGCTCCGTCTTGCCGTCGGTCTCCACCTTCAACTCCACCGGCATCCGGAACAGGTCCAGATCCTGCTGTATCTCGCCGATCGTCCGAAATCCCTTGTTATTCCCTAGCCGGTAGACCGCGTACTTGTTCACAAACTGCGGAGCGCCCGTGCCATCCACCCACTGCGCAAAAAACGGCGTCAGCTGCTGCTGGCTCTGCGCCTCGGCTACCTTCTCAAAGTCGCTCGATCGCATTCCCTTGTCCGTGTACTGGCTCAACGCGCCGCGCAATATCTGCTTGAACATCGCGTCGCCCACTTCCCAGCGCAGCATATGGAAGACCATCGCGCCCTTTTCCAGCGTCATCGACTGGAACTGCGGCGAAAACGCGCTCAGCCTTCCCGAGCTCGACAGCGGAGTCGTATCGTAAGCCAGCGCCCCTGCCGACACATCCTGGATCGCGTTCTTCATCGCCGTCCGGCCGTTCTCGTCTTCCAGGTACATCAGCTCGCCGTAGCGCGACATTCCATTCGTGATCCAGGCGTCGTTCATCGTCTTCGGACTCACTTCCGATCCCCACCACTGGTGCGCAATCGTATTCGCCAGCAGCCGGATTCCCGACTTGTCTCCCACCCGCGAGCCCATGATCGCCGCCAGCTCCGGAGCCCACACCGCCGGCAGTGTATCGTCCGGCAGCTCCACTACATTCAGCCGTCCAGACTCGGGCTCGCCAAACGTCGATGTAAAGAAGTCCATCTCCTTGGCCGCTGTCTCCGCCAGGTCGTTCCTCGACTGCTGATGCGCCACAGTCAGGTACACATGCACGTTGGCCGCACCGCTCGGCGAAACCGGCGCCACAAAGCGCCCCGCAATCACCGTCCCAGGGAAACCAGGCTTGGTCCAGTTGAAGTCGTATTGATCGCCCGGCTTGCCATTGGCCAGCGTCACGGAAGTCGATGTACCCTGCGCGCCGCTCGCCAGCACTCGCATCCCCTGCGGCACCCGGATATGCATTTCCGCAGTAAACCGGTCGGTCAGATAGCCAACCGTCGGAAACCACCGCGCCGGGTAGAGCAGATACGTAACCGGCTCCTCAATCGCCGCCAGCTTCAACCCTTCTACCGGCCCATCTTCACTTCCGCTGATCGTGCCCTCATACGCGAACGTCCAGTGCGCCTGCTGCCCCTTCACAAACGGCGTCGCCGGAGCGATACGAATGCTTCCATCCGCTGTGCGCTCCCCGGTCAGCAGTTTGCCTGTGTCGTCGGTCACCTTGGTTAGCTTCAGCGCCGGATGAAACCCAAATGTCACCTCGTCCGCCGTCTCCGGAGCCGTAAATGTCACCACCGCTGTAGCCGTCAGATGATGAGCAGTTGTATCCAGCTCCGCGTCAATCTTGTACGCCGAGATCGACATCCGGTTGGCCGCCAGCAGCGACTGTGCCGAAGCGAGTGAAGGGGTAATGGAGAGCAGTGCTGCAGCGGCCAGTGTCGTCAAGAGGGAAGGGAACCGGGTACCGCACCGTCTTATCTCGAAGCTCATCGTAGACCTGATCTCTCCTGACACTTGTTCATCCACCGGAAAAGAAGAAACTTGGGTGCCCGAACACCGATTCGGGTGCCCCATCCTTGGCGCGCTTTCTGCGGCAAAGGTGGGACGTCACAGATTTCAGATAGAAAGCGGTTGGGTCGCCGATTGGAAGTCCAGATTACGAAGCCGCCTCTTTCACCTTCGCCGCCAATCCTAACGTCTCCAGCACTACCGTCGCTACTGCCCCAATCGCCGTCTCATCCGCAGAGCCCGTTCCAAACCCGCTATGCAGCTTTGCTGCCACTTCTTTGAGCCCTGAAATCATCGCTGCACGCGCCGCACCATCCGCCAGCAGCGGTTCTAGCTCTTGGACGATGCGTGTGGCCTGAAAGTCATCCTGAATTAATTCTGGCACCAACCGGTTCGCCGGATTCTGGTCCGCAACCAGGTTCACCATAGCCACATGCGGCACCGTCACCACCCGTTTGGCGATCCAATAGGTCACCGGAGACACCCGGTACACCACCACGAAGGGATTCCCAATCAGCGCCGCCTCCACCGTAGCCGTCCCGCTGGCCACAATCGATCCCCGCGCATGGAACAGCGTCGCCCGGGCATCCCGCACCAACTCCAGCGGCAATCGGGAATCCGGTCCAACTCCATGCGCTATCCCGTGCTCGTTCAGTAGCAGAGTCACCTCGTGCCCCTGCGCCGCCGTCAGCGTCGGAGCCAGCGGCAGCAAAAACTCCGTCTTCGGCTCCCGCTCCCAAAGCAGCCGCGCCGCCCTCAGCATCTCCGGCAGATTCAGCCGGATCTCCTTCGCCCGGCTCCCCGGCAGCAGCCCAATCCAGCGATTGTCAGGATTCAACCCATTCGCAGTAGCAAATTCCTCCCGCGAAATCGAAGGCAGCGGCAAATCCGCTAGCGGATGCCCGACATACCTCGCATCCACCCCACGCTCCCGGTAAAACGGCTCCTCAAATGGAAAGATCACCAGCATCCGGTCCACAAACCGCTGCACCCGCTTGATGCGCCCCTTCTTCCACGCCCACAACTGCGGGCTCACAAAGAAGATCACGGGAATCCCCAGCCGGTGAAACTCCTCCGCCAGCTTCAAATGAATATCCGGAAAGTCGATCAGCACCGCCACATCCGGCCGCCGCCCGCCCTGAGCAGGCCCGTCTTTTCCAGACCCGCTTTTACCAGAATTGATCGAATCCTTCAGCTTCCGGTACTCACGATAGATCTGCGGCAGGTGCCGGACAACCTCAGTAATCCCCATCACCGCCACATCTTCGCTCTTGACGACGCGCTCACACCCCAGCGCCTCCATCCGAGCCCCGCCCATCCCAAAGAACTGCGGCTCAACCCCAATCGCAGCGCATCGCGAACGCAGCTCCTCAATCAGCAGCGCCCCATAAGCCTCGCCACTAGCCTCACCGGCAGAAAGAAAGATTGTTGGAGAAGGTTTGTTCATCCACTTCGGTTATACAGCTTCAGAGCGACAAGCTCCCCCGCCCTGGAAGGATCTCGCCCCAGACGCCCCCAGACCTGCATCTCGCAAAAATTATGGTTGCGGCGGAGTTACGCCAGCACCACCAGGCCCCGCATCCGGCACCACCTCAAATCCAGGCAGCAACCGGGACTCCGACCCGAACTTTCGGTAGTGTGTATACGCAACATCATTCAATTGTGTCGAGTATGGCCCGTATATCTCAAACATCTGACCCCAATACCACACGGATCGAATAGTTCGGCTTCGCATCATGACCACGCTACGCTGCGGACAGATAAAGGTTCTCCCGCCGATATTCACCGGGCCATATTCCACCATCATGCCCGTATCCATAATTGGCTCGACCGGCCGCGGATTCTGCTCGACAATCCAACCTGGTTCTGAGCCCATCGTCAGTCGCAGAATTACCCCAGTGTCAGGATCGATTGTCAGCTCGCCGTGATATTCAGCCAAGGTTCGAAAGACCTTCCGGTACCGCAGGCAACAAGCCGTCACAATGTAACCAGGGTTCTTGCCGCGCACCACGTACTGATAGACAGCCACTCTTCCATGGGCGCCCTGTTCCCACCGCACCCACTTCAGCTCGCTATCGCTCCGCATGGCATCCACTAGCACGGAGCGCAAAATCGGGCCGAAAAGTCCAATGAAATTCAGGCTCTTGCCCCTTGCGTTGATGTCGCCTTTGATCTTTTCCTTATCCTGTTCTTCATGCCCATTGAGATTACGAAGGATCGTTTGCTCCGTTACTCCCTCGTACAAAGACTGGTCTGCGAGCGCCGCATTCCAGACATCCTTCTCTTTAGCTGATATCTGCTCATACTCAACCGTGGTGCGCATCGCAGAGAAACCCGGTAGCTGCGGAATAGTATCGTCCAGATACTTCTCCGTTTTTTGCATCATCTCGTCCTGCGACGCACGATCCGGCGGCGCTTCCGAAATGATTGCGCTCGCAGGCGGGTCTAAAAAGACAGATCCGTCCGCCAGCACTGTTAACGCCGCCTTCGACTTCTTCCCATGCAAACGATTCAGCCACAATGAAAGCGTGCCGCTACTCAGACGCTCCGTCAACTCCAGATTGCGCAACCGTTTCATCAGCTCGCCATCGTTTTCCTTAGCAGCCGCATCCAGCATCTGTTCCAGTTCCTGTACCGTCACCCTTCTGGCAGGCACGCGAGGCTGATCGTAAAACACTGGCTCGTTGTAGTAGCCCGTATTGGTACTCGCCGTTATTCCCGGTCTTCCAATCTGTACTTTGATCTCGTGATACTCGTCGACATGCGCTGCATGCGGCGGATTGAACGACAAGGAATAAAACGAGTCCGACTCCTGAATACAGGTGCCGATGTCTTGCACTATGTTCTGCGATGAGCTCACAATGAGGCCGCCGCTCTGAATCGCAAGCACCGGCAGCGCAAAAAGGGGAGTCAAGTCCGCTGACTTCTTCAACTCCGCAGTCGAACGAACCCCCGCCAAATATCTCGAGGGATCAAAACCAGGGTCCTTTGGATCAGGCCAGATCGGAATCTGACAAACCGTTATTCGAGCCTCGCGCATCCGCGTGGATAGCTCTGATAACGCAATTAACGTAGCCTCTCTGGACTGCCGTATCCCCGCATTGGGCCAACCATAGCCAATCCACACCAGCACCTTTCGGCCAGGGCTATCCCTTCGTTCGATAGCGCTCAAGTAGGTCGTTTTAACCGTGTTGTCCCACCGCGTCCCGTCGTTTTCAGTCAGACCCGTCGGAGTGATTGTCGGCAAAGCGGTTGTTTGTAATAAAAGAGGGCTGTCTTTGATCTCGCGAGGAAACCGCCCATGAGCTACTGCCTCAGCCAACGCATTACCGTCAGTCGTGGGCGATGCAGTTGAGCGAAGACCGCCACCCGTCAACGAGTAGATCGAAACCGGCAGTGGAAGGTGTCCGCCATTCTGCCTCAGAAACTTGATCGTCTCGTCCCTCGCAGCGGCAAACTGCGAAGCCGAAAGATCCATTCGATCCAAAACCAGAATCGCCTCACACAGCCGCCCACTGTTTTCCCTCGTTTCGTCACCCGGCCCCCGAAAAGAAACCAACGTCCGCGGCACGCCTTCGTCCAGCAGAGTGAAATCCTTCGCCGTTAGTCCGGGAACAAACTTCCCAGCACCATCCTTGACATCCACGTCGAGATGAACGATGCCCTCGGACTGTGTGCTCGTTGTTATTTGGGATACTTCAGACGATGCGGTATCTTGTACCGCAGATTTCGAGGGGTTCGCTTGACCTTCAGCAGGAGCTACATGAAGAAAGGTCAAAGAACATAGAAAGAAGCTCAGCGGGAAAGCCCTTCCCATGGTCACAGCTTCACCTCATCGGGGCTATCTCAAATAGTTATCCCGGTCCACAGAATATAGACGCTATCTATACAGCAAAAGACCCTTTAGGCTCAATCCCCGCTCGCCAGCCCGGAGGCCAGTTCCTGCGTCAATCCAGGCCCCATCCCAACCGCCAACCCCGACCCCAAATCCGAAGAGAGTCCAGCCGAGGCCCCGGGCTCCTGGTCCTTATACTGCAGCTGATACAGCTTCCAATAAATCCCCCGCTGCCCCAGCAACTCCTGGTGCGAACCAAACTCCCGCAGCTGCCCCTTATGCATCACCAGAATTACATCGGCCCGCTGCACCGTAGAGAGCCGGTGCGCAATCAGCACCGAAGTCCGCCCCTCCACCATCCGCTCCAGCGCCAGCCGGATCTTCATCTCCGTATCCGTATCCACGCTCGAAGTCGCCTCATCCAGAATCAGAATCCGCGGATCGTATGCCAGCGCCCGCGCAAAGTTGATCAGCTGCTTCTGTCCCGTCGACAGCGAGTTACCTCGCTCTAGCACCGGCTCATCGAATCCCTTCGCCAGCCCCTGCACAAACTCCAGCACATTCACATCGCGCGCCGCAGCCACCATGCGCTCTTCGGTAATCGCGTCAGCCCCAAGGCGAATGTTCTCCGCAATCGTTCCCGTAAACAGGAACGGGTCTTGCAGGACGACGGCGAAATGCCGCCGCAAAGCATCCAGATCGAGCTCTCGCAGGTCCACGCCATCCAGATAGATCGCCCCGCGCGTCACATCGTAGAAGCGCATCATCAGTCCGGTCAGCGTGGTCTTGCCCGCACCCGTGTGCCCTACAATCGCCACCGTCTGCCCCGGCTCCACGGTGAACGAAACATCCTTCAAAATCCACTCGATCCCGTTCTCACCCGCGCCCATCGCCGCAAGCTCTTCAGGAGTAGCACTCGCCACAGCAGCACGCTGCTCATCCGTCAAAGCCTGATAAGTAAACCAAACATGCCGGAACTCGATCCGGTTGCTTCCATCGCCAACCTTCGCCACAGCAGGTGAATAAATCTCAGAAGGAGTATCCAGCAGCTTGAAGATCCGCTCGCAAGCCGCCATCGCCGCCTGCAAAATATTGAACTTCTCGCTCAGGTCCATGATCGGCCTGAAAAACCGCTGCGAATACTGAATGAATGCGGACAGCACGCCAATCGTAACGACGCCCGTTACCACGCCCGTCACCGTGCCCACGCCGGTCTCTGTCGCGCGAATCACCCCAAGGCCGCCCCGCCACACCACCAGCGCAATCGCGATCGACGACAGAATCTCTACCGCCGGGTAATACAGCGCATAGGCAAAGATCGTGTCCTTGAATGCGATCATGTGCTGCTCGTTCACCGCCGTAAAGTCGCGGTAGGCGCGCTCTTCACGGTTGAAAAGCTGCACCACGCTCATTCCGCTTACATGTTCCTGGGTAAAGCTGTTGATGCGCGCAATCGCCCCTCGCACCCGTCGGTAGCTCTCCCGCACGCTCTTGCGGAACAGGTGCGTCACCAGCACAATCAGCGGCAGCACGCTAAACGTCAGCAGCGCCAGCTTCCAGTTCATGCTGAGCATTACCACGACCATCACCGTCAGCGCAAAGATGTCGTCGATCATCGACAGCACGCCCGCGGTGAACATCTCATTGATCGCGTCCACATCCGATGTCAGCCGCGTTACCAGCCTTCCCACCGCATGCTTGTCAAAAAATCCGATATGCATCCGCTGCATGTGCCGGAAGATCTCGCGCCGCAGGTCGAACATCACTTTCTGCCCAGTCCACTGCATCAGGTAGGTCTGAGTGAACTCAAACCCATACGCCAGCAGCAGCGCTCCCAGGTAGATCGCCGCCAGCTGACCCAGCCCGGTATAGGGATCGTCGCTCAGCCTTCGCGCCAGCCAATTCGGGCTCATCCCCGGCGTGCCGATCGTGGCATGAGCCGTCAGGTACCGGTCTAGCCCCACCTTCACCAGATAAGGCCCCACCACATCCGAAGCCGCCTTCAAAATCACGGCGATCACCGAAATCGTAGCCTGCGTCCGATACGACCCCAGATAGCGCCCAAGCCGCATCATCAGCCGGCCATCGTAGGCCTTGCCGCTGACCTCGTCATCCGGTTTCTTCGGCTTATTGTTTTCGTCTGCCATGCCGTTTGTCTGTGTCGCCCGGTGCCTGATTTCATTGTACGGTCATCCCCGCAGGGCTTTTTCGCAGCTTAGTGAAAGAGTCTTCGACATTCGCAGGGCAATGATGGTATCGTTTCCACGCGGAGAAACCTGATGCCTAAATCGAAGTATTTTGCTGCCCTCTCCCTCGGACTTGCCATTGGACTCGGCCTAGCCGCCAACGGTCATTCTCAGACCATGCAGGCCCCGGATATCACGAAAGATCCCACCCTCTACGTCGTCCCCTACGCCCATCTCGACACCCAATGGCGCTGGGAGTTCCCCCAGGTCATCAGCGAATACCTGCTCAAGACCATGCGTGTGAACTTCGACTACATCGATAAGTATCCGCACTACGTCTTCAACTGGACCGGCGCCAACCGCTACCGCCTCATGAAGGAGTACTTCCCCTCCGATTACGCGCGAATGAAGAAATACATCGCCGAGGGCCGCTGGTATCCCGCCGGATCGTCGGTCGAAGAGGGCGACGTCAACCTGCCCAGCGCCGAATCCATCTATCGCCAGGTCCTCTACGGCAACACCTACTTCCGCGACGAATTCGGCAAGGCCAGCGCCGAATACATGCTGCCCGATTGCTTCGGCTTCCCAGCCTCGCTCCCCACCATCCTCGCCTCTTCCGGCGTCAAAGGCTTCTCCACCCAGAAGCTTAGCTCTGCCTGGCAGCCCGCTCCCAAGGTCGGCGGCCCCGACTCGCCTGAACAGACGCCGGAAGGCATTCCCTTCAACGTCGGTATCTGGCAGGGCCCCGATGGCGAAACCATCCTCGCCGCCCTTAACCCTGGCGGATACGGCAGCCGCATCCGCACCGACCTCAGCAAATCTCCCGCAGACGTTGTCATTCCACCCAACGCCACGCCTCAGCAGCGCCGCTTCCTTGAGAACAACCACGAGCAGGACTGGGTCAAACGCGTCGATATCGACGGCAAGGCCACCGGAGTCTTCGCCGACTACCACTACATCGGCACCGGCGACATCGGCGGCGCAGTCGACGAAGAATCCGTCAAGCTTCTCGAAGCCACAGTCACCAAAGGCCAGGCCGTCCTTCCCGGTGCCGGCGCCTCTCTAAGCGCCTTCGCGAATGATCAAGGGGCGAAAGCCGCTGCTCCCTCTGCTCCTGTCCAGATGGGCGATGGCCCACTGCACGTAATCTCCGCAACCGCCGATCAGATGTTCCTCGACATCAAGCCCGACATGCAGTCCAAGATGCCGCGCTACACCGGCGATCTCGAGCTCATCAACCACTCCGCCGGCTCGCTTACCTCCGAGGCCTATCACAAGCGCTGGAACCGCAAGAACGAAATCCTCGCCGGCGCGGCTGAGGAAGCCTCAGTCGCCGCATCCTGGATGGGCGGACGCCCCTACCCGCAAAAGCGCCTCAACGACGCCTGGTTCCTCGTCATGGGCGGCCAGTTCCATGACACCGGCGCCGGCACCGCCACACCGCGTTCCTACGAGTTCGCCCAGAACGACGACATCATCGCCTCCAACCAGTTCGCCGACGTCCTCACCGACGCTACGCAATCCGTAGCCTCCGGCCTCGACACCAAGCTGGCTGGAACACCCATCGTCGTCTTCAACCCGCTCAATATCACCCGTGAAGACGTAGTCGAAGCCGCTCTCCCCGCCGGCACCTCCGCTCAGGCCTTCAAGGTCACCGGCCCCGACGGTAAAGAGACGGCAGCTCAGGTCGAAGATGGAAAAGTCCTCTTCCTCGCCAAGACCCCATCTGTCAGCTACTCCGTCTTCAATCTTCAGCCAGCCGCATCCGCTGAAAAATCGTCTGAACTCAAGATCAGCGAGTCTTCTCTCGAAAACGCCCGCTACCGAGTTCAGATCAACCCCGCTGGAGACGTCACCAGCATCTTCGACAAGACCCTCAACAAAGAGCTGCTCTCCGCGCCCATGCGCCTCGCCATCTCCAACGACGCGCCCAAACAATGGCCCGCCTGGAACATGGACTTCGACCAGGAGCAGGCCGCTCCCATCGCCTATGTTTCCGGTCCAGCCAAAATTCGCGTCGTAGAAAACGGCCCCGTCCGTGTTGCCGTTGAAGTCTCACGCGAAACCAACGGCTCCAAATTCGTCCAGACCGTCCGCCTCTCTGCCGGAGACGCAGGCAATCGCGTCGAGTTCGGCGAGTCCATCGACTGGAAGACTCTCTCAGCCAACGTCAAAGCCGTCTTCGCGCTCTCCGCGGGCAATCCCAACGCCACCTACAACTGGGAAGTCGGCACAGTCCAGCGCCCCAATGCCTTCGACCGCCAGTTTGAAGTCGCCTCCCATCACTGGATCGACCTCACCGACCAGAGCGGCTCTTACGGCGCCACCATCCTCACCGACGTCAAGAACGCCTCCGACAAGCGCGACGACCACACCCTGCGCCTCACCCTCATTCGCACTCCCGGCTTCCCTCCGCCCAATCCCGACTTCCCCAACCGCCGCCCCGGCTACAGCGACCAGCTCAACCAGGACTGGGGCCATCACGAAATCCTCTTCGGTCTCGCCGGCCACGCCGGAGACTGGCGTCAGGGCCAGACCGACTGGCAGGCCTATCGCCTCAGCACGCCGCTCGTAGCCTTTGAAACCGGCAAACACTCCGGCCCCCTCGGCAAGAGCTTCTCGCTCGTCACCGTCGACAATCCCCGCATCCGCATCCTCGGCCTTAAGAAAGCTGAATCCAGCGATGAGATCGTCATCCGCCTCGTCGAACTCGACGGCAAACCGGCTGAGAACGTACACGTCAAGTTCGCTGGTCCCATCCTTTCCGCTCGCGAAGTCAACGGCCAGGAGCTGGCCCTCGGCTCCGCAACCGCCAAGGTAACCGACGGCGCTCTCGAAACATCCTTCAAGGGCTACCAGCCCCGCACCTTCGCCCTCAAGCTGGGCAAGGCTCCCACCCGCCTCGAAACCATTCCCTCGCAGCCCGTCGCGCTGACCTACGACCTAGCCGCAGCCAGCAACGACGACACCCACTCCTCCGGCGGATTCGACGCCAAGGGCGACGCCCTCCCCGCCGAAATGCTCCCCACCGACCTGCGCTTTAACGGCATCAACTTCCACTTGCCAACCGCAGCCACCGGCAAGCCCGACGCCATTGTTGCCAAGGGCCAGTCCATCACGCTGCCTCAGGGCAACTTCAACAAGGTCTACATCCTCGCTGCCTCTGATGACGGCGACCAGAAAGCTGCGTTCCAGGCCGGCTCAAGCTCCGCAGAATTCACCATCCAGGACTGGGGCGGATTCATCGGCCAGTGGGATACCCGCCAATGGAAGCCCGAGCCCGACTTCATCACCATGGGTGGCCGTCCCGGCAGCAACGTCCCCGCCAGGCAGGTTCCCCTGCGCCACGACTTCGCCGTCTCTGCCAATCATGCTGAGTGGAAGGACATCACCTACCGCGGTTCACCGGACTGGTCACCCAGCTATCCCGACGACTACCTCGGCCTCAAGCCCGGCTTTATCAAGCCGGCCACCCTGGCCTGGTACGCTTCCCACCACCACACCCCAGAGGGTCTCAACCAGCCCTACGCCTACAGTTACCTCTTCGCCTACGACATGGCCTTGCCGGCGCACACCAAAACACTGACCCTGCCCAACAACGATAAGATCCGCATCTTGGCCATCTCCGTCTCCCGCGAAGAGCCACAAGTAACCCCAGCCCAACCCCTCTTCGACACCCTGGCCGAAGCCCACTAACCACCAAGCACCCAGATAAGTAGCAAGTGTTTCTCATCAAGCGCAGATGGCCCAGTCGAAAGGCTGGGCTGTCTGCGTTATGCCTAAATTTGGTTTGCTTTACCCAAGCGCCGCCAGGCGCTGGCGGAGGGAGCAGAGGCTTCAAGCTTCTGAATAAGCCAACCAAAACAAAGGGGCTTCAGCCCTGGGGATAATTTGTCAACCTCTTCTCGCTTAAAAATCTCCGTAACTCATTTCGCATAAACGACTTATGGAACGCCGCCACTTTGCATCGAATTAGATCTCAAAAGCGCATGATAGGAAACATGACCAACACCAACGCTCCGTCAAGGTCCCGCTCCTTCACTCCACAAAGCTGTAAACCGTCGCAGCCACCAACAATGTTTACTGGAAAATTAATACCCCCTCCCCCCGGTATGTTTCCCCTAGTTGAACCAACCGTCCTGTTGGTAAGCTGACTTCTCAAATCGCAGCCAAGCTCACCCAGTTTCGAATCTTCCCCATCGGTCCGCAAGACGGAGAGTGAGAAAATGGATGGAATGCAGATTTCCGCGTCCAATCCATCCCGTCACGCGTTGCAAAGCGGCGACTCGCTCGGTCTCTACTTTTCCATTCCGTTTTGCCGCGCAAAGTGTACCTACTGCAACTTCGCCTCGGGAGTCTTCCCCGCCAGCGATCATGCTCGCTATGTAGACCGCCTCATCGCAGACCTAACGCAATCGCAGGCATGGTCCGACTCAATGCAGGTCGAACTGCCGCGCACTGTCGACACCATCTACTTCGGCGGCGGAACGCCCGTCCTCCTTGCGCCTGAGCTTTTCACAAAAATCTTCAAAGCCATCCGCGAACAGTTCGCTCTGACTCCAGACGCTGAGATAACCGTTGAATGCGCTCCAGCGCAGCTTTCCGACGCAACGCTTGCCAGCATGATCGAGGCCGGAGTGAACCGCGTCTCGCTCGGAGTGCAATCCTTCAACGATCGCGAAGCCAGCCTGAGCGGACGGTTGCATACGCGGGATCAAGTGGTTGAAGATTTGCGCCGAATACGGGATTCCGGCATTACCAATCTCAGCATCGATCTGCTGGCTGGGCTCGCCGAGCAGACACGAGCTTCGTGGCGCGAGTCGCTGGCTGTGCTGCTCGATACCGGTGTTCCTCATGCCAGCGTTTACATGTTGGAGATCGATGAGGACTCGCGGCTGGGACGTGAGTTGCTCTCCGGTGGTGCGCGATTGAGCGCGAGGCTTGTCCCCTCTGACGATGCCATTACCGAGATGTATGAAGAAGCCGTTGCGACCTATGAGGCAGCAGGCCTGAAGCAATATGAAATATCCAACTTCGCTCAGCCGGGCATGGAGTCGAAGCACAATCTGCGCTATTGGCAGCGGCGGCCTTATCTCGGAGCCGGCCTCGATGCTTCGTCGATGCTGCGCTCCTCCGACGCAAGCGATAGTGCAGTATTTCGTTGCACGACGACTGATGATTTGAAGGAATATCTGAACAGTTCTTCGAAGACTGCGGAAACCTCATGGCTCGGCCCAACACAACAGTTGGAAGAGGCCTGGTTTCTCGGCTTACGCCGCAACGCGGGTGTTGACCTCGACGCGCTGCGCCATGAGTTTGGATCGCGCGTTGTCGAGTCTTCGGTTGCTGTGGCGAAGCGTCTCGCCGATGAGGAGCTGCTCACTATCGAAGACAACAGGGTTTGCCTGACGAGTCGTGGGCGGCTGATCTCCAATGATGTCTTTGGCGAATTTCTTGGCATCGGCGCGACTATGAAATCGGCACGCGAAGCAGTCGCCGCAAAGTAGACTGAATGCAACGATAGATATTTGGAGACGACCTGTGTACTCACCGAGCCAAGCTGATCGCGACAACCTCATCGACCTGCGCAGCGATACCATTACTCGTCCCACGCCCGAGATGCGGGCCGCCATGGCCAACGCCGAAGTAGGCGATGACGTTTATGGGGAAGACCCGACGATCAATCATCTGGAGCGCAGAGCCGCCGAGATCTTTGGCCGCGAAGCCGGGCTCTTTGTGCCTACGGGAACGATGGGCAACCAGGTCGCGATTCGTCTGCATACACGACAGGGGCAGGAGATCATCTGCGAGTCGCGCTCTCACATTCTCGATTGGGAGATGGCCACGGCCGCGAGCTTTTCCGGATGCCTGATACGGCCTGTGATCGCCGATCGTCCTGGAATTCCGGGCGTTCTTACCTGGACGCATATCGAGCCGGTCCTCCATGCCAAAGGCAGCACCTTTCGCGCCGGCACTGGATTGATCGAGATCGAAAACACCGCGAATCTAGCGGGTGGAACCGTCACTCCATTGCCTGTGCTTGAGGAGATCTGGCATAACGCAAAGCAGCGCGGCCTGCCCGTACATCTCGATGGCGCGCGTATCTTCAACGCAGCTACTACGCTTGCAGGAGATGTCTTTGAGAACGTCAGAACACTTACACACGGATTCGATACGGTGATGTTCTGCTTGTCGAAGGGGCTTGGCGCGCCGGTCGGCTCGATGCTTGTCGGCAGCAAGACGGCAATCGATGAAGCCCGCATTTATCGCAAGGCTTTGGGCGGCGGCATGAGGCAGGCTGGCGTACTCGCCGCGGCCGGCTTGATTGCGCTTGAAAAGATGCCGCTGCGACTTCACGAAGATCACAGCAATGCGCGCATGATTGCCGAGGCGCTTGCCAAATGTGAGGATATCGAGATCGATCTGGAGCTCGTGCAGACCAACATCGTTATCTTCAAGCTGCGCAATATGAAAGCAATCGATTTGACAACGGGTCTCAAGGTCAAAGGCGTGCTGATGAGTGCGGTCGGTCCACAGGCAGTGCGGCTTGTGACCCACTTTGATGTAAGCCGCGACGAGTGTCAAAAGGCTGTTGCGCTGGTGATGGAAGAAATCAAGGCTGCTGTTGCAATTCCAGTTGCCCAATGATGGAACTGAGTAAACCGAACTGAGCCAAGGGGCACCACTTTTGTAATCCGATTTTTCCTCAACTCTTCGCTCCTTTTTGCGCAACTAATTATGTGCTGTACGCGTTCAATGGACTAGAATTCGGACGCGCTTGTCAGCTCATAGGCAAGTAGTTCGAAACTTAACTAGGAGGAATCACGAACGTGAGAAAATTTCTTCCAGCTTTGCTGCTCGCCGCTGCTCTGATGCCTGCTGCCTCTTTTGCGCAGGTCGTGGTCCGCGTAGGACCGCCCGCCCCCATCGTTGAAACACGCGGCCCACGCCCCGGCGCTGAATATGAATGGGTAGGTGGCTACCATCGCTGGGATGGCAACCGTTATGTCTGGACGCCCGGCCGCTGGGATCGCCCGCCTCATCGTCATGCCCACTGGGTGGCCCATCGTTGGGTACATCGCCGTGGAGGCTGGGTGATGGTGGAAGGCCACTGGCGCTAGTTCCCCAACTACGATTTTGAACAAAGGAATCCCAGGTTTTTATTCCCAGGTTTGGAGTTTGAACCTGGGATTTCTTTTGCTTCAAGAATCGCGCCTCAGTAGAAAACACGTTGATTCAATCTGCAAGAGACAACCTGGAAACGGTCCGGATGCTGCTGGAATGCGATCACCAGACGCGGCGGCTATTTCCCGGAATTCGCCGAGGCGCTGGCGGTGCGCTCTTTCATGCGCGCAAGAAAATCTTCGTAGCGCTGGCCGGGTTCAGGGGTGAATCGCTCTTCGAGGATGTGCAGGGTCTGGAAGCGGTCGACGCGGAAGCTGCGGAAGTCGATGCGCAGTTCGCACCAGGCGACAAGTGTCCAGACATTGCCCCAGAAGAGCAGGGCCATGGGCCGGAGGCGGCGGTCGGTGGTTTGCGATTTTTCATCGCAGTAGGCGACCTTGATGATGCGGCAGCCTTCGATGGCTCCGCGCAACTGCTTGAGCATTTCACGGGCAGCGCCCTGGATTTCAAGCCTGTAGCCGGGGACGTAGAGCGGTACGGCGTCGATCTGGTCGCGGAGGGCGGGGGTGAGGACGGCTTCGATCTTGCGCAGGGCGTCGTTGGCTGCCGCGGCGAGCTGGGTGTCTCCCCATGCGGCGACCATGCGGCTGCCCAAGACAAGTGCGGTAATCTCTCTGGAATCAAACATAAGCGGGGGTAGGTCGTAGTCGCCGCGCAAGGTGTAGCCGACTCCCGCTTCGCCCAGAATTGGCACTCCGGAGAGCTGTAAGTCCTGCACATCGCGATAGATGGTGCGGTCGGAGACCTGCAGCTTCTGGGCCAGTCCGCGCGCGGTTTGCAGCCGCCCCGCGCGCAGCAGTTGGACAATCCGGAATAGCCGGTCGGCCCGTCGCATGATGAAGGCATCCTATCGCAAAGCACTGCAAGGGAAGGGGATTGGCGATGGAATTGATCATTAGAATGCCGCGTGCAGCCCGACCCGGTTGCCGTCGAGATCACGAAACTGAGCAATCCAGCCCATTCCGCCGGGCAGTTGCGCCACTTCCTGCAGGAGTTCGCCACCGGCTGCCTTGGCGCGCTTGAGAACGCCGTCCATATCGCCGTCGCAGTTCAGGTAGATGACGGCGCCGTCGGTCGAAGGGCGGCCTTCGTGTTGGGGGTAATGAGTGACCGCCAGAGCGCCGGTGGAGGCCTGTTCATGGCGGCGGGGAAAGATGGCGAGCTCGGGAAAACGTGCGTCGATGGCGAGTTTGGTGCCGAAAACCGACTCGTAGAAGCTGGTGGCGCGGTCCAGATTGGTTACCGGCAGTTCAAACCAGACCACATTGTTGGGGCGCTTTTCCTGTGTCATCTCTCTGTCTCCCGCGTGAAATGTCACGCATAAGAAGCATGTTGCGCCACCCCTACTGACAGCATTCTGTCAGTAGTCTTCAGGAAAGAAAGTTGTTGGCAGATCAACTTCCTTTGACGCCATTTTCATCGCTCACGCATCTATACTGGATATATGCCGAAGTATTCCATCGTGGTCCCTTTCCACAATGAAGAAGAGAATGTAACGCAGCTTTATGCGCGTCTCAAATCCGTCATGGAGCAGATTGGCGACAGCTTTGAACTGGTCCTGGTCGACGACGGTTCGAACGACCGCACCTACAAGCTGATGGAAGAGATTGCTGCCGTCGATAGTCGCGTACTGGTGGTGAAGCTGCGCCGTAATTTTGGGCAGACTTCTGCCCTTGCGGCTGGCTTTGACAATGCCAGCGGCGAGTTCATCATTTCGATGGATGGCGACCTGCAGCACGACCCCAATGAGATCCCTGCCTTTATCGAAAAGCTCGAAGAGGGCTACGACGTAGTCAGCGGCTGGCGCAAGGAGCGGATCGACAATTTCGTGATGCGCCGCATCCCGTCGCGCTGCGCGAACTGGCTGATGGCCAAGCTGTCGGAAGTGGATATTCACGATTTCGGAACCACGTTCAAGGCCTATCGCCGCGAGATCATCCACAACATTCCGCTGTATGGCGAGATGCACCGGTTCATCCCGGCGCTGGCGGCCTGGTATGGCGCGTCGATCTGCGAAATTCCGAT
>DATAZR010000126.1:0-15458 GCA_036271955.1 Acidobacteriaceae bacterium
CGTTCCCATCCCGAACACGGAAGTTAAGCCTCGTTGGGCCGATGGTACTGCACGGGTAACTGTGTGGGAGATTAGGTTACTGCCGGCATAATCATGAACACGAAGGCCAGTCCATTGCGGACTGGCCTTTTGTGCTTCCGCATTTACTCTTGCTTATCAACTTGTCTTACTCTTTGAAAGCTTCACCTATGTCTTATTCCGTAAAAGAGATCTTCTACACCCTGCAAGGCGAGGGTGCGCAGGCTGGCCGCGCCGCGGTCTTCTGCCGCTTCGCCGGATGCAATCTGTGGTCTGGCCGCGAGAGCGACCGGGCTACTGCGGCTTGCCGTTTTTGCGATACGGATTTTGTCGGCGTCGATGGGGTGAACGGCGGGAAGTTTGCCTCCGCCGGAGAGCTTGCCGCGGCGGTCGATCGCCAGTGGCAGTCTGGGTTTGTCGGCAGTATTGCGGCGGGGCGGAAGTTTGTGGTTTGTACCGGCGGAGAGCCTCTGCTGCAGCTGGATGCTGCGTTGATCGAGGCGCTGCACGCGCTTCACTTTGAGATTGCTGTTGAGACTAACGGCACGGTAGAGGCTCCGGCGGGGATCGACTGGCTTTGTATCAGCCCGAAGGCTGGGACGCAGATGGTTCAGCTCTTCGGTGAGGAGCTGAAGCTGGTGTTTCCGCAGACGGATTTCGATCCGGCGCAGTTTGAAAAACTCGCTTTCCGCAACTTCTTTTTGCAGCCTATGGATGGGCCTAACCGCATCTTTAATACAGAGCTCGCTGTTCGCTATTGCTTGGAGCATCCAGCGTGGCGGTTGAGTTTGCAGACGCATAAGATTCTGGGGATTGCGTAGGAGACGCGATGGAGATATTCAAGCAGTTCAGCATCGAGGCTGCGCACTGGCTGCCGAATGTGCCGGCGGGCCACAAGTGCGCGCGGATGCATGGGCACAGCTTCCAGGTTCAGGTGCATGTGAGTGGGCCGGTGGACGCGCATCTGGGCTGGGTGATGGATTTCGCGGAGATCAAGGCGGCCTTTGCGCCGATCGAGGAGCAGATCGACCACCGCTGCCTGAATGAGGTCGAAGGCCTGGAGAATCCGACCAGCGAAAATCTTGCGCGCTGGCTGTGGCAACAGTTGCTTCCGGCGCTGCCTTTGCTGAGCAAGATTGTGGTGCAGGAGACTTGCACGAGTGGGTGTGTTTATTGCGGCGAAGAATAAGCGACTTCGGATTGTGGCAGCCTTAAGTTAAAATCTCGGCTATGCTCCGAAAAGAACCTGTGCTGTTAACTTTTCTGTTTGTTGCAATCTTTGTGGCACCGCAAGCCTATTCACAGTCTCATTCCATTCACGATAAGATACAGCAGACTTACTCTTTTGAACCGCACGCCTTAAGTCACGCAGAGCAGCAGGCGAAGTCAGCGGTCTTGGACAAATTCTGGAGCGAAGCCAAAGCTCAACGCGCCGAATATATTCAACCATTAAGGGCTGAACTAGCCGACTTTCACAATCCTCCATTCTTTCTTTATGACGGGAGCATGCTGCTTCAAAGTCTCTCTGATACACATGAAGATCGCCAGATCGAATTAGCAGCTATGGCACATTGCGACTTACGCGATGTCCAGCAACGAGAATATTTTTTACAGGTCCATAAGCTGGCTACTCTAGGCGAAGATACGACTGCCGCAGCGTTGCATGTGCTGGAAGACCCGAACTTCAAAGTCTTTATTCCTCAGCATGCGCTGACCCTCGGCCAAGACTTTGTGTTGATTTATCTTCTGTTGCCGACTGATCAACACTTCTGGGAAGAAGCCACAATCCATCGTGTTGCAGTTGAGAAAGACCCTACGGCTCAAAAAAGTTTGTTGACACTTCTTTGGTATGCGCAAACCCCTGCGGCAGACAAGGCGATTGCAGCGTTTGTTGTAGATACATCCAAGCCAGCAGACAACCGCAAAATGGCTAAGGAGATGACGCAACGAGCTGGCATGGGCTCAAAGCTTGCTATGGCAATCTTCACCATAGGTTCGGCCGAAGGAGATTTAAGGAAGAAGCGGCAGGAGCGTATGAAGTCAGTAAGCGACGAGGCACTCTATGACTTGGATAAATATACGATGGAGATTCACGCAAAGCGGAAGTGAAGATGCATGCCTTAGAGAATCTGCTCTCAGGATGGTTCCCCAGCTAAAATCAAGTTCATGATAAACAGCCTGTTAGTAAACAAGATGCTACGCGTCATCATGATCAGTCTGGTCGGAGTTGCATCGGGATACACGGGAGCAAGTGCGACGATACCAACCGCGCACCATACTGCTGGTGAAGTGCTGCTGGTTTACAACGCGGATAGCCCAGTCTCGACGGCGGTGGCGAAGTACTATGCGGCCAAGCGCGGTGTGATGAAGACGGTCGTTGTGCACTGCGCGGATTCGGCGGTGAGTACGGAGAAAGAGACCATCCTGCTGGCGGACTACAACCGCGAAATCGCCGATCCGGTGAGCAAGTATCTGGCGCGGCACAAGGAGATCAATTTCATTGTGCTAACCAAGGGTGTACCGATCCGCGTGCGCGGCGGTGAGACTGGTTCGCACGATGAGAACCTGCCGGCATCTGCGCCGTTGAATGCATCGGTCGACAGCTATCTGGCGACGATGGATTATGCGACCGCGAAGGTTAATGGCAAGGCCGCGGTGAAGATCAGCATTCATGGATCGGGCGCGAGCGGGTTTGGCTGGCTCAATCGCTACTGGAAGGCCGACGTGCCGTTCAGCCATGCGGCCTACGGCGGCTACCTGGTTACGCGGCTCGATGGTTATACCGAGGCGGATGCCAAGGCGCTGGTGGATCGGGCGGTAGCGGCGGAGACGACGAAGACTCCGAGCGGCAAGATGCCGGGCAAGGTACTGCTGGATGTGCAGCCCATCTTCAAGTTCAAGAGCACCGATGTGGCCAGCCAGCCGCTGGACGTGACTGGCAACATTCCGGATGAGTCGGACTACGGCTCTTGGAATGCGGACATGGTGAAGGCCGGCGATCTGCTGATCGACCGCAAGATTCCAATCGAGCTTGACCGGGATGAGACGTTTATCGGCGAACGGACGAATCTACTTGGGTATTTTTCCTGGGGCAGCAACGACAAGAAATTTACCGGCAACGCTTATGAATCGCTGAGGTTTGTGCCGGGAGCGATCAGCGATACGGCGGTTTCGACGAGCGCGCGGACATTTTTGCCGACGACAGGAGGCCAGTCGCTAATCATCGACCTGATTGCGCATGGAGTGACGGGCGTGAAGGGATACACGGACGAGCCGCTGCTGCAGGCGATCGCTTCGCCGTCGATTGTGATGGAGCGATATACGTCGGGGTTCACGCTGGCGGAGAGTTTCTATGCGGCTTCGCGCTTTGTGGGGTGGACGGACATTGTGATCGGCGATCCGCTGTGCCGGCCGGCGTATTGGATCCCGAAAGCGTCGCGATAGCTACTGTACATGAAAATTGCGCATCAAGGCCAAAGGCCAGTCCATAGCGGACTGGCCTTTGGCGCGTCTGGGGAAGGAAGTCTGGGGGAGGGAACTTGCCTCAGTCGGCGCTGATGCTTTGTTTGGATGCCGACGGCTGCTGGGTTTGGGTTGCGGCGGCTGAGGTTTGCAAGGCGTGAAGCAGCCCTGCGCCGTCGGGTGAGCCGAGGCCGGTGCAGGCGTCCCAGCCGGGACGAGCTGCAAAGGCGCCGTTGTTCCCCTGCTTGATGTCGTGGAATCCGGCCGACTGGTTGATGCCATAGAGCTTGGGATTAATAAAGCCCAGGCGGGTGTTGAGATGCTTGTTGAGCACAGCGATCAGCCCGGCCCATAGCGGAGCAACGGCGCTGGTGCCGCCGACGACCATGTTCTGTCCGTCGACGCGGACGTTGTATCCGCTCTCGGGGTCGGCGTCTCCTGCTACGTCGGGCACGCCGCGGTTGGGCTGGGTGACGACTGCGGACTGATAGGAGGGGCGAGCAAAGACGGTGCTGATGCCGCCGCCGGAGGCTCCGCCCTGCGCTCCATCGTTCCAAACCGTTTCGGAGTGGATGGTCGTGCCGGTTGCAGAGAGGTTGGTGCCGCCGCATGCAAGCACATGCGGGCTCGACGCCGGGAAATCGACGTGATTCCGATTGTCGCTGACGCCATCGCTGGAGCCGTCATCGCCCGAGGCAACGGTGATGGTGACGTCGAGCGCAGCGGCTTCGGCGCAGATCTGATCCATGCTCTCCATCGCTGCCTGGGTCCAGCTGGATTCCGGCCCGCCCCAACTGATCGAGATCACCGAGGGCTTGTTGGTTTGGTCGTGGATCGCTTTGCTGATGGCATCCTGGAATCCGCGATCGGTGTTGGGCGTGAAGTAGACAACGATGTTCGCGCCCTGGGCAACGGCGGCCGCGACTTCGATATCCAGCATCACTTCGCCATCGGCGCTGTTGGCTGTGGTTGGGCGATTCTTGCCCTGATCGACGGAGACCGTTTTGATCTTGGGATTTACGAGGCCAAGCGAGTGGAAGTAGGTCTTCAGATCGGCGGGACGATAGCCGCCGCCCAGCTCGATGATGCCGATGGTCTGGCCTGCCGCGCCGCCATTCGGGAAAGCGTAGGCCTGGGCTACCTGGGTGGGAGCATAGGAGACGCTGGTCGTGCGCGCGCCAAAGGTGGCGCGTGCGGTCTGGTAGCGATAGTGGGGCTTGGCGACCGCGCGGTCGTCTAACCCGAAGACGCCCTGAATGCAATGAGCGTATTCCTGCGGAATGTGGATGGGGCCGGTGCGTCCTCGATAGGTGCCCTCGGGATGCTCATAGTCGTGAAGTTCGACGGAGAAGGCTTTTTCCATGGCCGCCGCGGTTCCGGCAAGGGTTACCGTGCGGCGTATGATTTCATCGCCTCGCTCGAGGACCTGAAGATTGTTTTCCTTGGCAAAGTTGCGAATCAGCTCGATGGAGTCCGGGTCTGCGCCGTACTGGGTTGCGTAGTCGGCGTGGCTCAGGTGCTGGGTGCGATTCTCGACGGTCTCGAGTGCCTGACGGCGCTTGAGAATGACCGAGACTTCGACAATTTGCTGGGGGTCGGTGGATCCGAGGGATTGGGCTCCGGCGAGTGGTGTGCGCTCGCTGCCTTTGAGTTGCACTCGATTGGAATTCGACATAGACCGCTCCTTCTTGCGTTGGGTGACAGGTGGAACGACGTGCAAAGCGGGTATCGAAGGCCCAGAGACAGTAACAAGAAAGTGGAGTTGTTCTGCATCGGCGAGACCGGCGCATTCCCTTGGGAAAGTTTGGCTTCGACTTACGATGGAATCTGACAGTACTTGCTTCTGCCGCTGACGCCCCCGATGCGCCAGATTGCGAACTCCCGGTTAGCAGCCATGTGTGGCTGGAATATGGTGGTCCGGACTTACCAAACGTTTCATGGTCGAGTGTTATTGCGGCGCAAAGTTACCCACGCGGCGAGTGACGAATCTTCGCGCTCCTACGCTCAGGATTCGACGCAAGGCTGATTTCGCACCTTCAGTCGCGCGAAGCGCGTAGTCAGAATTCCGATCTGGCGCCGTGACGGGGAAGAGGAAACGACAAAACGGGTGAGGGGTGCGCCGGACTGGCATCATGCCGAGCGATCAGGAACTGCTTCGGTGCTGCCAGCGGCAGGTTCCGCGCGGGTGAGACTGCGGGAAGATCCCGCGAGGATTGTCCGACTATACTCCGGTTCGCCAAAATTTGCGCAAGAGATTTTCGCGCCAGGTTTGGACTCCGGGCTGCATCGGGAAACGGCTCGGATGCAAATCCCAATCCTACTCCTTGACAATCTAGGAGAGTGCCGCTACGCTCACTCCTAGACGGCCTAAGCTAAGACGGTCTAGGAGAGCGGCCCGTGGAACAACAACTGGAACTTCTGCAGGGGACGCTGGACCTGCTCATTCTGAAGGCGGTTTCGCTGGGGCCGCTGCATGGGTATGGAGTGCTGCTGCGCATCCAGCAGGTTTCCGGGCAGGCGCTGATCATTCAGCAGGGTTCGTTGTATCCCGCGCTCTACCGGCTGGAGCATCAGGGAGCGATCACCAGCGAGTGGGGCGAGAGCGACAACAATCGCAAGGCCAAGTTCTACAAGCTCACGACGGCCGGGCGGCTGCGGCTCGATGAAGAGACAGAAAAGTGGAATCGCATGGCCGGCATCATGGGCACGATTCTGCTCACAGCTCCGGGGGAAGCATGAAGCGCATTCGTATTTTCCTCAGCCGCCTGCTGTCTCAGCCAAGATCCTGGCTGCGTGCGATGGCTCAACGCAATCGCCTCGAAGCTGAGATGGAGGCCGAGTTGGCCAGCCATCTCGACAACCTGACTGCGGACCTGGTCCGTGCTGGATTTTCGCCTGCCGAGGCAGGCCGCCGCGCGCGCATCGCGCTTGGCTCTTCCGTTGTGCATAAGGATGAAATGCGAGCTTCCCTGGGACTGAGAATCTTCGATGAGCTTGCTGCCGATCTTCGCTATGCGTCGCGGCGGCTGCGGCGCAGCCTTGCGTTTACGGCTGTGGCTACGATTTCGCTGGCGCTGGCCATTGGCGCGAACACCACGATTTTTTCGCTGGCCAAGCAAATGCTCTATGAGCGGCTGGCGGTGCCTCATGCCGCTGATCTACGCCTGATGGCGTGGACGAGCGACGCCCGGCATGGCGCGGTGCATAACACCTGGGGTGAATATTTCAAGCTGCCCGGGGGACGCGCGGGAAGTTCGTCTTTTTCGTATCCCGTATATCAGCAGCTTCGCGCTGACAATCGCGGTCCGAATCGGGTAATGGAAGACCTCTTCGCCTTCAAAGAGACAGGCATGAACGGGACCATCGCTGGCAATGCGCAGCGGTCGCAGGTGGAGATGGTCTCCGGCAACTACTACGGCGTGCTCGGCGTGAAGCCGGTGCTGGGCCGGGCGATCGCTGAATCCGATGAGACCGAATCAGAACAGGCGGCTGTGGCGGTGATCAGCTACGGGCTTTGGCAGCGTGAGTATGGCGGGTCGCCTTCGGTGCTGGGGCAGAGGATCAAGCTGAATGAGGCCACATTCACCATTGTCGGCGTCAATCCAAACGGTTTTACCGGAGCCAAGAGCACGCAGCAGTCTCCCGACGCGTTTGTGCCGCTGACCATGCAGCCGGTGATCCATCCGGAAGGGGAGAAAGGATCGGTGCTTATAGATACAGAAGAATGGTGGGTCAATGTGATGGGCCGCATGCGGCCGGGAGTCGCGGAAGTTACGGCCCAGACAACGTTGAATGGAGAGTTGGGCGCAGCAGTGCGCGCGACCATGTCGGTGAAGCCGAATGAGGAACTGCCGGTCATGGAATTGCGCGACGGCAGCCGCGGGCTCTTCACGCAGCAGCACACCTTTGCCAAACCGATGACAGTATTGCTCACTATGGTTGGCTTCGTTCTGCTGCTGGCTTGTGCCAACATCGCCAACCTGATGCTGGCGCGTGGGACGCAGCGGCAGCGCGAGATGTCGGTGCGGCTGGCGCTGGGAGCTGGACGCCTGCGCATTGCGCGTCAGATGCTGGTGGAGAGCCTGCTGATGGCTGGCCTGGGCGGCGCGGGCGGACTGCTGCTTGGCTATTTCGGTGGCAGCCTGCTGCCGAAGCTCACGGAAAATGCCTGGGAGCGGAATGACTTCCGAATCCATTTCGATTGGAGCGTTTTTGCATTTACCGCAGGCATCACAATTCTTACCGGCGTGCTGTTTGGTCTGGCTCCAGCATTTGCGGCTGCGGGAGCCAAGGTGGGCAGCGGCCTCAAGGAGAGCTCGCAGTCGGTGACGCGGCGGCGCAGGGGTCTGGGCGGTAAATCGCTGGTCGGATTTCAGATTGCGCTTTCGACATTGCTGGTGGTAGGAGCGGGTTTGTTCCTGCGTACGCTGGCGAGCTTGAACTCGGTCGATGTGGGCTTCCGCATTGATCATCTGCTGCTGGCCGAGATTGCTCCGCCGCAGAAGACGTATGGGCCGGGCAAGGACATCGAGCTGCACAAGCGGCTGATTGAGTCTTTCAGCAGGATTCCGGGCGTGGAGGCGGTAACGCCGGCTTGGGTTCCGTATCTCTCCGACGATACGTCGCGGACGGGCTTTCGTGTGGAAGGGAAGACCTATGCCAAGGACGAGGACGACGGCGCATACTACAACGTCGTGGGCGACCGCTTCTTCGATGCGCTGAAGATTCCGATTCTCAACGGACGCGCTTTCGGTCCGCAGGATACTGTGACTTCGATGAAGGTCGGCATCATCAACGCCAGCCTGGCGAAGGAGCGCTTTCCGGGAGAAAACCCCATCGGAAAGCGGTTCATCAACCACCACTTCGATGACAAACCGGATGTCTGGATCACCATCGTCGGAGTATGCGGCGACACGCGCTATTCAAGCCTCCGCGAAGAACCTCCACCGCAGTTCATTCTGCCGTTTTCGCAGCAGACGGAGGCGGGCGGCGGAGTAGCTTATGAGATCAGGACGACGGTCGATCCCGAATCGATTGTGCCGCAGATGCGCAAGGCCGTGCAGCAGCAGGACCCGGATCTGCCGTTGATCGATGTGCGAACCCAGCAGCAGCAGATCGAAGCCACAATGCAGACGGAGCGGATTTTTGTAGCGATGACTTCGAGCTTTGGGATGCTGGCGCTGGCACTGGCTTCGGTCGGCATCTACGGAGTGATGGCGTATTCAGTCGCCAACCGCACCAACGAGATCGGCATACGGCTGGCGCTGGGAGCGCAGCCGCGTCAGGTGCTGGGCATGATTTTGCGCGAGGCTACGTGGATTTCGCTGACAGGGATTGCTGTTGGACTGACCGCTGCGTATTTCCTGGCGCGGTTGGTGAAGTCGATGCTTTACGGATTGCAGCCTGCCGATCCGGTCAGCTTGATTTCAGGAGCGGCGCTGTTGATCGCTGTCGGTCTGGCGGCAAGCTGGCTTCCCGCGCGGAGGGCAGCTTCAGTGCAGCCGGTTGAGGCGCTGAGACACGAATAAAGCAGGGAATAGGGAACAGGGACTAAACGGCCCAACGGCATATATCTGTCGTTGGGCCATTCAGTTGAGAACGGGCAATAGAAATCGAATCGCTGGCGCTAGATTTGGCGGCTTGGCGTGGGGACGAACGAGGTCTCTTGGGTTGTGCCGTCGAGGATTGGAAGTGCTGGGATGTAATGCGTCTCATTGGCTTCTTTGAGCACTGCGTCGAGATGCTCGAGCACTTCTTCGATGCTCATGGTGTAGATCTCGCGCGATGCGTCGTAGCCCTCTTCGACGATGGCCTTGAGATAGTGGCCGGCGATCTGGGCGGCGAGATAGTCGGTGATGACTTTGCCGGTGCGCTTCTTCTGCTCGACCCAGGCGAGGCAGGGCATCGCGACCCACATCGGACGATTGTTCACGTCGAAGCGGATGTCGACGGCGTCGGCGTGACGGGTGGCGATGGCTACGATGTTGGCCTTCCAGCGGCAATGGAGATCTTCGCCGGTCCAGCGGTCGGTTACGTGGAAGTCCTCGTACATGTGTTCAGCGTATCGCCTCGCTGGGCTTTGGGGCAAGCTGCAAGCGATTTCGTAACCGCGCATCACTTCTCGAATCAGGAACGGGCAATCTCAGGACCGAGCAATTTCAGGACCGAGCCGTCAGCGACTGCAATGGATCGTTCGGACTGCGCTGTTGCAGGACGAAGGCTTCAGCGCGTTTGTAGCCGCTCTCGATGCCGCGGAAGGTGGCTACGTCGTCCTGCAGCTTGTAGTAGCGGTCGGGCGTCTGGCTGGCGTGGGCGTAGCAGGCGGCGCGCTTGGTAGGCTCTGTGGCGGTGATGTCGATGTAGTGGGTTGGCGAGAACTGCAGGGTGTCTTCGCCGTCTGAGACTTCGTAGTAGTAGAGCGCAAAGCTGCGCTTGGAGCTGTTCCACGCGTCGTAGGTGAGTGCGGTGATGGCGCGATGGTCGCGGTGGTTGTCGATGGGCCATTGGGTGAAGACGGCATCGGGTTGTTCGGCGGCGATGATTTTGGCGAAGGCCTCGTAATGCTCGTTGTCGAGGATGGCGTGGCCGTTTTGCTGGTTGGCGTAGAGCGGACGGGCGTGAAGGATTTCGCAGGCTTTCTTTGCTTCGGCGATGCGGGCTTCCGATGAGGTGGGAGGCCAGCCGCCGTCGTTGAGATAGAGCAGCGTGACTTGGTGGCCAAGGCCGGTGAGGCGTGCGATGGTGCCGCCGCAGCCGTATTCGGGATCGCCGGGGTGGCCGCCGGTGACGATGATCTTCTGGGGCGCAGCTGCGTGCGCGGTGACTCCGGCGAATGCGAGGGTTGCGGCGGATGCGCCGATTATGACTTGGCGGCGGGAGATGGGCATGGTTGGGCTCCGCGGATGATTGTAGTGCGGCGGAGCGGGGATTTTCAGGTGATGTCGACGGTGTGGAAGCCGAGGCCATAGAGGAGAGCGGTTACGCTGGCCTGAGCGTTTTGGCGGGCTCGGTCGAGGATGCCGTCGGCGATGGCGGCCTGGGTGATTTGCTGTTCGGCGGCCTGGCGGACCTGGGTTTCGAGATTGGGATCGGCGGTGACCAGTACGCCAGTCATGCGGGAGTAGACCTTGGTGCGGTTGTTGTCGAGGCGGGTGGTTAGGACTTGCGGTGCGGGCAGGTGGATGTGGATCGATCCGTTGTGGAGGGGATCTCCGTTGATGGAGACGTCGGAGGATTTGAGCTGGCTGAGGTCGACTCCAGCGATGACTTCGCCGTGGGCAATGAGGAGGAGCTTGTCGCCGGTGAGGAAGTTGGGCAGCAGGGCGTATTCGCGCTCGCCTTCGACGATTTTGTCGATGGAGTAGATGACGGTTTCGAGGCGGGAGAGCTTGCGGATTCTGTCGACGATCGCGGGGGAAGTTGTGTCGATGGTGTTGCTGCGGCCGGTTAGGAAGGCGGAGAGGCTGTGGAGCATTCCTGTGCTGGCTGTGACTGCGATGTGGGCGAGGGCGGCGGTCAGCAGGATTCCGAGGAGGAGGCCGGCGGCGAGGTCGAGGATGATGGTTGGGCCGCGTTTTCGACGTGGTTCGGGTGAAGCTGTTTCTGGAATATCGAGCGCGTCGAGAGTTACTGGTTGCTCGGGAGTTATTTCGGTTCTGGGGTCGGTCGGAGTCATTGGATCGCGCTCCTCTTATTGAGGCTATCTGGGGAGCGATGGGCGGGTTGTGCTGAAAAGGACGCGTCCGGCGGGGTGCGCGAGGGTCGCTTGAGTGGGGGTGAGGTGATTTGGGTGCTGGTTTGGGTATGGATTGAGCCGGTTGCGGAGTGGTTTGGGGTTAGTTCGAAGGTGGTTTGAGTATGGTTTGGTATTGGTTTGAGTGTGGTTTTGGGTGGGATTTCGGCGGGAAATTTGAGTGGGGCGAAGGACTTGCGAAGTAAAAGGGGGGTGGGGGGTATTTAATTTTCCGGCGGAGGCTGCGATTTAGGGCGGCCGGGCTTTCCCGCGGCGGGCTTGTCGAGCGTGGCGTTGGCTACCTGGGCGGCATAGAGAAGCTGGGTTGACTCGGGACTAGTAATCCAGCGGGTGAGCATGGCATAGGCGAGGCAGGCGATGAAGTCGCGGATGTTTTCGCGACCTGAGAGCGGGGGCATGGCTCTACGGTAGGCTTCCCTGGCATCAGATTCCCACTCGTAGTTTTTCTTGCCATGTTCTCTGGATGCCTTGAAGGCTTGCCGGTAGGCCTGACGGCAGTAGGCTACGGCGGGGTTGGGTTCGGGTGCGGTGAGGACCGATTCTGAAGCTGGGGCTGGTGGTGTTGGGGTGACTTCGCTCATGGATGCTGCTCCTGCGGTGGCGTGACATCTCTGCCTGTGCCGCCTGATTTTTATTGTGCGCTTTTGGGGGTTAATTCAAGGCAATTTTGGTAAGGGTGGGAAGTTGTTGTGGAATGGTTTACGGCGGGTCTGTGGCGATAGGGTATTGACAGGAAGGGCATGGGCAGAGAACAAAGATCTGGGTTCGGGGTGCGCACGAATTTAGCTTCGCGTTTATGGTGTTAGTTTTTGCAGTTTAAGAGTAGGAAGGATTGGCACACGTCAGATGTAGGTTCCTTGCGGATAGTCAAGTGATACCATGCGCTTAATACTATGTTTGGAATCCCAATCGAAGATGTTACTTATTCGGCTCTCGTTAGTTTCTTAGAGACGGGTGTGCGTGAAGGCTTCGCGCTGGATTTTAAGATCGATTTTCCTTCGAATCTGGAGAAAACTCTCTCGGCATTTGCTAACACCTACGGTGGGGTCATATTGATTGGGGTGGATGAGACAACTACATGCGAAGCCAAGTTTCCGATCAGAGGGGTCGAACTTAAGCCTGGACTTCGTGAGCGTGTTTTGCAGATTGCTATGGACGCTATCACGCCGCCGATGATGCCAGAGGTTCGAGTACTTGAATTCAGGAGCAATGAGTCACTCACTACTGAAGACAGAGCAGTAGTGCTTGTCAGGGTGATTGAAAGCGACAATGCCCCTCACGCTATCGATGGTGGTACGACCGTCTACCTGAGAATAGATAACGTATCAAAGCGTTTTGAACGAAAAGCAACAATCGGGGAGTTGGAATGGCTTGCTAACAAACGAACGCGCTCTCTTACGGAGAAAGCGCGTTTGCTGGATTCAGCAAATCAGCGGACAACGGCGTTGAGGTCAAAACGCCGAAATAGCCATCGTGCGGAGAGTTACAACAGGAAGGGTGCTATGAGGCTTTGGACCGTGCCAATGTTTCCTCGATGGCCACTTGTAGATAAACGAGAGTTAAACGGGATTGTGTCTGCAGCCAGCATTCGCGTTAATACAGCATTCTATTCTTTGCCGGACGGTCAGATGCAGCGCGTGGCTGGAGGAATTTCCTATTCCGGCAGCTATGGTTACTCTGAATTCCAGCAACAGGGATTGATCTTTCATGAATTCGATTATTGGTGGGACTACTATGGAATATCATCCACCTCTAATGCGCGGCGAATCTATCCCAAGGTAACCTCTACGTTGCTCTGGGCAGTTCTCCAGTTGAGCAGGAGAGTATATCAAAGGATTGGCTATTCTGGCTTTCTGGAATTCCGATTTGAAGCTGATGACCTCTCAGAATGTTTCTTCGCCGATCAGGAAACATATTTTGCGCATGAAGGGCCTCGATTAGTTGAGTCTGAAGTTAGCCTAGACCGGCAATTCACAGTTGCAGAACTCGAAGACGGCCTTATGAAGATTGCACAAGACTGCCAACGCGAACTTTATTGGACTTTTGGAGTCGATGCAAATGACAGTCGTTTGTCACGTGATTTCTTAGATTACGAATAAGCCCTCAGGGGCTGAAGCCCCTGACTTTGTGGGCGGAATTTCCGTGGCCTGAAGGCCACTGCTCCCTCCGGGTTCGTGCTGCGCACGAATTTGGTTTTCGGTTGAGGTGCGCGCGTTTGTGGTTCCCACCCTTTCCGCATGGTGTGCGGAAAGGATGGGGCACCCCAGCAAGTAATAGAAGTAGATCCTCCGCTAAGCGAAGGATGACAGACAGAAAAGCGGTTCGTGCTTTGCACGAATTTGGCCCATGTCTCAGAAGCGAGACATGGGGCACCCTCGGTTCTACACATGGAGCATCCGATTCACATCTCGCCCACTCGCTGCTTATCTTCTAGAGGTGTTGTTTCTGTGGCGCTGTGTTGTCTTTGTGTGGTGGTTCGCCAGGATTCTATTTGTACTGGGATGGGTGCTCCGGTGGAGTAATGCTGGAAGCTGGACCATCTCCAGTCTTCTGGTTTTTGGACCAGGCCGCGAACTACTGGATTGCGATGGATGTACTTTAGCTTTTCTATATGCTTGGCCTGAGTGTAGACATTGAAGTCGTAGTAGCGCGTATGCCAGAAGGGGCTCTGCTTGCTCTGGACGGAAACGGATAGTTTTAGCGCCTGAACGACTTTGGCGAGTAATGCTGTTTTGGGTTCACTTACTAACAAGTGGACGTGTTCGGGCATGACTACGTATCCGAAGACGTGGAATTGGTAACGGATGCGCATGGTTTCGAGGGATTCCAGGAAGATATCCCGCGTGGTTGGATTGCCCAGGTATGGCTTCCGTTGATAACAGCTAAAGGTGACGAAGTGGGTGTCGCCGGTTTGCTGGTATCGGGTCAGGGTGGTGGGCATTTGGGGATGGTAACTCAAGCTTTGAGGACTTAGGTTTAGGGAAAAGTGGGTCGTGTTTCACGAAGAACCAAAGACAGGAGTGCGGTTCGTGCTTTGCACGAATATGGCCCATGTCTCAGAAGCGAGACATGGGGCACCCACGGTTCTAGACATGGGACACCATTTCGTCGAGATGACGGCCGTGTCCATTTGCGGACGGGGAGTTGCGGTTGTGGACATTGTTGAGGTGATGCTGGCCTACGAAGGGTTGCTTAAGTCTTTGAATTGGATGGGTTGAATTGGGGTGGGGGATTTGGGCTTTGGAGTGCATCTCTGACATCGATCTGTGTTTTCTGACTGCGTGTTTTCTGACTGGGATATGTGTCTGGCCGAGGAGGTTCTGATGCAAGGTGTGATTCAGGATATTCGCTATGCGCTGCGGCAGTTGAGGAAGTCGCCGGGATTTACTTTTACTGCGATCGTTTCGCTCGCGCTGGGGATTGGAGCGACTACGGCTGTCTTCAGTGTGATTTACGGGATCCTGGTGAATCCTTATCCGTATGCGAATCCGGAGCGGATGGTTCATCCGCAGATTGTCGACGCGGCGGGCAAGCCGGATGGATGGGGGATCACGGCGGCACAGTGGCAGGAGCTGAGGAAGTCTCCGGTGGTGGAAGACGCGATCATCGAGGATGGGTGGAGCCTGACGACGACGGGCAAGGATGTGCCGGAGGATGTCGAGGCTTCGTACTTCTCTTCGAATGGGTTTAACTTCTTTGGCGTGCCGGCGTATCTGGGACGGGGATTGCTGCCTTCGGATGCGGTGGATGGGCAGGACCCGAATGCGGTGGTGGTGCTGAGTTACAAATTCTGGCAGCGGTACTATAACTCGGACCCGACGGTGGTGGGTCGCACTATACAGATGGTGCACAAGGATTACACGATTGTCGGCGTGGCGGCGAAGCGGTTTACGTGGAACGACACGGATGTATATGTTCCGCAGAAGATAACTCAGGACCCGGTGCATGCGTTTGGCGCTGAGGTGCGGCTGAAGCCTGGGGTGACCTATGCGATGGCCAATGCGGCGCTGCTGCCGCTGCTGCAGCAGTTTCAAAAGCAGACGCCGACGCACTTTCCGCAGGGCTCGTTCAAGGTAAATGTGCGCGGGCTGAATGACGATTTTCTGGAGCAGCTGGGCGGGACGCTGACGCTGCTGTTTTGCGCGGTGGCGCTGCTGCTGGTGATTGGGTGCGGGAATGTTTCGATACTGCTGCTGGCGCGGGGAACGGCGCGGCAGCATGAGTT
>DATAZR010000127.1:0-11312 GCA_036271955.1 Acidobacteriaceae bacterium
ACGATCATACAGCGACCCCAGCCAGGCGCGAATGTGAAGATGCTCAATCGCACCTGCCGAAACGCCCTGTCCCTGCGTCTTGAAAATATACGCAACGAAGTTGTGCAACTCACGTTCATAAGCCCGCAGCGTATGCGGGGAGCTGGCGCGCTCATTGGCCAGCATGGCGAGATAGGACGAGACCAGTTCTCCCAGAGGCGAAGCCTGAATGTCTACGGACGACGAATCGTCCTGCTTAATTTCAGGCGAGGATGCAGGCTGCACGATGGGGTGTGGCGTGCTCATCGCGGTTTCTCTTCGAGAGAACCATCGACAACGGCGGTGAGAACTTCCTCTTGCCGCATGGTTAACTCGCGACGCGTGGCTCGCGGATGATGCTGGCGATGCACGGCCTTGAGCCTACCCAGCGCAAGGTGAGTGTAAACCTGGGTCGTGGAGATATCCGCGTGGCCAAGCAATGTCTGCACCGAACGGAGGTCAGCGCCGTGCTCGACCATATGCGTTGCACAGCTATGGCGCAGAGTATGCGGACTGGCTCCGATGTTGTAGGACTTGACGATCTGCCATACCGAGTGACGGGTGAGGGGCGTTCCACGGAGAGATAAAAAGAGCCTGTTTCCATGCACAGAGCCTGCCCTGGAGCGGATGCGCGACAATTGCGGACGGCCATCCCGAAGATACGTATTGATCGCTTCAAGAGCTGTAACGCCCAGCGGAACGATGCGCTCTTTGTCTCCCTTGCCTCGCACCATCGCACGACCCGTGTCCAGAGAGATATCGCTAACAGAGAGGCTCGTGACCTCGGAGACTCGCAGGCCGCCTGCATAGAGCAGTTCGAGAATGGCACGATCGCGGAGCGTTGCAGCGTGGGCCTGGGGACGGAGTGCAGGCTGATTGGCTGCTTGCCCGGCACTCTCAAGCATGGCATTTACTTCCGACTCGGCGAGGGACTTGGGCAACACCTTCCAGGCCTTGGGCGATTCGATGTTGATCGTCGGATCGTGATGGATACGGCGATCGAGAAGCAGCCACTTGTAGAAGCCGCGAATGCAGCTGAGCTTACGGGCTGCGGAGCGGGAATCGATGCCATGCAAACGCAGATGCTCAAGGAATGCAGCGACATCCTGCTGCGCCGCGGTTAAGAGCACTCCATGACGACCGTCAAGGAACTCGGCGAAAGTCTTCAGATCGCTGTCGTATGCTTCACACGTAAGAGGGCGCAGACCCTTTTCCACCCGCAGGAAGGTCCTGTACTCGGAGAGCAAAACGAGATTGTGGGATACGTCCATTCCTAATCCGATTATGGGCTGCGGACTGGAGGAATGCGGCTAAAGCGAGTGCCGTAGAACCACACTCAATACGGAATCAACTTCATAACCTGAAAATCAATGATTTGTTTCCGGAGAGTCCTTCGTTCTAGGCTGGCGTGGCGCAAAGGTGGTCCAGCGTGAAGCTTCATTGGCGTGAGGACCGGGCGTTACGTTCCATAGATCGGCGCTGATGCCGTTGAGGTCGTAGACGATTTTTCCGCTCTTGATAGTGAGCTCACAGAGGAGTTTCTCTTTGCCATCAAATCGCGTATTGATCATGTCGGTGAAGCCGAAGTTGCCCTTCTCCACGCGCAGGACAGCGACATCGGCGATCGCGCCTTCGGAGAGATTTCCCAGTTCCTCGTGTTTAATCTCATGGGCAGGATGAGAGGTCATTTCGGCGACTACTTCTTTGAGGGGAACACCGATGGCCATGATCTTGTCGGCTACGTTGAGCTCGTCTTTCATCGCTGAATTCATGCTGGTGATATGCAGGTCGGTGGAGATGGAATCGGGAATGAAACCGGCCTTGATCATGGGAACAGCGAGCGACCATTTGAAGCTGCCGCCTCCCTGACCCACATCAAAATAAACGCCACGCTTGCGCCCCTCGATCAGCCCTTTGCTGGGACCGAGTGTGGCTGGGTCCTGCTCATGGCGCAGGCCCGAATACATGTGAGTGTAGATGTCACCTGGACGCAGCTTGACTGTCAGCAAATCATAGATGGGGCGGGTCGGGCGATCTGTGCCGAAGTCAACCATGACGGGGATGTTTGCTTTGGTGCCCGCAATGACTGCCTGCTCAACAGGCGTCCATTCGGGACCCTCGAAGTGCGCGGTCTTGATGCCAACAACAGTATCCGGATACTTCAGCGCCATCGCCGCAGTAGCTTCTCCATCCATGTCCGCGGTGTTGTTTTCGTACTTGGGACCGCGCATGCCAGAGCCAACGATGTTAAGCAAAGCAAAGACGCGAGTCTTGGAGCGGTCGATGATGCGCTGTTTGAAGTCTTCGAAGTTGCGCCAGCCGGAGCAGCCTGCATCTACAACCGTCGTTACGCCAACACGGAAAGTGAAGCCATCGGGCGGGACGCTATTATCACCGGCATAGGAGTTGCGCTCTCCCGTACCTGCGTAGACGTGAACGTGAATATCGATCAGGCCTGGCGTGACGTAGAGTCCCTTGACGTCAATCGTCTTGAGCGCATCGCCCGAGGGAATGTGCGCCGCAACCTTAGCGATTTTGCCATCTTTGATTGCCACATCCATGACTGCGTCTATGTGGTTTTTATCGTCGAGGACATGACCACCCTGAAGCAGCAGGTCGTAGGGCGCAGTGGATACGGAAGCATCCGTATGAGCTGTTTGCGCCTGGACACCTAAGGCGAACGCCAGAACTAAGAAAGTACTCAGCACAGCGGCGCATCGGAGCTGTGTTCGACGAGTTGAATTGAGCATAAGTCCTCTACGGGATGCACAGATTTCTGCGACCGATACGCGCGCCGGTCGGGCCTGAATGAATAGCGAAATGGCATGCGCGCTGGTGCCGTGATGCATGACAGTTCGGCCTAAGCGCGAGTTGCGTGCCAAGTTGCGTTTCCGTACTCGCCAAGATGCACGGTGCCAGTCATGTTGCTTCCCTCGACCGTTCCTTGAAACGCCCATGGAACCGAGTTACCACTTACAGCCATCATGCTGCGCAGCTCAATCTGCGAGGCATGGATGCTGCCTTTGAGCTTCGCCTCATACAACTCTCCGTGCTGCGTTCCGATCAGATTGTTACCGGATTGTTCGATGGTGAAATGCTGCTCTCCAATGCCACGTGTGTATTGAATTGCAACCGCCCACTTGCCGTTAACCTGAGCGGGCGTGCCCGTGGGGATGATGGGATCTTCGTAGTGGCCGGGCTTGGTGAGGCCTTCGTAGATTGCATCCGCCACGATACTGTCTTCGCCGGGGTCCATCATGTAAGGCATGATGGTGAGGGAGCTGGCCATGTTGGCGGGCCGGACACCGCTGCCGCCATCGACGAGGATACGCGGTGTACCGGCGTCGAGGCGAGCAACGAGCTCCGTGCCTGTGATATGAAGCTGCGTTGCATCCCAGTGAATACGCAAACGAGGAGATTTGTTGGATAGATCCTCGGGCTGCAGATACTCCGCGGTCACGGATGGCAGGTCTTTCACACGGGCCTCAATGTTCTTGAGCCATGAGAGCCACATCTGCTGCTCAGCTGCGTGATCGCGCCTATACCACTGGCGAACAGCCGCGAGCAGACCCATGACTTCTTCTTTACTGCACTTGTACGCACGACCGTAGTTGTGATGAGGAGCCGCCTGAAAGAAGGCGGCGCGACAAAGATCTTTTTGCCCGATAAGCATCCCGGAAGATTGCGGACCACGCATGCATTTACCACCGGAATAACCAACCAGCGTGGCACCGTGCTGGATGTGAATGTTCGGCACATTCGGCTCTTCTGCGGCTGCGTCGACAAAGACTGGAACATTCTTCTCCTTGGCGATGGCGCAGATGCTGGGGATGCTAAGCGGGCCTGTTTCAGCAGCAGGGCTGGAGAGAATGTAGATCATCGCGGTCCTTGCAGAGAGCTTGCTTCGCAACTCCTCGGCGGAATCGACCTCGACCAGCTCCGCCCCTGTCATGCGCACGCCGAAATCGTACGGATTGCGGGAATGCTTGGGAATGATGACCTGATCGCGGCCTTTGATGTAGGGGAGCGCCTGGGATTTTTCGGGGTCCGTGCCTGCGATGCAGGCAACGGTCGCAACCGCGATTGCAGCCTCACAGCCAGTGGTGGCGATGCCCCACTCCGCGCCAGTCAGCTGGCCTAGCTCCTTGCCCACGGCGTCCATCAACTCGTCAAGATGAACGTAGTAATGCGAGGCCTCGAACATAGCCTGCTTTACTTGCGGCAGCGAACGCGACCCACTAATGATGGTGAAAGTACCGTGCGCGTTGAGGATAGGCCGGACGCCAATTTGCGTGAAGAGATTATCGCTGTCCGTTCCCTGACGCGGCGGCAGCTGAATATCATTCTCAGCAGGCTTGGACCCAGCGAGCGAAGAGGCGCTTGCCGTCAACGGCGTGACAGAAGCGGCCGCTCCCAGAGCGGAGATGATTCCTGATTGCTTGAGGAGCTGACGCCGTGACCAAAGCCTGGTGCGAAAAAAGCTCATAGAGTTCAATTCCTTAGTCTCACTCGGTGTTTGCCGATAGGTTCGCGTTGCGCGCAGCTTACCAGCCAGCTGGCGATACAGATACGCACGAGAAATCGATGATCAGATATATGCAATCAGGTCAATCTCGACGAGCGAGTTGCCAGGAATGCCGCCTGCGGGAGCAACGGTCGTGCGTACGGGCGGTATCTTGCCCCAGCGGCCTGCATAAACAGTGTTCATCTTTGGCCAGTCCTTGATGTCGTTGAGATAGACATTCACCTTAAGCACCTTCTCCATCGAAGAACCGGCGCCGATGAGGTTCTTTTCTAATTCGTCGAGGACATGCTTGGTGTGTTCTTCAATGGTGCCTTCAAAGTGCGCACCGACACCGGCGAGAAAGAGAAGATTGCCATAGGAGACGGCGCTGGAAAACAATGGCGGCGCCGCGGCGGCGTTGTCGGCGTTGGTCTTGACGGGGTAAGACTTTTTCACCAGAGCGCCGGTGACTTGAGCGTCAGCGGTCTTGGCTGTGATTGCTGTGCCTGCGACGGCTGCTGCCGCGGTGGCTGCATTCTTGAGTAGATTTCTTCTAGACGACTTCTGCATGAGGAACTCCTTAACGAGAATTGGTTTTGACTGAAGCCAAGTGACACTTAAGGTTTTGCATGTGTGAGAGCTGCGTGCAAGCTGCGCCCGACGAGTTCTGCCTCTCCAGGCTGCAACATCCATGTGCCGACGACGATGGTGTTTTCGTTGGAATGAGTGCCGAGGCGCCCTGATGTTCCTGTAGCGGGATTGAGCTCGATCTGCGGACGCTGCGTACGCAGCCGCTCCTGCACCTGCTTTGGCGTGATGCCTACGACCGTTGGATCGTAAGCGAGAATGAGATGCGGCACATGATTTGCAATCTCTGGAATGAAGATCTCTGTCTTCATGGTCGGGACGTCTTTGACCATCTGAATAATAGTATTCGCACGGCGCGCGTATTCCGCGAGATCGGCCTCGTCGCTCTGCTCCAGCAGCCAGTCGACAGCGGCTACCATGCCAACTATCTGTTCCTTGGCTACTTTCATGCCGCGGCCTACTGCGTCGGAGTTGGGGCTGTCGTTGTCGGAAGCGAGATCGATCAGGTGTTTCTTTCCAAGCAGCAGGCCTGCGTTTTGCGGGCCGCGAATCCCCTTCCCTCCCGAGAAGCACACCAGATCGTAACCCATGCCGGTGTACTTCCAGAGATTCTCGATTGGAGGCATGTCGGCCGCTGCATCGATGTGACAGGGCACGTTGTGCTGATGTGCGATTTCAAGCCACGTCGTACGGTCGATGTCCCCCGCTTCAGCAGCATTGAAGAAGTTCGTCATGATGGTTCGCGGAGTGAAGGCACGTTTGTAATCCTCGACAGTCACCACCTCGACGATTCTGACACCGCAGAGAAGCATGGCATGGTCGTATTCGTATCGATGCGCCTTCTGTACGATGACTTCATTCTTCATTGAACTGACAGCTTCAGGGATCTGTTCTGGAGTCGCGCCGTTCGCAGAAGCTATACAGGCTGCGGTGGCCAGGGTAAGTGCAGCCGACGCGCCCGACGTGACTAATGCACCCTCGCAATGCAGTTTCTTTGCGAGGTACTCTCCAGAGGCTCGTTGCAGGTCCTTGAGAACCACAGGATGCAATGCAGCCTGGGCTACGGCTCGCTGCACTTGCGGCGGCATCACTGCCGCGGTCAGGTACGTGTAGGTTCCAGCTGCGTTGATGATCTTTTCTACGCCAAGCTTCTTGTAGTAATCGTCCTCTGAATTTGGAGTATCTACCGCCGCTGTGGATTCTGAGAAAGCCAAGGCAGGTGCCGCTCCCAATGTCGCAAGTACAGCCTGAGACCAGCCGAGAAATCGACGGCGTGAGAAGAGAGACTGGGCTTTGCTGATGGCCATCTTCAAGTCCTCGTGACGGTGGATTTATGAGCCGGATTGTTGAAAAGCTAGATCCTGCCAAACTGCTTAACCGCTTCTGTGATGGAGTGAAATTTCTCGATGAATGGGTACATGGAGTGTTCGCTGTTGTCGAGTTGTTCGGCGCGCACCAGCACTTCGGCGGCATGTTCACGAGGCACTATAACTACACCATCCTGATCTGCCACTACTATGTCATTGGCGTTAACCTTGACGCCGTCGCAATCGATGGGAATGTTGACTCCCCCGAACTTATAGTGCCCTACAGAGGTGGATGGAACAGGGCCTGTGGAGTAAACAGGAAAGCCGATTCGCTTGAGTTGTGGGAGATCGCGTACGCCGCCGTCGACGACCGCGCCCACGAAGCCACGCGAAAACATTGCAGTTCCCATCAGGCCTCCCATACCGGCGATATCCGCGCCATCCTCTACCTGCATTACATAGACTGATCCGGGACCACCGGAGTCGATCGCTTTGAGCATCCCGGTTAGTGCATCGGGGTCTTTATTCTCTTGCCTGATCAGTTTGACAGTGAGCGCAGTGCCGGCAAATTTTGTTGGAAAGACAGACTGCATGCGGTGCGACATGTAGTGCTTCTCATGAAGGAGCTGTTCAATGGCGTCAGAGACCGACGCTGCTTCGACATGGCGATAAGCCTCCAGCATTGCTACTGGATTGGCGCTGTACTCGGCAGCTGTCCTTGGCGTATCCGCCAGCACGACGAGGGCGCCAAGAAGAGACGCAATTACGACCAGTGCCAGGACTGCAGAGCCCGATCGCAAAAGAAAAATTCCCCGTTGAAACCACGACTCCTGAAGTTTAGACATATGTTTCATAGCGGCCTCGCATCTGCGCAAGATTTGACTTGCCTATGCTATACCTCCGCCGACGTAAGGATGACAAACAGTAGCCGGAATCATGCCTGCATACCAGGGTTCTTGCTTTTCGAATGTCCACGGCTGGAGCAAGCAGCCAGCCGTGGATTCAGGTGAGCCATACAGCTACAGTTCAAAAGATAAACTTGCCGGCAAACGACACGACCCTGGCCCCCGTCACTTCGCCAGGAATTGTCTGCACGCTGGTGATAGTACCGAAGTTGCTCGTGCTTACCCCGGTACCGGTGAGCGATGCTGCCCCGAGAGCTGAATTCGGGTTGCCGGCGCTCGGGTGATTGGTCACATTTTGCGCCTCCATGCGAAGTTGAAATTTGGCTCTCTCCTTGATCGGGAAATCCTTGAAGATCGAGAAGTTGTCATAACTGAACCCCGGCCCATGCAGGTAGTTCCTTGCCACATTGCCGAAGGCATAGTTGTATGACTGGATGGCAGTGGTTGAACCGGGGACAAGTGTCTCCTGGGCAACTGGCAAAGTGTATGCGTCGCTGTTGATGCAGCTTGCCGCGCTGCCGGCAATGAGTTCATTTTTCTGGTTGCAGGTTGAGAATGGCTTGTGCACCCAGCTAGGACGCTCCGTGCCCTGGCTGAGACCCGCACTGTTATAGCCGAGGGTGACGTTGAATGGTTCTCCGGTCTGCAAGTTCAGAACGTCGTTCAGTTGCCAGCCGCCGATCGCTTCGCGCACCAGAGTGGTCACTCCTTTCAGCGTGGGCAGACTGTAGGTGAGTACGCCGACAAAACGATGCCGGATATCCCAGTTCGAGTTGCCGTAGTCGTAGGCTATGTTGAAGGGATCGGTGGCAGTGCCGCCGCCGTTGGAATCGCTGGCATTATCCAGATCGTGCGACCATGTGTAGCTGAATTGTCCGGAGAAGCCGTTCGACAAGCGTTGGCGAAGAATTATGTTCAGCCCGTTGTAGTGGGAGTAGGCAATATTTCTCAGATTACGGATGGAGCCGAAGAGTTGATTGGGACGTACGAGACAGTTGGCCTGACCGCAACTCCCCTGGGCGCTGTTGACATTGACCTTTGTGGGCTGCGAAAAAACTGCGCCGGGTGCAAGCTCATTCGGTTCGTTGTCGTACTGGCTGATGTCGAGATCCAGAGAATGAGAGCCCACATACTGGCCTTCAATCGCAGCTCCCTTCCACAACTCCTGACCGACTGAGACGTTCCACTGATAGCTGCGCTGTGTCTTGTTGCGTGGATCGTATGTCACTGCGCTTCCGTAGGTACACTTCGGTGTGCAGGTGCCTGTAACCGCGGATGCGGTTGCGGTTCCGGGCGTCGGATTGGTGAAGGACAATGGATTCGCTTGGGTCCCCTGAGCGTCGCTAAAGGTGAAGGTGGCGCCAAAGGGATAGTTGTTGCTGGTTAGCAAGGTAAAGCTGTTGAGTTGGTTGGCGTTGTAAAAGAAGCCGCCTCCTCCGCGAACTACCGTCTTCTCCAACGGCCTGTAGGCGAAGCCCAAGCGTGGTCCCCAATTGTCATGCGTCGCGCTGCCAAGCTTGAGGCCTGGAACTGGCGTCCAGGTAGCTGCGGAATTTGCCGATGAGGTTGGCAACAATTCCGTCTGCTCGACGTTCATGATGCGGGTATAGCCATTCAAACTGAATGGCACAGTAGGCAGATCGTAGCGAAGGCCATAGTTGATCGTGAGCTTGGGCGTGACCTGCCAGTTGTCGAGGGCAAAGAAGCCATCGCGCCACTCGGCCACCGATCCCTTGATGCTGTCAGGAGGTGTCTGAACGCTGTTGGGGAGGCCTAGCTCGAAGTCGGCCGCACCATAGCCCGTAACCGTGCCATTGAAGGTGAACTCGCCCAGTGATTCGTTGGTTGCAATGCGTCCCGTTTCCAGCCTGCGGAATTCAATGCCCCCCATAATGTTGTGTTTGCCACGGGAGTAACTGACCTGGTCGTATGCATCAATGGCGCGGTCGTCCTGGAACCAGTTGGTGCCGTTGTTTCCGATGTTCATCCCGCCTGCCGAGGTGATCTGAACGTTTGGAACACCGGGTTGACCTTGCGTAGTGTCGTAGTTGAATCCTGGAATGCCCAGGTTGGTGCCAGCATCATTCAACCCATTCTCGTACCAGTAGTTCACAGCATCGGTTAAGAAGGTATTGAGCCCGACACGCAAGTCGTTTACCAGCCTGGGCGTAATCACATGCGTGTATCCGATGACATAATTACGGCTTTTAGCAGGCCCGTAACCGGCGCCCACAGGAACCGCGTTGCCGTTGATGTATGTGAGATTCTGCCAGTGGAAACGTCCGAATATCTTGACATGCTCTCCGATGTTTTCGTCCACGCGCTCCAACGTCTGGCGGATGAATAGTGAATTGGCAAAAGGTACGTTGAAGAGATTGTTGTTTACGCCTGCGACATTCGGCCCAGGAACGTAGGCCTGGTACTTCTGTGCAATTGCCGCTGTGCCGGTATTGATCTCGCTCGCCGGAATGATGTTGTTGGGATAAGGGAGGCCGGTGTAAGGGTCGGTCAACTGGATCGGGGTAGCGAGTGACAACAATGCTGAGAAATCGCCCTCTCCTGGATGGGCCATGCCGTTGCCTTCCATGGCAGGCGTCATGACTGTGGTGGTTCCGGTTGTCGTCACCTTTTGATTGATTTTTTCGTATGCGCCGAAGAAGAAGGTCTTGTTGCGTCCGTTATAAATCTTCGGAATCCACACCGGGCCGCCGACATCGAAGCCATATTGGTTGTAGTTGAGCGGCGTTTTCGCCTGGACGGGTGTATCGAAAAAGTTGTGTGCATCAAAGGCTGTGTTCTTGACGTAGTCGTATGCCGCGCCGTGGAGATCATTAGTGCCGTTTTTACTGACCAGATTGATGTGAACACCGAGATAGGCTCCGTACTGAGCGGTATAGTTACCGCTCTGCATCTGAACTTCCGAAACCATGTCCGCGCTGGGGCGCGTCGCTGTTACGTTGCCTAGGTTGTTCATGATGGTGACGCCGTCAAGCGTCTGCTCGTTCTGCGTCTCGCGCTGACCGGCGCCAATGAAATCGACACCCGGAGGGTTGCCGGAGTAGCTTGTTTTGCTTCCGATAATGACATTGGAAGTCAAAGCTGCTTCCTCCAGGGCATTATGCCCTTGCACGGGAAGATCCTGCACCTGACCGGCCGCAATGGTTTCACCCAGCGTCGCATCGTCCGTAGACATCGGAGGCGTGTTGGCGCTAACGGTGATGGATGTATCGACTGAGCCGACGGGCATGGAGAAATCTGTTCGCACTGCCTGATCCGTGGGAACGACAACGCCTGTCTTGGTTACTTTTTTGAAGCCGGCCTGCTCAACTGTGATGTCATAGGTGCCCGGCAGAATGAAGCTGATGGCGTAGTAGCCTTCGCCATTGGTCTTCACTTCGGACTTGACCTTGGTGTTTTCTTCGATGGCCATTACATGGCCGCCGCTGATGGGGCTGCCACTCGGGTCGGCAACCGTACCGACGAGGGATGTGTTGTTTGCTACTTGCGCCCGCATCAACAACGGGCTCAGCAGGATTACGAGAGAACAGACGAATGCTTTCTTCACGGGAGGTCTCCTACGAAAATCCTGGCGAGCCAGGCAGGTTTGTAGCTGCTTTGACCATCAACGTAAGGCGCCAAGCGTTTCGGCGACCGAACGCGACTGTTTCTTGAATGTCACGATTGGATTACAGGACAGATAAACTGTCATCGGTCAGTTGACGGGGCAGTTTCTAGGACAAATGACCTATCGCAGGATGCGGTAGCGGACTCATCAAGGCTGAGATTTTAATGGAGCACTTGAGAAATTCAGGCAGCTATCTTGCGGCAAGGAATGTCAGTCGAGATGGACCAGACCCCGTTGCAGCGCATAGATCGTGGCTTGCGTGCGATCTCTCGCGCCCATTTTGTCGAGCACAGCGCTGACGTGAATGCGGACTGTTTTCTCGGCGATGCCGAGCTCTTCGCCGATCTCACGATTGCTGCGGCCCT
>DATAZR010000128.1:0-2640 GCA_036271955.1 Acidobacteriaceae bacterium
CTCTTCGCCAACGATCACGACGCCGGCCGCACTTTCCTCTTCGACCTGCGCGACCCACTGCATCCTCGCATCGCGGGCTCTTTCACTGACGTGGACGGCTACATGCACCCGCACTCCTACCTGCGGCTGCCGAATCAAAACATTCTCGCCACCTTCCAGCATGGCCACGGAGGCGGTTCAATAGAAGGCGGCGGCGGTCTCGTCGAGTTAGACCAGCAGGGGAAACTGATTCGCAGCGCCAGCGCCGAAGACCCCGCACATCCTGGCGTCTTCTATTGCCCCTACAGTGTTGTAGTTTTGCCGGAGATCGATCGCGCGCTTTCGACCAACTCATCCATGAGCTTCTTTGAACCCACCGGAACCACCTACCAGGTCTGGCGTCTCTCCGATCTCAAGCTGCTGAAGACCGCTTTCTTCGAGCCCAGCCCGCAGCTCACCGCCCATACCGATCCCGAAGAGCCGCGCCGCGGCCCGGATGGCTCCGTCTTCGTCCAGACGTTTTCCTGTGGCCTTGAACACGTCACCGATATTGCGACAGACAATCCGAAGGCCACGCTCGTCTATCGCTTCCCCGGCGGCGCATGCGGCGTTCCCACCATCGTCGGCCACTACCTCATCGAGGGCATTCCCCACATCCACGGCATCATCGCGCTCGACATCGCCCATCCTGACAAGCCGGTCGAGGTCTCGCGCGTCTCCTTCCCCGGCAACTTCATGGCGCATTGGACCGGATGGGACGCCGCCACCAGCCGCATCGTCGTCACTCCCGGCACCGACGGCGTACATCGCCTCTACCTCGTGCGCTTCGATCAGGCAACCGGCAAGCTCACCGTCGATGAATCCTTCCGCGATCAGGATGGCCAGCCCGGTTTCAGCTTCGACAACCGCAAATGGCCGCAGGGCTGGACCGGCTCCGCCACTCCGCACGGCGCCGTCTTCTCGCGGTAACCGCTCTTGCTTTCAAAGGTCCCCATCACGACTGGAGCGAAGCGGAATTCGATATGTTATTCCTGTTCTCTCCACTGCCGCGAGAATTCAGGTAGCCGGTCAGCTTGGATTCGAGTGAATGCGGGAGTACCGCCGCGTGGTCTCAATGACGACCCCGGCCAATGCATAGGTTGCGGCATTCACAATGAGGACGAAGTAGAAGCCTTGCGGGTGTCGGCTCGCGATCGAGATGGGGATGGTCAGATGGGCGAGGGCCCGCCCAACGCCGTCCCTGCCAAGCGGATTCGAAAGAGTTGTTGAGATATAGACTCTCCAGGCGACAACAACGAGCGCGCCCAGAATGGCCCAAATGGCGATTCGGTTTTTCATGCCGCCACTCCCTTTGCCTTACGCTCCAATTATGCTCCTGACGTCTGCTCATAAGCGCTGCAGTCTTGCAGGCCGACCGACTCGCCGGCAATCTGAAACTGCCTCCACTACCAGAAATCGCGGGCAGTTCGGTATCCGGATGCCCTCATGTAAAATCACAAAAGTGCGCCCGTAGCTCAGCTGGATAGAGCGATTGCCTCCGGAGCAATAGGCCGGGAGTTCGAATCTCTCCGGGCGCACCAGAACCCCAAGTGCACAACTCGCAATAGGCAACCGTTCCTGTGACACATATCGTGTGTCCCGCAGTCGGCGAGCGAATACTTTTCAACCCGTCGCTCGGCCCTGTCGCAGCCGTTCTAGGCGCGCCGCCCCATTCCTTCGAAAAGCATCTGGTGCGCCCGATGGAGTAGTTCCGGCGTTAGCTCAAATCCGGCACCCGAGCCCACAACGGAAGCGGTGCCGCACCGCGGACAGATCGCCGTGGTGCCCTCGCCCACCCAGCGCAGGATCTCGCTGCGTGGAAAAAACTGCTCGCAAAAGAGGCAACCGCACTGCTCTCCGCCCTGAATCTCTGCACGATTGTGGTGCATATGCTTTGGCAGCAGGTAGGCGCCCAGGGTGATCGCTTTGGGCTTGCGGGTCTCACTCGCCCCTTTGCGAACCGTCGTAGACCACGCCCGGAGCAAGGCTGCGAGCATGCTGGATGAGGAATTAACATTGCCCTGGTCTTCCATAAGTGTTGCCCCCGCGAAGGTTCGCTCGCTTAAACCAGAGTAACATCGTGCAATTACTATTTTGGAGTATATGCATTACTTTAGTACTGGAACCAGCCCGGATGAATCGTATTGGGAAAGCAGAGTCCCGGAATGGATGCGGCATGCCGTCGACCATCGGCTCCCGCCACGCCTGATACAGTGGCCATTCCATGAAACATGCCAATCCAAACAGCCGCCACAGCATGAAAGCAACGAAAAAAGGGGTTGGCGTCGTTGGTGCGGCGGTCGTCGTCGCAGCTATAGTCTCCTTGTTCTCCTTATCCTCATTGATCAGCATGGCGCATCCCAATCCACCTCATCCCCATCATGAGACCATCCAGACCATTCGGAGCCTGCGCGCCTCTCATGACGCCGCGCTCAACCTGAGCCCTCACTCGTCGTTCTGGCGCGACGCTTCGCCTGTCGCCTTCGACGGCGATAACTACGGCCGGCCGGTGAAACCGTTGCGAACCGAGGTGCGTTCCCGCTGGACGGATTCCAGTTTGTATCTTCTCTTTGTCTGCCCGTACCAGGATCTGAATCTCAAGCCCTCGCCGCAAACAAAGAC
>DATAZR010000129.1:0-17216 GCA_036271955.1 Acidobacteriaceae bacterium
GAACGTGGCCGATGCGCTGATTCGCTTTGCGCAGCAGGAGAGTATCTCGCACGTGGTCTTCGGACAGTCGGTGCGTTCGCGATGGGATATTCTGTTGCGCGGGTCGGTGCTGAATCGCTTTCTGGCCGAGATTCGCGACGTCACGGTGCAGGTGGTGCCGCTGCAGAAGGTTGCGCGCAAAGGATAATTCCGTATCCACGTAGTCGAGGAGGATGGATGGCGAACAAGTTCGGCAGAGACATTCTCATTCAGGCGGAAGATCCGCAGGCTGCGGCTTCCTGGTATGTCGAGAACCTTGGCTTTGAGATCACCGGCGACGATCCCAGCATGGTCAGCCTTGAGGGCGCGAAGATCAACATGTACATCGAGCGGGGCCCTGCGCTTGGGCCTGTGCTCGAAGTCTTCGTCGGCGATGTCGAGGCGGCCAAAGCGCGCCTGATTGAGCAAGGTTGCGAGGTCGTCAAGGACGAGCCGCAGTTTCCGCGATGCTATGTTCGCGACCCCTTTGGATTGATCTATAACCTGTCGAAATAATCAACTTGTCCAAATGATCAACCTGTCCAAATGATCCCGCCCCAAAGCCGCTTCGGCATCCCCGCTATCTCTATTCGCTGAAGACTCTGACCTTAACGTTGGAGTGGTCCTCCTTGGCTGCGACATCGATGGTCAGGTCGTCGAGGTGATCGATCAACTCTTCGAGGTTTTCCGGCTTGATCTGCGACAGGGTCAGCGGAACTCCGTGCTGGCTGAGCGCTTCGTCGAGGTGCTGATGGGCCTGCGCCGGGATGAGGCTGGCGAGGCGAACTCCGGCGCGCAGCAATTGCATCGGGACACGGATGTTCACCGAGGTCGGTCCCTTCTTGCCTTCGAAGCCTTCATCCGCTTCGACCAGCACGCGAAGATATTTGGCGTGGCTGCCGGTCGACTCGAACCTGCTGGTGTTCCCTGCTCCGTTGCTGGAGGGAGACGCGGTGCTGCCGGTTGAGCCGCTGGCGGCTCCGCTCGAATCAAGTGCGGCAAGCAGGCGTTCGGCTTCTTCGGCGGTGATCTTGTTGGCGGCGAGCATGTTCAGGATTTGGCGGCGATTCTCGTTCATGGCAGTTCTCCCAGAAAGCGAATAAAGAAAACGTGAAGGTGATGAGCGGCCTCGGATTGGGCAACGCAGTGAAGCGCCGAATGCAAAGGCAGATAGGCGCTTGCGATGGCGCGAGACGGCGAGAAGCTCAGGAAGACCAGCGGAAACGCGAGGACGATCCAGAGAGCAAGTGTTTGGGAACGTTGCGATGTCATGGCCGGACCTCCTGACTGATTTGGCTAGCTACTGAATTTGCCTAAAGAATCTGGACCAGGATGTGGTTCTGCTCGGCCTGAACGCGGACGTCGGTTCCCGGCAGGGCGCACAAAATTCCCCAGAAAACCGCGATCGAACGCCAGAGGCTGATCTTGAATGCCAGGCAGGCGGCGAGCAGGATCAGCAGCAGAAGCGGCGAGAGCAGAATGACAGGAATCCAGAGAAGAAAGAGTGGAACCCAGATCCGGAAGCTACGCCAGTACGGATTGTGGATGTGAACGATGGCGATGTTGGGAATCATTTGAGGGCCTCCAGTGCCTTTATGGCTTCGGCCGGGGTGATTTCGCCGTTGTTAAGCCGGTTGAGGACTTCAGTCTCCATCTCGGCGCTCGATGGAGCGGGGTTGGTTTCGACGTATTCAAGCTGGCCGGCGATGCGGTTGAGCCGGGCCTTGATGGTGGGGTAGCTGACGCCGAAGGTCTGCTCCATCTCCTTGATCGACCCGTGAGAGCGTACGAAAGCAGTGACGAAGACCTGATCTTCGAGCGTAAGCCGGGCCAGTTCGGGAAGGGCGAAGGAGCCTTCGACGGTGATTTGCTTTTCCGGAAGGCGGACGCGCTCGACGAGCAGCGAACTCCCCTGGGCGATTCGGAGCAGGTCTTGCCAGTCGGAGGGTTTGGAATTTTCAGACATGACGCGTTGCCTTTCCTTATTGCTAAAAATCACATTACTTAATATTTTCAATTTACACAAGATATTTTATTAAATAAATCAATTTATATGGCATAGACGCGTGCAGATCAGTTTGCAAGGGTTCTCCATGCACGTAAGAACGGCCGACAAGCTCACGGTCTTATCTTTCTGATTGCAGGGAGTTTTTGAGGACTTCTCTTGGGCCTACGGCACGGTCAGCGGGCGCAGTTGGTGCTGGTCGTCGGTCTGGAAGAGGCCGGTGGGTCCGGCAACGGTCGACGGCTGGGAGCGGAAGAGATAGCGGACTGAGAATCCGGCGTTGACGTTGGTGTAGTTACGGGAGTTGTTGGCTCCGGCAAAACCGCCGACAAACCAGTGGTCGTGAATGGCATAGGCCACCTGGGCGCGAAGGTCGTAGTTGGGGCCGACGCTGGTGAGGGCGGCAGTTTTGGCGCTGTCGAAGGTGTTGGTCTCAATGCCGATGTCGAGCGGATCGAGAGGCTCGGCATCTTCAGAGAATGCCTGGATGCCGAAGCTGCCGAGGACGGTGTAGTGCCAGCGCGTCAGGTAGTGGCCGGTCCAGGTAATGGGAACGTTGGCCAGGAAGTATGACTGGGGGCTGAAGTAGCCGCCCTGCCCGTAGGTGAAAGCCTGCAGATTGTAGGTGTAGTGCATGGCGAAGAAGTTGGCGCCGATGTTGAGGCTGCCGTATTCGGGCATGGCCAGGATGCGCCAGTAGGCTCCTGCGGAGCCGTCGTAGCGGCGGTTCTGCTGCACGTGATAGCCGGTGATGTACTGACCTCCCGCGCCGAGGTAGAAGCCGGAGGTGAGGTCGCCGCGGGCGAACTGGACGTTGCCGGAATTGGCCATGACTCCGCCCCAGACGTTGCCGGGGTTGAAGGCGGTGATGGTGGCGGGGTCGCGCAGGCCGGAGTAGGAAAGCTGGGTGTCTTTGACCGAGTCGCGGTTGAAGAGGAAGGTGAAAGGGCCGCGGCCGGGACGCCAGCTGGCCCGGCCGGTCCAGTTGGAGATGAGGAAGCCGTAGGGATTGTAGCCACCGGCGATGGCGAAGTTGCCGCCGAGGGCCAGCTGCACTTCACCGGCGATTCCAGAGGCGTTTTGTTGGGCAGGCGGAGTGATTGCAGCGGTGGCGCCGGGGAGGGTTCCGATGGGCTCAGGGCTGCTGGCGGTGACCTGGCCGGTGGTGAGATTGATCACCGCGTTGCCATTGGCCTGGCCGGAGTCAAGAAAGACGGGCCGGGCAATGACGGTGAGACGGGCGGCTGTACCCAGCGGAAGCGAGGCTTCGAAGTCGGCCGAAAGCGAGGAGAGATTGCTGTAGCCGGGGTCGCCGGTGCGGTGGGCTATGTTTCCGGTGCCGCCGAGCCAGGCGCTGTAGCCGCCTTCGATGGTGCGCAGCTGCAGTTCCGCTTCTTCGCGGGGATTGACCTGTTCCGGCTCTTTGCGGGTGAGGCGCGCCCAGCGGCCGCGCAGAGGCGGAAGGTTGCGGTCCTGTAGCTGTTGATCGGTGATGCCGGTGGTGGATTGCACACCCTGATCGCTGCCAGTAGAGACGGGACCGGCAGAGACGGGGTCCGCAGAGACAGCCGGTTGGGCGGCAGGCGCTGGCTGTTCGCCGGGAGCGGTGACGAGCGTGGGAACTTCGGGGGCCGCGGGGGCGGGTTTTGATTTAGCGTGCTTGCGAGCCGATTTAGCTTTGCGTGGCGAGGGTTTGGCGGACGATGGCTTGACGGGCGTAGCCGACTCCGGGGCACTAGCCGGCGGCGGGGGAATGGGAATCTGCGGCTGGGCCTGTACCGGCGTGGCGGGCTTTTGTGCGGAGTAAGCTCCGGCGGCTGCGTCCTGGGCAGAGGGCGTGTACTGGACGTTGCTGTAAGCCAGAGGCTGAGCCGCATTGGTGGAATTGGGCAGGTAGCGGATTGTGCCTGTGGCGAGTCCCTGGGTGATCTGGCCATCGGTTTCGTCTGTGAGCAGAGCCTGGGCTCGCGCGGCGACTGGGTTCATAGGCTGGGAGGAGAGACGAAGGCCTGTCGAGAGTTGCCCCTGCGACTGGTTCACGCTGGCCTGTGGGGGATTCAGGGTGATCCTCTGCTGCGGAGCCGGCTGCCGGAAGCTTTGCGGGATGAGCTGTGGATAGACGGGGGCTGGCTGCGGTTGCGATGGCCGAGGTTTGTTCGATGGTTGGGCGTACGTCGGCTGGCTGGGAGCGGATTGATTACGGTTTGGTGCGGCTCCGGTACTCGTGACAGTGTCATCGGCAGCCGGCAGGTTCATGTGGCCGGAGTAGCTGGTTGCGTCTTTCCTGCGGGTGGCTTTTCTGGACGCGCCGGACTTGCTGCCAGGGGATTTCATCGAGTCCGCATCAGGCGCTGTGCCTGCTACCGGGCTGGGAATAGCCTTCGATCCTGCAGGGCTGGTGGATGGATTCAGCTCGGAGGGTGGCAGGGGCTGGTTCGTGGTCGTTGGTACCGGGTAGACGGGCATGGTGCCAGGGGCTGTTCCCTGCTGCGGAGCGATGACGACAGGGGCTCCGGGATCGTAGGGATCGCGGCCGTAGGAAGGGAGCGGGGGAAGCTGCGGTTTCGTCGCACGGCCGGATGCGCCAGCCGCATCCTGATCGGGGTTGAGCATCCGCGCAAGGTCGTCGGGGGTGGCCGGACGGTTGCTGGAATTCGGCTGCTCTGGGTGGACGAGTTCATGGGCCAGCTTGTCGGTGGGGGTGACCTCGGGCATGGCTGCGAGGGAGGCGCGCCAATATTCTGCTGCGCGGGCATTATCTCCGCGAGCCTGCTCGAAGCGGGCAGCAAGACCGAGAACGCCGGGATCATGCGGATAGCGGTCGAGGGCCTGACGCAGCCATTGCTCGGCCTGGGCCTTGTCATTGGCTGCGAGCGCGGCTCCGATAGCACCCTGGAAGTCAGAGGTGCTGCCATCCTGCAGATCGATTTGTTTGAAGAGCGCGAGTGAATCCTTAGTCCTGCCTACGGTGAGGTAGCCGCCGGCGACGGCCTTGCGGACGGTGAGATTGTCAGGGAAGGCTTGTGCGGCGGCATCGAGAATGTCGACGGCGCGGGCATTGTTGCCATTCTGGAAAGCGGCGGCGGCTCGGCGGACGCTCCAGTTGGCCCATAGGCCCTGGATGGTTTCGCGCTGGGCGTTGGTCAGGTCCTGGCGGGCGCCGAGGCGCATGAGCGCCGGATACAGGGCGCGGTCATTCTTGGTGTTGTAGAGCAGATAGGCGCTCTGGATTTCGACGTCGGCGGGCGGCACTTCGTGCTCACTTTGGTAGTGGCGCTGGACGCGATTGAAGAGCGTGGTCGCGTTTGCAGTATCACCTGCAGAAGCATAGAGACTGGCTTCGGTCTGCTCGAACTGGACATCATTCTCGAGCTGCTGGCGAACAGCGGGCGGAATGAGTTTCATCTCCTCGAGAGCTTCGCTGGTTCTGTTGGTCTGTTGCAAAGTTCCGATGAGACCGCGCCATGCGTCCAGGTTTTCGGGATGAGACGAGAGCACCTGCTTGTAAAGATCGTAGGCTTTGGCAGTATCGCCACGCTGCAGGTAAATACCGGCTAACTGGACCTGCAGATCGATCGAAGGCTGGCCGCCGGACTTAGTCTGCAGACGGACCGAGCGCTCCAGCAGGCCTTGCGCGATTTCAAGCTGGCTGGATTGCTGGTAGATGGAGCCAAGCAGAGCGAGGAACCCGGAATCGGCGAGCGCCGACTCGTAGACATCGGGCGGCATCTTTTTAACCACATCGATTGCTGCGGCCTCATGCTGCATCTGGTGCTGGGCGGTGACCAGGCCCATCCACGCCGGCAGATTTGAAGAATCGTCGTTGACGATCTGCTGGTACATCTCGGCCGCCTGATCGTAGCGCTTGGCGGCCATCAGGATGCTTGCGTACTGGAGGCGGGTGCCGGTCTTGAGATTGCTTCCGTTGTCGGGGAATGGCAAGGCCAGAGCCTGCGCGAGCACGCGCTGGGCATCGGCGTCGCGGCCGTTGGCCTGATAGATGGCCGCCAGAGTGCGCAGGAAGTCGGGATCGCGATTGAGATTGAATTTAACCGAGGCCGGAAAGCGGCCCATCAGGGCAATTGCCTGCTGGTTCTGGTTGTTGCGGGCGTAAGAGAGGAAGAGTCCTCGCCAGGCATCGAGCGAGTTGGGCTGGGACTTGAGAATCTGCTGATAAATGGCGGCGGCCTGCGGGTACTGCTGATCCTTGGTGTAGGCGCCGGCGAGGCCGTTTAGAGCCTCCGCACTGCGCGGGCGCATGGCGAGCGCGGCCTGATACTTCTGCACGGAAACGTCGAGCTGGTTGGCATCGAAGGCCGCCGAGGCCTCGCCCATGGTGAACCAGAAGCGCGACGTAGCGAGCGCTTCGACGACGGAGCGATCGCGGAAGCCGTTCTGCTCGGATTGCTCGAGGTAGCTGATGGCTGCGCCGAAGTTGTTCTGCTGCATGCGCAGGAAGCCCATTCCGGCTGCGGCGCGAGCATCCTTTTCATTGCGGTCGAGCAAAGCCTGGAATCGGGTTTCGGCTTCCGCGAGGCGGTGTGCGTTGAGGGCTGCGAAGGCGGCTCTTTCGGCAGGAGTGCGGGCTATGCCGGCGTTCATCTCGGCGAGCTTGCCCTCGTTGACTTTGAGGCGGCCTTGCAGTTCGGTATCGGCGGGATGCGTCTTGAGATACTCCTTCAACTCGGCGGCTGATGCGGGGTTGGCGGAGTCCCAGATGAGCGCCTGCCGAAGGGAGTTTTGCGCGTCGGAGCTGCCAAGGTGTTCGCGAAGAATCTTGATGCCTTCGGCGCGGGTGCGGGCGTCGTAGGTCAGCATGCGGCCAAGGGTGACGATGAAGCGCGAGTCCCCGGGATTCCGGGCTGCAGCAGCGCGCATGGCATTAAGAGCTTCAGTCTTGCCATTCGGCGTTGCGTAGAGGGTTTCGTAGTACGCGAGAGCCATGTCGCCGTCGGGCGGATGGTCGCCATAGTATTCGCGATAGATGCGCATGGCGGCTTCTGGATTGCCGGCTTTGGCGAGGGCTCCGGCCTGGGCAAGACGCGAGTCGCGAGCCTTGTTGCTCGTGAGGCCCTGAATCCTGCCAATGTTGGGGTCGGCGGGATTGATCTTGCGCAGCTTGTCCAGTGCCGCGTCGGAGGCAGCGGAGTTGCCGCTGAGGCGGTAGTCGCGGGCTTCTCCGGCAAGGGCCATCTGGTTGCTGGGGTCGGAGAGCAGAATCTGCTGCCAGACCTGCACGGCGATGTCTGGCCGGCCGCGCGCTTCCAGCGCCTTCGCCTTATCGATCAGGACTTTTTCGGCGTCGCTTTCCTTCTGCGCCTGAGCATGAATGGAGATAGTCCCGAGGGAAAGGAAAAGGGGGGCGCAGAGGGATAGCCAAAAGACGCGAACTGCTGCGCCAGCACCGGCTTTCCGTACTGTTCGCTGCTCTTCTCGCCGTGGCATCAGCGACTCCATCGTACTCGCAGCTCCCCGCCGCTTCCAAACTGAAACCGCTTCTCGATCCAGCCGCTCCCGAAGAGGACTAGATTCTGATCGTAATACGTAGGACCTGTTCCGTAACCAGCCCCGTACAGATTTGATTTTTCATCGAGTTGCGATTTTATACGCACCAACTGTTGGGCAACTGCGGTTTCGTTGCCCAGACTGCTGAGGTATGGCAGCAGGGCGGCAGAAAACCCGACTGGGCCATCCTGTTTCAGGGGCACCCCTTCGCTGTTGATCTTCTCGGGAGGCGCGGTGTGGGACTGCATGTACAAATTCATACCGGAGAGGGCTTTGAGGATGCGGGATTTGGATGGATTTCCATCGGGCAACATGCCTGCCCATGTATAGATGCGAATAGCGTCGTAACTGCCCATTGGCTCAGGAGATTTGTGGCCGTTGGCAAGGCACGGGGTGAATCCCTGGCCGTAGCAGACCCAGTCCATGGCGAAGCCGTTGCGGGCACTGCGCTCGAGGATGGCCGGCACCTCCATGGCGACGCTGGCCCAGGGGCCATTTGGATCGACGGCTGCCAGGCGATCGAGGAGGAAGACCGGCGAGTAGCTGGGGTTAAGCACCCAGAAGCGGGGGAAGGTGAAATTGGCTGCGCTGGGCAGAAGTACGGGGCCGAGGCCGGGAAGGTTGGAGACTTCCCTGCGGCCAATCAACTCCGCGAGGCGGCGGCCAAGCGCAGCGTAATGGGTATCGTTCCAGAGACGGCCGGCTTCAATGAGATCGTAGGCGATCCAGAGATCGGAGTCGGCGGCGGAGTTGGGATCGAGAATGCCCCAGTGGCCATCCCCTGCCTTGCCCCAGTTGAAGGCGGGAAGGTGTGCGCCAAGGTCGCTGGAGGCGAGATTGCTCTGGGTCCAGGCGAGCAGCTTGTCGAAGCGGGCGCGGTCGTTATTGACGAGAGCAAAGAAGAGCGCATAGCTCTGGCCTTCGGAGGTAGTGCGATCACCGGCCTGGGGGTCGAGGACGCGTCCGTCGGGGGTAATGAAGCGATTGGCGTAAGCCTGCCAGAGGCGGGCATAGCCGATTTGAGGCTCCGGCGGGGCCTGGGCGGTAGGAACGGCAGCCGCAGCCTGGAAGGCGAGCACAAGGAAAGCGAGCACGAGGGTAAGCAGGAGCCTTGCCGCCCGATACCCTGCTCCGTGGATGTCGGTTGAGACGCGCATCCTAGTTGTCTTCCAGCTGCAGGCGTTTGCGGGCATGGGTACGAAGCCAGATGCGAATCCAGATGGCCAGCAGGAAGGCCATGCCCATGGCGAAGAGGGCGGCGAGCCACGGCACTTCCATGAACCACAGAGTCAAGCGGGTCCAGGGAGGCAGATATCCGATGGTGTAGGCTCCGGTTCCGATGCGGAAGGATTGAAACAGAGAGCCGTGCAGAACCGAGACGCTTCCGTTGATGTCGCTGGCCTGCTGCACCTTGAGGAAGGTTGTAAGAAATGCATCATAGGTAGCCGCGTCCTTGACGTTAACCACCACGACGCTGCGGCCGGGGGCGTAGGGAGATTGAATGCCCTCGATCACGGAATCGGGCGTGCCGGAGGCAGTGAGGTCGCCGGACTCGGTATGCTCCGCGGTTGGAATCTTCCACCAGGCATGGTGCGGCAGGCCGAAAAGGCCTCCCGTGTCGCGAACCTGCACCTGGCCGCCTTGAACGTTTACCGGCAGGTTACTGCTTAACTTGGCGAATGCGGGCTGGTCGTCTCCGGTGCCGAGGACGAGGAAGTCGGTGGCTGCGCCGGGTTTCATGGCGTCGGCGCCATCGACCTTGACGCGGAAGACAGGCATGCCGGTCTGGCGGCCAAAGTGGCCCATCAAGGTTAGGAACATCTCCAGCTCCTGCGCGGTGGGCAGCGAAGGAAGAATGACGGTGGTTTCACTCAGGTCGGCTCGATGGGTGAATGGAAAGCCGGCGTTGGCGAAAATTTCAAGGTTGGGAAGCTGGGTGTAGTGCGGATAGCCGCGCAGGTCCAGGTAGGTATCGCGCAGGATCGCTCCCTGCATATTGATCGGGATAGTGTCCGTGCATCCACCCTTCTTGACCAACTGGAATGTGAAGTCGAAGGTGAGCGAGTTGGAGAACGGGCGCAGATCGACTACCGGAACGGGGACAGTAGTGCGGATTTCCTTTGAGGCATCCGAGCCGGGAATCAGCGGCAATGAGCCGAGGTAGGCGTTGTTGATGCGCACCTGGACGCTGGAGATCGGCCCGATGGGAATGGAGTTGTAGCGGTAGACCATGACCAGCTTGGCATTCGGCTTGCGCTCGCTGTAGAAGAGATCCGGCGGAATGCGGAAGTAGGCGTTCAGTGGGGCTCCGCCATCGGTCTGCAGCGACTCTGCGGAGGCGTAATCCCAGAGCGACATCTTGCCATCGGTCTTGGCCCAGCGCGGGGCGACGTCCTCTGCAGGAGAATCCGGCAACTTGAGGTTGTCGATGGTGGAAACAGCCCCCTGCAGCAAGCTGGAATGAAGGGCGATTGCCTGAGCCGCGGTCAGAACCTGGTCCGCATCCTGGCCGGTGACGATGAGTATCTTGCTATAGGGATCGGTTGGATTGGGCCGGATGGCGACGGTGGGGCCGTTGACGGAACCGAGATTCAAACCGCCGGGCAGAGTGGCGGGGTTTTCGGCGACGAGGACGATGTTGCCTTCCGGCAGTGGCCCGATGGAGGTTGGAAAGCGAACCACGCGGTTCTCCGCCTCGACGCCGAAATAGGAAGCAACGATGCCTGCAGCCTGGATGGCTTTGGGTGAGGGATTGGAGGGGAAGACGATGGGAATCTTTGGTGGGTTTACAACCTCGGTATCGAGAAAGGGCAGAGGCAGGTGTTTGAGATCGTCGGTGAGCGGCAGCACGTCGCCGGTGAAATCCAGATAGGTGCCGGTGGCGACGCGCGCCCAGAGCGTGGTGTTGGATGGGTCTTCACAGACCTTGACGTAGTGGCCGATGAACTCGATGGTGAAGATGTTCTTGCGCACCAGCAGTTCGGCGGGGATGGGGATGTCCGCTTGCTGGACCTTGCTGCCAGTGGCGGCGGTCTGATCGGGCGGAACGGGCAGCGTGGCGAAGAGAGTGCCGTTGATCATGAGCTGAATGTGGCTCATCTCCGGCAGCAGGCTGGGCGAAAAGGCGTATTGGATGTGCAGACGCGCAGTCTTGACGACATGGGTCTGCTGCAGCGTAAAGAAGATGGGCCGGGTGCTGTCGATGCCGTGCAGTTCGATGGGCCCCGTACCGATGTCGGCCAGGCTGAAGACATCGTGGAACTGGCCTGGCGCTGCGGAAGACTGGGCGGCGGACGATTGCACTGGGGAAGATTGCACTGCTGAAGATTGGACGGAGGAAGGCTGGGCAAGCGCAGTCCGCTGCGCGCCGGTGAAGATAGCCAGCACAGCAAGCGGCATGAGCATCAGCAGCAGAAGATGTGCCGCGCGGGTTGCGCTTACGCCGGGCTTGCCTTTACCAGCTTTGGTCTTGCTGGCCCGCCCGCTGGAGAAGAGGTTGACGAACGTCATCTTCAATCCGATGAGAGAGATGGCGAAGATGCGTCCCAGGCTTTTGAGCGGCTGATCTGGCTCGCGGCTCTCTCCCCAGCCGAGCCAGGTGTCGGCTCGCGAGTAGAGGACCATGGTGAGGAGCTCCTGCTCGGGGATGGTCAGGTCGTCAAACTGGGCGCGCAGGGTGGTTCCTTCGTTGGTGACGATGATCGAGGGCAGGTCGGCGTCCATGGGGGCAGAGGGGAAGCGGAGTTTCGCCGGCTCGCCGATAGGAATATCCACTGGCTCGAGCAGTTGGACGGCGGTTCCTCCGCTGGAGAGATCGATGGTTTCACCTCGGATGACTCGTCCATCGGCCAGCTTGATCAGGATCTCAACCACAGCGTTGATGCGCACATGCTGACGCAACTGCTGCATCTCCCGCGAAACCGCGGCGCAGACGCCAAGCACCACGATGTTGAAGAAACACCAGACGCAGTTCATGAGGACTGTTCCCGGGCGGTCTTTATCCCAGATAAAGAATCGCGGTATTGCTACCGCCAGGCCGAGGAAATTCAAGAAGAGCATCACCAGAAATGGCCTTGCGATGTTTACATCGAAGAAGCTGCGCTTGACGATGCCGCCCTTGGCCGTCACGTTGAACTTGCCCAGCTTGGGATTGACGAGCGCCAGCAACGTGGGCAGCAGAATGTAGGGCGAGAGAACCGTCTCGTAAATCTCGTTCCAGAAGGAATGGCGATGCTGCCCCTGGATGCGCGAGTTGACGATGTTCGAGAGCGTGAGATGCGGCAGCGCGTAAGCCAGAATCGCGGCCCAGTAGCCGGGCACGTTGGTATGCGAGAGCAGCAGATAGATCAGCGGCGCAGTAAGAAAGATGAGGCGCGGCAAGGGATAGAGGAAGTGCGCCATGGCGTTGAAATAGCAGAGGCGCTGGGAAAACCTCAACCCCGAAGCGAAGAGCGGATTGTCGGTGCGCAGGATCTGGATCATGCCGCGCGCCCAGCGGATGCGCTGGCCGACATGGGCGGAGAGGCGTTCCGTGGCGAGGCCTGCGGCCTGGGGGATGTTGATGTAGGCGGTGTTCCAGCCATTGCACTGCATGCGCAGTGAGGTGTGGGCGTCCTCGGTTACGGTCTCGACTGCGATGCCGCCGATTTCATCGAGAGCCTCGCGGCGCAGGACAGCGCAGGAGCCGCAGAAGAAGGTGGCATTCCAGAAGTCGTTGCCGTCCTGCACGATGCCGTAGAAGAGCTCGTTCTCGTTGGGAATGACGTGGAACTGGCCCAGATTGCGCTCGAACGGGTCAGGCGAATAGAAGTGATGCGGCGTCTGCAGCATGGCCAGATTGCGGTCGCGCAGAAACCAGCCCATGGTGACCTGCAGAAAGCTGCGCGTGGGCACATGGTCACAGTCGAAGATGGCGACATAGGGTGAGTTGAGAGTCTTGAGCGCCCTGTTGATGTTGCCGGCCTTGGCATGGAAGTTGTCGGGGCGAATCTTGTAGCCCACGCCGGCCTGAAAGGCAAACTCTTCAAACTCTTTGCGGCGGCCGTCGTCGAGGATGTAGACGTGCAGCTTGTCGGTCGGCCAATCCATGTTGAGCGCGCCGAGAGCGGTGTAGCGCACGATCTCCAGCGGCTCATTGTAGGTGGGCACGAGAACATCGATGTGCGGCCACTCTCGCGTATCCTCGGGCAGCGGCATCGGGGCGCGGCGCAACGGCCAGATGGTCTGAAAGAAGCCTAGAAAGAGAATGACGAAGGCATAGCTCTCGGCAAAGATGAGGCTCAGGATGAAGAAGGCATCGAGCGCACCCCAGTGACTGGACGGGTCTTGGAAGAATTGGACAGTCCGGCTGATGCGCCAGAAGCCGTAGCGGAAGGTCGCAAAGAGCGACAGGATCATTAGAGTAAGGGTGATGAGGTAGGAGTCGGAAGTGCGGCCCAGGATCAATCCCATGAGCAGCGTGAGCAGGCCGCAGACTGCCTGCTGCGGCCAGGTAAGCGGCAGCGAGGCAAAGAAGTAGAACATGACCAGCGCAACGCAGAGAAAAAGGAAGCGCAACAACTTATTGCGAAAGGTCTCCCCGGCACCGATATCGTGCCAGACCTGGGCTACGCTCATCGTTCGCTCCAGCGCACGCCGCGGTAGCTTTGTGCAGCGGGAGCGTTGAGGCTTCGAACCCAGCCGGCAAGGTTGGCGTAATCTTCGGCGACAACGGCGCTGGGGGCGTAGTCCATCACGGTCATTCCTTCGGCGAGAGCTTCGCTGACTGCCGGGCTGCGGCGCAAGGCAAAGGGCAGCAGGCGGTCCCCGATCTGCTCGCGGAGAATCTCGCGAACGTCGAGGTGCAGCGGCAGCGAATAGTCGAATTGGTTGAGCACATAGTAGGGCATGATCTGCCTGCCGCCGGTGTTGAGGCCGTTGCCATTGTGGCGAAAGAAGGCTTCGATAGCGCCGACGCTGACGACCGAGTTCATGTCCGGCAAAACCGGGACAAGGACAACTGGCGCAAGGCGCAGCACACGGCGCGTCGTGGAACCCGAGGCGGTGGGCAAATCAATCAGCACTCGATTGGCGCTGTGGGTATATCGGCCGACTTCCTGCGCGAGCCAGTCCTGATTGAGCGTCTGCAGAGAATGCTGGTTAGGATCGGGATTAGCATCGGCGGAGCGCTCGGGAGGCTGTCCCTCGGGGTCGAGCGTGACGAGTTGGATCGGCGCATCGGTGCTGACGCCAGGAGGGCTGAAAGTGCGCAGCAAGCCGGGGCGCTGATCGCGGGCTCCGAAGAAGAACGGCAGCAGTCCATAAGCGGCGGTATCAATGAGCAGAACACGCTCACCTCGCGAAGACAGGGCTCGGCCAAGAGATGCGACGAGGCTGGTCTTCCCTACCCCGCCTGCGAGTGAAAAGACGGCCAGCACCGGAACCTGGTTCGGAACCCGGCCCGTTGGCTGAGCAGACTCTCGCTCGATCGGTGCGGTCTGGGAATCGAAGACGCTTTTGAGGGCATACCAGCGGTTGGCGCTGCGTTCGCGCGGGCCTGAAAGCGGGTCATCGACCGGAACGTACATGGGAGCGGCTGGCGCGGGAATGGGCCCTGCGCCTGGGACCTGCGCCTGAGGTGCGCCCTGTGGTGGGCCGGGGTTCTGGCCATAGGCAAGCGTCACCGGCTGGGCGTACATGGGAACGGGAGACTGCGCCGGAGCGGCGGCTGGAAGCGGCACTCCGCCATAATGGCTAGGCAAATGGACTGGCTGCGAGTAGGCCTGTTGCGAGGCAGGTTCGGGAGCAAGCCATGCCGGACGCGGCGATGGATCGCGGCTTTCCCGAGGCTCACGGCTTTCGACCGGCTGCCACGGCGAAGACACAAATGACTCCTGAGGGACGGGCGGGTTGAGCTCTGGCCGATATTGTGATGGGGAAAAGACAGATGCAGGTTGCTCCTGAGAAGCGCGGAATAGCGGCTCTTCTTGCCAGGCGGGCACTGGAGAAAACGAACCGGCCGCGGCGCGGGATGGCTGAGCAAACGATGCGGAGGCCAGTCCGGGATCATGGCCGGAGTCATGATCGCTGGGCGCGGCAATGCGCTGGGCTTCTTGCGCAGCGAGGACCGTCTCGCGCTCGGTTTCAGCCTGGCGGGCAATCTCGGCGAGGCGCTCTTCCTCAGTCAGACTGGCGGCTTCCGCGGCCAGCTGCTCTCCTTCCTGGCGCTGGCGCTCGGCCTCTTCTTCCTGGCGACGGCGTTCTTCGGCGGCGGCTTCCTCGGCGCGCAGGCGGGTCTCTTCGCGAGCCACTGCCCGGGAGGCGGAGAAGTCGCGGTATTTGGCTCCGTGCAGGTTGGCCCAGGAATACAGCGTGGCTACATCGTCGGGCGTCGACGCTTCGCCCTGCTCGGCCGATGATTTTGGACCCGTCGAATTGGATTCCGGCATACCCACCTGCAACTCTTCACGGCAATTCAAACTTGCCGGGCTGTTGAACATCCTCTGCGTCCGAGAGAGCGGCGGAGTCGCGTGTGGAATCCAAGGAAACCGCGGCCAGATCAGATCAAACATCGCGCCGGAATTTTGACTGCGCGAGTGAAGGCAGAGCTTGCAGAATAGGCTTCTGGGTTCAGTGCGGGTCGAGCCTATTAGCCAAACGATAACATCCCGCTGGTTACCTTCGTTTACCACTTTTTTGTTACACGGCGCAAGTGCGGGCAGAGCGCGAATTCATGCTGTACAGTAGCATTCCCGCAGGGGAGGGAGAGATAGCAAGTGTGATGCCTCCCGGCGATAGATGGCAGATAACGGGGCAGTTGCGGGCCGAGTGTGCTGAGTGGAGCGGAGAACAGGAGGCATCACAGGGCTGCCGCTGTGCTACCTTTGTAGATGGAAGGCCTTTCAGGAGCTCGTAGCTCAGTTGGTAGAGCAACGCACTTTTAATGCGTGGGTCTCGGGTTCGATCCCCGACGAGCTCACCACTCCGCAGGCCGCCAACCCTTCGTAAAAAGACCCTGAACAATCGGATTGGTTGCCTTGAGCGGCTGCTGGATAAAAAGCTGCTCAGGCCTCCAACATTGCCGATTTTTGAGCCCGAGCCAGGGGCATCAGGTGCTCTGTTCGGGTTGCCCGCCGCTTCTGCGACGATCCTGAAAGAACTACGCCACAAGAACACGAGCCCTGGCCGGGGTTTGATCATTCGGCTGAACAGATATCTGTACATCCTGCCCTAGCAGCAACAAAAATCGCATCAGCCGTTCCAAGGAAAAGCCGGTGAGACGCCCGCGCATGAGGCCGGAGACTTTGGGTTGATCGATAGCCAGCAGTCTGGCGGCCTGAACCTGAGTGAGCTTTCGCTCGCGAATCAACATGCTGATCTTGTGGGCCAACTTTGCCTTGGCAAGCGCCTCCTCCGGATTGGGAAGGCCCAGGTCGGCGAAGACGTTACCGCTGCTGATTGTGTAATCCAATTCGCGCTTTGTCATTGTTGATTCTCCAGTTCCCGATCGATCTCGATGGCTCGCCGCAATCGATGATTCAACAGCTCGATTACGCTCCGAGGAGTGGCTATGCCGTGTTTCGACTTTTTCTGAAAAGCGTGCAAGACATACACGGCATGTTCCAGGCGAACGGTATAAACCGTTCGGAAGGTATCGCCTCTGTGGTCGGAGACAACCTCCAGTACTCCACCACCGACATTCTTGAGCGGCTTTGCGTCGATGTGCTTTTCACCCATTTGCGCCTGGTAGAGAGCGAATCCCACGTGCCGTTGCACGGCTTGCGGGAACTCAGCCAGATTCTGATGAGAATCAGCAACAAAGATCAGCTGCTTCATATGCTCTGCGCCTTAATTATGCCATATCTGGCATATATGGTTGAATCCCAAACCACTGGAATTATGCGAGCGGATAAGCTGCCTGCTATTCCTCCAGCGCCCGCAGGCGTGCCGCAGCATCTTCAGGTGTGATGTCGCGCTGGGGCATGCCGAGCATTTCGAAGCCCACCATGAATTTGCGGACCGTAGCTGAGCGCAGCAGCGGCGGATAGAAGTGCGCATGGAAGTGCCACTCTGGATGGGGCTGTCCGTCGACCGGCGATTGGTGAAAGCCCATGGTGTAGGGAAAGCTCACGTCGAAGAGGTTGTCGTAGCGGCTGGTGACGCGCTTGAGAATGTCGGCCAGGGCATTACGTTCGTCCCCGGCAAGCTCCGGCAACAGACCGCAATGACGGCGGGAGAGAATCATGGTTTCGAAAGGCCAGACCGCCCACCAGGGAACGACCACGGTGAAGTGATCATTCTTGACGATGATTCGCTCGCCCGAAACGCGCTCGGCCGCGAGGTAGTCGCAGAGCAGGCAGGAGCCGTGTTCGTCGAGATAGGTCTGCTGCGCCTCGGTTTCGAGGGCTGGTTCGTCGGGAATGTGGCTGGTGGCCCAGATCTGGCAATGGGGATGGGGGTTGCTCGCACCCATCATCGCGCCCCGGTTCTCAAAGATCTGAATGTGGTTGATCCAGTCGAGAGCGGCAATCTCTTCGGTCTCCGATGCCCAGGCGTCGATGACGCGGCGAATGTCGGGGCGCTGCATTTTGGCCAGCGTGAGACTGTGATCGGGATGGAAGCAAAGCACCTTGCAGATACCCTGGACTGGTTCCGAAGTGAGAAGCGGGGACGCGACTTCATCGACGACTGCAGGCGGATTGGGCAGCAC